>DDWS01000020.1 GCA_002347685.1 Syntrophaceae bacterium UBA2280
TAACGCCGGCCTGTCACGCCGGAGGGCGTGGGTTCAAGTCCCATCGGCCCCGCCAGAAAATCGAAGGGAGTTCGCACACAGCGGCTCCCTTTTTTTATATGCCGTTGCAGCGAGGCTTGATTTATCCGCTGTCTTAATATAGAGTTATCACAAGGAAAAAGGAAAAAAAAGCGTAAATGAGGTAAGGGAAGTTATTATGGATTATGAAGGATTGATCATCCGTCCGCCCAGTGAAGCCTATAGTCTGCTTTTGCAAGTGACCGTCGGATGTTCTCATAATAAGTGCACTTTTTGTGGAACCTATCGACAAAAGAAATTCAAAATCAAGCCTATCGAACGAATCGAAAAAGATTTGCAGGAAGCCAGATCGTATGGACCTGTCGAAAAGCTCTTTTTGTGTGACGGCGACGCGCTGATTATTCCTCAGCCACGGCTGGAGGAGTTACTGATTTTAATCAAACGATATCTTCCAGGCCTGGAACGGATCGGCACTTATGCCAACACAAAAAGCCTGCTTAGAAAATCCGCAGAGGAACTCAAAAGACTCAGGGAACTGGGTTTAAAGATCATCTATCTGGGCGTTGAAACCGGCAATGCCGACCTGTTGAAGAAGATTGAAAAAGGTGCCACGCGCGAACAGATGGTCGAAGCGGCAAAAAGAGTCAAACAAGCAGGCATCGAGCTTTCGGCCACCGTCATTTTGGGGATGGGGGGTATTGAAAAAAGCATTGAGCACGCCATAGATACAGCCGGACTTCTGACGGATATGGATCCGGACTATGTGGGCGCGCTGACGCTGATGCTGGTGCCGGAAACCCCGTTGTATGATGACTACATCGCGGGACGTTTTGTGATGCCCGATAAAATCGGTTTTATCCGGGAACTGTATCTGATGGTTGCGAATTCCAATTTTACGGACTGCTACTTCACATCCAACCATGCGTCGAACTACGTTCCAATCCGGGCCCGTCTGCCAGGAAACAAAGAAAAGGTTGTGGAAATGCTCGGCGCGATCATTGAAAAGAAAGATGAGAGCGTCATGCGGCCCGAGTATTTGCGAGGGCTATAAAGGATCAGGGGAATAATTACGACATGATCAATATTTCGAATTTGTTTTTCTGGCGTAAACAGGAATATATTCGTCGTGAAATGATGCGTATGTTGTCCAAAGGACAAAAGGCGGGGCTTTTGGACGAACCCTCCCGGGAAATGATCGAAAATATCATGGATTTTTCTAAAGTTCTGGTGCGCGAAATCATGATCCCGCGCACCGGGATTACCGCTGTCAGTCAGGAGGCGACGCCCGCTGAAATCATTGCGGAAGTGCTTCAATCGCGTCACACGCGTATTCCTGTATATCGGGGAACCATCGACAATATCGTCGGCATTCTGAATATCAGTGATCTGCTCAAAGTCCATCCGGATAGGATGACCACGGCGAGAATTCTCGGGTACCTCTCAAAACCCTACTATATTCCGGAAACAAAAAATGCCCACCTGCTTTTTAATGAATTCAAAGATCAGAAAAAACATATCGCGATCGTCATTGATGAATACGGGGGAACTTCCGGTCTGGTGACCCTGGAAGACCTTCTCGAAGAGATCGTGGGAGAAATCCGTGATGAATATGAACCGGATGAGGATTCCGAAGGTATTACCAGGACCCTCGACGGCGCGATCATTTTTGACGGCCGGGCAGAGATCGAAACAATTGAAGAGCATATGAACGTTTCCCTCCAGGAAGGCAGATACGAAACTTTAAGCGGTTGGATTTTGAGTGCAACGCGGAGGATACCGCGCAGCGGCGAGCAGTTTAGTATCGGTGATCTGGACATCACCATTGAAAACGCAGACGAACGCAGCATAAAAAAAGTGAAAATCAAAAGAAGGGATCCGGTAGCCTCTGATGGAGCATTCTCGTAGAGAAGAGAAGATCATTCTTTCTGAAAATAAAATTGGCGGGCACAGTGTTTTTTTTGCGCTGCTGAGCGGTTTTTTAGTCTTTTTATCTTTCCCGAAATACGGTTTGGGATTTGTATCCTGGGTTGCCTTCATCCCCCTTTTTATTGCGCTTCGCAACACGGTTACCTTCAGGCAGGGCCTGCTTTACGGGTTCATTGCGGGGATCACCGCGCATGTCGGCATGATCTACTGGATCGCTTATGTGGTGGTGAACTACGGCCATCTCCCTCTCTGGCTGGGTGTTGCGTTGATGTTTCTGCTTGCGGCCTATCTGAGTCTTTTTGTTGCAGTCTTTGCAGGGGGACTGGTTTTCTTCCGCGGGAAAGTGCCGCTCTATATTGTCGCGCCGGTTTTGTGGGTTTGTCTTGAGTATCTCAAGTCGCACATACTGACAGGATTCCCATGGGCGAATCTGGGGTATTCCCAGCATCTCAACCTGGTGCTGATTCAAATCGCCGATGTGGGCGGTGTTTTCCTTCTGTCTTTCATGATTATATTGCTCAACGTCGCGTTTTATCAGGTCATCAGCAAAAGAAATAAACAGGCCTATGTTCTGGCCTTATGCGTGTTGGTGATCTGGGCCGGCGTTTATGCGTACGGTGTTATCAGAGTCAAACAAATCGACCAGGCAATGATGCAGGCCCCGTCCATGGAGGTTTCTTTGATTCAGGGAAATATTGATCAATCTGTCAAATGGAATCCCCGATTCCAGGAACAGACGCTCAACTATTATGAAGAACTCTCCATGCAGGCACCACCATCCATGAGGGGTTTGATTGTGTGGCCGGAAACTGCCGTGCCGTTTCTCTATCAGGATAGCGGGGAATTTCAAAACAGGGTTCGTGAATTGGCGATCGAAACAAACAGCTGGCTGCTTTTCGGATCGATGAGCTATGCGCCACATGATGAATCGACGGATTATTACAACAGCGCCTACCTTCTCACGCCTGAGGGAGAAATATCGGGAAAGTATGACAAAGTTCATCTCGTACCTTACGGCGAATATGTGCCGCTGAGAAATATCTTTCCTTTCGTCAGTGCGCTGACGGCAGGTATCGGAGACTTTGCCGGAGGAAAGGGATATGAGGTTCTGGAGATGGGCGAAAGAAAAATCGGCGTGCTGATTTGTTATGAAGCTATTTTGCCTCAGGCCGTCAGGCATTACAAAATGTCGGGAGCCGATTTGCTGGTGAACATTACCAATGATGCCTGGTTTGGTATGACATCCGCACCCTATCAGCACTTGTCGATGACGATATTCAGATCGGTCGAATCGAGGCTTTATCTGGTGCGTGCGGCCAATACCGGCATATCCGCCATTGTGGATCCGATGGGAAGGCTCATTGCGAAAACGGAAATATTCACCAGGCACAAACTTGCCGGATCGGTCAGGTTTATTTCCATCCCTACGATTTATTCGCGATTCGGCGATTGGTTTGTGTGGGTCTGTTATCTTTTTTTAGCGGGAATGATTTTATGGAGCATCAAAGGGAGGATTAAAAATGTCCGTCGAAAATATTCTGGAAACGATTAGCGATCTTCGAGCGAGAATCAACTATATCGGGAAATGCCTTTGACGTTTCCGAACTTGAATTAAAAATCAAAGATCTGGAAATCCTGTCGGCCGCAAACGATTTTTGGGAAGATCCGCAGAAAGCCAGAGACATTCTTCAGAAAAAGACGAAGTTGTCCGATAAACTGGATCAGTGGAAGAAATTCCAACTCCAGATCAACGAGGCTCAGAATCTTTGCATGCTTGCAGCGGATGAACAAGATCAGCAGGTGCTCGACGATCTTGCAGACGATCTTGAGCCTCTTTCAGCAGCGGTGAGACAAGAAGAGCTCAAAATGATGCTGTCGAGCGAACTCGACCCCATGAACGCGATTGTTTCCATACACGCGGGCGCGGGGGGAACGGAAGCCCAGGACTGGGCGGAGATGCTTTTAAGGATGTATTTGCGCTGGGCGGAAAAAAAGGAATTTAAAACAACGATCATTGATACCCTGCCGGGAGATGAAGCGGGATTGAAAAGCGTATCTTTTACCGTGGAAGGCGATTATGCCTACGGTTATGCAAAGGCTGAGATCGGCATTCACCGTTTAGTCCGCATTTCACCGTTTGACGCGGGGGGAAGGCGCCACACATCGTTTGCATCCGTATTTGTGTATCCAGAAGTGGACGATGAAATTAAAATTGAAATTGATGAGGATGACCTTCGCATCGACACATTCCGCGCGGGAGGCAAGGGGGGCCAGCATGTCAATAAAACCGATTCCGCCGTCCGCATCACACATTTACCGACGGGAATTGTTGTGCAGTGCCAGAATGAAAGATCGCAGCACAAGAATAAGGCCATGGCCATGAAATATCTTAAGTCCAGGCTCTATGAGAGGGAACTGGAACAAAAAAATGAAAAGCTCGATGAAGAGAACAAGCTGAAAAAAGACATTGCCTGGGGCAGCCAGATTCGCTCATACGTTTTACATCCGTACAAAATGGTCAAGGATCATCGCACGAACCTGGAAATTGGAAACGCACAAAAAGTGCTGGATGGGGAAATCGACGATTTCATACAGTCTTACCTCATGAATGCCGGCCAGAACTGATAAACTACTCAGAATATCGAGAGCATGCAATACTTTCGATATTGTTTTGTGAAACACGGATTATGTGGTATAAGCCAAAACGGACAGGGAATCCTGTCTGGTAGTTAAGGGACATGGCTCAATTGCGAGAATGTTGAAATGCATGGATCCCGAAAGCGATTTCGGACGCAAATACAGGAGAAACGGATGTCAGTAATAAAGATTGCCCGGACAACGGGATGTGTTGTTGTATCGCTTTTTTTTGTTGTTGCCTGCGCAAGCACCGTTCCGATAGTAAAACCAGAGGAACAAACTCGGATCAGCAAGACAGAATCCAAAACGGTCACCCCATCCGCCGAGGTTCCGGCTATAAACGTGAAAACACCCGAAACGCAGCTCCCTTCTGAGGCATTATCCAATGATGAAGTCGCCGAGGAAACCGCGGAGGACGGACAGGATCTGATGGAGAAAGCCCTTGAAGTCCTTGAAGCCGCCGATGAATACTGGGTTGCGGGAGATATTGAAAACACCGTAAACAATCTGGACAAGGCTTATGCCCTGCTGATCGATACCAACGGCGATGCCGAACTCGCGCGACAAAAGGATGATCTCCGTCTGCTGATTTCACGACGCATTCTTGCTGTGTATTCTTCACAACAAACCCGCACCAACGGCACGGCCAGTGAAATTCCGATGAAGCTAAACGCGAATGTGGAAAGAGAAATCCGATCATTTCAGGGGCCGGAAAGGGAGTTTTTTCTGTCCTCCTATCAGCGTTCAGGGATTTACCGCAACCTGATCCTCGAAGAATTAAGAAAGGCGGGAATGCCCGAAGAGCTCGTCTGGCTTCCGCTGGTTGAAAGCGGTTTTAAAGTCCATGCGCTTTCCCATGCCAGAGCCTTGGGAATGTGGCAGTTCATTCCTTCCACCGGCTATAAATTCGGTCTGACACGCGATGATTGGGTTGACGAACGCATGGATGTTCTCAAATCCACGCAGGCGGCCATTGCCTACATGAAAGAGTTGCACGCTATGTTTGGGGATTGGATGACGGTCCTGGCCGCTTATAATTGCGGAGAGGGCAGGGTGCTGCGTCTCATTTCCCGGCAGCATATCAATTATTTTGACCGCTTTTGGGACCTCTACAACCAGCTGCCTCGTGAAACGGCCCGTTACGTGCCCAGGTTTCTTGCGACACTGCATATCGTCAAAGATCCCAAAAAATATGGTTTCGATCTTCCGGCTTTTCCGGATACCACGCTTCGTTTTGAAAAAGTCTCCGTGGATCGAATGATGAAAATTCAGGATATCGCTTCAAAAATGGAGGTATCCGAGGAGCTCATGACCATTCTCAACGCCGAATTGCGTCATAAAATAACACCCGACAGAGTTTATGAACTCAGCATCCCCGAAGGCATGTCAGAAAAATTCCAACAGGTGGCCAATGAAATTCCCGGGGCGCAAAAACCAGTCTTCAGCGAAAGTCGCACGTACGTGAGGCATTCTGTAAAACCCGGTGAAACCGTGTCCATCATCGCCAGGCGCTATCGTGTTTCGGCGGCGGAGATCATCAGACTCAATAAATTATCCCGACAGGGGTTCATTGTTACAGGCCAGGTGATCAGGGTCCCCGTCAGTTCCAGAAAAACGCAAGTGGGTTCATCCCGCTCCGCAGCCTCTTCCGCTTCGACTTCATCTCCATCCGGTAACCTTTATACCATTAAACCCGGAGATACACTGCTGGGAATCGCGAAAAGGTTCAATATTCCCGTCGCGCGTTTGAAGGAGATCAATAACCTCAAGACCAATCAGATTCAGGCGGGGCAGGTGTTGAGGCTGTCGACCCGCGGGGCGAAGAAAGACGATTCAAACGCGTTGGTACAATCCTCCAAGGTCAAGCCGATACGTCTGGCGGATCGAACGCTGACCGACGAGGATTTGGCGGCGCTTGGAACCGATAAACATGTGGTCACCAGAGGGGATGATTTGTCCGGTATCGCGTCAAAATATAATTTAAGTCGTGAAAAACTTGCACTGATCAACAATATCACAGGGGAAGAAACTCTCAGACCGGGACAGGTGCTGGTCATTCATCCTTGATGGTCAACCGCTCGAAAAGCTCTTTTTCCTTTTGGCGCATCTTCTTCGTCATTTGAAGGGTTGTGTTTTCGTGGTTGTAGCCCATCAGATGCAATATCCCGTGAATCAGAAGGAAACGGATTTCATCGTCGAAGGTCAGGTTTCCACTCTTCGCGTCTCGCAGTGCTGTCTCCACAGAAATGATGACATCTCCCAGAATATCGGGGTTGATATCGCCAAATTCGCCTTCCTGTAATGAAAAAGAAATTACGTTGGTAGGTCTGTCCTTGGACAGATACTGCCTGTTGATGACCCGAATAGCTGCATCATCGACAAAGGTAAGGCTCACTTCTTTATCCCTGCAGTCCAAAAGCCTCAGGAGTCTGGCGACAAAAGCGCGGATACTCCGTTTGTCGATCTCAATGAGTTTCTGTCGATTTCCTATTTGGATTTTCATGTACGTCCTTTTTCCCGTTTGACTCTTTGGCTATTGCTTCGGGATAATCCACCCGATGATGAAATATTCCCGTCAGAATGCGGGTAAAGGTTTCCGCAATGGTGTTGAGATTTTTCAGCGTCAACTCGCAATCATCCAATTGCCCGTCCATATAGATGCGTTCAATTCTTTCACGCACGAGCGAACGGATTCTAGCGGGAGTCGGATTGGACAGGGTTCTTGAAGAGGCTTCAATGACGTCGCCTAACATGACGAGACCCGCTTCCTTGGTCTGCGGTTTCGGACCCGGATAACGAAAATCACTTTCCGTGAGCGACCGGATGGATTCGTCCTTGTTCTTTTTAGCCTTGTCGTAAAAATAACTGACCAGGCTGGTACCGTGATGTTCACGGATGATATTGATAATCGGCAGCCCTAGTTTAACTTTGGACGCTAGTTCCCATCCTTCCTTGACATGGGAGATGATGATAAGCGAGCTCATTTTCGGGGACAATTTATCGTGACGATTGTCATGGCCGGGCTGGTTTTCGATGAAATAGTGAGGTTTGGCAAGTTTGCCGATATCGTGATAATAGGCGCTCACCTTGGCAAGCATGGCGTTTGCGCCGATGGCTTCCGCCGCGGATTCGACAAGCGACGCGACGATGATACTGTGATGATAGGTTCCGGGCGCTTCAATAATCATTCTTTGAAAAAGCGGTTGGTTGAGGTTCGACAGTTCAAGGAGTTTAATATAGGTGATAAATCCGAAAAGACTCTCAAAAATCGGCGTGATGCCTGCCACCAGAATACCGGTAACCACACCGCCTGCAAATCCCATGGCCAGTCGTAAAAACAAATCATTAAAAAGATTGCCGGACAGAAGATTCAGGCATAAAATCGCAGCCATATTGATCACCCCCAGAAAAATACCGACCTTTAAAAAAGTGGAGCGCTGGCGGCTGTTGACAATATGATAGGATGCGGCTACGGATCCAAGAAAAGCAAAAAGAGGGAAAATCATTTTTTCATCAAAAAGCAGACTGATGAGAAACGAGCACAAGACAGTGATGATAAGCGCCATATTACGGTTCACCAGGACGGCGATCATCATCGCGCCCCAGGCAAAGGGGATGGCATAATAGCAGGCGTCCACAGGGATGACCGGAAATGCGTGGTTGACTGCAACAGCGATAAACATTCCCGCCCTGACGAAGAAGATCTGCATCACGGCAACAATGGCGAAAACGAGGAAATCCACGTTGGAACGGGCAGGGTTTTTCAGCCAGTTGCGTGTCCGCCAGAAATACAAGATTAAAGTCAGAAAAAGAGCGGTAAAAAAAATCCCCAGAATGACGGCGATGTTGGAAAATTTATTATCGCTGATGGTTTTATGAAAAGCCTCCAGTTTAGCCAGTTCTGCATAACCGATTTTTTCGCCCTCGCGAACGATCATTTCATTTTTCTGAACCTGAAAGTAAACCGGTCTGACCTCTTCCATGGCTGCGGCAATTTTCCTGTCGGTCGCTTCCTTGTTGAATCGCAGATTCGGTTCGATGGCTTTTTTAAGAAGCAAAAAAGCGGTCCGACGGTAGCTTGGTTGATTACTTTTAAAAACGGTGTTTACCCGGATGCGCAAAACCGGGTCAATATCTCTAACCGGCACAATAAAAGAAACATCTTTGAGGTTTTCCTCAACACGGGTATGAAGATTGACGATCGTGATGCCTTTATCACGGTCCTTTTTTGCAATGACGTTGTTTGAGATATAAGCCTTTTCGTAAATGGATGAAACAATATCATTGAGTTTTTCAAGAAAATCATCGGTCAGATGAATCGTTTTAATCACGGAAAATTCAGATGGAGTAAAACTGGTTTTCATCGTGCCTTCGGCAAGTTTGTTGAACTGTTCGTGATCATTTTGTTCGGAGACAAGCGAATAAAAGCTGCTGAATCTGGTTTGAATTGTAATCGCCATCTCCGCGTCGAAATCATAAACCGACCGAACAGCGTCCGCCGCCTCACTTCTTTTCTGGCGTGTTGAATTCGCGTCCTCCACGAGGAAATCCCGGTCCGCTTTGATGTTGGTCTGCGCGATCATTCCGTGGCGGTATTCCGGATTCGAATCATACATGCGCGGCGCAAGGATCAAAGCCAATCCGACACTTAAAATAACGGCGATCATCCAGCGCTGGAATATGGTGTTGCGCATGAATTCGAAAGAAATGTCATTTTTTTCTTTCAATTTACCGAGCGCAGCAAGAAATTTCTGTGATGCCGAATCGATGAAATTCATAGGGCCTGCTTACTTCTATCCGTTCTTTTTTTGTTCCAGGACGCGTAGGCGGAGATCACTTCCGCGACAAGCGGATGCCGGACAACATCGACTTGTGAAAAATGAACCGTGCGAACCGCGTCCACCTTTTTGAGAACGTTTTCAGCTTCGATCAAACCGGATGATTTTTCCGTTGGCAGATCAATTTGAGTGATATCGCCTGTCACGACCGCTTTAGAGTTAAAGCCCAGCCGCGTTAAAAACATTTTCATCTGCTCGGAAGTCGTGTTTTGCGCCTCATCGAGAATGATGAAGGAATCGTTGAGCGTCCGGCCGCGCATGAACGCCAGCGGAGCGACTTCAATGAGCCCTTTACCGATCAGCGCCTGCGCTTTTTCCATATCCACCATGTCATAGAGCGCGTCATAAAGCGGGCGCAGATAGGGGTTGACTTTTTCCGCTAGGTCTCCGGGCAGAAATCCCAGCCGTTCGCCGGCTTCTACGGCGGGGCGCGTCAGAACAATGCGCTGTACCTTTTTTTCGAGCAAATACGAAACAGCCATCGCCATGGCCAGATAGGTTTTCCCCGTGCCCGCAGGACCAATCGCCAGCACCATGTCGGCTTGTCTCATCGAGTCGATGTAGTGCCGCTGGGCGATGCTTTTCGGGGTGATCATGCGCTTTTTTGAGGAGATGAAAACCGTGTCCAGAAAGATCCGTGCCAGATCATAATGGATATCCTGCGAAAGAATGCGGTGCGCATAGTCGATGTCGGACAAATGAATATGCCAGCCTTTTTCCATGATCCCGTAGAGCTGCCTAAGCAGAAGCGTTGCTTTGAGGACAGATGGCTCGTTGCCGGTGACGGAAAGATGGTTGCCCCAGGGTTTGATCTGGACACGTTCGAGCTTTTCTATAAGTTTCAGATGTTTGTCGTGTTCGCCGCAAAGATGTTTCAGCAGGTTTTCATCCGCAAAGGAAATCTTTTCCAAAGGATTCTTTTTAGTCGGTTTAATCAAAAAATCAGCCTCTAAAAAATATTAATCTGCACCAAAATCTTTTGCAATCGTAACCATGCGCAATGAGATATGGTCTTCTTGACTTTGCGGGCCAGTTTCTAACATGTTGGAGGGGGGATTGCAATCATTTTCACCTCTGTAAAAACAGGTGCGCGAACACCTTCGCGTTGCCTAACATATTGTCAATAGAGCAGTATTCATCAGGCTGATGAGCATTCATGTTGGTTTTGGACCACACGGCGGCAGGTAGTCCGTATTTGCGAAGATATCCGGCCACCGTACCCGCGCCCACGCCGCCGACGAAGGGCTTGATCTGATAAACCTCCGCGACAGCTTTTGTGAGGGCCGCGACAACCGGCGCGTCCGCAGGTGTTGGGGAGGCTGACTGAACCGTCTGATGCTGAGAAATGTCTATGGTGACGGAAAACTTTTTTTCCACTCTTTTTGTGATTTTTCTGATTTTCTCCATCACATCCAGAAGGTTATATTGCGGCATGACCCGGCAATCCATGTAGAAGACATCTTCTCCGGGAATCGTGTTAATATTGCCCACGTTGGCTTCTTTTTTTGTAGGTTCGAATGTGCTGGCGGGGGGATCGAAAAGGGGATCGGCCGCGTCGAAGATATCGCGCAGTTTCGCCAGTTTCGTCACCAGATAGCAAGCGGCCGAAAAGGCGTTGTTTCCCAGCTGCGGTTTGCTGCCGTGGCATTGAAGGCCTTTTGTTTTAAAGCAAAGCCAAAGAATGCTTTTTTCCGCGATTTCGATGAGCGACCCTTCGGGATTGCCCGAATCGGGCACCACGATGATGTCTTCAGGGCTGAAAACTTTTTCGGGCAGATCCAGAACGTAATAAAGACCCTTGCCGCCCGAGGTTTCCTCATCCGCCACGAAAAAAAGATTCACGGAAGAAGAAGGGAGGATGCCTTCGTCCATAAACGCCTTGGCCGCGAAGATCGAAGCCACCATGTCCTGTTGATTGTCCTCTGTACCGCGGCCATATATATGGTTGTTTTTGACATATGCGCTGTATGGATCGGCGCTCCATAAACCGATTTCTCCGGGGGGGACGATGTCCAGATGCGTGATGATCCAGGTTCTGCGGGATGGATCGTGTCCTTTGAGAGATGCCAGAAAATTGGGGCGGAATCTTTCCGGAACGCTGTCGTCGGGCGCGTCGTAATGACGAAAGTCGTTAAACCCCATTTCCATTAAACGTTTTTCTAGCATTCGGGCTTTGAGCATTTCGCCATTCCCGCCGTTTTGAGGGCCCACTGCGGGAACCGCCGTCAACGCTTTTTGCAGCTCAATCATATCATCGCGATAGGAATCGATTCTCCGTGAGATTTTTTCAAATGCTTCTTTGTCGATCATGCAATAACCTCAAATCAGGGTTGTGGGGAAATGAAGACGGGCTGTCCCCAGGCTTCCGGGAACCTGCCGAATTGATCCGCATCGCCCAGGATAAGCATCAGCCGCTTTTCTTTATTCAGATGTTTGACTGCGGTGCGTTTTATGTCGTCGAGGGTCACCGACTGAATTTTATTTCGATAGGTGCTCAGATAATCCAACGATAATCCCTCGTACGCCAACGACATTTGTTGTGATGCGATTTGATCGGCGCTTTCGAAGGAAAAGACAAAATGATTCAGAACGGATATTTTTGCCCACTCCAGTTCTTTTTGCGTGATACCGCCGTCGCGCACCTCCCTTAAAATCGTTTCGATTAAATCCAGTGCGCGAAAGGTTGAATCGGTTTTGGTCAGAGCGTAGGCTCCGAAGACCCCGTAGTTGGCACGCGCGCGATAAAAGCTTCCGGCGCTGTAGGCCAGGCCTTCTTCATTGCGCACCGCGCTGAAGATTCTTGATGAGAAGCCGCCGCTGCCGACGATGAAATCAAGCAACAAAAAAGCATGGTAGTCGGGATCGTTTTTCCCGATCGTCAGTTCGCCGATCACCGCGGTGGACTGTGAAATGTCCTTTTTGATAAAATATGTACCCGTTCCCGCCTTTTTCGGCGGGTCGGCCATGCCGGGAGCGGGCCGTAAAGGTTTCGTATCAGGAGGAAAGTACTGACTGATTTTATCGACTGCTTCCTGTTTTGAAATATCGCCGGATACGGCGATCATCATATTGGACGGAAAAAAATACTCGCGGTGAAACGCGATCAGATCATCGCGGGTGATCATCGACAGGGATGATTGGGTTGCGTAGCGGCCGCGGGGATCGTCAGGATACAGCAGACGGTTGAATTCCCGAAAGGCAAGGCGCTGGGGATTGTCCGTGATCCTTCTTTGCTCTTCGCGTTTCAGTGAAAGAGCCAGTTGAAATTTATCTTCTTCAAACGCAGGATGCATCAGCATTTGCGAAAGCAACTGCAGGCACTCGTCCAGATCGTCTTTTAAAAAAGAAAACGAAACGCCGGAGGAATCAAGCTGCATGGAGATTGCGGGAGAGGCAGCCAGCGCATCAAGACGCCGATCGACATCGGCGCTTTTTAATAATTTTGTGCCGCCCGTTCTCATCAGGTAGGCCGTCAGTTCAGCAACACCCTCCCTGTCTGCGGGATCATACATCGATCCGGTTCGCGTAATCATGGATATTTTGACAAGGGGCAGTTCCGTATCCTGCAAAAAAAACAGCAGCATGCCGTTTTCGAGTTGTACGGTTTCCGATGCCGGCAGGCGAAATTCGAGTTCGGGAAATTTCATCTGATCGGGCGCGATCATGTGTTTCGGCATAGCCGCGCATGAAGCGATGCCTCCGCAAAGCAGCAGCAATAGACCTGCGAAATAAACAGTTTTATTTTTCATGGCGGTCTGCTTCCATCGTTTCATCTTTTTTTGCCGTCAGATAAGCGACGGTACGGTTTTCTTTTGTCAGGTATTTTCGGGCCGCCGCCATCAGGTCGGTTGCCGTGACCCTGTCGATCCGGGCAATATAATCGGAAAAATAACGGTAGTCTCCCAGCAGCAGTTCATAATAAGAAAGGATGGAGGCCAGCTGGGAATTGGAATCCAGGCTTTTGAGATAATCCATTTTCATCTGCTTTTTGGCCTTGGCCAATTCTTCATCCGGCACCGGATGGCTTTTGATCTTGTCGATTTCTTCCAGGAGCACCGCCTCGATGTCAACGTTGGTGTGAGGATGACGAGGATGGGCGATGATCGCAAAAAGATTCGGATAGCGCGAGGCAGGCAGGCCGTTGTGGACGCTGATGCTCTGTGCGATCTGAAGTTCCATGACCAGTCTGGCATACAGGCGGCTGGTCCTTCCCCTGCTTAGAATCGTCTCCAGCACATCGAAGACATCATCCTCGAAAGCGGGAGCGTTCGGTTTGTGGTAGCCGATCATCATCATCGGATTGGCGTCAAACAAAACCTCGATTCTCCGTTCATGGGTTTGCGGCGGCTCGGGTGGAATAACGGCCGGCGCGGATGATCCTTTCGGAATGCGGCCAAAATACCGGTCGATCAGCTTTAAAATTGTCGGGGGGTGAATATGACCGACCACGGCGATGACAATGTTTTCCGGTGCCAGATACTTGCGATGGATCTGACGGATGGCCGTCTGGCTCATGGCGGTAAGATCCTCAGGCCAGCCCAAGATCGGCCAGCCGTAGGGGTGAACCCTGTAGGCCGTGCTCATGAATGACTCGTAGAGCTTTCCTTCCGGTCTCGTCTCGACACGCTGCCGTCTTTCCTCCAGGATCACATCGCGTTCTGAATAGAATTCGCGGAAGACGGGATTTACCAGCCGGTCCGATTCAATGCGCGCCCAGAGTTCGATCTTGTTGGCAGGCAGACTGATATGATAGGTGGTTACGTCCTGGCCGGTGGAAGCATTCATATCCTGGCCGCCGTTTTGAGTGTAGAGACGGTCAATTTCGTTGGGGATGTAATATTGCCGGTGCTCGTCTTGCAACTGTTTCAGACGCGCGGCAAGCTTTTCAATGAGTTCCGGATCGGCTTTCGTTTGTCGCATTTTTTCATTGTCCAGAGCCTGGCCGATGCTTTCGATCTGCCCCAGAAGTTTCTTTTCCGCCCGGTAATCTTTCGTGCCGATAGATGAAGTGCCCTTGAACATCATATGTTCAAGAAAATGCGCCGCGCCGCTTTGACCTTTGATTTCATCGACGGCGCCCACACGGAATCGGATATAGAGGGAGACCGTCGGGCTGAATTCGCGTGTGACCATCAGCACGGTCAGACCGTTTTCCAGTTTTGTCTTGACGACTTTCTCTTCAAGATCAAATGCCTGAGCCTGTCCGGCCAGACAAAAAACAATGAATCCGGCCAGCAGAAGGCAAAGTTTATTTCGTTTCAGCATGATCCAGCCCATCTTTTGATTTTTGAGGGAAAAAACGGAAAAAAACGAAAATCAGACCGACGATACAAAACAAAATGACAAACGAAGCGGAAAACAACGTCATGACAAATTCAATCGGGTTGTCCATTTTAAACGCACCGATCATCAAGCTGACGCCGAAGATTAAAAAAAACAGCGACAGCGCAAGAACCACGATATTTCTTATCCAGACCAGAGGCGTCATTTCAATATACCCATCCTTTTAACTTTGCTTTGATCCCGCTGTAGACCTCATAGCTGAAATCTTCGTTGCGGCAGCACAAAAGCGAGTTGTTATGATATAGCGGTTCGTCCTCAATGTCAAATATTGAAGCCGAAACCGCGTCAGGCCACATTTTCGTGCCGGGAATCGGCGAATACTCCGCCAGCACCGGCTTGGCCCCGCATTGCAAAACAAAATCGATGCTTTGGAGAACATCCGCCGCTTTCTGCCCCGGAATTCCGCACAACAGATAAACGCCGATGTCCGCAGAAGCGTAGCCGGCGTTTTTCAAGTGAATGACTGCGCTATGCAGCTCATCATTTTGAACCTTGCCGCCCGTGTCTTTCTGACATTGAAAATCCGCTGTTTCAAAGCCGAAACGTATCGTTTTAAAGCCGGCGTTGAAAAGCAGCCGACTCATGTCCTTGTCGATGGACCTGACATGCAGGCCGTTGGGGCAGTGAAAGCGGCACGAAAGGTTCCGCCTCTTGATCTCGGCCAAAAGCGGAATGATCATTCCTTCCGGATCGACCAGAAGCGCATCGTCGTAAAAGCTGAAATCCGTCACGCCGGAACTTTTCTGCCAGTGCTCGATTTCGCAGGCCACCAAAACCGGGTCACGGCGCAGATATTTTTTGTAGAATAAATGAGACGAACAGTAACTGCAACGGTAAGGGCAGCCAAGCGATGTTGTGACCGGGATCTGATCGATGCGGCGCAATAAATCAAACGCGGGATAGGGCAGGGCGTCGAGATTATCTTCCGGCGGAACAAACGCGGGTGTTTCGCCGAAAAGATTTTCGATCAGGTCCAAAACGGGTTTTTCGCCGCGTCCGCGGATCACATAATCCGCGCCGGAAAAGGCTGTGGCGTGATCGAAACAAAGTGACGCGTATTTCCCGCCCAGGACAACGGGGATGCCCGGAAGGATATCCCTGACGATTCGAATGGCTTCAGCTACCCCCGGATACCAGTAGGTCATCATCGACGTGACCAGGACCAGATCCGTATTTTTGTACTTGGCAAGTTCCATGCTGAAAACATCCGGATCAATGCCGTAACGGCAATAGCTTCGCGGGAGGCTCTGGAGGCAGGAAGGCTTTTCGATCACCCGACGGAAAAACCGGCCGTGACCGTGCGCGTGGCGCCGGGGCGCCCTGATTCCTTTTTCCAGCATAAGCGGTGAATAGGGATCAAGGCAGTCCAGATAAGATACCTCATGGCCGTTGGCGCGCAAAAGACCGCCCAGATACAAAAGTCCGAGAGGTTTCAGCCAGAAATCATACGCCGCGAAATCATGAATCCAGGGATTGATTAATAGGATGTTTTTACTCATTTTCGGGCCTTTAGCATACAAGCCCGTTAATTTCAAAGCATTCTGAAACGATATTCCGGCATCCCGAAACCATTTTATTTCTTGACCTGCATGCGCAAGCTCGTTTATGCTCTGCCAAAATTTTCCGGAGGAGAACGGTATGGCAGTGATGAACTGGACAAATAATGAAGGTGTGGCGATCATTACGATGACAAACGTCGAAAACAGGCAGAATCTTGTTTTTTCGCAGTCGCTCAACGCCATTCTTGATGAAATCGTGGCGGATCCATCCGTCAACGCTCTGATCCTGACATCCAATGACGAAAAGAATTTTTCACAGGGGATCGACGTGGAGTGGATTATGGCGAGATTCCAGCAAAACGATCTCGAAGCGCTCACTAAATTTATGTTCGGAATGAACGATGTGTTTAAGAAACTGATGACCATCCCCGTTCCGACTATCGCGGGCATCAACGGCCATGCGTTCGGCAACGGAGCGATTCTGTCGTGCGCCTGCGATTTTCGTTTCATGCGTTCCGATCGCGGTTTTTTCTGTTTTCCGGAAGTGAACCTGGGCATCCCTTTCCGTTCCGGCATGAACGCATTTCTGAAAAAAGCCGTCCCGATGTACAAACTCGCTGAAATGCAGCTTACCGGCAATCGTTACGGGGCCGTCGAGCTCGAAACACATCACATCATTGTCAAAGCCTGTGCCAGCGTCGATGAACTCATGAAAGAAGCTCTCGCGTTTGCAAAGACTTTTCAGAAGAAACGGGGAATCTTCTCGGAAATCAAAAAGAGGCTCTATCAGGATATCGTCGATACGATCGATGCGGAGGATCCGGCGGGCATAACCGGCATCTCGTCGCTGATGATTGCCGACTGATTCCGAATCCATCTCGAAATGTTTAAAAGAAAACCCTGAATTGCCGTTTGGCATCGACAATTCAGGGTTCATTTTCATGGGGTGAAGATCTTTTACGAAACTATTTCAGATCCCAGACCGCGCGAGCTCCCTCCTCCGTGGCTTCGATGATCCGCCTGACCGCCAGGGCGTCGCCAACGACGGTAAAGGGAATCTGAAGATTTTCCAGAACGCCTTTCAAGTGATTCGCGGGCTTCATACCGGTCGCGACAACGACCTGATCCACAGCGGAAAGGGTTGTCTTTTCACCTGCCACGTTGATTTCCATGCTGTCATCCCCGATGGCTTTCACTTCCGATCCGAACATCATCGTGCAGCTTCTGTCGCGCAGGCGCTTGTGCAGCATATAGCCGTGGGAGGTGATTTTCAAAACGGGAGAACGCTTCAGCATTTCTACAACTGTTACTTTATTGTCTTTTTCGCTCAGGTAATCGGCGACTTCCATGCCGATGAGCGCGCCGCCGATAATGACAACATTTTCCCCGGGAGCCACCCTGCCATCCAGTATTTGCCAGGCATCGCAGACACACGCCTTGTCAATGCCGGCGATGGGGGGAACAATCTTCTCGCCGCCGGTAGCCAGAATCACGAAATCAGGTTTACCCTCTCGCAGCAATGATTCCGTCACCTCTGTGTCCGTTTTGATTTCAACTTGAGACTTCCGCAGCTGCCTGATCTCCCAGTCAATCCATTCACCGTAGATTTCCTTATGAGGAGGAATCTGGGCATATCGGATCTGGCCTCCCATAATCTTTTTCTTTTCAAATAGGGTAACCTTATGCCCGAGGCGTACGGCTTCGGAGGCAGCGGTAATCCCTGCGGGCCCGCTTCCGATAACCCAAAGGTTTTTCGGGTTTGCCGAAGGTCGAGCAGGATAGATGGTCTCCTGTCCGGTTTCCGGATTGATGGAACAACGAATATTTCCTTCACCGAGCATTTCCCGCTCGATACAGCCCTGATTGCAGGCAATGCATTGCCGGATATCTCCGATGCGGCCTTCTTCGGCCTTGATGAGAAAATCCGGGTCGGCCAGAAACTGTCTGCCGAAAGCCACCAGATCCGCATCGCCGCGGGCGATCACATCGTCGGCAGGTGTCGGATCGGTAAAACGGCCGACCGCGATCACGGGAACATCGACGACGTCCTTCACTTTGCGCGCAAGCCAGGCATTGAAGCCTGCGGGATACTCGGCGGGCGCCTGCGTGATGCCGCCGGGGCTTCCGTGGGTGCCGAACGATGCATGGATGATGTCCGCGCCGGCCGATACGATATCCGGTAAAATGGTTTGCATGTCATCGACGCTGTAGCCGCCCTTGATGAATTCTTCCGCCGATATCCGGATCGAGATGGGGAAGTCGGGACCGACCTGACGGCGGATTTCTTCGATCACTTCCAAAACGAAGCGGGACCGCTGTTTGAGTGTTGTGCCGCCGTATTCGTCGGTACGCTGATTGGACAGCGCGGAGAGAAACTGTGTTAAAAGATAGCCGTGGGCGCAGTGGATTTCCACAGCATCAAAGTCTGCCTCTTTTGCCCTTTTGGCTGCCGATCCGAAGGCGGCGATGACTTCCTTGATATCCGCAATCGTCATTTCTTTAGGCGTTGCCTTAAAGACGATGCTCGGTATTGCCGAAGGGCCCACTGCTCTTCCTTTGCCCAGCATGTAAAGACTTTCGCGGCCGCTGTGGTGAACCTGCATGGCAATCTTGCAGCCCGCTTCATGGGCTACCGCCACCATCTGGCGCAGCCCCGGGATAAAGCGGTCGTCGTATGCGGCAAGTTCGTGGGGGCTGACCATACCGTCGGGGTGAACTCCGGTAATTTCCGTAATGATCAATCCGGGCCGGCCTTTGGCCCGGCGCTTCAGGTAAGCGATGCTCTCGGGGCTGACGGTCCCGTCCGCATTGCCGAGATTTGTGCCCATCGGGGGCATCACCACCCGGTTTTGCAATTCCATGGATCTGATTTTCAGCGGCGATAAAACGTGGCTTAATGTACGCATATTGTTTCTCCTTCAAGTTAATATTCCGTAATTCGTCTATCCGATAATAAAGGATAAATCCCCATAATACTTAATAATTCAATGATAGTCTGAAACGCTTGTTTTAATATACAGGCCGAAGCGCCAAAGAGTCAAGCCAAACATCGCTTTCGAATACAATAATTATCATCAGGAAGCGGCGGTACTTATCCGATTGTCAAAGCAAGCCGAGATGGCGATAAGTTGCAGATGAAACTATATTTGTATGACAAAAAATAATCTTGACAGATTGTAAAGTCGGGATTATGAGGATCCATCATTAAAAAGCATCACACACAATTATCAAAATAAAAGAGCAAACCCAAAAGGCATCGGGACCAACTGATTGGTTGATCCGATGCGTAAAAGAAAATGGATGTTCTTGAAAGTCAGCAAAAGGGATTCCTGCATCTGACGAATCAAAGAGGCACCGTTGAGAACCATTTTCGAAGTATTTTACGGATGTCAGTATGTAACGGTAATACTCCGTAAATCAGGGACAAAAAGCGGAAAGAATTTGCATGACTGTGTTACAAAAATCTTAGGAGGGCGGCATGAAGAGATTGCGAGAAGAAGAACGAAATAAAAATAAAAGAAGCATCCGCATTCATCTCTTTTTAATTCTCTTGATGGTTGTATTACTTAATATTGGCTGTGCGCATAATTACGTTAACGGTATTCGACACGGCATCATCAGTCCGAGTCTTTCACCGGATAACAAAACAATCCTGTTTGCGTATTGTCAAACGACCAAAAACGATAACGCATGCGAGTTGGCAAGGTATGAAATAGCAACAGGAAAGATTGAGAGATTTAAACCTGCTGAATACAGAATAAACTCATCACCAGCCTATTCACCAAGCGGAAAGCAAATAGCATTTGCTGCAAGGAATAGCGATAAGGAAAGCAATATTTTTATCGCCGATGTTGATGGGCAAAATGCAAGACAAGTAACAAATACCAATATTCACAAGACGGACAAGAAATCAGATGAATCATTGAAGTATGACGTCATGCCGTCATTTTCTCCCGATAGCAGCATGATCATATTCAAGCGTGCACCCTTATGGCGCAAAAGAACTTACCCTCTGGCTGGCGAAATGCTGTCTAACTGGGATATTTACTCAGTGGATATGGCTACAGGGACAGAACGAAGACTGACAAATTACCGATTTTACGAAATGTCAAAACCATCCTACCTTTCTGATGGAAAACGCTTCCTCTTTTCAGCCGTTGGCCCCCTGCCAGTAAATGGAAAAGAGCCAGTCAATAAAGAGGAATACAAAAAACAATATCAGGACAACACCATCTTTATCTGGGATGAAAATGATCAAATATTTCAACCGGCAATTATGCAGGGTAGCTACTCTCTTGATCCTTCCGTGTCTGCTGATGGTACGATTCTATTCAAAGCTGTGACCAACAAGATGGATGGGTTACCACGCGATCCGTACAACTATGACCTTTTCCTTTACAAAAACGGAAAAACATTTCGTCTCACAAAGATGGGCGCCCGGATATTGCAATCGTCCATATCACATGACGGATCAATGGCCGTGTTTTTGGCGGATATTAGCAATCCGCGCAACAATCGTATCAGTTTATGGATTGTCAATACTGATGGTACGGGATTGATGGAGATTAAATTACCGTGGGAGCAGCTTAAGCAGACAGCTGTTAAATATTCGAAATGAGAGATTGAAGAGTTATCGGCAACGGCGCAAAACAATATTTTCAAACACCCAACAACCTATTGAAAAAAAAGGAGTCACTTTATGAGCTTAATGAATCAATTATTTCCAGTCGGATGGCGTTATGGCAATTATGGAGGCCCTGGATATTCAGGGGAGGCTAGAAATCCTGATACTGATAAGATAGAACCTTTCCGATTAGAACCCATTGACGGTTTAGATGCATTATTCAGAAAGCACGATGAAGCATATAGGGACGCAGAAAATTATGAAAAGCTTGGCGGTCATGAAAATAAGATGAAAGCTTTAGAAATACAGCACCTGTCAGATAAAGCCCTTGTTGATGCCATAAAGGGATATGACCCTTATAATGATCCACTGGCTAGAGAAGGCTATACGGATCAGGCCGCACGTGATGCAGCAGCGGCTTATGCATTTAAAGCAAAAAATGTATTTGAAGGCATCATCAATCAGCGGGAAGACTTGTATCCGGGATTAGGAACAAAACCAATTCGAGAAATAATGGAACAAATACTAAAAAGTATTGCCCGCATACTAGGACCCCGCGAAGCCTATGCCGCCAGTTACGACGCTGCGGGAAATTTCCGTCCGGCTTCCCCGATCACATTTGATCTGGATGGTGACGGGATAGAGACGTTGGGGATGGTTCGTCAGTATTCGGCAACGCCGGGGGCCGCTTTTACACCGGCGGGTGATCCCGTCATGTTTGACCATAATGGAGACGGGGTGAAGATTAACAGCGGCTGGATCTCCCCCGATGACGGCATGCTGGTATTTGACCGCAACGGCAACGGCATGATCGACAACGGCACAGAGCTGTTTGGCGATTCCACGCCTCTTTATGCCGGGGGAACGGCGGCAGACGGTTTTGCGGCCCTGGCTCAGGAAGACACGAACGCCGACGGCATCATCAATCATCTGGACGCCAACTGGGGGAATCTGAGAATATGGCGCGATCTGAATTCCGACGGCCTATCCGGTGACGGTGAACTTTTTACCCTCGATGAACTGGGCATCACCGGCATCAACGTAAACAAAACCAATACCACGCAAAACCTGGCCAACGGCAACAGGATCATCGGTACCGGCACCTTCACCAGGGCGGATGGCACCACCGGCAACATGGCGGATGTCTGGTTTCAGGTGGACACCTTCACCAGTGAATTTACCGATTCCATCCCCGTATCGGAAGAAGTCAAAGCCTTGCCGAATATCCAGGGTTCGGGTCTGGTGAGAGATCTGCAGGAAGCAGCAACGCAGTCGCCTGTTCTCAAGCATCTTTTGACGCAATACAGCCAGGCGACAACCAGACAGGCACAAATGGCTATCATCGATCAGTTGCTTGACGCGTGGGCGGATACCTCGGGCATGGCAGAAAATATGGAAAGCCGGGATCCGGAACGTTTTCTGATCCGCTATAACAGCTTTGGCAATGTCGGAAGATCGTATGAATCAGGCGGGTATGTGTATGACAGTGGAGGTAATGGCGGCGGCATGGGTGTTTATGTGCCGGATGCTGAAAATCTGAGTCTTACGGATGGATACAGGGGATTAATCGCGCAGTGGAGTCAGAAGCTGCATGTTCTGGAGGCATTCAACGGGCGCTACTTCTTTGCGTTTCCCGGTCAGAAACAGGAAGGGACATCGGCATTTGCAGGGATGGGTGTGGATCCTTCAGGCGGCAGCGCATACGGGATTCCGGCCGCGCAGATGCTGGTTGTCAACTTCAGACAGGAACAACTTGATCTTCTGCAGCAATCCTATGTTTCGCTTCGCGATTCGGTTTATGAAGCATTATTTTATCAAACCCGCTTTGAGACGGACTTTTTGCCTCTTTTGGATAAAGTAGCCCTGGTCATTGACGATAACGATCAATTAACCTGGGATTATTCGCAGCTTGAACAGCATTTTCATGACGCGATAGCCGCGGATCCGGCGCAAGGCATGTCGGATCTGTTCGAGTTCAACAGATTTGTCGGCAATCAATTCCTGCCCCGGGATTGGCAGGGGAACTCCATGATGGTGGAATACTATCGAACGCTGCCTGTAACCCCGGCATTGGCGAATCTCTATTCAGATATGATGACCATTGCTGCCGGAACATCGGCTTCATACAGTGGTTCGGAACTAAATGAAATAATCGTATCGAGGGATATTGGCGGATCGGTGAACGGTGGCGGGGGAAATGATATCCTTATTGGGAGCGATGTGAATGACACGCTCAGCGGCGGTGATGGCAACGACAGTTTGTACGGCGGAGCGGGCAACGACAACCTCAGCGGCGGTAACGGCAACGATCTTCTGGATGGTGGTACGGGGAACGACACGCTCAATGGCGGTGCGGGGGATGACACGTACGTATTCCGGGTAGGATCAGGCCAGGATGTGGTGAACAATTACGATACGGCATCCGACCGTGTGGACACCCTTTTGTTTGAGGATGTGACCTCGACGGGATTGCGTGGTTTGCGCCGGGTGGGGATCGACCTGATTCTGGATTACGGGACGGACGACAGTGTCACGGTTCAGAACTATTATAACCATACTTATTATCAGGTGAACCAGTTCA
>DDWS01000037.1:0-2128 GCA_002347685.1 Syntrophaceae bacterium UBA2280
CCGGGCATTGTACCAATAACAATAGGTATAATCAAAAAAGGGAGGTGCAATAAGTATGATGTCAAAAATAAAGAGGCTTATTTTCAGCGTTGTATCGATATTTCTAATCATGGGACTTGCTGTTTTCACCGGTTGCAGCGGTAGCGACAGCGGTGGCTGGGGTGGTTATGTTCCGCGGGCCGCCCCGGAGAGTGATTTCCTGCCGGTTGTCTTTGTTCACGGAGGCTCCGGTAACGCCGCGCAGTTTGAATCACAGGCACAGCGCTTTATCGCCAACGGTTATCCGCTTGCCTACCTGGCGGTTTACGACCACGACACATCTGTTGACCTCGTTGGAAATCTCGACGTAACCAACGCAGCTTTGGACGAAATCATCGATAATTTGTTGAAATCAACCAGGCATACTCAGGTTAACGTTATCGCGCATTCCCGCGGCGCCGGCGTCATGACTTACTATCTGGAAAGCTCACGCAAACGAGCGGCAAAAGTGGCTCATTATGTGGCCGAGGATAGTCAGTCAGGTCTGGATGCAATTGCTACTCTGGGTTTAACAGACACGCCGGGCGGCGTGACGATGTTGGCCCTTTGGGGAGAATATTTGCCGGGTGGTACTGACCCGCGCTCGGTTAACGGGGCAACGAACGTTTATCTACCGGATCAAGCGCACATCCAGATCGCAACATCGGCGGAAGCATTTGTGGAAATATTCAAATTTTTCAATAATGAAGAGCCGGAGATTGATTATATTCCGATAGCTGCCGGTGAAACGGTTCAAATTCAAGGAAAGGTCAGTTATTTTCCGGCCAATGTCGGCGCGCCGGGCACGCTGGAAATTTACGAACTCAATGCCGTCACAGCACAGAGAGTGGGTGGCGCCGTGGCTACATACACGATAGGTACGGCCGGGACATGGGGCCCGCTGAATGTGACCAAGGGCGTTTACTATGAGTTTGCCTTTGAACATACTGCTGGCGGGAAACATTATTTCTATCGCGAACCTTTCCTGGCCGACAACTACTTCATCCGCCTGGACACCTCCGACCCGACTGCTCCGGGAAACCTGGGTACTTTAATGGCGCGGACGGCAAACCACACTGATATTCTCATCAAGCGCGACAAGGAAATGTGGGGCGACCAGGGAGAAGGCATTGACGACATTCTTGTTGTCGATGGAACAAACATCTTTGATTCTACAGGTGGAGCATTAGCGGCCGCCCGCACAAAACGCCTCTCCGGCCTGTTTCTCATGGATTGGGGAGCCAATAAAGCAGCATGGTCCTCACCGCTCAACCCAGCTAATCCTTCTGACCAGCTGACCGATTTAACCACACCTATTAACGTGTCACCCTCTGGTGTCTTCCACGGCCTGGGCTTTATGTCCGGCCTTGATTTATACATGCCCGCGGACGTAAACCGCGTCATCACGGTTGAACTCACACCCCGCGGCGGTGGAGGTTTCAAGCAGATTATCAATGTTCCCGCCCGGCCTTCGGATGAGGTAAGGATAACCGTCCATTTCCGGGATTTTGTGCGTCAGGCCAATCCAATTGTTTTTGTGCATGGATATGCGGGTTCCGCCTCCCAGTTCGAATCGCAGGCGCAGCGCTTCATAGCTAACGGCTATCCACTTACCCACCTGAAGGTTTATGAAAATGATACCAGCGGAGCTACTGGATATCCAGTGCAGGTTGGTCAGCTCAATGCCATCATCGATGCTGTGCGGGCGTCAACTGGCGCCAGCCAGGTAGACCTTATCGGCCATTCCCGGGGCACCTTTGTAAGCCAGGCTTATCTGGGAGCAAGCCCCACGTATGCCGCCAAGGTCGCTCATTATGTTAATGTTGATGGCGCCGGCGCTGATGCGCTTCCCGGTGGTGTGCCTACACTGGCCTTGTGGGGAGACGGGTATCTCCTGCCGAGCGGGGAAGTTGTCGGGGCAACAAACATTTACCGGACAGATCAGTCCCACATACAAGTTGCCACCTCGAAGGAATCCTTCACAGACATTTTCCGCTTTCTTACCAGCAGAGTTCCCGTTTTTACGCAAATACCGGATGCGCATGGAGCAACAGTGGAAATTGCCGGAAGAGCGATTTATTTCCCGGTAAATGTCGGCGCGCCGGGCACG
>DDWS01000037.1:2218-23688 GCA_002347685.1 Syntrophaceae bacterium UBA2280
AGCATACAGCCGGCGTAAAACATTATTTCTATCGCGAAGCGTTCATGGCCGACAATTATTTCGTCCGCCTGAACACCTCAGACCCGAGCGATCCCACAGCCCTCGGCAATTTAATGGCCAAGAGCGCAAATCACACCGATATTCTGATTTCGCGCGATAAGGAAATGTGGGGCAACCAGGGAGCAGACAATGACAGTCTCACGGTGGGCGGAACAGAAATCATGACACCTGTGGCTGCTTCCCGCACAAAGCATTTGTCAGGCCTGTTTTTGATGGATTGGGGTCCTGACAATGCCGAGCCGCTGGGTGCAACTAACGAGCCGGATCAGGTAACGGATTTAACTACTGCTATCGCAACATTTAATGCGCTGCCTTTCATGTCCGGTCTTGATCTCTACATGCCGGCAAGTCCGGCAGGAGTTATATCGCTGGTGCTTAGTCCACGTGGAGGCGACGGAGCGACGCAGGTGGTCAATGTGCCCAACCTGCCTTCGAATGAAATCCGGATATCAGTCCATTTCCGGGATTTTGTGCAATAGGCGTTGGCGTGCATCATTTGCGCTTAATTTCCTTTTGCTCGAAAGTTTTATTTAAGCGCGCAAAACGGTAAACAAGTTCAAACAACAGAGGGGAGGCTGTAAATCAGCCTCCCTTTCTCTTTTTTCTGTTTAATTGATCAGAGCACTGCTACGTTGAATCACGTTTTTTTGATAAATATTTTTATTTGCAACGCGTTTGGCTGCAAGCCGCTTGAGCTTGAGGCCTTTGAACCGCAATCGCGCTATCTGTCGATTTTGAACCTGGGCGACGGGAGGGGCATTCTCGCCTGGCGGTCTCTGGTTTTGTCGGGACGTTTTGCCTTTTGGTTTAAGGATTCCATCGACCGCGCATTCATGCGGCGGTTTTAGAAGGAATAACGGGGGCACTTGCAAATGGAGCAAAGCGTCCCCGGCTCATTTTAGAGCGCCATGCCTGGTAATACTTGCTGAAGCAGGGACGTAAAACCTGAGCGGGCCCTGTTTTATGATTTTTGTGCCTCCAGTGGCAGAATCTTTTTGTACAGCAGGATCATTAAAAAACCGGTTATATACATCGTAATGCCATAAATGGCCGTCGTGACAAACATAGAGCTGTAGAAGTCACCCATAAGATCCTGAATCAAGAGGGCAATCGTTATGGCCAGCGTGGAGTTGCGCAGGCCGACCTCTATCGAAACGGCTCTGGCCTGATAGTTCTCTATCCGGAAAAGCCTGGAAACAAAAGCGGCAAGCAGCATTCCCATGACAGACAGGGAAACGACCATGATGTAAAATATGACGCTGTATCGATGCGTTTCCGCGAATTTTTCAATATTGGTATAAAGTCCCACGCCGATGACCAGAAGCAGGGCGATGACGCCGAGAGCCGAGAAAAACGGTGTTGTTTTTAAGGCAAAGTTGAGCCATTTCCGCCGGATGGCCATACCCAGGATCAGGGGCACAATCACCAAAACGATGATGGTCTGGACAATCAGGCCGGTGGGAATATTGATGTCGGGAATGTTGGCGCATAAGACCGTCATGATCAGAGGGGTGAAGAACAGGGCCAGCAGCGTGGAAATGGACGTCAACGAAACGGAAAGCGCTAAATCCCCTTTAGCATAGTAGGTCATGAGATTTGAAGTGACCCCGCCTGGGCAGGCGCAGATCAAAACGAGGCCGGCATAGATGAAGGGAAAGTTATGGTAAAAGCCCAGTGCATAAGCCATCCCCAGCGCCAAAAGGGGCATGAGAAACCACTGTAGAAAAATGCCGACGGCAATCCCTTTTGGTTTCTGAACGACTAGCTTGAAATCTTTGACGGTCAGGTTGAGACCCATTCCCAGCATGACGAAGAAAAACATCAAAACGATGGAAACTTTAAAAATCCGGTCTAACATGAGCTGGGCCGGAGACTCTAGAAAACGGATGTAGGTGTAACGTTGTCCGTTCACAACCCCTTCCGCCAGAAGAGCCTTGAAAACCAGTTTGTTGCCCAGCATATCTTTAAGATTGGCATAGGATCGCGCTGTTCCGGTTTTTTCCATTTCCTCAGCCGTAGGCATGGACACAATAAAGAGCTGGCCGTCCAGGCGCCGGACCATGAAGAGGCCGGATAGATTATTGTCTGCGGGGATGATGCCTTCCAGGAAACGCAGATTTCCTTCGAATGCCGTTTCTTCGGCTGTTGCCCAGTCGGCCGCATGGCCACTTGCGGCCAGTTCCATGAAAAGGATTGAATCTTTATTTTTTGCGGCCGCTGAAAGATCGCGGTAGAGGGCTTCTCCCGCAAAAGCTGCTCCGGCATTCATCAACATCAGAACCGGCAGGATCAAAAAAATCAATCGAAATCTCCAGCACGTGGAACATGGGGAGGATTTACCCTTCATGGTCATTCTCCTTCTCTGTTTTAGTGTCAGTTCTGGCCGGACAATAGATAAATTGGTATAACCAATTTGTCAAGAATTAATTTTCCACGAGAAAAGGATAAGTTTCTATAAACAATCAATGGACATTCAACTCGTAAAAATGTCATTTTTTTGAGGTGGAGCAGTAAAATATAAAAGGGAGAGGACCATGACACAGAAACTGTCAGATAAAATATAAAGATATTCGCCGCGACATTATTCACGGAATATAAAAAATTGACAGTCGACGCCCTGACTCTTGGTGTCAGGTCCTGATGGTCTGCCGGGTAACAAATAGGGGGCAAATCTTTACAGCGATGACGGGCTCTAATCCCGTGTCTTGCCTGGTAAAAGATTATCCGCCTGCAAGGCCATCGCGTGAAGAAAATAGATCAGACGGGAAAAACAATTCGTGAGATCAAAAATATAATCCTGATCCTCCTTTGAGGCACCGGCTTCACCTTTATAAATCCGTTGACGGAGCGCTTCCATCATCTCACCCCGGTCTTCCGTCAGGCGCAAAAGCGTCTCGATGTCGGATTTCGTCCCCGAAAACAGCGACTCGTCCGCCGTCATCAGCAAAAACTCGAAACTTTCAAAAAACGGGTTCGCCCAATCGCGTGAAACCGCGGCCGGCCTTGCGTTAAAGACCGCGCCAAACTCGCGAACGCCTTCTTCGAGGCGGCAAAGGGTTTCAGATATCTCGGCCAGCGCGCGGGCGTGATCGGAAATGTTGGCGCAAAGCCGCCTTGCGACCAGCGCATGGACATCCGCATGCGCGTGCGAAAGGGCGAGCGCTGTTTCATCCGCAAAAACGCCATACGCATCGCTTGGCTCAGGTGAAATGTCCGGCACAAAATAGGAAGGATAGCGCGCGATGCGGCTCAATGCCGAAGCCAGTTCTTCAGCCGCCCTCTCGAGCCCCCTGTGATTTTCCTCAATCCGGCCGTCCTCCAGCGTCAGAATGCGATCGGCAATGTCCAGAATGCGGTTGTCATGCGTGACCATTAAAATCGCGCAGTGCATTTCACGCGCCAGACCCTGGAGAAGCTCCACCACTTCGCGGCCCGATGCCTTATCCAGCGCGGCGGTGGGTTCATCGGCCATGATGATGGACGGCTCGCGCACCAGCGCGCGGGCGATGGCGACGCGCTGACGCTGACCGCCGGAAAGCTGCGGGGGGTGCTTGTGCTCATGGCCGGAAAGACCCACGCGATTCAGCATGACAAGCGAGCGGTCGCGCATCTCCTGCGCGGAAAGATTCGGAAGGTGCGCAAGTCCCATCTGAACGTTTTCCAGAGCGTTGAGGGATTCGAGCAGATTATGCGCCTGAAAGATAAACCCGATCCGGTGGCGAACGGCCAGTTGCCGGGCGGGCGGTGCACCCATCAACTCCATCCCGCCAATGACAATGCTACCGGACTGGATCGAGCGAAGCGCCCCGGCAAGCGTTAAAAGCGTTGTCTTTCCCGAGCCGGACGGGCCCATGATGATCGCAATTTCACCCGGATAAAAATCCACATGGACCGCATGCAAAACCTCCATGCGCGCCTCGGCAAGCCCGAAGGCGTGAGACAAATCGTTGACCGTGATCAGCGGCGCGCTATGCGGGGTGGAAGATAGGGTCATACGCCTTGGCTCCTCATTAAAATATATCCGCCGGATCGACGTTCCTAAGCCTTTTGGTAGCCAGAAGCCCCGCGACAAAGCACATGAGTGCCGCCATACAAAAGACAATCAGCGTTCCCGACACGGTCAGCCGGGCCGGGAGCCCGGCGGAAGAATCGGCCAGAATAAACAAAAACCCACAGATGAACATCCCCGGAAGAAAGCCGATAACAAGCAGAATCAGAGATTCTGATAGAATGAATTTAATGAAAAATCCCTGCCCCAGACCGATGGCCTTGAGCGTGGCGTACTCTTTGATATGTTCATTAATATCCGTGTAGAGAATCTGATAAACGATCACCGCGCCGACCATCATCGCCAGAATCATCCCTGCCAGAACGATAAACCCCACGGGCGTGTTATCCTGCCAATAGGATTGTTCAAGGGAAATCAGCTGCGCGCGTGTAAGAACATCTACATCTTCCGGCAACATCGCCCGCAGTCGCGCGGCAGCTTCCGCTGCGTTTGCTTCCGGTTTTAGACGGATGAGCCCCATGTTGATGATGCCCGAGGGTTGATCGCTTAAGCGCTGATACGTTTCCATGCCGGAAATGACATGCCCGTAGGCCCCAAGCGTCTGTCCCAAATCGAAGAGCCCCCCGATCCGGACGCGCTGCCCGCTGATTTCCGTTTCGACCCTGCCGTCTTTTTGAAAAAGACCGACAATATCGCCGCAGTCGGGTGTCGAGCCTTCGTCAAATAAAACAGCCTCGGGGCTTGCCAGAATGTCCTGGCGGGAGAGCACTTCGCGAATCCGGAAAGGATTTCGGGAGGCATGCACGCCCATTAAAACAATATCTGTTTTCCTGCCTGTTTCGGGATTGGAAAATTTCTGGTAGGAAATCGACAGGGGATAGACCGCATCCACATCCGGATCGCCCAGTACCTGGTAGAGCCGCCGTTCGGGGAACTCGCCGGGCGTGGCAAAATACTGGAAATCCGGACTGATGAGCATCAGATCGCCCTCGATCGCCACAATAGGCCGTATGACCATCGTCATGAACGCCTGGAAAATGCCCAGTTGAAACAGCATAATCACCACGCCGAAGGAAACGCCGGCCAGAGCCGTGGCAAAGCGCTTCTTGTCGCAGGTTAGCTGACGCCAGGCCAGCGGAATGCCGCCCGGCATGAGCCAGATTTTCAGTCGCTCAATTGCGTTCATGGTGTATTGATCATCACGGTGACCTGAGCGTTGATGAAAGGCGCCAGGCGCTCAGGCGCATCGGGTTTCAGGCGCACCAGCACGATGCGCCGGTCGGCGTGACGCCTGGGATCGAGCGGGTAAATACGGCTTGCCTGAACCTTCCGTTCGATCTCCACCACCTTTGCGCCGATCTCGCCTGCAAACACGGCGGATCGAATTTGCGCGCGGCTTCCCGTTTTCACCTGTCCGGCATCCGTTTCATAGACTTCGGCAAGAATCATGATATTGTCCGTATCCGCCAATTCCAGAATGCCCTGCTCGCCCACCGCTTCACCGGGATACGCCAGTACCGACAGCACCGTCCCGCCAATTGGCGCGCGTATGCGCTGGGCCTCCAAGCGTGCCTGTTCAAGCCGTAAATTGGCCTGTGCCACATCCACACGGGCCGCGGCCTGACGAATTTCCTCCTCACGGCCGGAAATCATGGAGCTCAGAACATTTTTTTCGCGCAGCAGATCCGCCCTCGCCGCCTCGTAGTCGTAATGAATTGTTTCATAGGTGTCGTCGGAAACATATTTATTTGCGTGGAGTTGTTCATAGCGCGCTTTGCGCGCCGAATGCAGGCCAACGGCCGCTTCTCTCGCGGCGACAACGGCCTGTTGGGCCGAGATCCGTTCGGGCCGCTCTGCGCTTTTGACAAGCGCAAGTCCCGCCTGGGCAAGCGAAATTTCTTTTCTGGCGGATTCGACGGCGGCCGCCCGGATGTCAAAATCCCTCAGGCGCGCCAGTTCCGCCCCTTTAGCCACACGGTCTCCCCGCTTGATCAGCAACTGGCCCATCACAGAGTCCTGCGGCGCCGACAGAACCATCGACCGCTCACCCGCGATGATCTGCCCGAGACATGATATTTTTGACTCCGTCTGCGCTCCCGCTTCCATGGGAAGAGCGAGTATGGTCAGAATCAGAATAATGAAGAGATGCCGTGTAAACTTCATGAAATGCCTCTCGAATACGTGTTTTTCGTTCTTAGGCCTATATCGGAGATGCTTATAAAATACTGTAGAGGATTATGCGGAAAAAAGGGTTCGCCAAGGATCGCAGGCGGGAACAGTGTAGTTGAAATCAGGGGAAAGCATACTTAATGATTGACAGTTGGAGGAACTTGTATTTGTTGGGGAATTCCCCGCGGAATTCCCCAACAAATGACTCCCCCCTTGGAGGGCCGGTTTCCCGAGCCAATGGCCATTGCAACGATTCCGAAATCCCCGGCATGAAATGCCAGAAGCGTTCGGTTACGTTTCCTGCGCATCCGGAATTTCCCATTTATCGCACCGGTAATACTTGATCTGGTCGGTTGTTTCCGGATATCGACCGCAATTGAAGTATAGCCAGTAAAACGACCCGTAGCTTCGGCAGCGGTTTGTTTCCGGATCCAGAAGCGGGCAGGCCCGTTGGGCACAGCATTGTGCACATCCGTTGCAGCCACCCGTATCTTTAGGCCAGTCGGCGCGAACCCGCGCCAGGGAAAGATCCGGAGCCATCATAGGCGGCGCCGTAAGAGGAATTGCAAACATTTTCCGGTAAGCCGGCTCCCTGAACCAGGCCACAACCATTTCCCCACCGCAGGATATTATCGGATAAAAATATCGATAGAACTTAAAACATTTGATATCATTAAAGAAGTACCATGTATACAGAGGCCCAAGAATAAAGGCCAGAAGACCGCCCGTTGACACCGCTGCCAGAGCCATCGTCACGAAAACTACCCTGGCAGAAGCCCACTGTAACTTCCGCATAAAACACTTCCATTCCTTTATCAGAAAAGATTCCAGTATCCCATCAACCCTGCCATATTGGGCACCAAGGGGACGCCCCTAAATTATTAAGTTAAGGCTCGATGAGCCGGTATTCATGCTGATTTACAAGGTCTTCGCCCCGCTAAACTGTTACAACCGGACGATGAAGGACGCGGCGACGACGGGAGTCAAAGATTTCATGTAAGGATCGGCGTCATAGTAGCTGACGGTATTGTAAGCCAGGGAAGCATGATGGGCGACCACCAGCAGGGTGACCCCACTGCGCAGGTAGTCGATGGCAATATCGCGTTTCAAATCATTCCTCCGTACGGCCGTTGAATCGTTCCGCTTGGCGATGACCGGCGAGGGCCGGATCACCAGGCGACCATCCTGTTATCAGTGCCGTGATCCGTTTAGCAGGAACCGACGCTTGACGGATGCGCAGTATAGGAAATTCGCGCCCGCCTGTCAACCGGATCGAATGAATTCAGGGGGCGTCCCCTTGGTGTGCTTGGTGTATAAGCGAACAGCTTCCCTCTGTGCTCACACTCGATCCTTGTTATCTGGTCTTCTTTTTTTCAGCTTCGCCAACCTCATAGTCTCTCAGGGATCGCGCCATTTGCTGAATGGGTGCGGGAAGGCTATTAACCGGTTTTCCGGTGGACAGCGCGAGGCAATAGATATGTGCTGCCTTTTCCAGAAGCTCCGCCGCAAGCAGCGCCTTGTCCATGTTCTTTCCCAGGACAATAATCCCGTGGTTCTGGATGATATAGGCATTGGCGTTGTTTTTGAGCAGGCCCGCGACATTGGCGGCCAGTTCCGGCGAGCCGGAAAGGGCGTAGGGGGCGACTTCAATCGATTCACCCAGGGCAAAGGTCACTTCATCCAGAAGGGCGGGAATCGGAAGATTCAGCACGGCAAAAACGCTTCCGTAGATCTGGTGTGTGTGAACCACGGCGTGGACGTCCGGCCGCTCCCGGTACACCGCGGCATGCAGCCCCGCTTCAACGGAAGGTGCGCGGGTCCCTTCGACGACGGCTCCGGAGAAATCGACAACACAGATATCGTCGGGCGTTATCTCATGATACTTGACGGAAGATGGCGTGACGGCCATCAGGTCCGCATCCTTTATTCTGACGGAGACATTGCCGCCTGTTCCCCTTTGAGAACCGAAATAACCATGGTCCGAAAGCCAGAGACTTGCCTCCAGCACTTCTTTTTTGTATGGGTCGTATATTCCCATTATTCCCTCCTGTGAGCTTGTGATGGCCTTGAGGCCATCCAAGTATTTTCTATGATGTTATGGACGGACGCTTGTTTGCGGCAAGCTCCTCGAGTTTTTTCTGAACCGGATGGGGGCGGGGTGCCGACCATGAGAAGGTTGTGAGCACTGCCGGATTCAGGATGTATTCCGGCTGCTCTCCGGCCAGAAGCTTTTCGATCTGGTCGAGAGCAACGGCTCCCTGGTGTGCCGCTATCTCAGCGGTGTTGCCGCCCAGGTGCGGGGTGGCGATCACGTTGGGGTGAGAAACGATCGGGTCGTCCGATCCCGGAGGCTCGGCTGAAAAAACATCTAAAGCCGCCCCGGCGATCTTTCCCGAATTAAGAGCCCACAGCAGGGCCGTTTCGTCGACAAGAGACCCCCTTGCGGTATTGATGAAGAAGGCGCCGGGCTTCATCTTCTCGAAGGCGTCGCGATTCATCATGCCCTTTGTCGCTTCAATGGCGGGTGCGTGGATGCTGAGAAAATCACTTTCGGCCAGCAGTTCATCCAGAGATACTTTTCGGGCATAAAGCAGAGCTCCTGCCCCGGCAGTGATCATCGGATCGTAGAAAAGAACCTTTGCCCCGAAGCGGGAGAGTCTTGCCGCCACACCGGCCGCGACATTGCCCATTCCCACCAGGCCCACGGTTTTTCTCCAGAGTTCTCTGCCCTGATATTGCAGATAGGCCTCGCCCATCTTGGTCATGTCTCCCGCTTTGACCTCGCTGCGCTTGAGGAAATCCGAAGAGCCCGGCATCTTGCGGGCCAGCATGATCATAAAGGCAACAGTCAGGTCCGCCACGGCATCAGCGTTTCTGCCCGGCGTATTGATGACGGGAATGCCGTAGGCGGTGGCCGCCGCAAGATCAACATTGACGGCGTTTCCCCGGCAGGTCACGATGGCCCGCAGATCGTGCGCGTCTCGGATGGCCGGAAAGTCCACCACGTCCATTTCCGTAACAAAGATCTGCACGCCCGAAAGCGCCGAGGCAAGATCAGCGCCGCCATCGTAGATTTTCATTTTCGACCGCCACTCAGCATAGTCCGTAGGTCCGATTTGTGAAAATTCATGAATGGCCGCCTGATCCATCGAGGCGGTGATAAAGGTTTTCGGATGGAACGACGGATCAGCCGCGCGCCCCGCTGCGGGTGACGGTTCAAAAAGTGCGGCGGTCAGGAGATTGCCGATATGGGCGTCGGTCTCGGCACGTTTGTCCAGAGCCTGACGCCAGCCGGTATAAAGATTCTGGTATTTGGGGGCCGTACTGCCGGGCTGAAGCTCGTCGATCTTTCCGGAGAGGATTGCGGCAGCGGAGGCGGGATCGGCAAAGATTCCCGCGCCGACGCCCGCGAGCAGTGCCGCTCCCAGGGAAGTTACTTCGGCATTTTGCGGAACCAGAACCCTGCATCCCGTCACATCGGCAACGATTCCGTTGAAGAGCGGGCTTTGGGACATGCCGCATGCGACCCGTGCCGTGGCAATCTTTTTGCCGGAGACCTCCTGGATCTGTTCGAGGTTGGCACGCACGGAAAAAGCAATCCCTTCAACCAGGGCGCGGGCAATGTGCCTGCGGCTTTTCGCTGCGTCGCCCGTGATCATGTGAGAGAAGGTGAGGTTGCCGATCGGGAATCCCAGAGCCCTGCCGTCGAACACAGCAACGCCGAACGTGGAAAAAATATTGGCTGCGCCCGGGATGGATTTGGCCGCTTCCGCACAAAGGCCCAGAATGGCATCGGGTGAATCCGGATAGAGCAGACAGGCGAACCAGTCGAGGACGTCTCCGGTCACCATCCCGTTACTCTCCAGCACAAACCGGCCGGGTATCACATGCTGACCGCTCCAGAGCTTTCCTGAGGGATCCAGAATCAGCTCATCGGTTACCAGCTGCAGGGGCATGGTTGTTCCGGCGATGACGGCCAAGTCGCCGTCCTGAACTGCGCCCGCGCCCAGAAGCCCGCACTGGGTATCGGCGCCTCCCGTGGCAACGGGGATGCCGGGAACCAGACCGAGAAGATCGGCTGCCTCGCGGGTGAGCGTGCCAAGGCGGGCGCCGGAATCCATAGGCTCCGGGAAGAGCGATCGGGGCAGGCCGAGGGAATCGATAAGATCAAACGCCCATTCGCGGCGCTTCAAATCGAAGAGGAGCGACTCGCCCGCCTGGGAACGTTCGGCCGCCACCCGGCCCGTGAGAATAAAGGCCAGCCAGTCTGTTGCCGACAGGGCAAGCGATGCGCGGCCAAAAAGATCAGGGGCGTTGTTCTTCATCCAGAGAAGACGTGTGCCGAGAAACAGGGGCGTCGGCCAATGGCCCGTGACCGCATGAACTTCCGGGCCCCGCTCCATTCCCAGGACAAGCCCCTCGCCGAGCGCGCGGGCGTCGCGATTGGGGGTTGCCAGAAGGACGTTGTGTTGATTGTCCAGAACAACCGTCGTATTGCGCATGCCGCTTACGGCGATTCCGGCAATCTGATTTGGCGCGGCTCCCGCCCGGGCCAGGACCTCGCGGGAGGCCTCGCCGATCTTTTTCAGAATGTTATTGGTATTCAGAGAGAATCCCAGACCGCTGGTGCCGGGTGCGGCGGGATGGATCCAGCTTCGCTTTGCGGTCTCGATTGCTCCTGTTTCGGGATCGAGCAGCAGGCATCGTCCGGAACCTCCTCCCACGTCAATGGCCATCAGGTATTGTGTCTTCATCATTTCGCGCTCCTTCTTTTATCTGTCTTGGTGAAAAAATGTTCATAACATCAGACTGCTTTACGCCGCCCGTTCTTCATCCAGTTGATTAAATCCGCATAAGGGCCCCGTGCGTCGAGCCGTTTGTCGGAGATGAGATTTCGGATCGATTTTTTCGATAGAGCAGTTTCCACCAGAAATGTCAGAATGCCGATATCATGGGCGGGAAGGTCCTCATCCGTATTGCCGATCATCAGGCAGCGCTCCGGCGTCAGGGACAGGCGCATTAATAATCTGTCGTAGAATTCCAGGCCGGGTTTGCATCGATTCATATTTTGAGAATGGGTCATGAACAGGAAATTGTCGGGCATCAGTCCGGCCCACTTCAGCCGGCACAGGACCGTTGTCATCGGAAAGACGGGATTGGTGACGAGCACAAGCCGGTAGCCCAGTTCATTCGCCAGATGGACGGCCTCTCTCGCGCCGGGCACCGGCCTGAAAAAAGGTTGGAGAGGCTGAAAATCCTGTTCAATCAGTTCGGCTGTCAATGCGTCGATTGCCTGCGGTGTGGTCCGTCCGAACCGGGCCATGTTTTCGATGAACACATCGTAGTTCAAACGCTCGGTGTGATTGTCCAAGATGGCGCGAATGGATTTCCGGAAGGAAATAAAGAAAGATACAGGACTGAAGTAGGGTTTGAAGCGCCTGACGGCACGAAAGTAAAAAATAATCTCGGCACGCCTGTTCATATCGATGATGGTTCCATCAAGATCGAACAGCAGGGTGTCAATTTTTTCGGCCGGTAATCCGGAAATATTTTTGATTTCCATCCCCTGTAAAAACTCCGGATGTTCTGTTTTTATTCGGTATGAACAAATCCCGGAAACGCTTTCCGATGGCATGGTGTGAGCATTATCGGGTCAACCTTTTACTGCGAAACGCGCCGATCTTTCGGTGTGCTCTTTCTTCTCCGGGGTTTTGATTACCAGGTCTCCGAACATGTGACCTGTGTCCGGTAACGGCACTTCTGTCCGGCTGTTTACGGAATAAAAGTAACACCGTTGACCTTATAAGTCAAGCAGACCTACCGGGATCTTTGTTTCGTTTTAAAAGGTCTCATCACCTCCCGCAGAATCCTGTCCATCACCTCTTGAAGGTCTCCTACTTCGAGCGTAACCCGGCTGATATAGAGCGACACCATGCCGTGGAGCGTACTCCAGATATGCAGAAGACGAAATGGAATCTCATCGGGCCGGATGCTTCCATTATAGGCTGCGACCTCCTTTAGAATCGTTGCTCCGATGTGCGGCAGTTGCAGCCCCATCTTGTTTTGCCGGTCGGCGATGGCTTCCATTTTTGTACCCGTGTAATCGGAATACTTGGGGGTGTTCATGATAAACATAATATTGTAATAATGCTTGTTCTCGATTCCCCATCGGACATAGGCGCGTAAGACGGCCTCCAATTTTTTCAGCGGGTTTTTGGAAGATGCATAGGCGGTTTGGAATTCGCCGGTGAGCGCCTCGAATCCCCTGATCAGGGCCATCAGATAGATTTCGTCTTTGTTGGAATAGTAATTGTAAATGGTTTTGGCCGAAAACCCAAGACGCGAGGCTAGCTTGCGCATGCTCAGGTCATCATAGCCGTACTGGTTGATAATGGCCAGGGCCTCCTTGAGGATGGACTCCCTTACAGTCTCGATAACCTTGGGTGAAGCTGGAGGTTTTGACATGGTATCTCCTTGTAGATTAAATCAAAATCAATCAGGCCTCGCATCTTTCTCAAAATATGATCGTCAGGTATCCTTTCTTCAAGATTGATCGGGGCGGGCAATGGGGACATCCTATAATGTTCCCGTCAAGAGAAAAATATAATCTTAAAAGAGCAAAAATATTGGCAATGTAGATTTTACATATCTTTCAAACGCACGCGTGTGCATGACGGTACAGGCGTACGGGTATTCTTTCTGTGGTGCTCATCTTTTTGTTGGACCTTGAATCTCATCGCTATCAGTATCCGGCATTTGCCGCTTGCGGCAAAGCCCATCATCCCTTATCCAGATTTTAAAGACAGTGAGCGGCTCTATATTGTCCCTCCCGAGTCAGTTTGCCTCAACGCCCTTAATCGGGCTCGCTTCAGAGAATTGGTTTTTTGGCTCTTCTGACTTTTTAGTACAGAAGAATGGGGATAAGGTCCAGTAATATATTTAGAAACGCTCTTCGAAAATTGACACAGTCGCAAATGATAGAAATATGCATCATTCATGGCAGAACATTGAGCGCTATTTTCGTTTGTTTGGCCGGTATTGGCTGTGGCGGCTATTTGTTTGGTGAGGTCTTTCCCGAAACGTGTTGAGAGGATCATTTACGGGCGAGCCTATTTACCCGGTTTGGTTGTATGTTGCGAGAGGTATGGCGCTTGCGGCATTATGCGCCTCCACCATCGCCTTGATGCTGTGGCTCACTTTTTCCTGATTACTGGGGGACAGTGGGGAAACCGTCCCCGTTTATTCTGAGAGACGTCCCCTGATATTCTCTTGACCGATGCGGGGAGAAGTTTTAAATACCTTTCAATTATGAAAAATAAATCGTACGCCATTATTGCAATCTTCTTCAATATCGTTCTCATCGGGATATCCGGCTGCCTGACGCTTTCAGCAGCAAATCCCGCATCTGCGAACATACGGCTCGATGACCGGTTTTCAAAAATCTCTTTGGGTCAGTACACGGAGATTCTTGAAGATCCGCAAGGCCTTTTAACGATCAATGAGGTTACAATGGAACCCTCAACGACCAGATTCAGACCGAATGCAAGTGCCAACATCAGTCTCGGCATGACACGTTCGACCTATTGGCTTAGATTCCGTTTAGCCGGTGACATTGACCTGTCCGAAAACCTGATTCTACTATGTAATAGCGCTACTCTCAAAGAGGTGTCATTGTACCTTCCGGTTAAGAATAATAATCGTATTGAATACAGAGAAATGTCCGGCGGCTGGAATATGAAAGGACCGAAACAGGACGCTGGTTTCATGATGCCGGCTTTTACTATGTCGCGATCCAGTGATTACTCCCAATATATCTATGTTCGCGTCAAAACGCCATATACCATGTCTTTTCAAATGCAATTATACGACATGCAGTCTTTTCAGCATCAAAGCTGGTTCTTAATTATGCTGGTATTCGCATGCCTGGGCATTATTTTAGCCATGACTCTTTATAATACTAGTTTGAGCATCTTTCTAAAGGATCGTCACTATCTCATTTATGTTCTCTATATGTTTTTCCAGATGATTTATCAAATCACTCTGACTGGCACCGGACGTATATTAAATGTTAACGCAGGTAATTGGTTGCTCAACAATCTCGTCCAATCGGGCAGCATCATGGTTTTCATGGCGGCCCTTTTTGCCCGGGAGTTTAATTTCACCAAACAAAACGCTCCCGCCCATTACTGGCTGTTGAACACCATCATGGCCGCTGCATGCACAACTGCAATACTCGCCTGGGCAGGATTCTCTTTTTATGCAAATACGCTCATTCACATTATTGCCCTCCTTTTAACCATTCTGGTGCTCTCCACCGGCATCACGGTTGCCCTGAAAGGGTACAGGCCGGCTTTCTTTTTCATTATTGGCTGGTCGATCATGGCCTTTGGCGCCGCAATTTTCCTCTTGAGGGGCATGGGCTGGCTTCCCGCGAATGCAATCACTTTCTATGCCATGCTGATCGCAGGGGCCCTGGAATCCATCCTTTTGTCAATGGCCCTGGCACATCGAATCCGCATATTGCAGGATGAAAGAGATTTACTGCAATCCGAAACAATCATATTGTCAAGTGAGGCTACCATTGATAAGTTGAGTGGCTTGTATAACCGGCGCTATTATGACCGTCTCCTGCCCCGGCAGATCGAAAAATCCCACTTTATGGCGCAGCCTTTAACCCTGTTGGTCATCGACATTGATGACATGAAAAAATATAATGACACTCATGGACATCAGGAAGGCGACCGCCTTATTACATCTGTCGGACAGACTATTCTATCATCCATCCGAACGAATGATTGGGCTTGTCGCTATGGCGGGGAAGAATTTGTTGTGATCATGCCCGGCACAGATATCAATGACGGCAGGATGGTGGCCATGAGGATATCAAACACCTTCAAAGCATTACGCTTTAAGCCCAAAGTAGATCTCGAGATACCTTGGACCATCAGTATAGGCATATCGCAGATGACTCCCAATGAGACAGCGTCTTCCTTGTTTAAACGCGCAGATGAAGCGCTCTATGAAGCAAAAACCAGAGGGAAAGACCGGATTGTAACCGCCTGAACATGATTGATATGGGGGTGACTTCCACAGGGTCTTGCAGGGATGACATAGGGGCAGATCTGTATGTATTGGCGTAACTTCACAACTTAAGGGCGTGCCGCTTGGTGGCCAGATTGATCTTCTGCCTATTGTTTTTTGTGAGCAGGACAAAGCTACTCTCACTCCAGAGAACGGGCATACAATTCATCCCATACAGCCAGAGCCGGTTTGGCCAGAAACGTGTTACCCTCGAGCACCATCAACCCCAGAGACGTAAAAAGCGGGAGATTGTCTGGATAAGGCTCGGGTACGGAACTTAAGTCGATGTCTGTAAACAGGGTCTGTATAACAGCTCTGGCCTGGACACTGTCGAGCAGATCGGCCTGGCGGCGAATGTATCTGGCCTGAAGTTGCGGTGATGATACAAAAGAACCGGCGCTTACAGACGCCCATCCCCCTTCACAGATGACGACCGGCAGAGACCGTCCGCTCAGCAGACGACTGTAATAGGCGTCAGGAATATTTTCAGGTGTGGAATACCCGAAATACGGGTAGGAAGACAACCCCAGCAACTGGACAAACGGAAAATCCACAAGGTCCTGTTCGATGCCTTCGTATGTTCCGTTCCCGCCCAGAACACCCCATGCCGTTTCCACCTGGACGCTGATGGACAACGGTGTTGTTACACCGGCTGATACCAGATCGGCCGCCGCCGCGTTGGCTGCCTGCACCATGGCGGCATACACTGCCGGCTCGGCCGCCAGACGAACCAGATTGGTCTCTGCCGTCAGACCCACATATTCGGGCTCGAAGCGGGTCACAAATCCCAGCACATAGTCCCGGTAACGCTGCTGCACGGTGACTTCCGCGATGCTCCGTCCCAGACGCCTCAGCGCCGACGGCTCCTCGCCGCGGGAAAGGCCGTCAGTGAGGTCTGCCATAAAGTAGATGTTCAGCCCCTTGCTTTTGAGATAGGCAATCAGGTCTCGCTTCGTATCGAGAATGTCGTCCATGGTTGTAGCTCCATCGAGCAGGAGATCCCACGGCAGTTCCTCATGGATCATGACAACTTCGGCCCGGGCACTGAATCGATCAATATTTTCCAAAGCCAGCGCAACATCTCCGAATCGGGGTGGCGTGTAATAAAAGCCCATCTTCCAGGACCGGGTGCTTTCCGGAGCTGAATAAATGACCGAATCACCGGAACCGCCACAACCGGAAACGTTTGCGAAAACGCCGGCCATCAACACAAAAACAGCCCACTGGTAAAACCAACACTTCTTCATAGCAATCTCCCCGAAAAGTTGTCATCGATTATCGTCTATCAGTCGCAAGTCGAAATGCTCTGCAAGTTGTATCGCCTATTATAATCGAAGTATAAGAAGCGGATCTCTGCATGTCAAGTAAAGTAAAACAATAGGGTCATCCGAGGGATGACGAGGCCAGGGCAAGAATTGGATTCAGGTCTTGAAATATCATTTTCCATCCTCCAATCATCATTTCGCTATCTTATGAATGACCTATTTTCCAGAAGCGTTTGGATCAAATATCAAGAATAAAGATTTGTCCGCTAATCTTGAGCTGAAACCGGTCCCCATGCAATTAAAACCTAAAACTGAAAACAAGCCGTTTCCCCAATTTCCCATTGCCTTTTTCCTTCCCCCCCTTTATGATCTATTAAACTGGTCAATGGCAGTGCCAGGCCATTGAGAAAAAAGACAGCTTGAATTTAGTCGATTGGGGTTGGTCTATGAAGAATATGCGGATGGTGAAGCTGGTGTTGCTTGTGCTTCTCTTTTTGTCCGTGGCGGGCTGCTACATTGAGATTGATCCGCCCTGGCTGACGGGCAGCGTCGAGCTCAATAATCGAAGTGACGCGACGATTGACGCCTTCTACCTGGCCAGAACCGATCAGTCGTACTGGGGATCCAACCGGCTGGACAGGCTGGTGTATCCGGATGATTATGTTGTGTTTTCGTATATCACACCGAATGATTACGACGCGATGATCCGGGCGACCGGTTTTTTCAGCACCTATTATGCCTATGCCTACGACCTCCCTGTCCGGTCGAATCTAACCATTGTGCTCAACGTTTACAATTCCAGTTTTTCAGGTTCGATGGAGATCTTCAACCAAACCGAGACGGCCAGCATTATAGCTATCTATGTCGTGCCAGCCGACGCGCCCACCTGGGGCTACAATCAAATCTTTCAGCCTGTCGGGCCGGGTGGAAGGCTGGAAATGTTGGATCTGGATCCGGGGCTATATAATATCCGAATCGTTTGGAGTTCCGGACCGGAATCCTTTTTTTATGATGTCGATATCGAATCGCTGGTGTTGACAACCCTTTACGCCGATTGATCTATGGAGGATGATTATGCTGCATTCCCTGTTTCACAAAAGCGCCCTGGCGCTGGTGATCCTTTTCACGGCGGTTTCCGTCGCAAGCGCCGCTTCCGTGTCGCACAAGCGCGAAGTCTTGACACCCGCCGGATCGCAAGGCATCCAGGCTTTTCAGGCCGAAGACGGCGAGGATAAGCCGCTGAGTGCAAAACCCACGAGGCTTCGGGATAAAAGCCTCACGGATGCCGAATCAGAAGACGCGGCCGTGATGACGGTACGCTACAAGCCCTATCGCGAGGGTTCCGGCGAGGCTCGGGTCAAAGACTAAAGACGGCGAACCTTTAAGACCAGGAGGGACATCCTATAATGTTCCCCTATTTCCTCATGTTTTCCAGAAGCGTTTGGATCAAATGTCAAGAATATGGATTTGCCCCCTATTCCAGCGCAAATAATTTTAAAAATGGTACACCATGCAACTTGAGTTAATTATTTTTATAGTGATTTCTATCGCTTTAGTCTGGGTGTCACGCAATGCCCTGCAGCATCCCAACTCTCACGGATTTTATCGCTTTTTTGTTTGGGAATGCATACTGGCACTGGTACTTCTCAATCTGCGTGTCTGGAGCCTTGATCCACTGGCCTCAAATCAATTAATATCCTGGCTTCTGCTCTTGGTCACATCCTGGCTGCCGATTCATGCCGTACGGCAGCTTAAAAACTTCGGTAAACCAAGCAGCAATGCACGCACCGATAAAGATTTGTTTGATTTTGAAAAAACCACCGTCTTGATAAGCAGTGGTGCTTTTCGCTACATCCGTCATCCAATGTATGCCACCTTGCTTTTTTTAGCCTGGGCTGCTTATCTTAAGCAGTTTTCATGGATAGGAACAGTACTGGTAATGACAGCAAGCATCCTGTTGTTTTTGACGGCAAAACGAGAGGAAGAGGAGTGTTTGCAGTATTTTGGTGTAGCGTACCTGGCCTACATGCAAAAAACAAAACGTTTTATTCCGTTTGTACTGTAATTTTTATATGGAATTCCGTGAGGGAATTCGGGCAAGTACCATTAGCCGGATCAAACCGAAGGCCCTATGGCATTTATGACCTGATACCGTAAATGGATGTCTGGTCGCCTGATCATAGGCTGACCCATTGGAATGAATGAAAAAGATTGGACGGGAAAAAGGAGTTCAATTTAACCACCGGCGGCATCCGGGAAGGTCAAGGAAAATCTCCTTTCTCCTTGACATTTCTTATCATGGATGTCCCCCGAATTTACCGCATCGCACATCCGGCGGGGGAAACAGTACTACGCGTTGAAGTGACGTTGGATGGCGGTTTCTCTGCAATGAATGTAAAGACGGTCCTAGGAGAAGAGAGAAGAAAAGTTAGGTTGATATTTTGAAGTACGTTCTCTACAACGCGAAGAAACCACACAGGTCATTGCGAGCGGCCTCCCCGGCTGCGTGGCAATCTCATCTATAAATAGAACCGTCCCCTATTTTCTTTTTGCATCAAAAAGGAATTGAATAACTTTGGCTAAGCTTTATTACTTAATTTTCGCAAGGCAAAGAGCAGGCCTTGCGTTTTCCAATATCTTAAGAATATCTTTATCAGCCTGATGATATTATTCATTTTGCATAAAATATGATCATAGATAATTTTAAATTTACCGTTTCTCCTTTTAAGCTTTTGCGATTTAAAAACCGATATAATGAAATATCTGTACCATGCAGCATTAAATTTCAGGCCGTAATATAGCCACGGTTTCAAATGAGCAGCATAATGGATGATCACGGGATTTTTTTCCCCCTCATCGAATTCGTCTTTCGCATAAATCAGATAAGGCCTTCTATCCGGGAATAGAAATAGATAGCTCATCAGATTATATTTGACCGGAAGATGTCTTATCTTATTCAGGCATGTGATATTCAGAACATCCTGGTCCTGGAATAGATATCCTTTTTTGATCTCCCTGAGAAAGATTTCGGTCATTCCATCTTCGCGAATCTTTTTCAGATTCATCAGCAATACGCCTGCATTGATATAGCCGTTCTCTGAGGAGAGACCTGTTTCCCTATATCGTTCGTCATGATTCTGAAACGGATCATTGAAATCAACGTCTTTGATCCCGCCGAGATAGTAACCTTCCAAATCTGTGGAAATAAGCTCTGTAAGATCAGCGCAAACGATGATATCGCTGTCAAGATAAATGCATTTTTCGTATTGCAGAAGGATCTCGCCCAGCAGAAGACGGTAACAGGTAGGCCTTGTTATATGGCTTAGACGCATCAAGGTATCGGAGAAACTATCCTTCATATCAATAAAATGGATATTACAATGGTGATACGCAACTTTTATAAGAGCCATCTTTTGGGCAGTCCGTGTAGAAAAATCGCCAGGCACTAGAATATAAAAATCATAAAAGGTATTTTTTGCGGCGTTTTCCAGTATGGAAGTCATTGCTACAGCAGTGGGCATGGCGTAATTTTCATCTGTGGCCAGGGCAATCGGAATGCTGGTCTGAATCAAAGATATCTCATCTGGTGTTGCACCCATCAGGCGCCTCCCGATTTTTTAATAACAGATTATGCCGTAATAATAACTCAACCAGTTTAGCCGGTAAAAGTTGTTTTATAAAACTCTTCATTCTGATGTATACATCTTTCGAGGAAGACCTTACCATAAAGAAAGTATGCGAAGTTAAAAAACGCTGTATTGTTTTTGCTTCTGAAGCAGTCTCGTAAGGTAGTGTATTTAATTTATCTTTGTAATGAGCCATCCACGTTTTTATGGCACGAAGATATTCCTTTTCCTGGTGTGTAGTAAAATGAAAAACGGTCAGTGGAACGGTATTCATTGCGGAATGAAGTGCCTCAATGATTTCTTTCAGTGCAAGATCTCTGCGGTTTACGTTTTCAAAAAACGAAACACGCTCGATATGCGTAAGAAAGCGATGATATTGATTACAAATGGTCATAGAACTCGAAAGGGCATCTTTTCGTAATGTATAATTGTATTTTATTTCATTTGTTATCACTATCGTTTTTGCGCGGTAAAATATTTCATGCATTATGGCCATATCTTCAAATGTTCTGTCTTTCGGAAATTCAATGTCGTGAAAAAGTTCTTTTTTGAATAATTTAGCCCATGCGTAATTGCGAAGCCACTTGTCGTTTACAAGCTCTGTGAGTGCTTCATTGCCTGAGAACAGGGTAACGCCTTCAGGAAAATCCTGCGATAACGGACGCACGACTGAAAAATTGATAGTCCGATTATCGCATATTGAAACGTCCGCATTACTTGAGCATAAAATGTGGTAAAGCGTTTCGTAATAATCAGGATCAATAAAATCATCCGAATCAATAAAGCTTAAATAACTGCCGTGCGAAAGACGCATCCCTGCATTCCGTGATTCTGATACGCCTGCATTCTCCTGATGAACTAAACAAATTCGGCGATCTTTTTTAGCATATTCTTCGGCAATGACAGGGCAGCGGTCGGACGAACCGTCATTTATAATAATGATTTCAAGATTGCAGTAGGTTTGCACTATAATGGAGTCAAGACAGCGGATCAGGTAAGCTTCTGTATTGTACACCGGAACAATTACGCTTATGAGGGGCAGGGTATTATCCAAAATACTCCTTAACTTTATCCAGAGGTGTTATAAAATTAAAATCGGATATTGAAATAGCAGTCTTCTTCCATTTTTTTAATCGTCCTGCCGACCACACTATAATAAATTATTTTTATAGGATATTGCATCTTACGTAAAAGAGTATAAGAAGATAGATATTATGTGTCAAGGAAATATAAATTGCTTGTAAGGAGCAAATGATTTGT
>DDWS01000027.1 GCA_002347685.1 Syntrophaceae bacterium UBA2280
CAGTTTTTGGGGAGTATTATAAAGGCCCTGTTGGTGACCGACAAAGTACTAAGAGAACTTGGTGCTTTACAGCCTGCCATTGAATCTCTTGAACTCGCAGGTATTAAATTTGATATTTTTGACGACGTTGAGCCGAATCCCACCATAGCGAATGTCGAACTCGGTATTGAGATGGCCAAAAAAGAAGGCTTCGATATAGTCATCGGGATTGGCGGAGGCAGCCCGCTTGACGTGGCCAAGGGAATCGCGCTTATGGCGACGAATCCCGGCAAGGTAAACGATTATCTCGGAATGTTTCTGCCCGTTCCGGAAAAACCCCTTCCGCTAATTCTTGTTCCGACAACTGCCGGCACAGGGAGCGAACTGAGTTTTGGCGCCGTATTTTCAGACCATGAAGCACATAAGAAGACGCAAATTTATAATTATGATGTGATTCCTCTGGTGGCTTTCATAGATCCTATCATGATGATGGGTTGCCCTGCAAAATTAACAGCCGCATCAGGCTTTGATGCCCTTACCCATGCCGTAGAGAGTTATGTCACCAAGAATGCTAATCCTTATTCCGAGGCTCTGGCGGCTCAGGCAATTCGATTGATCAGCAAGGGGCTTCTGCCGGCAACCAAGGATGGAAGAAATATGAAAGCAAGGACACAGATGGCATTTGGAAGCACGTTTGCGGGCATGGCAATGTCCGCATCCGGGTTGGGGATTAACCACGCCATTGCGTACCCGCTTACCACACATCATAACGTGCCGCATGGAACTGCCAATGCCGTATTCATGCCGTATACCATGACATTTAACGCCGAAGAAGTTCCGGAAAAATATGCCAACATAGCTGAACTTATGGGGCTGGAAACCAGCGGCCTTTCACCTAAAAAGGCAAGTCTAAAAGCGATTGAGGAAGTCGTAAGATTTCTTGATGAGTTGGAAATCCCAAAAAATATCAAGGAATTCGGTATAAAAGAAGATGAGCTTTTCGGTTTTGCGGAAATAATCATTAGAGACTATGTTCCTCTCTGCATGTTCAACCCAAGATGTATGGGGCCCTTTGAGGCTTATGGACTTTATCTAAATGCGCTCAATGGAGATCAAATCTGGACAACGAAACTCGGCAATTAAATAAGGAGGTCATAAGATGAAAGGGTATATGGGAAAGATATTGAGAGTAAATTTAAGCAACCAGGTTTCTTCCGAGGAAACCATTGACCCTCAAATCATTAAACAATATTTGGGTGGTGTGGGAATAGCGACAAAGATACTATATGATGAAGTCCCCCAGAATACTGATCCCTTTTCCGCAGATAACAAGCTTATATTTGCGCCAGGTGTGCTTACAGGTACCGGGTATCCCGGGGGGACTCGCTTCAATGTAGTAACAAAGTCACCGTTAACCGGGATATGGCTTGGATCATCGTCGGCAGGATTTTTCGGCACAAGGCTCAGGATGGCAGGATATGATGCTCTGATTATTGAGGGATCGTCAAAAAAACCTGTATTGATAGATATTCAGGATGAAAAGGTAGATTTTATCGATGCCTCATCTGTCTGGGGATTGGATACCTTCGAAAGCAAAGAACAAATAGAAAAGAAACTTGAGAGGAAAAATATAAGCACCGTACTCATTGGACCGGCCGGAGAGAAACGCGTGAGGACCGCCTGTATGATGGTTGATATGGGAAGATTTACAGGCAGAGGCGGATCCGGTGCCGTGATGGGTTCGAAAAATCTTAAAGGCATCAGCGTGTCCGGTACAAAAAAAATCGAGGTGGCACGGAACAAAGAATTCAAGGAGCGTATCCGGGAGGGTGTTGATGCCATCAACACCAGCATTGCCGTGTATCCTTACAAAATAATGGGCACGACATTAGCAATTTCAAGGGAATTCGAAAGCGGAGACGTGCCGACGAAAAATTTTCAGTTGGGCATGTGGGAGCAATCCAAGGATCTGGACGGCATGAAGATGGCGGCAAAATCATATTTCAAAGAAATGCCACCGACCTGCTTTGCGTGTCCGGTTCGTTGTTCAAAGTTTACAGAAGTGCCGGATGGTCCTTACAAAGTGAATCTGGGGCCTGCTCCCCAGTATGAAACACTGGCAGCCTTGGGCTCGAACTGCTTAAACAATAATGTCGAGTCGGTAATCAAATCCAATGACCTGTGCAGCCGTTATGGAATAGACACAATATCGACGGGGGTTACAATCTCATTTATCATGGAAGCTTACGAACGTGGACATATCACCTCGGAGCAATTAGGTGGCATAGAGCCCATCTGGGGAAATGCAGACGTTATCATTGAACTGATCAAGATGATAGGCGAGAGAAAAGGAATTGGCGAATTATTAGGAGAGGGTGTCAAAAGGACAGCCGAAAAATTAGGGCTCTCCGACAAAGGGTATGCCATCCACGTGAAGGGGATGGAGGTTCCTATGCATGATCCCAGATCTTTGTTTTCCTTCGGAGTCAATTATGCAACGTCTTCGAGAGGTGCTTGTCATTTACGCGGCCCCTCCATGTTATTTGATCAAGGTATAGCCATGATTGATGCTGGCGTTCCAAACAGGTCTACCAGATTCAACCAAAAGGAAAAAGGACTGGCTGCAAAAGCGGCACAGGATGCATCAAATATAATCGAATCATTAGGGCTTTGCATTTTCTGCGCCATATCGGTAGCTATGTTTGGAATGTTCTCAAAAATGGCGGAGGCCCTGGAGCCGCTCACGGGGGAATACGTTACAGTAAAAGATATTTGGGAAATAGGAGAGAGAATAAGCAATCTACAGAGAGCTTTCAATCTCCGCGAAGGAATAACTGCTGAGGACGACCATCTGCCTTCCCGTCTATTGGAGCCCTTCAGTGAAGGCCTTGCAAAAGGACAAGTTCCGAATGTTGCTGTCCACATCAAGGAATATTATCAGGCTCGAGGCTGGGATCCTAAAGGAATTCCAACGGAAAAGACCCTCACCAGATTAGGATTGGATTGGATAATTCCGAATCTTCACTAGGACGACATAAAGTGTTTGGAAATCCTGAATCTGCGACTTTATTTTGACCAAGTAAGCCCCCCGGTTTCGGGCGTTGTTTGTCCGGGGGGCTTACCGTCATGTGAAGACAATGTAGGATATTTTTAATGTTGGCAAGAGATACGGAGACTGAAGGGATAAAGAAAGCAAAAAAAGTGCGAGGAACAAAATCCTCGGAAAAAAAATGCACCAGCATCAAGCGCTGAGGCAACGGAGAAAGCGGCTTAACCGGGTGTCCGCTTTTACTTGACCAGATCAGTATCTTTGCTACTATGCCAGAGTTAAAGTTGAGGTTCATCTCTACACTGATGGTTCTCTAGCCATTTTTCATGGTCCACGGAAACTGGTTGATTATAATGAATACGGAAATCTGAAAACAAAGAAAAAATGAAAAGGCAGCGTAAGTCCGATTAGTGTAAGGCCAGTTCGCCTTGTATTTCTGCCTTGAATTTCATGTTTTACCGGTCATGAGGCCTGTTTTTTGTTGGCATCGGATATGACGCAGTCGTTTCGGATCCAGTCAAGATGCTGCGGGAGAATATCAGCCAGATCATATTTATTCAATATGGTTTGCCGGGCGTTTTGCCGGATTTCCAGCATACGGTCTGGGTCATCCAATGCCTCTTCGACACGACCTGCAATTTCTTTTACATCGAAGAAATCTACTAAAAGACCGTTTTGGCCGTTTTGAATCACTTCGGCAACAGGCTGCGTATTTGAAGCGACGATTACACATCCGGCTGACATGGCCTCCAACATGGACCAGGACAAGACAAAGGGTCTTGTCAGATAGACGTGTGCCGATGATGTCCTCAAAACTTTTAAATACTGAGCATAAGGCAACCGGCCCGTGAAGTGCAGTCGGGACATATCGAAATCGTATCGTTTAAGCAAAGCCTGCTTGTAGGTTTCTCCGTCCGGCAGGCGTTTGCCGTATGCCACGCGGTCTTCTCCAACGACCACGATATGGCATTTTTTTCTTTTTTCGAGAATGAACGATGCGGCTTCCATAAACTGGGGAAACCCCCTGTACGGTTCAAGCCCCCGGCTGACATAGGTCACTATCTCTCCTGCTTCGGAAAGATCCAGTTTAATTTCCGGGACAACAAGTCTTTCTTCTTTTCGCGGCGAAAAATATGACGTGTCGACGCCGTCGTGCAGTACTTTGATTTTATGACGATATTCTATGGGAAACTGCGACATCTGCCAGGCAGTAGGCGATAAACCCGCGTCACAGGCGTACAAGTCCGCCAGGATCGGTGTGTTTTTTATCCGGATACGCAAACAGTCATCCGCTGTGACAGGTTCATCCGGATCAAATCCCACATCTGATCCGGATGACCGGTAAAACCATTCAAAATAACAAAGCAGGCGTGATTTCGGGAAGATATCCTTGATGAACAAAGGTGCCCCCCACCCGGAATGTCCATAGACGACATCCGGGTAAAAGCCTTCTTTTTTGAGTTTATCGAGCTCGCGATAAACGGCCTGTCCCTGAAGCACGGCTTCTTCCAGGGACTTGACGTAATGATGCGTGTCTTTATTCGGCTTTCGAGCCGTCGTATAAAGTATTTTGTAAACGCCGGGCATCTGCCCTTCCCCGCGCGCCGTGGCAAACAGCACCCGATTATCTTTTTGTCGGGACAGCGCCGCCGCAAGATGACGAAATTGCGCGGGAAAGTTTGAATGCAGAAAAAGGATTTTCATTTTACTGGATATTCGGTTTTTCCTCGGGATTCTTCGGCACCGAGATGTCCAGTTCGCCGTGGATCGCCTCATACCGCCTGATCAAATTTCCCAGTGTCAAAGCGAGGCGTTTGGCCGTTTTATGGGACACGGCCATCTTCGATTCAATTTTCACCACGTTGGGATCAAGCGAGTGATTCCCGAAAAGAAAAACAACTTCTTCCGATCCGAACCCGATGTTGAAGACATTGGAATAGAGCGTCTTTACATTCTCCTCGACGAACCGGATCTGTTTTGGCTGGGGATGATTAGGGTTTTGGCCTCCCTTATCGCTGTGGTCTTCACCATCCTGCATATTTTTTACCATGGGATAAATACCTCCTTTTAAAATTTGAGTTTATCTGACCTTCAGCCCCTCATCCAGATAGCGGATGATGGGGAAAAGAAAAAATTCGATGACCCTGCGTTTGCCGACATTGACTTCCGCTGTTACCGACATGCCGGGTTTAACTTTATACTCAACACCATTCTTTGTTTTTAGAACTTCCGCAAGCATTTTTACTTTTATGGGATATCCGCCCGATTCACTTTCCAGTTCATTCGTTTTTTCCTTATTTTCTTTTTCATCCATGCTATAGGGATTGACAGTCAGAATCTCTCCTTCAATCGTCCCGTATTTCTGGAAATCAAAGGTATCCACCTTGACAATGCAAACCTGCCCTTCCTTGATATAACCGATGTCTTTATTCATCACAATGGCATTCACCTCCAGCGGCATATCTTCAGGCACGATACCCACAACGGGTTGCGCAGTTGTGACAACAGCCCCGACCGTCTTGACCGGCAGCAAATGAACATAACCCGAAACCGGCGCGATGATAAATCTTTTATCCTGCTTGAATTTTAAACTGCTGACTTCTGCCTGCAGTGAATTTTTTCCTTGAACATTGGTGGAATACTCTGCAAGCAGCCTCTCTTTTTGTTGCGCCACCTGACCCACTTTTGAATCGCGTTCTCTTTCGAGATTCATACGCTCTTTGACTTTATCCCGATATCGATTTTCAGCCAATGCACCGATATCCACCAGATCTTTTTGCCTTCTTTCATCCTCCAGCGTCATCATAAGCACCCTGTCGAGGCCGGCAATCTCTTCCTGCAAGGATTTCAACGCATTTCTCTGCGCCTGGAAATGTGCCTGCTGCGCCCGGATCACTTCGGAAGATTGACCTTTACCGCCTGGATGATATTTTTTGTCGGCAAATACGGCATTGATTCGATCCAAGGACATCCGGGAATATTCCAGATTCTGTTCTTTGCCTTCCAGATCGGCTGTATCCACCGAAGGATCAATTTCCAGCAAAACAGATCCCTGTTTTACATAGTCGCCTTCCTTCACATGAATCTTCGTGATCACGCCCGTTTCCAGGGGCTGAACCACTTTCACATCGCCAACTGGAATAATCTTGCCGCGTGCCGTGACGACAACATCTACCTTCAGGAAGATCAACCCCAGAACCGTTACAACCATGAGAGCGATAATCGTCCACAAAAACAGCATTCCCAGCGGGTTAGTCGGGCGATCTTCAATTTCCGCAATGATCGGTTTAAAATCGTGGTGATCCTGTTTTTTCATCGCAGTCGGTTTTCCTCCTGTTGATTATAGAGATAGGCATAGAGACCGTCTTTTTTCATCAAAGATACGTGATTGCCCGTTTCAATGATTTTGCCCCGGTCAATGACAATAATCATATCGCAGTCGCGCATGACGGAAAGACGATGCGCGATAAATATCACTGTTCGGTCCTTCCGGATCAAATTGAGATTTTGCTGAATCACCCTTTCGGATTCGTAATCAAGGGCGCTTGTGGCTTCATCGAATATCAGAATATTGGGATTCATAATCAAGGCACGCGCAATGGCGATGCGCTGCTTCTGGCCGCCGGACAAAGACGATCCGCGCTCTTCGACATAGGTATCGTAGCCCAGCGGCATTTCGGAAATGAAATCATGCGCGCCGGCAATGCGGGAAACCTCCAGAATGCGCTCCATGCTCGCGTCCGGTGCGGCCATGGCAATATTCTCCCTGATCGTCCCGCTGAACAGGAAGCATTCCTGCAAAACAATTCCCGTGCGGTATCTAAGAAACAGCGGGTCCATGTGCCGGATATCCACCCCATCGATCATCATCGCGCCTTCAACCGGCAGATAAAGCCGTTGAATGAGCTTGGCAACCGTGCTTTTACCCGACCCGCTTCTTCCGACAATTCCCACCATCATGCCGGCTTGGATATTGAAACTGACATGATCCAAAACCAGCGGGCTTTCCGGCGCGTAGCGAAAAGAAATGTCCTTTGCAACAATTTGCCCCTGAAGCTCTTTCACCGTAATCGCGCCGCCTACCACTTCCGGCGGTGTATTGATAATATCGCCGATGCGCTCAAGCGAAAGCTTCGCCTGCTGAAAATCCTGCCACATATGCACCAGTCTTAAAATAGGCCCGCTCAGTTGCGAGGCAAACATCTGAAAAGCAATCAACTGTCCGACACTCATGCTTTTATCAAATACCAGACTCACGCCGAAATAAATCACCGCCAGCGTCATCATCTTCTGAAGGGCTTGAGATGACGTCACCGCCACATTACCCAAATTGGACAATTTGAAAGCAGACAAAATATAGTCACCCAGACTTTTTTCCCAGTCCTTAATCATCTTTCCTTCAATGGCCAGGGATTTGACCGTCTGAATGCCCGTGATCGATTCCACCAGGAAGGATTGATTGGCCGCGCCTTTTTGAAACTTTTCCTCCAGCCTTCTTTTAATCATCGGCGTGGCGACAACAGAAATGAGCGCGATGGCCAGAATGAATCCCATGACAATCAGCGTCAGATAACCGCTGTACAAAACCATAATCGCGATGAAAACGACGGAAAACACCGTATCGAGCAAAACCGTCAGCGAAATATTCGTCATAAACGAGCGGAGATTTTCCAGTTCGCGTACACGGGCAATGATATTTCCCACTTTGCGGATTTCGAAATACCTGAACGGCAGCGACAAAAGATGGCGATAAACCTTCGCCCCCAGACTGGCATCTACTTTATTGGCTGTGTGATAGAGCAGATAGTTGCGCATCAGATTCATGATCGTGTCAAATACTAAAACGGCCATAAACGCCCCGGCAACCACCTGAAGTGTCGTGAGCGCGTGATGGGCCAGAACCTTGTCGATAATCACCTGAATGAAAAGCGGCGTGACCAGCCCGAAAAGCTGAATGAAAAAAGACGCCGTGATGATGGCGGTGAAAACCGGCCGGTGCTTGAAAAATTCCTTAAACAGCCACTTCATATTCAGGAAGAATTCCGTTTTGGTGAAACGCGGATACAGGGCAATCGCCTGACCGTTCCAGAAAAGCAGGAATTCTTCCTGCGTCATTTCTTTCGGCTTCTTTTCGGAACAGTCGAAGATAAATATTTTGTCCTCTTTTTTACCGATCAGAATATGGAATTCATGATTGGTTGAAAGAAAGATCAACGGTGTCGGATACTTCAGGAGATCATCCAGAGTTTTAAGCTTCTTTAATCTGGAACGAATGCCGTGATCCCTTAAAATACGCAGGACTTCGGCGTTGGACAATTCGGTTTCAATGAAATAACGGCGTTTGACCGCCGCCATATCCATGCTCACGGAATGAATTTTAGAGACGACCTCAATCGCGACAAGCCCTGTTTCCATCATACGCTCTCAGAAATGAATAATAATCCTGTTCCAGCCGCATCTGCTTTTCATAAACGGCCAGCATCTGCTCTGTGATCTTTAAATCCCGCTCAACGGCCAGCGCGTCCTTATCAAGCTCCAGCATGTCCAGGCGGCTTCTTTCGCCGAGTTCCTGCGCTTTTTTGCTGATCGTCGCCATCCTGGCATACTGGTCATGCAATTTTTTAAAATGAAGGTAAGATTTGGTCAGGTTAACATATCCGTCGTGGATTGTTTTAATTTCCTTATTGATTCCCTCGTAAGTCGCCCGGACGCTTTCTTTCTGTCTGCGGCTTTCGTAGAGATTTTTCTTCCATTCCCAATATTTTGCTCCGCCGTCAAAAAGCGGCACACTTAAAAGCACCCCGGCGCTGTAGGATGACGGCCTCGTATCCCGCATGGACGCATCCAAACTGTCAGGCGAACTGTTGAACAGATCGTATCGGGCATAAACCGAAATGTCCGGCAGCAGATTGTTTCTGGCCGCGATGGTTTTTGAATGATGCGCCTCCATTTCACGCAGACGCATTTTGTATTCCGGCGCTTCGGCTATTGCGGCCTTCCCATCGACAAAGGCAATTTCTCCCGTGTATTCAAGCGGCTCTAAAGTCGATGATTCGTCGTAGATGCCGCCTGTGAATCCCCCCAGCCTGTGGAGCATATCCGTCAGATCTTTTTGAATGCGTGCGATTTCCCGATCCACCGAAACCGCCTCGGCTTCCGCCTTGAGAAGATCTTCAAAAGAATAATGCCCCATTCGAAAAGCGGCTTTCTTGATTTTAAATATTTCACGAAGACATTGGGCAATCCGGTTTGAATAATCCAGTTTCATCCTTGCTTCAAGAAGCGATCCATATAGTTCAGTGACTTCCCGAATGATCTTTTTCGCCTCCGATTCGCATTGATGGATGCTCGATTCTTTCAATTGTTCATAATATTTTGTTTCGTGGCGTTTCTTATACCAGTGGGAAAAGTAGTATTGACCGGTTACATTGACGGATGACCTCCAGGCGGTCTGTTTTCCGCCGACCACCTCATTTCCGATCGTTTCGATATCTGCGGTATTGCGCGTATCGAGATTTTCATACCGCTCCGCCCGTCCGCTCAGATTGACTGACGGCAACAACCCCGCGAAACTGACCTTGTATTGCGCGTCGGAAATATGGATATCTTCAGCACGCATCTTCAAATCGGGTGAATGCCTCAGGGCATCAGCCACTGCGTCATTATGATTCAGCGATTGCGCCGCGCAGACATTGAAAACATTCAAGGCCAGATAGATGAATATGCTGAATATATACAGAGATCTTAAAGTGGACAAATGTTTCTGCATCCTCAAACAAGGCAATCATTTCTCAAATCAAATGAGGCAGGGAACAGTCGTAACCGTTCCCTGCCGTGTGCCGGTTTTTTTATCTTTTGATATCGTTTCTTTACATCTGCCGCCATGTCTGGGCAAGCGTGCTGACATACGTCTGATCGGCCATCATGGCGTTGTACTTCTGCATCACATCCATGCCGGAATCATTATTGATCGAGCTCATGGTGTTGACGATGGTTTCGATGTCCGCCCGTGTAATGTACTGCCCGTCTGTGACTTCCAGGCGTTCAATGCCGTAAGTGGCAGCACTGAACTGGCTTGATATTTTGACGAAATTGCTTTCATCTAGAAATACATAAAGATCGTTATTCTGTTTTACGATCACCGGCTCGGAAGACGAAATTCCTTCAATAAGACTTAGGGTATCCACGTCTGTTGTCGTGGTGCTATAGTCGTAAATCGTGTCCTGACCATCGTCTCTGCGAAACACATACGTGTCGTTGCCCGTCCCGCCATTGAGATAGTCGTTCCCCGTACCCCCGTCCAGAAGATCGTTGCCGGCGCCACCGTAAAGGCTGTCATTACCGGCACCACCGTACAGACTGTCGTTGCCGTTGCCACCGGATATGGTGTCGTTGCCGGCACCACCGTTTACGATATCCGCACCGTCACCAAAAGAAACATTATCGTTTCCATCCGTCAGATTGATGGCATAGGCTGCAAACAGCTGCGCAGGTGTCAACGTCACACCGTCCGAAAACGTGAACTGGTTCACTTCATAGAAAACATGGGCATAATAGCTCTGAACCGTGACACTGTCGTTTGTCCCGTAATCCAGAATCAGGTCGTGCCCCAACCGGCGCAACCCACGCAATCCCGTCGAGGTCACATCCTCAAACAAAATGGTGTCCACACGACCCGATGCCGTATCGTAATTGTTCACCACATCCTGGCCGTCTCCTACCCGGAATACGTACGTGTCGTTGCCCGTCCCGCCATTGAGATAGTCGTTCCCCGTACCCCCGTCCAGAAGATCGTTGCCGGTGCCACCGTAAAGGCTGTCATTACCGGCACCACCGTACAGACTGTCGTTGCCGTTGCCACCGGATATGGTGTCGTTGCCGGCACCACCGTTTACGATATCCGCACCGTCACCAAAAGAAACGTTATCGTTTCCATCCGTCAGATTGATGGTGTAAGCTGCAAACAGCTGCGCAGGTGTCAACGTCACACCATCCGAAAACGTGAACTGATTCACTTCATAGAAAACATGGGCATAATAGTTCTGAACCGTAACGCTGTCATCCGTCCCGAAATCCAGAATCAGGTCGTTCCCCAACCGGCGCAATCCACGCAATCCCGTCGAGGTCACATCCTCAAACAAAATGGTGTCCACACGACCCGATGCCGTATCGTAATTGTTCACCACATCCTGGCCGTCTCCTACCCGGAATACGTACGTGTCGTTGCCCGTCCCGCCATTGAGATAGTCGTTCCCCGTACCCCCGTCCAGAAGATCGTTGCCGGCACCGCCGCTGAGATTGTCGTTACCGGCACCACCGTACAGACTGTCGTTGCCGTTGCCGCCGGATATGCTGTCGTTTCCGGCACCACCGTCTACGATATCCGCACCGTCACCAAAAGAAACATTATCGTTTCCATCCGTCAGATTGATGGCATAGGCTGCAAACAGCTGCGCAGGCGTCAACGTCACACCGTCCGAAAACGTGAACTGGTTCACTTCATAGAAAATATGGGCATAATAGTTCTGAACCGTGACACTGTCGTTTGTCCCGTAATCCAGAATCAGATCGTTCCCCAACCGGCGCAATCCACGCAATCCCGTCGAGGTCACATCCTCAAACAAAATGGTGTCCACACGACCCGATGCCGTATCGTAATTGTTCACCACATCCTGGCCGTCTCCTACCCGGAATACGTACGTGTCATCCCCAGCACCGCCACTGAGCGTGTCGTTCCCCGTACCACCATCCAAAACATCATTGCCGGCATCACCGGAAAGGTTGTCGTTGCCCGCGCCGCCGTACAAACTGTCGTTGCCGT
>DDWS01000003.1 GCA_002347685.1 Syntrophaceae bacterium UBA2280
TGCAACCGCGTTTATCGACCGCCTCCTGCACCCACTTCCAGGAAACTGGATGATTGGCTGCCGGGTTACCACCCATGATGAGAATTACATCACTATTTCTGAAATCGATATAGTGATTCGTCATTGCGCCGCGTCCGAACGACTNNGTGTCAGATACGGGCCTGATGTTCGATGTAAACAAGGCCCAACCCCCTTAAGAATTTTTGGTACGTGTAACATTCTTCAAGATCCAGTGCGGCGGAACCGATCGATGCGATCCCATCGGTCCGGTTGACGAGCTGACCCTTGGCGTTGGTTCTTTTAAAGCTTGCATCGCGGCTTTTCTTGACATTTTGTGCGATTTTTTCATAGGCCCAGTCCCACTCGACTTCCTTCCACTCGGTGGCGAAAGGCGCGCGATACAGAGGCTTGGTCAGGCGGTTGATGTTGTTGGTCATCTGGTAGATCGAACCGCCCTTGCTGCACAGTGCTCCCCGGTTAATGGGGCTGTCCGGATCCCCCTCCGTGTTGACGACCTTGCCGTCGCGCGCGGATACGATGATACTGCAACCGACGGAGCAATAAGGGCAAATCGTGGTGGTTTCTTTGGCGTACTTGATTTTCAACGGCTTCGCATGCGCGGAAACGGGACCCAGGCTGATGCCCAGACCGCTGACCGCCGCAACAGCGCCGGAAAGTTTCAAGAAACCTCTTCTGCTGACGTTCATGAATTCTTTCTCCTTTCCTCAGAATTTACATATTCATTGCGTGTGATCTTTAACCTTCGAATATAGCCCCACTCACGATTCTTTTCGAGACGAGAGACTGGCCTCAAAACCCGGGTAAATAACACAACGTACTGCCTGAAAAATGGCACTTTAACTGCCCCTCCGCTATATATTCAATACTGAAGGTTGTCAACGCAAAATATTGTGTAATTCCAGCATATTATGTCAATTTTGACATAGCACAAAACAAACGTTATATCGGTATGCTGCAAAAAACATCCTATCGGATTCAGGTTCAAGTGACTTTTAGTCAATCGAAGAAAAAGAGACTGTGGATGTCTTAAAAAGCATGGAACACATTGTCGAAGATAACAAATCGTGGGGAAAATGGCATTAATCCATTGACATGAAAAACTGACAACTCTATAGTGCTCTCATGGACACAGGAAAAAGGGAAAATGCGGATATATATTGGTTTTGACGATACGGATATCCTGGGCTCGGATATCGGGACGGGCAAAGTCGCCCGCCACTACGAACGGCTGATCCCCACCGGGTGTAAAATGTGGGGCGTCGTCCGCCAGCAGCTTCTGGTGGATCCCGCAATCCCCTACACCTCCCATAACAGCTCGGCCTGCGTGGTTGTAGATTGCCCCGACGCCTCCTTTGCCGAAGTTTTAAAAGACAATGCCGTGGCTCATATTGAGGCCATGTCGCTTCCCGGAAGCGATCCCGGACTTTGCGTGGTCTGCCAGGGGGATCCGGCGCTTACTGCACTAGAATCCTTCGGTTTTCTGTGCACAACCAGAATTGTCTCGCAGAAAGAGGCCCTGCAAGCATCGGGCAGCGCCCATCTGTCGGGTCACGGGGGCACAAATGACGGCATCATCGGGGCCGCGGCGGCTGTTGGCCTGACCGCATCCGGGTGGAGTGGACGCTTCATTGAGTACTCGGGTTTGAGATCGTTTTCCAACCCGGTGTCTGTAGGTGAGCTCCGTCAAAAAGGCATCCGGATTGTTTCGCTGGACCGGGACGCCTGCGTGCCTGGTGCTGAAGACAACGTGAATACGAAAGATTGGCTGAGGCCCAGGCTATGGGGGCATATTGCCATCCTTCCCGTCAAACCGGTCGAAGCCGGTCTATGGGAAAGCCTCGGGGAAAAGCGAAATGCCGGCAAACAAAAAAAACAGGAGGCATGATCATGGCGGGAAAGATTTTTTATCGGGAACGGCACAAAATCGGAGAAAAAGAAAGAAAACCACGCTTCAAACTCGTGGCGGTTGCCGACGTAAACATCAATTTTTATGCTGATCATCTCAGGAAGAAGGAATTGGAAGAAATTGCCGCATCCGTGGGCGCGGATCTGGTTTTGCTCAAGGCGCCCAAAGACGGCAAAGCCAAAGAGGACGAAATTGAGGTAAAGGAATAATTATGGCGCTTTATCGAGAACGAGACGGCCGAAGACTGCATATCAAAAGCAGGCTCATGGGCGAGAGCCTTGTGGGTAAAACATTTATGGATGAACTCGAAGTCGCGCCCCAGCAACGGTTGTTCTCTGATGTCAATATCGTCAAAATTGGCGGACAGTCCATCTGCGACCGCGGAGTCAGGGCACTGCCGGCCATTGCAAAAGAAATCGTCGCCAACAAGAAAAAACACATGATCCTGCTCACCACGGGCGGCGGCACACGAAGTCGTCATATTTACTCGATCGGCCTTGAATTGGGCATGCCCACAGGGATCATTGCCAAGTTCGGAAGTTCCGTCTCCGAGCAGAACGCCCTGCTGGTTTCCACGCTCCTTGCTCCGTGGGGCGGTATCAAGATCGGTCATGATGAAGTCACGAAGCTATACAATTATTTTTCCCAGGGCTGTATCCCCGTCATGCATGGCATGCCTCCCTATGACTACTTCGCGCTACCGGTTCAGAAATCGCGCATTCCCATTCACCGAACTGATGTGGGCACGCTGATCATTGCCGATCTGATCGGCGCACGCAGCTGTATTTTCGTCAAGGATGAACAGGGCCTTTACACAGATGATCCGAAGAAAAACAAAAAGGCGTCTTTTATCGCCGAAATCAGCGTAAAAGATCTTCTTAAAAGAAAATTGGATGACCTGATCATTGAAAGACCCTGCCTGGAAATCCTGCAAAACAGCGAGGTTATGGATAAGATCCAGATTATCAACGGCCTGGAAAAAGGGACCCTCACCAGGGCATTGAATGGAAAACCGGTGGGCACAATCATTTATAAGTCGTAAATATTAACAAAAGAACGATTACAGGATGATATTGACAAAACGCAGACAGGGCCTGAGCGCTGGCGTGCCGCCGCCTTCGGAAATGATTTGCAAGACACGCGCCGCATCGGCCACAAACGCGCCGCCCAGATGCGTAACGGGGGTATCACGAAAAATGTCCGGCGCCATCGGCGTGGACGGCCCCATCAGGGCAACCACACGCGGCCTCCCCAGAAGGCCGATGGTCTCTTCAAACGTTTGATTCAGCAATGTGGTGGCGGTGACGATGGCGACATGACAATTCCGGAGGGCCTGTTGTTTTTCATCTTCGGAGATCAGATCCCGCCGCTGAGGGTTTTTTTCAATCACCGTTAAGACGGCGCCCGTTGCTTCAATGCGTTTGACGAGCGGGGCAAAAAGGCCGACCATGGCCACTTTCTCGCCGGGCTGAAGATTGAAATACGTGGTGGCTTCCCGGTCTTCGGCCTGGTCACCGGGCGCTTCCATCAGGGCATTGGCCGTGGCCAGACCCATGGCACGATGCAGGCTGTTTTGGCCATCGACAAGATAACGCAACATGCCTGCAGCGTGTGCCCCCGCATAAGTCCCCGCTTCTTTCAGGACGGTGCAGCTTTGGGGCGACCTGTCCCGGAGCAAAGCGGCAATCCCCGCGGCACCGTTATCCAGCCCGACGCCCACGTAACTCAATCCCACGCGCAAATCGGCAATGCGCCGGTCTTTGGCGGCCGTTCCCAGCTTTTCATAAAGTCGATTTACAATAGTTCCCGGTTGAAGCATAACTTGATCTTCCACTTTCCCCAGCGTGGGACTTCCGGGGGATCGCGCGCAACGCGGTTAAATCCCCCTTTTCTAAAGGGGGACAGAGGGGGATTTTAAAAATCCTCCCCGACCCTCCTTTAGAAAAGGAGGGGATTTCGCCTATCCCCGACTTCTAAAAACGGGTAACCCTGAAATTTACTTCGATACACCAACGGAGACGATGTTGGAATACGGCGTGTCGCCCTGACAGCTCCGGCACTGATCTCCGTCACTCGTGGGATAGGCCTCACCGCAGACCGGACAGACACCCACCGGCCCCATTTTTTTCCGGCGGACTTTTTCAGGACTCACCTGCACATGCTGAACGCTCAGCAAACCGTGTCCCGCTTCTTTGATTTGAGCAAAAAGCAGTTCTGCATCCTGCTCGCTCTTTTTCTTCTTTTTGAGATACCAGTCGCGGATTTCCGGCCATTTATTCAGCTTTTCCGTATCCAGATAAACCCGTACACCCTTGCCGCTGTATTTCTCATAGAGCGTCACGGCGAATTTTCCAAATGGCACGACGGAAAGCCAGCCGTTCCCAATCGTGCAGGGCGTCAGAATCTGCACCGCGTCGGGCAGGCAGACGGGTGTTTCACAGACCGCGTCAAAGAATTCGCCTTCCGGCAGATGCTTCATTGCCAGATCGACCATAAAGCCGCCGATGAGCAGCCCCGGTGCAAGGTTACCGTGAAAGGATTTAACCAGATGGATATACTCTTCGTAGGAATAGGTACAGATGTTCATCGCTATATTTCGCTCCTTCTATCCGCGAGGTAAGGCTGTAATTGCTCCCCAATGTCGTTCTAGTAGACCAGCGCCAGGCGCGGTTCACGCGCACCTTTGGCGGCAACTCCCTCTCCCGGTTCGCGCGTGATGGTCCGCTGCATCCAGCCGGGGTCAATTTTCCCGTCCACCACCGGCACAATTTCATCCGCCAGAAACAGGGCTTCGTTAATATCATGCGTCACATAAATCACAGGACACGATAACGTCCCTTTCATGCTTTTGAGCTCTTCTCGCAATCCCCGGCGCGTGACGACGTCCAGCGCAGAAAAAGGCTCATCGAGTAAAAGCAGACGCGGATGCCTCGCCAGCGCCTGACAAATCGCGCAGCGCTGCCGCTCTCCGCCGGATACCTGGTGCGGTTTGCGCTTTCGCAAATGACTGATTTTAAACAACTCAAAAAGCGCGTCGACTTCTTTTTTGTTTACCGCGGCAAATGCGGCATTGTCATAGAAATTCAGGTGCGGAAAAAGCGTGTAATCCTGAAACACATAACCCAAACGGCGCTTCTGAGGCGCCAGGTTTACCCGGCGCGCGGAGTCAAACCATATCTCATCGCCATAAGCGACCCGGCCTTCATCCGGCATTTCAAGCCCCGCCAGCATGCGAATGATCGTGGTTTTCCCGCCGCCTGACGGCCCGATCATCACGGTCATTTTTTCCGACCGGCAGGAAAGTGAAATATCCAGATCAAAGTATTTCAGTTTTTTTCTGAAAGAGGCGGAAATGGTCATGCACGAACCCCTTCGTTAAGTTTATTGACCAGCAGCAGGAAGAGAAAACTCACGGGAATAAAACTGAGCGCCATCAGAGCCGCGGCCGAATAATTCATGGTTTCCACCGCTTCGTAAATGGCAATGGAGATCACCCGGGTCTCGCCGGGAATGCTTCCGCCCACCATCAAAAGCACGCCGAACGCGCCGATTGAGTGAAGAAAAACCAGAACAGCCGCGGCGGCAATGCCAGCAAGCGAATTGGGAATAATCACGCGTAAAAAAGCATTCATTTTCGACAACCCCAGAATGCTTGCGGCATCCAGCAGACGGGGATCAATTTTCTGGAAGGCCGCTTTCATCGGCTGAACGGCAAACGGAATCGAATAAATAATCGAGGCGATGGTGATCCCCAGAAAGGTAAACAAAAGAGACCCACCGGTCAGCGTCTCCCAGACGCGTCCGACAAATCCTTTCGGCCCCATCAGCATGATCAGATAAAAGCCGATCACCGTCGGTGGCAGCGCCATCGGCAGATAGATCAGCGCCTCCACAAATGACTTGCCGCGGAAGCGGGAAAAAGCCATAAAATAGGCTACCGGCGCGGCCAGAACCATCAGGACTGCCGTGGCAACCAGTGCCAGTTTGAGTGTGACATAGAGCGCGAGAAAATCCATCTAACGATAACCGTATTTCTTTCTGATTTTTGCGGCATCCTCGCAAAGCAGATAGGCCGCAAACAACTCCGCATTGATTTTATTTTTTGCATTTTTTGCCACACAGGCGGCCTGAACGATATCCGGCGCCTCTTCAACGGGATAGAAACAACCTTCTTTCCCCTGAGGCGATGACATGGCTGATAGTGCGCAAAATCCGGCATCCACGGACTGTGTCGATGCGTACTGGAAGGATTGGGCGATGGTCTGAGCGATCACCATTTTGTCCTGCAGGCTTTTTTCCAGACCGGCTTTTTGCACAGCCACCATGCTGGCGGCGCCGTAGGGCGCTGTTTTCGGATTGGCAATCGCAATTTTTTTAATCCGGCTGTTTTTCAGGGCATCGCGCCACGTTGCCGCTTTACAGAACTCCTGATCAGCCGACCACAAAATGACTTTACCACGGGCATAAATAATGGTCCCATCCGTCCAGCCTTCTTTCTGCAGAAGATCGGGCCTCTCTTCATCGGCCGCCAGAAAGACATCATAGGGCGCACCGTTTTTTATCTGATTATAAAGGCTTCCGGTTGAAGCGAATGTGGCCTCCACTTTTACGCCGTTTTTCTCTTCAAAGTCCGTCGCGATTTCCTGAAAGGCGGCTATGTAATTTGCGGCCACGGCCACGGATATTTTTTCCTGCGCATGGACCGGAAACGGGCTGACCCACATCAGCAGCAACAACGGTATTGTAACTTGAAACGTTTTCCGCATCTTTGATTTCCTTTCTTTTTACCGGCCTTGGTGTCCAAGCGAATTCATGTTATGTTGTTTTTAACATAAGATCTGACTTCCATATAGAATTATCATTCTCCTGTCAATCCCCGCCATGCGCACGTGCTCTTAAAGCCAAATTATGTGCTATTCTCAAACCTATATTTTTCTAAACATACACCGCGCGGTACTTATGCCATTTTAGACATATATGTCAAGATATTTATGCCTGCAAAAGGACCATCGTGAGCGGACTACCGATGAAAAAGCAGCTGCACCGGGACGGTATCACCACGTCTGAGCGATTCTCTGCCCTCGGGAACGCAAATCAAAGCGTTGGCACGGGCAATCGCCTGCAAACGGCTTGCACTTTGATAAAGCCCCACCGTATATCGACCTTCACCGTCGTGCGTTACCACGGCATCTTTGAATTCCGTCCAGGCCGGATGGCGGCCTGTTACGTCTTCGGAGAGTCTCGCCTGTACGGTTTGGAGCGGGTGGCCGGTTTCGCCACCCATGTGCGAGAGCGCCGGCAGAGCAAGTTGCATAAAGGCCATCTGATGGCTCGACGGCCCGCCCGGCAGGCAAAAGACCGGCAGGTTTTTCCACAGGCCGAAGGCCACACCCTTTCCCGGTCCAATGCGCACATAGTGAAACCATTTCTGCCAGCCCATCTTGTTCATCGCACCGACGACAAGGTCGCGTTCGCTTCCCCAGGCGCCGCCGCTGGTTAATATGGCGTCCGGTAATTGCTTTTCCAGTTCCCTGCATATCGCGTCTTCCGAATCCGCGATGACGGATGTTGTGCAGGGCATGCCCAACGATGAAAGCCACGCCGCCATCGTGACCAGATTGCTGGCATAGAGCTGGCCTGCGTGCAACGTCGAGCCCGGCGCGACGACTTCATCCCCGATACTAATAATGGCCACACGGGGCTTCCGATAAACGCGGATCTGATCGAACCCCGCTGCCGCCGCGGTCAGTCCCAGCAAGCCGGGGGACAAACGTCGACCCTTCCGGACAAGAATCTCGCCGGCTTTGATTTCGACACCGGCAGGCATAATATTTCGCCCCGGCCCGGCATCAGCCTGAATATGGACGTCTCCTGATGATAACACTTTACAGAATTCACCTGCCACGACCGCGTCCGCGCCGGAAGGGATCGGCGCACCGGAACACACCGATACAGCTGTGCCTGCTTCAAGGCGCCCCTCAAAGCCTCGTCCGGCAAACGCGGCTCCAATAACCTTGAGGATTTTGGGATTTTGCACGCAGGCAAATGCAACATCCGTCGATTTCACTGCATATCCATCTTTGAGGGACACATCCATGGAAGGGAAACTGATCCGCGCCGCAAGCGCAGTCGCGGCAATCCGGCCCACGCATTCAAGAAGATCGAGTGATTCATCTTTTATGGGATGAATATGGGCCTCGATGATATCACAGGCTTCCATGTAGCCAATATACCCTCCGCCTTCATCAATCTCTTGAGCATCCCTTTTCATAACCCACCTATACTACTATAACCCAATGAGGGGTTGCTTCTCTTTCACTTGAAGCAACTTCCGAAAGTCCTGATTATTTCTGTAAAAGTCGCTCAATGTCCATTTTCAGCGCTTCAAGACGTTTGATGATGTCCCTGGCCTGTTCGGCTAAAAATCATGCGCGTGTTTTTTCGTTCTCGACGAACCTGATGCCCAATCGTTCTTCCGAAGCCGGAATACGCTTCCAGGCCGCGCGATAGGACATCCCCGGCGCGGGCCAGGCAGTATTGAGACTGTTCTGTCCGTCGCCGGCTTGAAGAATCTCAACCCTTGCCCTTCCGGGCAGCAATCTGCAGTTTTCTTCAATCCACATCCTGCACTTGATTTCCATGGACGTATTTCCTGTTGGATTCCGATGATGGTTCAACCTTTGGCAGACAACTGACAATCCCCTTCGAATAAAGACGACCGGCCGTTTCAAAAAGCGTGCATTGCGTCGCCAGGATCGGAATATCGTGCTCCCGGGCAATGGTGATCATTTCCGGTTTCGGCTTTTTGCCGCGCACCAGGATGATCGCGGCGATGTCCAGAACATGGGCTGTTCTGACAACCTGCACATTGGTCAGGCCGGTCAAAAGCAGACTTCCGGCTTTGGTAAAGGCCAGCACATCGCTCATTAAATCAGCACCGCAGGCCGTGGCGACCTCCATGTCAAGTTTATCTTCGCAGACAATGATCTCGGCTTCCAGGATTTCTTTTACATCATGCAGTTTCAAAAATCCTCCGATCCATCAGAAAGGGCTTAAAGATAACGGAACGTTCAGACATATGTCCGTATATGCCGCTTTTGACATATGCTGTCAATAGTATATGTCAAAAGCGGCTGTCAATGAGATGATGAAAAAATGATGATATACCGGTTTCCTGTGAAGAATCGCAGGAGGACGCTGCAGTATATGTCAGACTTTCTCAATCCGCACCGCACATGCCTTGTATTCCGCCGTCTGCGTGATCGGGTCGTAAACAGGGTTGGTCAGCCAGTTGGCACAGGCTTCGCGGAAATGGAAGGCCATCCAAACGAGACCTTTGGGAACCTGCCTTGTCACACGCGCCTTGACTTGGACCTTGCCACGGCGCGACTTTACAGAAATCATTTCTCCGTCGGCAATGCCCATGATCCGCGCATCAATAGGCGAAATATCCGCCGTTTCCTCACCTAAAAGCTCATTCATGCCTTCGGAGCGGCCCGTCTGCGTCCGCGTGTGATAATGATACAGGCGCCGTCCGGTGGAGAGCACAAACGGATACTCTTTATCCGGCACTTCCGCAGGCGGAATCCAGTCAATGGCCTTGAACACGCCCAGACCGCAGGTGAACTTGCCGTCCTTGTGCAGGGTCGGAGTTCCGCAGTGTTCTTCGTTGGGCGCGGGCCACTGTAGACCGTCTTGCTCGATACGCCGATACTTGACGCCGCCCAGCGACGGGGCCAGCACCGAGACTTCGTTATCCCAGATTTCCTGAGCGCTGCCGGAGGTCCACTCCTGGCCCATGCGTCTGGCAATCTCTTTGAAAATCAACCAGTTGGGCTTGGCCTGGCCCGGTGCTTGACTGGCCGTGCGCACGCGGTTGACGCGGCGCTCGGAACTGGTAAATGTCCCGTCATTTTCACTCCAGGCGGCGGCAGGCAATATCACGTGCGCAAACCGTGTGGTTTCCGTCGGAAAGATGTCCTGGCAGACCAGGAATTCCGCCGATTCCAGGCAGTGTTCGACATGTCGTATATCCGGCTCGGTATTGGCCAGGTTTTCTCCGAATACATAAAAGGCTTTGATTCTCCCTTTGGGCAGATTTTCAAGCATGGTCGGCATCATCATGCCGTGTTTATCCGGCAGGGATTTGACGTTCCAGGCTTTTTCAAATTTGGCGCGCGCATCGGCGTTATCCACTTTCTGATAACCGGGGAAGACGTTGGGCAGCGCGCCCATGTCGCAGGCGCCCTGGACGTTGTTCTGACCTCTCAGGGGATTGACGCCGCCGCACTCGAAGCCGACGTTGCCTAAGAGCATCTGTAAATTGGCGCAGCTCATGACGTTGTTGACGCCGCAGATGTGTTCGGTAATCCCCAGGGTATACATGAGCATGGCGGGCTTGGTGGAAGCAAGCCTCCGGGCCAGATCGCGGATCTGATCTGCGGAGACGCCGGCAATTTCAGCGGCCCGCTCGGGGGGATACTCCATCGCTTTTTGCTTGATTTCTTCAAAACCGACGGTGCAGGATTCGACATACTGCTTATCATAGAGGTCTTCGCTGATCAGCACATAAATGATGCCATTGATTAAGGCCACGTCGGAACCGACCTGAATCTGCACATGCATTTCGGCGAAATCGACCAGATCGGTGCGCCGGGGATCAACGACGATGAGCTTCGCGCCGCCAATGGCTGCATCCTTCACAAACGACGCGGCCACGGGATGCGCTTCGGTCATGTTGGAGCCAATCACCAGAATCATCTTCGCTTTCATGAAATCCGCAAAGGAATTCGTCATCGCGCCCGAACCGAATGATGTCGCGAGACCCGCGACGGTGGGGGCGTGTCAGGTGCGCGCGCAGTGATCGATATTGTTGGTGCCGATCACCGCGCGGAAAAGTTTCTGCATCTGGTAGGAATCTTCGTTGATGCTGCGGGCGCAGCTGACACCGGCGATGGCGTCCGGCCCGTCTTTTTGAATAATCTCTTTGAACTTTGAAGCCACCAGATCAAGGGCCTCATCCCAGGAGGCCTCACGGAAATCTCCGCTTTTCTCCCGGATCAGCGGTGTTTTGAGACGATCTGCGGAATAAATGAAGTCGTAGGCGAAGCGGCCTTTCACGCAAAGCCTTCCCAGATTGGGCTGGGCCTCCTCCACGCCGGTGACCTTGACGATCTTTCCGTCCTTGACATGGAGCCACTGCTGGCAACCCACCCCGCAGTAGGGGCAGGTGGTTCGGATCTTCTGCGTCTCCCAGGGGCGTCCCAGACCTTTGGCTTTCTTTTCGGTGAGCGCGCCCACCGGGCAGACCTCCACGCAATGACCGCAGAAAACGCATTCGCTTTCATTGTAGGGACTGTCGCCGCCGGTGACAACCTTGCTTGCCCCGCCGCGATAGCCCTGGGAAATGGCGCGGTTGACCATGACTTCGTTACAGGCCTGAACGCAGCGGCCGCAAAGAATGCAGCGGCTGAAGTCGCGCACGATAAAGGGGTTTTGATCTTCCGTGGGATAAATATCCTTTTCATCTTTTTGCGGAAATTGCAGTTGCGTTATTTTGTAGAAATAGGCCAGATCCTGCAGACGACAGTTGCCGTTGGCTTCGCACATCAGACAGTTATGCCGGCCGGAAGCCAGCATCAATTCAACGATCATCTTCCGGGAACGATGCACGATCTCCGTTTCGGTACATACCTCCATCCCCGCCGTCACCGGCGTCGAACATGACGCAACCAGTGATCGCGCCCCTTTAACCTCTACACAGCACACACGACACGCGCCAGTGGGCGCAGCTCCCTTCAGATAGCAGAGGGTGGGAATCTCAACACCGCCGCCTCTGGCCGCATCCAGGATCATTTGTCCAGGTGTAAAAGGCGTTTCCCTCCCGTTTAGAATAAAAGTGTCACTCATAAATCCTTCTCCTTTGATTTATCTTAAAACATTCCATACACAAGCAGCCATGGGTTCATAGCCTTTCTCCTGCATGATCATATCCAGATGCACCAAGCTGATTGCGGAAATATCCATATCGCGGGCGTGCAGACGGCCTGCGCGGTAAAGTGTCACCAGGTATTTTTTGCACTTATCGCAGACAAAAGCCGATTCCTGAGTTTTGTTCTCTACGTAATAATAGTCCATCTCCTGCTGAGATTCTTTTTCACAGTAAGGGCAGACCACGCGTGTAAACCGCCAGTCCTGGCCGCATGAGCTGCAATGTAAAAACCGCTTGCCGCCCTCCTCTTCGATCAGGGCAATCGACGGGAATTCGCCGCAGATCGGGCAATAGCCTTTCTCCCAGGTAAACTCACCCAACGCCCTGGTTAATTCCCCGGCCCGCCGCTCTAATAGAACACGCGCCATCAGGCTCAACAAAAAGGCGGCGTTGGACGGAGATATTTGCAGATGATTTTCCCGACCTTCCATCGCTTTGCTTTCATCACCCGGCCGGGCATCAAAGTATTCTGTCAGGCGAAGTTTTTCTTCTGTAATCAGATCAGAGAGACGGTCGAGCTCGGCTGCCAGTGCCGGCATGCTTTCCTTGACCGCTGCAATCAGCGACAACGCAATTTCCGTGAGGGGATCATCCGGTGAAAACAGGCTCATCTGCCGGATCACGGAAACACCGGCTTTGAGTTTCTCCTTGTCAACCAACGAATAATCCAATGCCGGCAGCGCAATCGAGGCGCTCATTTCTCTTTGCCGGCTGATAATCGGCCCGAAGGCTTTTATTAATTCACTTGAGTGAGGGTTCTGTTCGACGGCGCGGTCAATAATCTGATCCATGACGGATGTTTCGGTGCTGCTGGACATCATTTTTATATTTTCCCCAATCGCTATCAGGCAAAAGCGGCGCACACCGATTTGATGCACGCCGCTTTCGCTCATATTATGGTTTATGCATCTCTTATCAACCCACTACGCGTGATGCCCGTGGGCG
>DDWS01000005.1 GCA_002347685.1 Syntrophaceae bacterium UBA2280
GCGCTTGAATGGCATTCAAGAGGCCAGCGGTTCGATCCCGCTCATCTCCACCAAAAATGAACGGGAAGAGTCACGTGACACGAACTCTTCCCGTTTTTGCTTTTATAAATCCTCAACGTTGCGGTTGATTTTCAGTCTCTTTTCTTTCATCATCGCCTGTTTGTTTCCTTCAAGCCACGATCTCATAGCTTCTTCTCTTTTGATGTTGGTCAGAATTTTCTGGTACAGAAACTTCTTTTCTTCGAAGTCCTTGATATCCAGACGGCTCAAGCCCTTGAGCTTGATGACGGCATAGCCCCCGGGTATGTTCAGTGGCTCCGCCGCGTAAGGGTTGTTCAGGCTGAGGGGAATCAGCATTTCCACGGCGTTCGGAGGGGAACCCAAAAAGGGAATTTCGCTGCCGGGCGGGAAAAAACCGGTTTCGGAAATCTTGAGTCCCTTTTCTTGAGCGACTTTATTCAACATCTCTCCGCTTTTCAGACGCTCCAGAATGCTTGTGGCCTCATCTTCGGCTAGTCGGATGCTCCGGCTTTCAACGAAGTGCTTCCGGATGTCGTTTTTGACATCTTTGAGCAGTGGCGCGTGCGACTCCTTTTTATCGGTAACGATGATCAGAAAAAACCCGTTATTCGCTGTGAGGACACGACTCATTTCGTTTTTCTGAAGGTCGAGCAGGTGCCGATTCAGGTCGCCGATGCCGGCCAGCGGGGTGGGGGGTGCGCTCAGCGGGAAGAAATCGGCCGTGTGAATTTTCAACTGATTTGCCGCTGCATATTCATCGAAATTATCATCCTGATAGATGGTGTCGTGGGCCTTTTTGGCGGCGGCAAAGGCGCTTTGTTTTCCTACGGCCTCTCCCATCTGCGCGATGATTTTGCCTCTGACAGCGCTCAGAGGAAGCGGTTTGCCTTCCGCCGTTTGATAGTTGCTGCGGGTTCGGTTGTAATAATCCAGCATCTGTTCTTCATCAAACGTGGCGGGGGCATAAGCCGCGTTCGAGAAAAAAAAGTATTTGACTTTGAACTGCGCCGGGACCATAAAGTTCACCCGGTTGGCTTGAAGGTGCTTTTCCAGTTCGTCGTCAGACGGTGAAATTCCCCTTGCGATGTCGGCGGCTGCAATCTTTACAAACTCAAGATTCATTTCCTGGGTCTGCATCGCGTAGAGATCCAGAATTTCTGCATCGGCTACTTTGACGCCTTCCCGGATAATCAGCTCGATTTTATTGGCCGCAAGATTAATGCGCTGGGAGTTCTGAAAGTCTTCATCCGTCATTTTATTATAGCGTAGCACCTGGTTATATTTCTGCCTGTCAAAAGCACCGTCTGTCTGCAACGCCGGCATCCCGGTGATTGCGTTGAGCAGCTCATCGTCGGTGACCTGAATTTTGAGGTCGGCTGCTTTGGCGATGATGATCTGACGGTTTAGAAGACTGTCATAAGCGGTCTGCTTCAAATTCATAAGCCGGATCATTTCCGCGGTGAGCTCACTGCCGTATTGGGCTTTGGCCATATCCATCATTTTGGAATATTCGTTGTAATACTCTCCCTCGGTAATCGCCGTTCCGTCAATGATCGCGATGGCCCTGGCCGTTTGCGATCCGCGGTCTGTGCCGAAATAAAGAACAAAGACGAAAATGATAATGGCCATGAAAGCGAGCATAAACCAGCCCCGCGCGTGCTTGCGGAAAAACTTCAGCATACAATCACCTCAATTATGATGTCCGGATTACCCTGCCCAAACCCCAAAGTGCCGTTTTTAGTATTACAGTCAACTGTAAATTGCAAACACATTTTAAAAAGGCGTTGATTAGGGTGTGGAAATAAGCTATACAATCCCATATTTATTGCCAATCGTCATAAGTTAGGGATAACAGGAGGACAAATGCTGTTCGATTATATTTTGGGAAAATTTTCCAATGATCTGGCCATTGATCTTGGAACCGCCAACACGCTGGTTTTTGTGAAGGGTAAGGGAATCATTCTCAACGAACCGTCGGTCGTTGCTGTGCATAAGGACAGCCGCGGCACGAAAAAGGTGCTGGCCGTCGGCAATGAAGCCAAACGCATGCTGGGACGCACGCCCGGTAATATCGTGGCCATCCGCCCCATGCGTGACGGAGTGATTGCGGATTTTGACATTACGGAAGCCATGCTCAAGCATTTCATTTTGTGCGTTCATAACCGAAAATCTCTGGTGCGGCCCCGCATTATCGTTTCCGTTCCGTCGGGCATTACGCAGGTAGAACGCCGTGCCGTGCGTGAAACCGTGGAATCCGCAGGCGCCCGGGAGATCTACCTGATCGAAGAGCCAATGGCGGCGGCTATCGGCGCGGGTCTTCCGATAGCCGAACCCACCAGTTCCATGGTCGTCGATATCGGCGGCGGTACGACGGAAGTTGCGGTCATCTCTCTGGCCGGCATTGTGTACGCAAAGTCCGTCCGGGTTGCAGGGGATAAAATTGACGAGGAAATCGTTCAGTACATGAAGCGCAAATACAGTCTGCTGATCGGCGAGCGGACGGCGGAAATCATCAAGACGGAGATCGGCTGCGCCTATCCGATGGATCAAATCAAAACCATTGACGTCAAAGGGCGGGATCTGATTTCGGGTATTCCCAAGACCATTGAAACCAATTCCGAAGAAATCCGGGAAGCGATCATGGAACCGGTGACGTTGATTGTGGATGCGATCAAAGACGCCCTCGAAAACGCGCCCCCCGAACTGGCCGGCGACATTGTCGACCGCGGGATCGTTCTGACCGGGGGCGGAGCCCTGCTGAAGAATATAGACGTTCTGATCCGGGAGGAAACAGGCCTCCCCATTACCATTGCCGACGATCCTTTATCCGCCGTCGCACGCGGCGCGGGCATGGCTCTGGATCAGCTGGATGTGCTCAAAGAGGTTACCATTCAGGCTTAAAATGCGCGCATGACGTTTCCAATTCATCGGGTAAACCATGTTTTTTAAAAATTATCGGATCGTCATCTTCATCGTAGCGCTTTTTGTTGTTGCCCTGATCATGTTATCCTATCACGTCAAATACGATGGCGGCACCGGTTTTGTGAAAAAACTGGTGTTGCAGGCGGCCGCGCCTTTGCAGGCGGCCTTGAGCTCAACGGTAAGAACCATTGGGGATTCCTGGACCCGGTACGTCTATCTCGTTGATCTTCAGGAAGAAAATGCCGCTTTGAAGCGCAGCATCCATGATATCAATGCCGAACTTGTTTTATATAAGGAAGGCTATCTGGAGGCCCTGCGCCTGCGACAGCATCTAGCCCTGCAAGACGAATACGATCATCAGATGATCGCAGCCCGGGTTATCGGCAGACAGCAGGCTGCGATCAGTAAAACCATCCTGATTAACAAGGGAAGCCTGCATGGTTTGAAAACGGGTATGCCGGTGCTGACGCCGCCCGGTCTGATCGGACGGCTGACCGATGTGTCCTGGAACTCCTCCAGGGTACTATTGCTCACCGATGAGAGCTCGAATGTGGACGTTGTGCTTCAGCGTACACGGGTACAGGGCATTCTCAAGGGAGCGGGCCCCCGGGGCTGTACGATTAAATACGTTTCCAAAATGCAGGATGTGAAGGAAGGAGACATTGTGGTTTCTTCCGGGACGAGCAATGTGTTTCCCAAGGGCCTGCTGATCGGTGTTGTCAATTCCGTGGATCGCAGGGATGTGGGCCTTTTTATTAAAATTCGTGTGACCCCCTTTGTGGATTTGTCAAAACTCGAAGAAGCGCTGGTTTTGATCACTCAGGCCCCCGGGCACCCTCAGGAAAAACAAAAAGAGACGAAATGATTTTTTATCTGGCTTTGCCTTTTTTAGCAGTGGGTATGGTTGTTTTGCAGAGCACTGTCGCCAGCGTGCTTTTCTCGGGATGGTTCCTGCTGGAAGCATCCCTGGTTTTGGTCATCTATGCGGGCTTTCGCCTGGATGTGGTGCGTGGCCTGTTGCTTGCGTTCGTCATGGGTTTTGTGTTTGATTGCCTGTCGGGTTCCGTCGTGGGTTTGTTTACCGTCATTTACATGCTGATTTTTCTGTGCGCTTTCTATGTTTCGCTGCGAATGGTGACCGAAAAACTATACTTGATCGCTTTATTTAGTCTGGCGTGTGCCCTGCTGGAGGCGCTGCTTGTTGTGCTGTTTTATCACCTCACATACGATATTGATCTTTTCAGTAGCTTGCTGCCGGTCTTTCTTCCGCAGGCCCTGTTAATCAGTATTTTATCTGCGGGTTTTTTTCATGTTATGCGCCGGATTGAGGGTTTTTTCTATGGAAAATCAGTGCAGCCTCCGCAACGGGCCTGAACCGTCGGAATTTCGCCAAAAACTGAAAATTGTCATGATGGTGGGTATGCTGGCCCTGGGACTTTTGCTTGTCCGTTTATGGTATTTGCAGGTGATCAAGGGCGATGAACTCAGGCAGCGGTCAGAGAATAATGCCGTTCGTTTCCGAACCATCCAGCCGCTGCGCGGTTTGATCATGGACCGCAACGGCATGGTTCTGGTGGATAACCGGCCTTCTTTTGATATTCTATACATGCCCGGCAGAGGGCAGAATCACGACCGGGTGTTAGAAAGAATTAAAACCATCTACAAAACGAAATCTCTTGAATCGTCCATTGATCCTTCTTTGTTCAAGGCGATCAGGCCTTATCTTCCGGTAAGACTTGAAAAAAATGTCGGCATGGAGAAGGTGGCGCTCATCGAGACCAATGCCCTGGATCTCCCCGGTGTTTATGTGGATATAACGCCGGTTCGTCTCTATCTCGACGGAGAGATGATTGCCCCGATCATCGGCTACACGGGTGAAATCAGCAAAGAGGAACTGGAAAAAAGTGCTGGTGAGTATTCATCGGGGGATATTTTAGGTAAGGCCGGCCTGGAAAGGGTTCTCGATGCGCATATTCGCGGAAGGCGGGGTGCGGAGCTTGTGGAGGTGAATGTTTTCGGCAAGGAAATAAAAAATCTTGGCAGCATTGATCCTGTCCCCGGCGCCAATGTCGTATTGACCATTGACGCGAATTTGCAAAAGGCGGCCTGGGAGGCTTTCCACGGCCTGGCCGGTTCGGCGGTGGTTTTAAATCCGCAAAACGGTGCGATATTGGCGATGGTCAGCGCTCCTTCCTATGATCCGAATGTATTCAACAGCGGAATTCCATTTGAAGAATGGCAAAAGCTGCTGTCCAATCCTCTCAACCCCTTATCCAACCGGTCCATTTCAGGTCAATATCCGCCGGGCTCAACGTATAAACTGGTTGTAGCGGCCGCCGCCCTGGAAGAGGGCATTGTCACGCCGGAAACAAAAATATTCTGCAACGGGACCTTTGATCTGGGGAACCGAACCTATCGCTGCTGGAAACGGGAAGGACACGGGTCCGTCGATCTTCACCGGGCGCTGGTGGTTTCCTGCGATGTCTATTTCTATACGCTGGGGAAAATGCTGGGCGTGGATAAGATTGCCCATTATGCCAGAATGTTCGGTTTCGGAGAATTAACAGGCATTGATCTGCACCATGAGCGCAAGGGGCTGGTGCCGACCAAAGAATGGAAACAGTCCCGGCTGCGGGAACCGTGGCATATGGGAGAAACCATCTCCATCTCTATCGGCCAGGGTTTCAATTTATCCACCCCGTTGCAGCTGGCTTCCGCTTACAGCGCGCTGGCCAACGGCGGAACGCTTTGGCGTCCGCGACTGGTTGAACGCATTGAGTGGCCGGACAACAAAATATTCGGGCAGTATCCGCCTGTAAAAAACGGGGAATTGCAGTTGAACAAACAAACCATCGCTTTTCTGCAAAAAGCCCTTCATGCGGCCGTCAATTCGCCGGGCGGCACAGGGGGGGCGGCGCGTATCCCCCATGTTGAGGTTTGCGGAAAAACAGGCACCTCCCAAGTGATTGCGTTACCACCGACCGAGAAACTCATTCGCGACCGAAAAATCTCGGCATTTCATAAAGATCACGCCTTGTTTATCGGCTTTGCGCCGTTGAAAAATCCGGAAATCGTTGTCGCTGTGATTGCCGAGCACGCGGGTTCGGGCGGGGCAGTTGCCGCGCCGATCGCCAAAAAAATTCTTCAGGCCTATTTTGACGGGAAAAGTGCCACGAAACGGCCTGATTTCGCATTGAGAAGATTGTCGGATGGTGAAGACCCGGAGGAGAAACAAAAGTCCGTTCCGTACAGGTAATTCTTTGGAAGTGCTCATGAAAGGGGGGGTATGATTTTTGTAAAATTTGACCGTCGCATCTTCAAACATTTTGACTGGACACTGCTTGCGCTGGTCCTTTCCATTTGCGGCATCGGTATTCTGAATATCTATTCAACCGGCGCCTCCGTCATTGATGCCCCTGTTGCGCCATACATCAAGCAGATTCAATGGGTTTTACTGGGCTTACTTTTCATGATTATCGCTTTTTTGATTGATTATCGGGTCATCAATCAGTTTGCCTATATCATTTATGGTGCTTCCATCCTGTTGCTGTTGGTTGTGGCCGTTTTCGGTTACGCTTCGCATGGCGCTCAACGGTGGTTGGATCTGGGTGTTGTCACCATTCAACCTTCAGAGATGATGAAGCTGACGCTGATTATCGCGCTTGCACGATACTTCGACGACCATAAATCCATGGAACCTTACAGGCTCCGGGAGCTTTTCATTCCCTTTCTGATCGTCATGCTTCCGTTTGCCCTGATTCTGAAACAGCCGGATCTCGGGACGGGACTTATGTTGCTGATGATATGTTCCTCTATGGTCATTTTTGTCGGTATGAACTGGAAGTCCATGCTCATTGCTTTGGCCGGGGTGTTGAGTCTGGTCCCGATCATGTGGCAGTTTCTGAAGGACTATCAGAAAGAAAGACTGCTCACGTTTCTTTATCCGGAAAATGATCCCCTGGGTGCAGGCTATCACATTCTTCAATCGATCATTGCAATCGGATCCGGCGGATTTTTCGGTAAAGGGTATCTGCAGGGATCCCAGACCCAGCTGAAATTTCTGCCGGAGCAGCAGACGGACTTTGTTTTTTCCGTGTTCGCTGAAGAATGGGGTTTTATCGGTGGATTGATTTTGGTGATGCTGTTTATGTCCCTAATGATCTGGGGGTTTAAAATTGCCTTGCATTCGAAGGATTTATTAGGCACAATCCTCGCCTTTGGAATCACGGTCCTGATTGTCTGGCAGGTATTCATTAATATGGGAATGGTTCTGGGGCTAGTTCCGGTGGTGGGAATTCCTTTGCCCTTCTTAAGCTATGGCGGTTCTGCGATGGTTTCTTTGCTGGCGGCCATCGGGCTGCTCATGAATGTCAGTGTGCGCAGATTTATTTTGCAGCGATAGAGGGCCTCTTAATTCTGGTCTTGAGTAAACTACGGAAGTCCACAAAAGATGATAAGGAGAGAGCTATGTGGGAAAAAAAGAAAGAAGCACAAGAGCTGAAGGCTTTTTTAGGCAAGGGGGCAGAATTTTCCGGTAAACTGATTTTTAACGGGAGCGTGCGCATTGACGGCGATTTTCAAGGCGAGATTTTCGGTCAGGGGTCGGTGGATGTCGGAGAATCGGCGCTGGTCAAGGCCAACATTGTTGTCAGCGACGTATACATCGGTGGTGAAGTCCATGGCAGTATTGAAGTCAAGGAGAAAATCAGCATCCATTCCACGGGCCGTCTGTTTGGCGATGTGAAAACCCCCGTTTTCGTGATGGAGGAAGGCGCATTGTTTGACGGCCGGTCACACATGGTTGAGGCCAGCGAGAAAAAAAATATTCGCACAGTGGATTGATGTAGGTGAAATATTTGTATCTATTGGTTAATATTCGTTTTGTAAAATATTAGACCGCCGGTCATAAAAAAGCTTGACAAGTCTATAAGGGTATGATTAGTAACCACACGTCCTTACGGTGAGCTTGAAAAATCAGATGTATGTCTGCAGTTGATCGGCTCTTTAAGTCAGGTGTAATCTTGAGGGTCTTTAACATTATCATCGAAGCTCCGGATTGCCGTGGGTGATCGATCCCCGGGGGGCTTTCAGAAAACAAGAGGTTAGGTTGTGGTTACCGTAATTCCTGATTATACGCTGTTGGTCCAAATCGTCACTTTTCTGCTCCTGGTCGTCGTTCTTAATTTTATTCTGTATAAACCCATACTCTCCATTATTGACCGTCGTAAAAAGCAGCTCGAAGAGCTCGAAAATGAAGTGGCTCTTTTCCGGGCGTCGGTCGATAAAAAAGTCGCTGAGTATGATGAAAAACTCAAGTATGCCAAGACCAACGCAGCGGATCTTAAAAAAGAAATTATCAATGAAGGCGCCGATCAAGCCAAGCAGATCGTCGACGCCGTCCGCAACGAGATCCCCGTGATGACCCAGGAATTTCAGCAGAAGATGGACAAGGAGCTGGATGTCGCCCGGCAGATTTTACAGGGCCAGTCGCGCAACCTGTCGCTGGAAATCGCTACGAAAGTTCTGGGAAGGAGCGTTCAATGAAGTCATTTTTTCAATCCCTGCGTTTTTCGGTGCTTCTTTCCTTTTTGTTTGTTTTGCTGACAACCTGTGTTGTATATGCCGCCGGAGAAGGGGGTGGGCACAGCGCCAGCGACTGGAAGGATTTTGCCTTTAAGTTGCTCAACTTTGTTGTTTTGCTCGGTGCGTTGATCTGGCTTCTGGCCCCTAAGGTGAAAAAGTTTTTTATCGATCGCCGCAGCGAGATCAAAGAATCCCTGGAAGGCGCCATTGAACAAAAGGCCGAGGCTGAGAAGCAGTATCGAGAGTATTCGGAAAAAATCGATAAGGCCTCCGCGGAAATCGACGGCATTTTTGAAATGATCAAGGCGCAGGGTGTCACCGAAAAGCAAAAAATCATCGAAGACGCCAAAAAAGTTGCCGAGAAGATGAAGGAAGATGCGAAGGCCCGTATTGATCAGGAGCTGAAAAAAGCATCTGTTCAGTTACGCCAGGAAGCCGTGCAGCTCTCCGTTCAAATGGCTGAAGAAATTTTAAAGCGAAATATTACAGTTCAGGATCATGAAATCATGGTCAAGGAATACATGGACAAGGTGGTGAACAAAAATTGATCAGCAATATTTCCAAGCGTTACGCCCGCGCGTTTTTTGAAATTGCCGAAGAGGAAAAGAAGCTGGAGCAGTATTATGGGGAGCTAAGGCAATTTTCGTCAACGGTGGATCAGAACGAGTCATTGCGTGATTTTCTGGCCAATCCGGTTTTCGAGCAGGAAGGCAAGAAAAAAGTGCTCGAGCAGGTTATTGCCAAAATGCAGCTTTCCGCCATGACAGTGAACTTTCTGAAGCTGCTGGTTGATAAAAAGAGAATTGACGTCCTGTCTGATATCGAAGCCTGCTACCGGCAACTGATGGATGAGTCGCTGCGCAAGGTTCAGGTGAACCTGAAAACGGCTTTTCCGCTTTCTCGGGAAACCCAGGACTATATCAATGCCAGCCTGGAAAAGGTTACCGGCAAAACAATTGAAATGACGGTTGAAAATGACGCCAGCCTGATGGGTGGCATTGTGATTGGCGTCGGCGATACCCTTTACGACGGCAGCATCAAGAATCAACTGAATAATATGATGAATCTCTTAGGGGAGGCAAGATAAGGCATGGAAACGATTAAAGCGGAAGAAATCAGTCAAATTATTTCTGATCAAATTAAAAGCTACGAAAAAAAGCTGGATATAAGTGAGACAGGAACGGTCTTATCCGTCGGCGACGGTATTGCGCGCGTATATGGCGTCCAGAACGCGATGGCCATGGAGCTGCTGGAATTTCCCGGCGGCATCCTCGGCATGGTGCTCAACCTGGAAGCCGACAACGTGGGTGTGGCCGTTCTGGGAGCCGTCACTCACATTAAAGAAGGCGACATTGTCAAGAGAACCGGCAAAATTGCTCAGGTTCCTGTTGGGGAGGCCCTGCTGGGCCGCATCATTGATGCCACCGGTCAGCCTCTTGACGGCAAGGGACCGATTGAAACGACCGAATTCCGCCGCATCGAAATGGTTGCCCCCGGCGTGATTCAGCGTCAGCCGGTTAATGAACCGATGTATACCGGTCTTAAAGCGATTGACGCGATGACTCCGATCGGGCGCGGTCAGCGGGAACTCGTCATTGGTGACCGTCAGATCGGCAAAACCGCGATTTGCGTCGATGCGATCATCCGTCAGAAAGACACCGGTGTGAAGTGTATCTATGTTGCCATCGGCCAGAAAAAGTCGACCGTGGCGCAGGTTGTGGAAAAACTCAAACAGCATGACGCTTTGTCTTATACCTGTGTGGTGGCCGGCTGCGCGTCTGATCCTGCAACCCTCCAGTACATTGCCCCTTATGCGGGATGCAGCATCGGTGAGTACTTCCGTGACCGCGGTCAGGATGCCTTGATTGTTTACGATGATTTGTCCAAGCAGGCGGTTGCCTACCGTCAGATTTCACTTCTGCTGCGCCGTCCGCCCGGACGCGAAGCCTTCCCCGGCGACATTTTCTATAACCATTCGCGCTTGCTCGAACGTGCGGCCCGCGTGAGTGAAGACTTGGGCAGCGGTTCCCTGACAGCGCTGCCGGTGATTGAAACACAGGCCGGCGACGTGTCGGCCTACATCCCCACCAACGTTATTTCGATTACGGACGGTCAGGTTTACCTCGAACCCAGCTTGTTCTTCTCCGGTGTGCGTCCCGCAATTAACGTCGGTCTTTCCGTCTCCCGCGTCGGTGGCGCAGCCCAGGTGAAAGCGATGAAACAGGTTGCCGGTACCCTGAAGCTTGATCTGGCCCAGTATCGTGAACTGGCTGCTTTTGCGCAGTTCGGTTCGGATTTGGATAAATCGACGCAAGCCCAGCTTGATCGCGGGGTGCGTCTGGTGGAATTGCTCAAACAGCCGCAGTTCCATCCTATGTCGCTCGGTCAGGAAATCGTGGTTTTGTTTGCAGGTACCCGCGGCTTTATTGATAAATATGCAGTGGAAAAGGTCCTCGTGTATGAGCGGCAGCTTTTGAGCTTTGTGGAAAGCAAATATCCGGATATTTTGAAGGAAATTGAAGATAAGAAGATCATTTCTCCTGAGCTGGAAAAGAAAATGAAGGATGTTATGACGGAATTTGATTCTGTCTTTGTAGCGGATTAGAAGCATTTGGCAAGTGCCCCGTTTCCGAAAGGGTCCATGGTCGGAAGCGTTGGAATAAAGTTGCTCATTAACAGTTTGAGGGGAGTTTTCAGTGGCCTCGCTTAAGGACATAAAAAGACAAGTAGGCGCCGTTCAAAAAACGAAGCAGATTACACGCGCCATGAATATGGTTGCCGCCTCGAAGTTTAAATCAGCGCAATCAAAGATGGAGAATTTCCGTCCCTACGCAGGAAAATTCATGGATGTGCTGAATTCTGTGGCGCAGCGCGTGGAAAGTGCGGCGCATCCTCTTCTGGCCGTACGTGAGCCCAAGAAGATCCGGGTGATCTGTATGACCTCCGACCGGGGACTTTGCGGCGGGTTTAACACCAACCTGATCAAAGCCACTGAGCGGTTTATGCGCGACAAGAGCAAAGACGGCAAAGACATCGCGCTGATTAGCGTGGGTCGGAAGGGCCGGGATTACTTCCGTAAGAAAGCCAATATTGTCAGCCAGAAAGTGGACATGTTGAATAAATTTGACATGACCCTGGCGTCTGAAATCGGCGATGAGGCCATCTTGCCCTTCATCAAGGCAGAATATGATGAACTTTATCTGATCTATAACCAGTTTGTAAATGTTTCTATCCAAAAACCGACCGTCGTCCGATTGTTTCCGCTGCCTTCCGTCGGCCAGGAAAGCGACGGGGATGCAGACGCGAGAGCGGATTACGCTTATGAGCCGTCGGGAGAAATACTGCTCCAGAAGCTTCTGCCCATGTATGTTCACGTTCTGGTTTACCGTGCTCTGCTGGAAACGTCCGCCGGTGAAAACGGCGCGCGGATGGCGGCGATGGACAACGCCACCAACAATTGTGAAGACCTGATCCGATCGTTGACATTAAAGATGAACAAGGCAAGGCAGGCGGCTATTACTGCGGAACTGATGGACATTGTCGGCGGTACGGAAGCGCTGTCCAAAGGATAGTTTTTCTGCGGCCGTGTGTCGCATGTAAAGCAATATTAATACGACTATTGGCAAGGAGATAGTTATGAATATCGGAAAGATTGTTCAAGTGATTGGCCCGGTTGTTGACGTGGCCTTTGAAGAAGGAAACCTACCCGGCATTTTAAATGCACTCACCATTTCCAATGCGGCCATCAATGACGAGGAAGATAATCTGGTTATTGAAGTTGCCCAGCATCTCGGCGACAATGTCGTTCGTTGCATATCCATGGACATTACCGACGGCCTGGTCCGCGGGATGAAAGTGAAAGACACAGGCGCGCCCATCACGGTGCCCGTCGGCAAAGAATGTCTCGGCAGAATTTTGAACGTAGTCGGCCGTCCCGTGGACGGTTTGGGACCCATTAACGCAAAAAACAGCATGCCCATTCACCGTGAATCCCCCAGCTTTCTTGAGCAGGATACATCCGTTCACGTTCTTGAGACAGGCGTTAAGGTGATCGACCTTCTCGTTCCCTTCCCCCGTGGCGGCAAGATGGGCATGTTCGGCGGTGCGGGCGTCGGCAAGACCGTTGTCATGATGGAAATGATCCATAATATCGCCATGCATCACGGCGGGATTTCCGTATTTGCGGGTGTCGGTGAAAGAACCCGTGAAGGAAACGATCTGTATCGCGAAATGAAGGAGTCCGGCGTTATCAAGCAGGCCGCCCTGATTTACGGACAGATGACGGAACCCCCCGGAGCCAGAGCCAGAGTCGCGCTGACCGGGTTGGCAGCCGCCGAGTACTTCCGCGATGTGGAAGGCCAGGATGTGCTCTTGTTCGTCGACAATATTTTCCGTTTCACACAGGCAGGTTCCGAAGTGTCCGCACTTCTCGGACGCATGCCTTCGGCGGTTGGTTACCAGCCGACACTTGCCACGGATTTGGGCGAACTTCAGGAACGCATCACTTCAACAACCAAAGGGTCCATTACAGCCGTTCAATGTGTTTACGTGCCTGCGGACGATTTGACCGACCCGGCGCCTGCGACCACCTTCGCGCATCTTGACGGAACCGTCGTGTTGTCCCGTCCGATTGCCGAGTTGGGGATTTATCCTGCGGTGGATCCACTGGATTCAACCTCTCGTATTCTCGACCCGAACGTTCTGGGTGAAGAGCATTACTCCGTGGCCCGTCAGGTGCAGGTGACACTACAGAAATATAAAGACTTGCAGGACATTATCGCGATTCTGGGTATGGACGAACTTTCCGAAGCTGACAAGCTCACCGTCGGCCGGGCCAGAAAGATTCAGAGATTCCTGTCTCAGCCGTTCTTCGTCGCCGCCCAGTTTACAGGCACGGAGGGCAAGTTTGTTTCCGTCGCGGACACCGTGAGAGGCTTCAGGGAGATTCTGGAAGGCAAGCACGATGATTTGCCCGAGCAGGCGTTCTGGATGGTTGGCGGAATAGAAGAAGCAGTTGAAAAAGGGCAGAAGTTGTCTCAGTAAGAGAGGTAGTCAATGTCGGACGAATTGATACTCGAAGTTGTAACGCCGGAAAAGATGGTTTTCTCCGGTAAAATTGAAGAAGTTGTCATCCCAGGTACAGAGGGCGAGTTCGGCGTTTTGAGGGGTCATGAACCTTTCTTGACCTCCGTGGATATTGGCGAACTTCATTTTAGCTCTGCTGACGGCAGTAAAAAATCATATTATGCCATCAATAATGGATACGCCGAAGTGACGGCCGGTAAAGTAACGGTGCTCATCGAAACGGCCGAAAGATCCGACGCCATTGACAAAGACCGTGCGGAAAAAGCCAAGGAAAAAGCAGAAGCGGCTTTGTCGCAGTTGGCCAAGGAACATGACGACTACGAAAAAATGCGTCTTGCGCTGATTCGTGCGATTACACGCATCAGCGTGGCGGAAAAATCATCCCTCAATTAAATCATTCCATCCCGGGATAAAAAAGGCAGCCCCGAAAGGCTGCCTTTTTTGTTGCTGCTCCATCACAAATTCTGCTTTATTCGGATGTAATGTCGATAATCTGAAATTGTCGGGTACCGCCAGGTGTTGTTACAGTGATTTCGCTGTCGATTTTTTTCCCGATCAATGCTTTCCCGATCGGGGACGTTACGGAGATTTTATTTTCGTTGATGTCCGACTCAAAGGGGCCGACCAGCTGGTATTTGATTTCTTCCCCACTGTCGCTGTTAATATCGGCAATGGTCACGAAGCAACCGAAAATTACTTTTTCTCCGATGATGTTTTTTGTATTCACGATGTTGCAGGAGGCAAGATTGTTTTCAATCTCCTGGACCTTGCCGTACAGATAGGACTGCCTTTCCTTGGCGGCGGAATACTCCGCATTTTCGGACAGATCACCGTGGCCGCGTGCGATTTCAATATCCCGTACATTTTCGGGAATGGAAGTATTTTTCAGTGCATCCAATTCCTTTTTTAATTTGTCAAAGCCTTCTTTAGTGATGGGTATCTTATCCATTGGTCACTCCGGGGTATTTACCTTGCTCTGACGTGATTTTCGTTGTTCATCAACAGGCAGGAATATTGTGTAATTTCTGTTTAATAGAGAAATATCGTCCTGTCAAGTAAACATTTACCGCGTTTCTGCCGGTTGAGTAAACAGGACGGTACATCACAGACGCACGTTGTTTTGTTGGATCGTTTATGCTATTGAACACCGGTCAGAAAAGAGAAGGGCTGTTTTTAAGCAATGGCGCGTGATCACTATAATCGAGAGATTAATTACCTGCGAGTTTCCATTACGGACCGCTGTAATCTGCGTTGCGTCTATTGCCGTCCTAAGGAGGGCATTTCCTTAAAAGGTCATGACGACATTCTCCGGTACGAAGACATCATCCGCGTGGTGTCCACTTCCGTTAAAATGGGACTGATCAAGGTTCGCCTTACAGGCGGCGAACCTCTGATCCGCCGTGATTTTGTCGATTTCGCTGCCGGACTCAATAGGATTGAAGGACTGCAGGACATTAGCCTGACGACCAACGGGATTCTTCTTGAAAAGTATGCCCGCGGCATTTATGATGCAGGTATCCATCGCATCAACATCAGCCTGGATTCCATGAATCCACAGAAGTACTCTCAAATCACAAAAGGCGGTAAACTCGACGATGTCTTGCGCGGGATATCGTGTGCCGATAGAATCGGCTTTTCTCCGATTAAAATCAATGTCGTCGTGATTAAAGGCGTCAATGATGATGAAATTCTGGACTTTGTTCAACTGGCGGCGCAAAATCCCTTTCAGGTGCGCTTTATTGAAATCATGCCGATCAGTGAGGTGAATGTCCACCAGCCGGAGGAGTATTTACCGACAGATCAACTGCAGGAGGAGATCTCCCGGCACTTCACACTGGAGGCGATAAACGGGAAGAGAAACATATCCGATGGACCTGCCAGAATCTTTAAAATTCAAGGCGGCCTGGGGGAAATCGGTTTCATCAATCCAGTCAGCAATCACTTCTGTGCCACATGTAACCGCCTGCGCCTGACCGCTGATGGAAAGCTTCGCGCCTGTTTGCTCAAAGACGAAGAAATCGATTTGAAGGAGGCTCTGGCGCGTGGGTGTGATGATACGGAACTGGAACATCTGATACGAAGTGCGATTGATCTTAAACCTGCTCATCATGATTTAAATTGTACGGACAGGCATTTAAAAAAATGCCATCGCGATATGTCCGATATCGGCGGATAAAACCAGGGGTGTTAGTAGCAAATAGAAAAGTCCTAGAGACTGTAAACTAATCTGTGTAA
>DDWS01000056.1 GCA_002347685.1 Syntrophaceae bacterium UBA2280
GACTTTTCTATTTGCTACTAACAGGCGCCAATCGCAAGGCTCCGAATGTGAACCGCATAAATAAACTGCTTGACCGGAAAATCACTCTCCGATACAAATCACATATGCAATCATTGAATTCACTTTGGAGGGCCTTACGTTGAAACTGCCCGTCGTCACCGGGACTCTGGACATCTATATTGCCGAAATTAACCGTTTTCCTCTTATCACCGCCGAAGAGGAATTCAGGCTGGCGGTGCGCCTCAAAAAATATAACGATATGGAAGCGGCCGAAAAGCTCATTGTTTCCAATCTGCGGTTTGTGGTCAAAATCGCTCATGAATACAGAAATTACGGATTTAAGCTCGCCGACTTGATTCAGGAAGGCAATATCGGCCTGATCCACGCCGTAAAAAAGTTTGATCCCTATAAAGGTTACCGGCTGATCTCTTACGCGGTGTGGTGGATCCGCGCTTATATTCAGAATTATCTGATTAAATCCTGGAGCATCGTCAAAATCGGCACCACTCAGGCGCAGCGAAAACTGTTTTTCAAATTGAGCCAGGCCAAAAAGCAGCTTGAAACCATATCGAAAAAGAATCCCGAGTTCAGTGAAATCGCTGAATCACTTGGTGTAAAGGGCTCCGAAGTCGCCGAAATGGATTTACGCATGGGCACGCGCGATCTGTCTCTCAATGAATTTATCAGTGACGACGGGGACACCTCTCACCTTGATTTTCTCACGCATGAGGGCGACAGTCAGGAAGTGTCCTTAATTAAGCATGAGGAAAGAAGCCTGGTCAAACGGGATATCGCAGGCGCCCTTGCAAAACTCAACGATCGGGAAAGCTACATCATCCGGCACCGCGTCATGGCGGATGATCCGCTGACGCTCCAGGAAATCGGCGACAAATACAACATCACGCGCGAACGCGCCCGCCAGATCGAAAAACAGGCGCTCAAGAAATTGCAGCTGGCCCTTCCATATCTGAAGCCTGACAACGAATAGACAGTCTATCCGTCTGCATCAGTACGTTTTCCCCCTGCGGTCCACCATGGGCACAAAGCGCACCGGAATGATCGCCTGACGCTCGAGACGGCCGTCCTTTTTTGTCAGAACGACCAATTCCTGCGCTCCCGCCTTCCCCACGGGAATGACCATCCTGCCTCCCTCTTTGAGCTGATCGGCGAGCGGCCGGGGGACATCCGTGGGCGCGCAGGTGACGATAATCGCGTCAAAGGGGGCAACTTCCGGCCAGCCCTGATAACCGTCACCGATCCGGACGTGTACATTTCCATAAAGCCCGGAGAGAATCTGTCCGGCTCGCCTGCCCAGGGATTCCACAATTTCGATGGTGTAAACACTTTTACAAAGCTCGGCCAGGACCGCCGCCTGATAACCGGATCCCGTTCCGATCTCAAGAACTTTCATGACCGGATCCGGCCTGATTGTTTCGGTCATCAGTGCCACAATATAGGGCTGGGAAATCGTCTGTCCCTCTCCGATCGGCAGGGGATGATCGCCATAGGCTCTGTTGCGGAGACGATCGGGAACAAATAGATGGCGCGGGACTTTCCGCATCGCGGCTAAAACACCGGCATTGCGAACACCCCTGGCTTCAATCTGATCGACAACCATTCTTTCTCTCGGCAGGACATACTCCTCACGTGCATCCCCTTTCGCCTCGAACGGCAATGCAATGAAAAAAAACAGAAACAGGATCGTAAACACGCCCGGCACTTTACCAAACCCCCGTCGCGGATCATCTGCCACACGATCATCGATGATGGACTTTTTTATATCTTTTCCCGATTCCGCCATACCCCGCTTCTCCATTCGGACCGTCCAAAGTCTGGAATCAATCATCGGCAAAGACTATTTTGAACCCGTTTTCCGAAGCGGAGTCGTCCAGAGATAGACTTTGCTGATCCCTCCGTCGTGACGATACACAGTTGCCTCCACATCGGGAATCACACCATCCATGTCGAAATCATGCGACACAATCCGCGATCCGGGCTTCATCTTGTCGAGCTGCGGAATCAGGCGAACATTGAGTTCCGGAAGCAGATACAGCGTGACCACGGACGCGCCGCTCAAATCCAGCTCGAAAATATCCCGATGCTCGATGGTTACCAGATGACCAACCTTCGCTTTTTTCACATTGGCTGCGGATTTCTTGACCATCACCGGATCGATGTCAAAGCCCTGCGCCCTGGCTTCGACTTTCTTTGCCGCCGCGATCACAATGCGGCCATCCCCACAGCCCAGATCATAGACGACGTCATTTTTGCCGACGTCCGCCAGGCGCAGCATGACTTCCACAACCTCATCCGGCGTCGGAACGAAGTGAATATCCGGTTTTCTGGGCTGCTTCGATTGAGCGGATACGAAAGAGGCCTGAAAGGTGAGACAGGCGACGACAAAAAGAACAAGCATAATCCCCGAAATCCATCTGCTGCTTTTCATAATGCTCCCCTCCTTTTCAAATAGACAGACTATTTTGCGAGTCGGGCGTTTCGGCTTTTCTGCAATAACATAAGCGGAATGCCCGCCAACAAGACGCCGACGCCGAAAAATGCCCCGCTGCCGGTGTATGCCAGACTGGAATAAAGCATGAACAGGCAAATCATACAAAACACCATCGGCGTCAACGGATACAGAGGCACGGCAAAAGGCCGGTGTTCGCCCGCGTTTTTCAATCTCAGTACAAAGATGGATATGCCGACCATCAGAAAAAATAGCCAGAAAACAGGCGCGGTATATTCCACCATCATCACAAAGCCGTCCCGCGTGCCGGTCCCCAGGATAACCAGCAAAAGCGCGACGCCTCCCTGGAGCAGCAGGGCATTGACCGGTGTGTGTCTGTGACCCTGCCACCGTCCCAGAAAATTCAGGATGGTGTAGTCCCGCCCGAGCGCGTAGCCGGTTCTGGCACCGGTGATGATAGCCGCATTCATGGTGCTGATGGCCGCAATTAAAATTAGCACACTGATGAACCGGGCACCGTTTTGCCCGAATACCCGGCGCATCATGTCGGCCATCACCGCCTCGGACGCGGCCATATCGGCCAGACCGAGACTTTTCAGAAGCGCCAGATTGATCAGCAGATAGATGATCGTGATCATGCCGATACTCAAAAGCAGCACCTTCACCATATTGCGGCGAGTCGATTTTACTTCGGCGGAAAGAAATGCGGCTTCATTCCATCCCCCGTAAGTGAGCAACACGAAAATCATGGCCGTACCCAGCGCCACCCCGCCCGGAACAATACGACCGGTCCCGACTGCGGCTGCGGCTGCAGTCTGCGGTTCCGTAAGAAATATACCAGCAGCGGCGACGACGAAGAGCCCTGCCATCGTGACACTGATGAGTGTCTTTTGCGTCCATTTGCCCTGCCGGATCCCGGCGATATTCACGGCGGTAAGAATAAGAATCGTCGTCCCCGCATACAGGGATGTGGAATAGGCTCCGATACGGAAGATTGCCGACGCGTAATCACCAATGAGAAAGGCGACCATCGCGATGGAGCCGGTCTGGATCACGGCCATGCGTGCCCAGGCATATAGAAAGGACGGCACGACGCCGAAAGCCCTGTTCAGATAATGATAATCACCGCCCGCGTGCGGATAGGTGGATGTCAGCTCTGCGTAGCACAGCGCCCCGATCAGCGATGCCAGGCCGCCCAAAACCCAGAACAACATGAGCATGAGCTCACTGTCGGCGCTCACGGCAACGATGGAAGGTGTTTTAAAAATACCCACCCCCACAACCATGCCCACGATAATCGCGACCGCGTCTGTGATCGAAAGTGTTTCTCTGGGCCGGGAAGCAGAAAGCATTGGGAACATCCTTCTTCGACGGAGATAAGAGATTTAAATATCGTTTTTAAGCACTATTTATGTCAATGACAAACTAAACATATTCAAAGTGGCGAATGATTTTTACGGAAACAAGCGTTACGTTAACTGACAGCAAAGTATAAAAAATAGATCGGCCCGTGTCAACACAAAAAGGGATTTCATGCACGGATCCTCACAATAACCCGGCAGGGCGATCCGCTGACACCGGTCAGCCGCAGCGGCAGCGCGAACATCTCGCCAAATCCGGACAACAGATGGGCGGCATGCTGATCCAGGTCTTCCACAAGGAATTTCCCCGCACGGGCAACCAGGCGATGAAATTCCAGCGGCCGGAAATGCTCCATTTCAATTTCACCGGATAATACCCACAGCAGCGGCGGCAGGGAAAGGATCTTTTCCATCACGTCAAATGAAATCCGTGCGGCCTGATGCTCAGGCGTTCTCAGAAACAGTATTTTCTCATGCCGGTAGGCGTCCAGCCGCCCTGCGACAACAGATGCACAGGCGATGAGTGGCAGGTCCAACAGAAAAAAGTTACCGACGCATTGATCCGGGGTCAGTACATCCAATGTTGCACCTTCATCCAGAAAATGCGCCGGCGCGTCCACATGCGTCCCGCTTTGCGTCCCCATGGAAATTCGTGAAACGCGAAAACCTTCATTCGCAACGGAACTCCATTCGGAAATATCCAGGGGAGGATCGCAATATTTTCCCGATGCAAAAGGATTGAATGATTTATCCAGAGGTTTCGTCAGATCAATGATGGTGTTTTTTTCGAGGCCGCTCAATCGATCCTCCCGTCCACCGGGAATTGTGAAACGTAATGCGTGAAGTGTATCCCGCGATCCCCGGCCCGCGCTATGCCTTATTGTATTCTTCAAAAAGCATGGAGAAGACGGCACGGCCCTGGGTGGCGGAACGCAGATCAGTGGAGTAGCCAAACATGGCTTTGAGCGGCACCTTTGCTTTGATTTCGGAAACCGGGCCGTTGGGGTTGACCGCGTGAATCTCGCCGCGCCTCGCGTTGATATCGCCGATGACATCGCCCGTAAATTCGCCGGGGGTGATGATATCCACCATCATGATCGGCTCGAGCATGATGGAATCGGCAGCCAGACAACCTTCTCTAAACGCCGTGGCCGCCGCATTTTTATATGCCTGCCACGAGGATTCTCCTTCTCGATAGGAACCCCCGAGGAGCCTGACTTCGACGTCGATGACCGGATAGCTTCCCAGCACACCGCTCATCATCGCTTCCCTGAGGCCTTCTTCTATCGCTGAATGATAATCGGCCGGGATCATGTCCTCTGAGAGTTGATTGATGATCTCGTTGCCCGCACCCCGTTTTCGCGGCGAAAGCACAATGCGCACCCGGCCGTAATGTTTCTTATCCCCCAGCTCTTTTTCGAAGACCCCTTCGATTTCCACAGACTTCCGGATCGTTTCACGATATACGACGCGCGGCCGGCCAACGTTGACATGCGCGTTGAATTCACGTTTCAGACGGTCCACAATAACTTCCAGATGCAGCTCGCCCATTCCGGAAATCACGGTCTGAGCGGTTTCATCTTCGTATTTAATTCGCAAGGTCGGATCTTCATCAGCAAGCTTGATGAGAGCCTGGGCCAGCTTTTCCTGATCCGCCGGTGTTTTCGCTTCAATGGCCTGGCTGATGACCGGCTCGTAAAATTCCATCTGTTCGAGCATAATCGGATGCGCTTCATCGCAAAGGGTGTCCCCCGTCGTCGTGTCTTTCAGACCCAGAACGGCGACCAGTTCGCCTGCGGATGCCTTATCGATCCTTTCACGCTTATTGGCATGCATGCGCAACAGTCTGGCAACTTTTTCCTTCTTCTTTTTTGATGCGTTGTACACTTCTTCATTGGCGGAAATCTGCCCGGAGTATATTCGCAGATAGGTAAGCTTGCGCCCTTCATCGATCTGTATTTTAAAAGCCAGCGCAGCGAGCGGCTCTTTATCCGAGCTGCGGCGTAATTCCTCTTCCCTGGTTTTCGGATTCATCCCCTTCACCGGAGGAACATCTTCGGGTGAAGGAAGATAATGGACCACTGCGTCCAGCACGGACTGAATCCCCTTATTGCGCAACGCCGATCCGCAGAGCACCGGAACGATTTTCAGGGCAAGGGTCGCCTTTCGCAGCGCTGCGGTGATTTGCGCTTTGGATATTTCCTCCCCGGATAGATATTTTTCGGCTAGTTCATCGTCGCAGTCCGCCAGGATCTCGATCATCCTTTCACGCTCGCGCGCGGCTTGTTCGGTATGATCGGCCGGAATTTCACACGTCGAATATTCCGCGCCCTGAGAACTGTCATCCCAGGTCAGAAGTTTCTGTTCGATCAGGTCAATCGCGCCGCAAAATGAAGCTTCACTGCCCACAGGAATCTGCACGGGCAAGGCGATGGAATGAAATCGCTCGCGCATCATGCCGACGACGCGAAAATAATCCGCGCCGATACGATCCATTTTATTGATAAACGCTATTTTGGGAACACCGTATTTATCCGCCTGGCGCCAGACGGTTTCCGACTGCGGTTCAACGCCGCCAACCGCACAAAACACGACCACCGCGCCGTCGAGCACGCGCAGGGACCGTTCTACTTCAATGGTAAAATCGACATGCCCGGGCGTATCGATGATATGGATTTCTGAATTTTTCCACTCGCAGGTCGTCACGGCCGACGTAATGGTAATGCCCCGCTCCTGTTCCTGAGGCATCCAGTCCATTACCGCTTCGCCGTCATGGACTTCCCCCATCTTGTAGGATTTGCCCGTGTAGAAAAGAATTCTTTCACTGACCGTGGTCTTGCCCGCATCAATATGTGCGACAATACCAATATTGCGTATCCGGGATAGTTTGGATTTCGGGGCCATAGTGATATCAGTTGCTTTTGTCTTTTGCTGCCACCAGCAACCCGGGATCGGGTTGAAATGACTTGTCTGTTGAAATATGGCCTTTAATGGATGGAATATTCCTGCCTTCAACCTGGATGCGGACGGCCTTGATTTCCGAAACATTGTGCGCCAGCGTATTGGTCAGAGAGTATATGGTGGCCATTTCCGCCGTGGAGCCGCCCGGATGCAGCGTCAAAAGACTGGACGAGAAATCCACATATGCCACACCGTCTTTATCCACCTTGACGTCGCGCAGGGTGACACCCGCTGGAAAAGTGTCGACATTGCCGCTCTTGGAACCCGCCAGCAGCGCCTGGACAATTTCGCCGGCCTGCCTGGCGGCGTCTTTCTCTTTAAAAACATAACGCTTTTCAGCAACCAAAAAAAGCTCCTGCGGGTCTGAAAAGTAAATGTCCAGCGCCTGCTTTTGCTTCCCCACCGGCGGGAACAGTGCGTTAAACAGAATCACAAAAAATATAACCAGCAGGATCACAACACCGCCGGCGATGGCAATCAGGTAGACAATCCGGGTCGATTTCTTTTTCTGGCGGTCTTTGAAACGCTCTGACCGGCGCTGCTTTTTCGTGGACATGTTTCAATCACTCCTCTTTGGAAAAAACTGCGCCAATGTAGGGCATTTTCCTTCGACTGTCAAGCACAACGAACGTTCAGACCAGGAACCACGTGCCCAAACCCGGTCGTCATTAAATGAGCCCGTCCGGCTGGCCGGACGGGCTCAACGAATGCGCGTGGATATCCGCAAGCTTGATTTACAAGTTTTCCGCAAGGACCTCGTAATACGACTGCGGATGACGACAGGCGGGGCACTCCCTGGGCGCTTCCGGCCCCTCATGGACAAACCCGCAGTTGATGCAGTGCCACTTGGTGCTTTCTTTCTTTTTGAAGACTTCGTTTTGGGCGATGTTCGCGGCCAGCTTGCGGTAGCGGTTCTCGTGGAACATCTCGACTTTGGCAATCTGCTCAAAGGAGCGTGCCACTTCCGGAAAGCCTTCGTCTCTGGCGTCTTTGGCGAAATTCGAATACAGCGTGGTCCACTCCATGTTCTCGCCTGCGGCTGCGGCTTCCAGATTGCTCTTCGTATCGCCGATCACGCCTGCGGGATAAGCGGCGGTAATCTCGACTTCGCCGCCTTCGAGGTATTTAAAAAATATTTTGGCGTGCTCTTTTTCGTTTTCCGCCGTTTCCATAAAGATGTGCGATATCTGTTCAAATCCCTCTTTCCTGGCGGCGCTTGCAAAGTAAGTGTATCGGGTTCTTGCCTGCGATTCACCGGCAAAAGCCGCCAGTAAATTCTTTTCTGTTTTTGTCCCCTTAATCGATTTTGACATTCGGTTGATCTCCCTTTCGTATTTATTTTTATGGTTTCATAAAAACCGGGTTGATGATTCAGGGTTCCATACCTGATTTATTTGAATACTTTTCCGACGCTGAATGCCTTGCCCAAATGCTGCCCGATACCATAGTAGTCCTTTCGTTCCGCCGCGTAAACCGGAGGATTGATTCGCGCGATATCCGGCAGACCGTCCGGCCCCAGTGCCGATTCCTCCACCTTAACGTCCAGGATTTCGGCGACAATATGCATATGAATGCCGACCTCCATGACACCTGAGACCCTGCACTCCAGAATCATCGGGAATTCAGCAATATAAGGTGCGTCCACCTTTTCGCTTCTTACAGCGGTGATATGTGCCGCGGCAAATTTATCTGCGTTCCTTCCTGAAACGATGCCGCAATAATCTGCAATCTCAATCTGGCTGCCGAAAGGCACGTTGACGGTAAAGGCTTGCCGTTGGATGAGAGAATCATAGGTATATCTTGATTTTCTCAATGAAATGGCTACGGATGGCGGATCGGAGCTGCAAATTCCGCCCCAGGCCACTGTCGCCACATTAGGCTTTCCTTCTTTGTCATAAGTCCCGATCACCCAGACAGGCGCGGGAAAAACCAGACTGAGGGCTCCGAAAGATTTTTTCATAAACGTTCCTTTCCGTTTTGATGACCTCGACGATGATCACTTGTGTGATAATAATGACAAAAAACCCGTTGTCAAATGAATTGAAAATTTTGTTAATTTTTACATCATAATGTAGTATGACACACAATAGATCTTGATGCTGTCGTGAAACTTCACCGCAGGACTTGATATTAAAACAGGAGGTTTAGCAATTATGGCCACCGTGATGCCCGATAGTGAAAATGTTCAAAAGGCGATTAAATGGATTTCCGCCAGCCTGGAGGACGGCAGTTCACAACCCATTCATATGATTATTGAGAAAGCCGTATTTAAATTCGACCTGTCGCCAAAGGACACGGAGTTCCTGATAGGGTTTTTCCGTAATCACAAAAAATAGGGCCAACGCGCGCCCCGTATCAACCGGCTTGCGGTCCCTTTTATAGTGCTGTGCGACGCGGACGGACTAAAGAACGAATCCCGTCAGATCCACCTGATCGATCCGGTCCGGCGTCCAGCAGGGCTGATCGTCGCGGTCAACGAGTCTGGCCCGGACACCTTCCGCATAATCCGGATGCCGTGAAATGAATGCAGCCGCCTTTAATTCCGCGGCAAATACGTCCGCGATCCGCCGTCCTTCGTTGTGCCGCATCAATTTCAGCGCCAGAACCAGGGCAGTGGGTGAACGCTCCCCGATGCTGCTGAATACTTCATCGCAATGCTCCTGCTGTTTTGTGCAGCGGGACAAAGAATCCAGCAGGTGCAGAAGATCGGACTGACCTGCGAAATATTTCGCCACCCAGCGGTCCATGGCCTTGTCTTCAGGAATCCCATCATCGAAGTATTCTGCTATTTTCCCGATGATCTCACCGGTCATCTCCTCTTTTGACAAATCAGCATCCGGCTCAAATTTTTCCAGCGTTTCAATAAGGCGCGGAATGTTTTTTGAAAGCATATAGTAATTGGCCAGGCCCAGACGGACGCATTCGGCGCCTCTCATTTCATAACCGGTCAGGCCAAGATACTCGGGATATCCTTCCGGACAACGTGAAAACATCCAGCCGGTGGCGCCGACATCCGGAAAAAAACCGATCCGCGTCTCCGGCATAGCCATCCGTGTGCGCTCAGTAGCGATCCGGACATCCGCTCCGGCTGTAATCCCCAATCCGCCGCCCATGGTGATGCCGTCAGCCAGAACCACCACCGGTTTGGAAAAAAGATGAAGTTTCAGATCCAGCGCATATTCTTTCCGAAAGAATGCGTCCACCTTTTCATAATCCTGACGTTCGGCGGCCCCGGCAAGCTCCTTGACGTCTCCGCCTGCGCAAAACCCTTTTTGAGTGGCACTGTAAAAAAACACGAATCGGCAATGAGCGTCGGATCTGGCCTGATCAAGCAGATCGTCGATTTGATCAATCATACCCTCGTTGAGACTGTTGATCGCCCGGGGACGATTCAGGATGATGGACATCATGAACTTTGAACGCCGGCACAGCACGTGGTTTTCTGGTTGATCCGTCACTGCATTCCATCCTTTATGATTAATTGTTTGCCTTCTCGCAACGGATTATTATATAATGTCTAGTATTACAACATTAAAGTCAGCAGCATCCATCCGCAGCGGACCCGGCTCAGGCCGGTTTATCAACTTTTTTTTCAACCAGGGAGGACTTTATGAAAAAACTTGTTTTTATCTCCATGATCATCACGGCTTTAGCGGCAGGCGTTGTCTTTTCAGCCCTGGCACAGGACAATACGGACGGTTTCCTGATTAAAAGACTGACGGTGGCCACCGGCATCGAAAACAGGGAGCCGGTCGGGGCTGGCGACTCGTTCCCGACGGACACGCCCAAAGCTTACTGCTTTCTGGAAGCAATCGACATCGAACAGGACACAAACGTGATCTTTGTCTGGATTCACGAAGGTAAGGAAATCAGCCAGACCTCTCTGGCGCTGAAATCCGGTCCACGCTGGCGAACCAGAGCCGAAAAGACCCTCCATGGCCTGTCAGGCGCCTGGAAAGTCGAAATCAGAAATGAAGCAGGCCAGGCATTAAAAGATATCTCATTCACCGTGGAATAGAAAGGCAGACTCCTGCTCCCGATTTGCCGAAAAAAAGGGAGCAGGAGTCTTGAACCATTTTTGTAATCTTCTTATTTTCTCAACAGGTCCCGAATTTCCATGAGCAATTCCTGATCCCTTGTCGGCGGGGGTGGTTCCACTGCTTCTTCCTTCTTCTTTTTGATGATCATCCCCAGAAATTTCACAATAAAGATATACAAAGCCAATGCGATGATCAGAAAACTGACAATTTCACCAATGAATAAACCATAAGGAATTTCCTTTTCGTTCACCACCCATTTCCAGGCTAGATACCCCTGTTCGCCGGGCATAATCAGGCTGATCGCGGGCATGATAATGTCCTTGACCAGGGAATTAATAATCTTGCCAAAAGCCCCGCCGATAATGACGGCAATGGCCAGATCCACCACATTCCCCTTGAGTGCAAAGTTCTTGAACTCATCCAGTATCGACGACATTTTTTTTCTGGGATCCATTTTTTCTCCTTTCAAAAAAACTGACGGCTACTCGATTTTGGCCATCTCTTCATAAACTTTCAGTTCGATCACACTGAAGAATACCAGGTATTGATCCGGGCCCAGAAGTCTTTGCAATTCCCATCCGGTCCGGGTTTTCTTTTCCGTCGTCACGACCAGCGCCACTTCACATTCCTTCCAATTGATCCGCCGAACGCGGGCGCTGGTTTTCATCCGCCAATCGCCTGAAATCACATAGTCTGAATCCACAAGGTTATTAATCTGATCCACCAGAATATTCCGGCCGAGTTGCTTCTCTTTTATGACGCGCGCGACAGCCCGAAGAATAATAATCTCTTTGGCCGCGTAGACATGCGTAAACGTATCGGGGGCGCCGATGGAATCCTTCCCGATCTCCTCACCCGTCCCGGTTCCGAGCTGATTGGCGCATGCCCCTAATGTGATCACCAGGGCGATAAGCAATATCCACCCATATGGCTTTTTAATCATTCAGGCGCCTCCGGAATCATGATGGTGGATCATCGGCTGTTGCCGTTGATCCACCAGTCGCTTTTGTCCTTAAACCACCAGCGGGAAGAATCCGTACCGACAATACGGTCGGCCAGTTTTTTGCCTGCATCGGTCGTCAGCCTCTGCAGCGCAAACTTTATCCATTCCGCAGAATACTTGTTGCCCAGATCACCATATTCCTTCAGCTGTAAAATGAGTGCAATCTGATCGGCGTCCCGGACAGCCCGTGCTTCCGGGGTTTCTTTCGCGTTGAATTCTTCAATCGACTGCCGGATATCGTCTCCGAAGGAGAGCCCCTCCGTCAACTCCCGGACAGCCTTGGCTTCATCCACGTCCACATATTTCTTATTGACGTAGTTCATATCGCCCGTGCGCGCTTCCGGCAAATCATGCAGAGCACACATTTTCAAAACACAGTGCTCATCGAGAGTGTCATCGAGTTTGCACAGAACGTAACCGACAAACACCGTGCGCAGGATATGCTCCGCCACCGATTCCCGGCCGCTGCCCAGAAACTGGTAGCCGCTGCGGGGTGTTTTGGACAACATGCCCGTTTCAAACAGAAAATCCGCGATGCTATCCATGTCAACCCTTCTTCAACACTTTGATCCGGTTGCCCATCATCTCCGACATTTTGCTAAGCTGCATCTGTAGTGATGCGATAGAGTCCGGCCTCATGCTTTCAATTTTGTCTAGCTGCCCCTTCCAATGCTCCAGAAGGGATATCTCCTGATCCTTGAGTTTCTTTTCAAACCGGTCCTGATATTCCTTGATAAAAGCGGCGGACAAATCCTGTGGCGCCATGTTGATCCCTCCATGAATGATTGCGCAGCATTATAACACTCGCTTTCAAACATACAACAAGCAATTTATCAAATGATAATTTGACACCCCCCTGCAAATACGATAAGAATCCTCAGTGAATCAGACAAAATAAATAAAACCGGTGCACAATCCCTATGGGCTGCAAACCCAACCCCGAAGATATCGCCGGCGGACAGGCCGTTTTAGAAGGTGTCATGATGCGTCACGGCACCAGAATCGCCACAGCCGTCAGACGGCCGGACCGGGAAATCGTTTTCCAGGAACGTGAGTATATTCCTCTGGCCAAACGCTACAAGGTTCTAGGCTGGATGTTTATCCGGGGAACGATCGCCCTGTTCGAAATGATGTTCATCGGCATCAAGAGCCTGATGTTTTCGGCGGAAGTCGCCCTGTCTGAAGAGGAAAGCAAACCGCAAGGATGGGAAATTTACATTTCGTTTGTCATCAGCTTTGCCACGGCCGTCTTTTTCTTTGTCGTTGTGCCGGCGTTCTTCTTTACACAGATCAAAGGTCATATAGACAGCCTGATCCTTTTGAATATTCTGGAAGGCTGCGTCCGCCTGGGCATGTTTTTGTGTTTTCTGACTGCTACGCTTCTTATGAAGGATATGCGGCGCGTCTATATGTATCACGGCGCCGAGCATAAAACAGTTTTTGCCTGGGAAGACGGCCAGGATCTGACCGTGGAAAACGTCAGGAAATATTCCACACGGCATCCGCGCTGCGGCACGAGCTTTATTCTTTTTGTCATGATTATCTCCATTCTCGTCTTTTCTCTTCTGGGACGGCCGGATTTTCTGCATCGCGTTATGTACAAGATTCTTCTGATGCCGGTGATCGCCGGCATTTCCTACGAAGCCATCCGCTTTACCGGAAAACATACACGTCTCAAACTGGTGCAGATCTTGAGCTGGCCGGGACTGGCGCTACAGCGCATCACCACGCGGGAGCCGGATGATGAACAAATTGAAGTCGCCATCTCCGCGATGAAAAAAGTCATCTGATCACGAACGAGCCTTTCGCACTTTGCCGATCAACCGCACCCCTGATCCCGATTGAGATTGACTTTTCCAATTATTTAAAGTAATTGAACATCTTATGTTGCTGATACACTGAGCCAAGGAGCGCCATCCATGAAAATTATTTTTATGACGGTTTTAATTGCGTCTCTCATTTCAACCGTCGCCTTGCATCATCCGGCATCGGCCGGCGAGGATACGGCACAGCTGACCTTCAGTAAAACCGCCATCGCCAGAAAAGACCTCCAGATCTACACGGTACGGAAAGGCGATATGATTTCGGCCATCGTCCGGAAACTGCCCGACGTCCGTGAAAAAGATATTCCCTCTTTGTACCGCACCATCAAAGAACTCAATCCCGACATTGACGATCTCAACAGGCTGCGAGCGGGCCAGGACCTTATTCTGCCCGGAAAAGTCCTGGTCGACACCCCCGAACCGACAGACAAGATTATCTTGTCGGAGGCGGCTAAACCCCAACGGGCGTCGGGACCAACCTATAGCGTCAGAAGCGGCGACAGCCTGATCAAAATCGTTCATCGCGAACTGAACATCCGGTCCAACACGCAAAGCACGCTCAAAGCCATTCAATCCCTGAACCCGTCGATCACGGATGTCAACAGGATTTACGCGGGCCAGGTGATTCGTCTGCCGGATGTTTCAGGGCGGATGGATTCTCCCGCTGAAATCATCAAACCCGCCGCAGTCGTCGTGCTAACGGACGATCCCCTGGCCATCCGTGAAAAAATTGAGGCACGTCAGGAACCACTCCTTATGTCGCCTGAGGCGCGCACGGCCGTGATCAAGCACATCGTCACGCAGATGAACGGTTCCATGATCACCAGTGGAAACTATTACCTGCCGGTATCCTCCACAGAGCAGTGGACCATCGATTGCTCCGTGATACCGGTCGTTGAATTGCCGACCGGAACAACCATTTTCCTGGACTCGGAAAACCGCGCCCACCGCCAGCTTAAGAAACTGATCAGCGAAAAATGGAAGAATCATCACCTGATCACGCTGGATGATAAAGACGATCTGATCACAACCCTCAAGAAAATCTTTCAGACAGACAGAACCTTTGAGTTCTCCAGGGTCGACAAACCCGTTTCCGTGGGTACCAAGCCTGCGACGGAGGTCATCGTGGACTGGCTGATCTCTCAGAAAAATCCGTCCGCCGCTCATCCGCTGCTGCAGGCGCTGCGTTTCGTCTACGAAGACGCCCCTCTGCTTCCCCGTGCGCTGATCAATTACGCACGCCAGAACAACCTGATGATCACGGAAATCTCCCCGCAGAAAGGCCTGACAGGCAAGCCCGAGGAAATCTATTCCATCGCACCCCTGCCGGTTCTGCCTGCGGCACCGGCAGCGGATCTCGCTTATGCCCTGCTGACTTATCTGGATATCCCCGTCGACCGAAACGTCGACGTCAAAGTGTTCGACATTGCCAAAGACGGGTTTAATCTCTCAATCAAGGCGGATATGGCGGCCAGCCACCGTGAACGGCCGCATCTGATCTTTTCCCGGAATTTGCCGCCGCAATTCATCAGCATTCTGGAAAAAGCAGGCAATGAGATCATCTTCATTTCCGACGAGGAAGGGCCGGTCAAGAACATGGAAACGCTTTTGAGGACCTTTGCTTTTGTTTTCACGACGGGCTATTTTTCCTTCTCCGGACTGGACGTCAACCAGCCGCCTTACCATGTCGGGTTTAGCGGCACCAAGATCAAAACCGACAAAGATCTCTATGTCGTCGATTTTGATTTTGACGATCAGATACGGGGACTGCTGCAGGAGAGCTGGTCGGCTCACATTGTCCGGTATTAGGATTTCCGGACGGTAAAAAGAAATCAGGCGCCGCGGATACATTCTTTGCGGCGCTTTTCATTAACTTCGTCATCATTGAATGGATCAATCCTCACCATGAAAGCCATCGCCCTTTTTTCCGGCGGACTCGACAGCATGCTGGCCGCCCTGCTTGTTCATCAGCAAAACATAGAGGTGGTCTGTCTGACATACGCCACACCGTTTTTCGGCCCGGCCAGAGCCATAGAATCGGCCCGTCAGATCGGGCTGACCCTGGAAATTGAAGACATCACCGGCCCGCATCTGGAAATGCTCAAATCCCCGCGTTACGGCTTCGGCAAAAACATGAACCCCTGCATCGACTGCCACACACTGATGCTGAAAATCGCGGGGGACAAGATGAAATCAGCCGGCGCCGACTTTCTGGTAACCGGCGAAGTGCTCGGCCAGCGCCCCATGTCGCAGACCAAGCAATCTCTGTTTGTGGTGGCAAAAAACTCCGGTTACGCCGACCACATATTGCGGCCGCTCTCGGCGCAGCTGCTTTCGCCCATCGAGGCGGAAAGGGACGGCAGAATCGACCGGTCGAAACTTCTGGCCATTTCCGGTCGGGGCCGCAAAGACCAGATGCGGCTTGCGGAAGCATTCGGCATTCGCAACTACCCGCCGCCCGCCGGCGGATGCCTTCTGACCGATCCGATATTTTCCGCAAGGCTGCGCGACCTGATGTCACGTGGAGAAGATCGCGGGATTCGTGACTATGAGCTTCTGAAATACGGAAGGCATTTCCGCACCGACGACGGTATAAAAATCATCGTCGGACGCAACAAGGCGGACAACGACCGGATGCGCAAGCTCATGGAAGATGACGATCTGGTGTGCTTTATGGCCGATTACGCGGGCCCCAGCGTGTTGATTCCCTATGGAAACGAATCGGCAAAAGAACTGGCCGCCGCGCTTTGCGTCCGCTACTCCGACGCGCCGGAAGATACAGAAGCCAGCGTCATATGCCGCAAGGACGGCAAAGCGACCACACTGAAATCCAAAGCGCTTGCCGATGAAGAGTGCCGGCGGCTCATCCTTTGATCTTTTTTCCTGCCTTCATCGCCTGATGCTGCGGGCGCAGCAGATCCTCCACCGCTTTGACGGGATTGAAAACGGCGATCGGCAATTCGACAAAGACCGTGTTCCATCGGGCCATGCCGCCGTTCCACAGCCCCGGCAGTTCCTGAGCCAGAAGGTTTTTCCCTTTTTCCGTTTTGGCGCTGATGAGATACGCATCCGGATCGATATATTTTTGCAAATCGAACAATCGCCCGCGGTAGTCCCGGATACAGCAGACCATATCGACCGGATTGAAGTAAGACGCGCACGACCAGACGGTTGCCTGGCGTGGATCTGATAAATCGACATGCGCCGATTCAATAATTTGCAGCGTTTGCGATCCGTCTCGTTCCTCCACCCAGAAAGGACCGCCGCCCGGCTCGCCCTCATTTCGCACCATACCGCAGATACGAAGCGGCCTGTTTAAGATCGCAAAGAGCATTTTTCTTTTCTTCTGAAGCGAAGCCGATTCATATTCCGGCCCCGGGGACGCAGACAGTGTGCGTCGGCAGAAATCCGCCAAACGGCCGATTGCCTCTGCCGACACCCGGCCTGCATCCAGATCATTGAGCGCGGAAAACACCTCCTCCCGAATCTCCAGAGCCAGCCCACCCAGAATTTTTTTATAGGGCAGAATTTTCACCAGGCTGTTTTCCGGCACGACATTGTCAATATTTTTGACGAAGATCAAATCGGCATCAAGCGTATTTAAGTTGGCAAGCAGCGCCCCGTGCCCGCCGGGCCGGAAAACCAGTTGTCCTTCCGCGTCCCGGAAGGGCCGTTTTTTTATATCCGCCGCCAGACGGCTGGTCGCCGGAGACTGCACGGACAAATCAATTTTATACCGGACACCGAATTTTCTTTCATACCGGGGAACGGATTTTTTGAGTGCCTTTTTAACGGCCGGAACATGTTCCGCAGAAACAGTGAAATGCAAACGGCACGAACCGCGGTTGTTCTTCACAAGCATGGCCGCTTCCGCCAGATGCTCGTCTAACGCCATGGCGGAGCTTTCGTCCGCACATGCGTGAAACAAAATCAGCGCCTTGGGAAGCCATCCGTAATGGAGGCCGCCCGGAAGCAGAATATGGCGCAGCATCCCGGAAACATCTTTTTTTATATACAAACTGCGCGCAGCAGGATTTTGCAGGATTTCGCAAAAGAAGGGCATTTTTTTCAGATCGCGCCAGAAACCGCGTTGCCTTGCCGGATCTCCGAAGCCGCCCTGATCCATCGCGGCATACCAGCCCGCGAACATGCGGCTGGCTGCGCCGGAAGCGGGAACAAACTTCAGAAGTTGATGCCTGCCTGCTTCGGCGTCATAGCGTTCGACAAGTTTTTTCTTTTTCGCCGCGCCGATGGATAAAATCCCGTCACCGGGCGTACACGGCCTGTGCAGGTTAAGGAACCGGGGCCCCCTCGCATAGAGCGCTAATTGGCCTTCGATGTCGCGTTTCGTGAGCCCCAGCGCTTTGATTTGTTTCAGGTCAGTTGTTGTCAATCCATCGTCTTTTTTCATGCCGTCACCGTCTCGTATTTGCTGTCATCATCTATCCGTTTTAAGGTGCATGTTTCAAGTAGTTTTTTTTAATCTGAATTCTGTATTTAGCCCGGCATTCTCCGGATGTCGGCTCCAGACGCTAAACTGCATACCGGCGAGGAGTGAGGAGCGTAAGTCCGGCGCATGAGACTGTGTCGTAATTCATTTTTGTGTCATTTCGAAGCGAAGCGAGAAATCTTGTTTTCAACAAATTCAGTGCTTTAAGATTCCTCACATACGTTCGGAATGACATTCTTTCTAATTGTGACACAGCCTCGCATGCCGGATAAAGCACAAAGCGTGAAGTTTCCGTAAAAAGAAATTCAGGAGATCCCGAAAAAAATATCTTGCAAAGAATCCGGAAAAAGTTTAGGAGAACCCGACTTCAACAAAAATTTTATCATCATTTAAGCTTCAAAACAGGCACAGGTGTATTTCAGAAATTTGAAGGAATCATTTTTCTTGTCTGCGAGGGGGTGCGTTCATGCAGGGTAACGCCAGCGTATCAGCCGTGGTTACGGGTGTTCTTTTCAGTCTTCTTGTCATTTTGTCATCAACCGCGCAGGCGCAACTGACCATCAGCGGTTCCAATCAGATGAGCGTCGGGCAAAAGCAGACCTTCACGGCATCCGGCGGCAGCGGGGGATATGAATGGACCATGACAGGTGGCGGCAGCCTGACAGGATCAGGCGCTTCGGCAACCTATACCGCACCCGGCACAAATCCGGACTGCGCGAGCAACCCGACCATCTGCGTGATGGATTCCAGCGGTCGAAAGACATGCTCACAGATTGCAGTAAACGGAAATCTAACATCGGCGATCGCCTCTGCTACATATAATGTTTCCTGTGAACTAAATGTACCGAAAGGTGCAATTCTCTGTAATACTCTCACTCATAACTACCCGGGCTACGGAAATGCATGTTGCGGTATTCAGTATACATGTGGAGGTAATAAAGTTGACACTTACACTTCTTTTTGCTGGGACTATACTCCGAATAGTTGTTGGGGAAGTGCTTGGTGCGGTAAATTTTGCAGTGGTGGGCCATTCACAGAAGACTATAGGACTGATGAAATGAAAGCCAGTGGCTGCTGCCCTGCCGCCTTGTTGCCGCCGGACGAACCACCAGACCCGGACCCCGCCCCCAAAGACGAACCCAACGAAACCGGCGATTCGTGCGAAATCATAAAACCGTTGAATTCTACCGCCAACCTCAAAAGCGGCAATTTGCATTTCTATCAGGATGCGGGGAGCCTCGTCCTGTCCTACAACAGCATCGACACCCTCGACGGGCCGGCGGGCAAAAAATGGACGCATACCTACAATCTGTTTCTCACACCCGGCGCCGACAACGGCAAGCTGGTACTTCACACCGCCGACGGCAATGTCTTTCCCTTCCACCTCGATAGTTACGTTTATCATCCCGTCGACAAAAGCGGCGATACGTCGCACATCATTAAAAACGCCAACAATAGCTACACCCGCATCCTGAAAAGCGGCGCGCGCGAAGAATACAATGCCGCAGGCAAACTGACCTCCATCCGCGACAAAAACGGCAATACCACCACATTGACCTACAGCGGCGGTTTGCTTGCCTCGGTGACCGACCCCAACGGCAGGACGACAACGATCACCCATACCTCCGGACGGATCACCGGCATCACCGATCCGCTGGGCCGGACCCATACCCTGTCCTACACCGGCGGCCTTTTGACCTCCGTCACCGATCCGGCAGGCCATGCCTGGACCTACAGCTACGACAGCGCGGGCCGGATGCTGACGAAAACCGATCCGGCGGGCCATGGGGTTACCTACACCTATGACGCAAACGGTAAAATCCTCACCTCCACCGACCCGGAAGGCCTGACCCGGACCATGAACTATACCGGTTCAAACGCAACCACGTTCACCGAAAAGGACGGCAGCCTCTGGACCTACAAATACGACCCGGTTTACGCCGTCAAAACCGAAATGACCGACCCGCTGGGCAACATCACCCGCTATACCTACAACAGCAGGCGTAATCTGACCGCCACCATCGCCCCGGACGGTTCGACCACGAGTTACACCTACGATACGAACAGCAACATGACCTCCATGACCGACCCGCTGGGGAACACCACGCAATACGTTTACAACGCACAGAATCTGCCCACCCGGAGCACCGACCCGAAAGGCGGCGTGACCGCCTACACCTACGATTCAAACGGCAACCCCCTGACGATCACCGACCCATCGGGCGCGACGACTGCTTTCCAGTACGACGCCAGAGGCAACGTCACCCGGATTACCGACGCCCGGAGCAAAGCCACCACTTTGGCCTACGACGCGCAAAACAACCTGATCTCCATCACCGATCCTCTGGGCAAGGTATCCACCTTCACCTACGACGCCATGGGCAACCGTCTTTCCGCCACCGACCCGCTGGGCAACGTTACCCGGTTTACCTATAACGCCCTGAATCAGATGACGCAGGTTACCGACCCGAAAGGCAATGTCACCCATTACACCTATGACTATAAAGGCAATATCCTGAGCGCCACCGATGCCAAAGGAAACCCCACCCACTACGACTATAACTACCGCGGCAACGTCACCCGGATTACCGACGCGCTGGGCGGCATCACCCGCATGACCTACGGCGCGCAGTCCTGCGGAACCGGCTGCGGCGGCGCGGAAAAAATCTCGGCGCTGACCGACGCCCTGAATCACACCACCGGCTATACCTATGATTCAGCCGGGAGATTGATCCAGGAAACCGACCCCCGGGGCAGAACGACAACCTTTGAATACGACCCCAATGGTCGGATGACGGCTAAGACCAAGCCCGACGGCAGAACCATCACGTACCATTACGACGCGGCAGGCCGACTCCTGGAGCGGCGCTATCCCGACAACAGCGTTCACCGTTTCTCCTACGATCAAAACGGCAATCTGCTGGGCGCCACCAATCAGCATATCGCCTACTACTACAGCTATGACGCCAACCATCGCGTAAGCGGCGTGACGGATTCCCGACTGCGCAACTTCGACTATCAATACGACGCCACAGGCAACCGCACCGCCATGACCTCACCCGACGGCGCGACCACCACCTACACCTACGACAACGCCGGCCGCCTGACCCGCATCGTCAACTATACGGGAACTTACGCCTTTACCTATGACAACGCCGGCAGACGGACCCGTCTGACCTATCCCAACGGCGCAGCGGCAACGTACGTCTATGACGCCAACAGCAACCTCACGCAGGTCAAACACGCCAAAGGCATTCTGTCCATTGCCGACCGTACTTATCGCTACGACGCCATCAACAACCGGACAAGACAGACACAGAACCTGAGCAGCGTCACCTACACCTACGATGCGATCAGCCGCCTGACGGCCAGCACGCAAAATGAAACCTACGGCTACGATGCCGTCGGCAACCGGCTGACCGGTCCGAAAACCACCGATACGATGACCTACAATACGGGCAATGAGCAGATGAGCCTCAACCGTATCGCCTATGAATACGATTTAAACGGCAACCGGATCAGGAGGACGAGAAATAACGGAGAGGTGACCACCTACGCCTACGACGATGAAAACCGCCTGATCCGGGTCACACAGGGCAGCACGACGATCACCTACGCCTACGATCCTTTCGGCAGGCGGATCGAGAAGAACGCAAACGGAGTCATCACGCAGTATGTCTATGACAACGAAGACATCCTTATGGAATATGACGGATTGGGCAACCTCAAGGCCAGATACACGCATGGCCCCGGCATTGACGAGCCGCTGGCCGTCCAGCAGGGCAACAACACCTATTACTACCATGCCGACGGCCTGGGCAGCATTGTGGTCATCACCAACAGCGTCGGATTAAGGGTAAAAACCTATGCCTACGATTCCTTCGGAAACATGACGCAGACGGGCAATATCACCCAGCCCTACACCTACACGGCAAGAGAACACGACCCCGAAACCGGGCTTTACTATTACCGGGCAAGATATTATGATCCGAGGGCCGGAAGGTTTATCACCAGAGACCCCATCGGCTTCGAAGGTGGCGATGTGAATCTGTATGCGTATGTGGGAAATAATCCGGTGAATTGGGTGGATCCATTCGGTCTTGAAGTATTGGTATGCAATCGCAAGGTTAAGGGTTTCCCTTTTGTTGGAAACCATGCCTATGCGTGGGATACCACGACGAATTCCGCCGAAGGTATGCGCGGAAGTTCCGGAAGCGGGGCGGAATCAAACGAAAAAGGTCGTGCTGGGGGAGATCCATGCAATGAGGTGGCAGGTAGCAAAGGCAAAGAAAAAGACATTATGGATTTCATGAAGCAGAACCAAAACAACGGAATGTGGTTTCCCTTTGCCAATGATTGTCATAACGCCGTCCAGGATGCGGTGAAAAAAGCTGGCCTAAAATATCCCGGTGCGCCGGGCGGTAGATTCGGTGCGCCACGATGAAAACTTTTCAGTTAAAGTACGTGGCGCTTATTGCGATGATTAGCTTCTATGCTGTTGGAGTTGTTATGGCGGATACTGATTACGGAAGTCTTAAGCGCATTTCGGATAAGGTCGTGGCCAATATGCCGAATACTTGGCGGGTGGTTGAGCAAAAAACCGGCGTCATTCCTTATGGTCACTATGACGGGTTGAAATATGAGGGTCCGGGTGGACTGGCCCTCGTGCTGGAAGGCGGCAGGATTGTTTTCTTCCATTGGAAAGACAAAAACGGCACTTGGCATCGTGAACCATTGGCCAAGGAATCTCTTGAAATATGGATAATGCCGCCTGAATATCATCAAAGCTGGAAACGCTTTTTTGTCATGAAGAGCCCGGTGCCAGCGGAAATGATTTATGAGGGCAAAGCGGCAAAGGTTTATGCTTATCCTACCCATCACATCGCGTCTATTGAGAAATTTGATGAGATAGTGTCATCGCTTCCCACAGTGACAACAAGTTGGCCAGATTCACCCTATCATACGGGGCGTCTGTCTTGGACCACCTGGAGGGAAGACATCAGTAGAGCACTAGGGGACGAGCACTAGTCCTCGGGGAATTCCGGGGACAGTGTACTTAATTGCAGAACCTGAGCAGCGTACCCTACACCTACGATGCGATCAGCCGCCTGACGGGCAGCACGCAAAATGAAACCTACGGCTACGATGCCGTCGGCAACCGGCTGACCGGTCCGAAAACCACCGATACGATGACCTACAATACGGGCAATGAGCAGATGAGCCTCAACCGTATCGCCTATGAATACGATTTAAACGGAAACCGGATCAGGAGGACGAGAAATAACGGAGAGGTGACCACCTACGCCTACGACGATGAAAACCGCCTGATCCGGGTCACACAGGGCAGCACGACGATCACCTACGCCTACGATCCTTTCGGCAGGCGGATCGAGAAGAACGCAAACGGAGTCATCACGCAGTATGTCTATGACAACGAAGACATCCTTATGGAATATGACGGATTGGGCAACCTCAAGGCCAGATACACGCATGGCCCCGGCATTGACGAGCCGCTGGCCGTCCAGCAGGGCAACAACACCTATTACTACCATGCCAACGGCCTGGGCAGCATTGTGGTCATCACCAACAGCGTCGGATTAAGGGTAAAAACCTATGCCTACGATTCCTTCGGAAACATGACGCAGACGGGCAATATCAACCAGCCCTACACCTACACGGCAAGAGAACACGACCCCGAAACCGGGCTTTACTATTACCGGGCAAGATATTATGATCCGAGAGCCGGAAGGTTTATCACGAGAGATCCGATACTGCATCCTTCTAATGGAAATGGCAACGGTTGCAGAGGAAGCAATTTAGCATATCAGAATGGTGTGCCATCATTTGAAGAGATGCAAAAGAATCCGCAAAACTTGAATCCTTATGCATATGCGGGAAATAATCCAATAAATTTCAGTGATCCTCTGGGATTAGCATGTGGGTCAGGGAAGTGGGAACCATATATACCAGATAACTATGGTGCTTGGAGCTTTACAGGCCCATGCCAAAATCATGATAATTGCTATGATACCTGCGGCAATTCAAAAGCTGGTTGTGACATTAAATTTTACTTTGACATGCTTGGTGTGTGCGCACGTATTGGCGGAGCATTATCCAGCACTGGAGCATCGTGTGTTTCTGCGGCGAGTATTTATTATGCAGCCGTCGCAGGAACAAGTGCCGCGCAGAAAGCTTATGAAGATGCGCAAAATACCGCGTGCAACGGTTGTAAGAAATAATGAAAGGAAATGATTATGAAGAATAGTCATCTGATTATATTAAGAGTTCTATCAATATTCTTTGGATTATCTATTTTGTTAGGGTCTTTATGGTTCGGAGACTATTATCAATCAGCATCGCTTTCTTCAATTCTATTTGAAATTTCGACAGCGGTGGCACTATTGACTTTCGCATGCATGCCAAATTTTCTGATTAGAAATACTATAGTACGTATTATTTTAATCGGTGGGATGCTTATTGGAGGCGCAAATTGCATATACAAAATACCTGGACATTGTAAAATGGTAAATGGGCCTGATTATGGTGCCATAATTATACAACTGATTATTCTATGTATAATCATTATCATATTAAGATATCTAATAAAGTTGAGAAAAGACAGTAAATCAACTTAATAGGTCACTACATGTTTAGTACTTCCGGCGGTTGAAGCTTTTTTCTTCAACCGCCTTTTTGTTTTTTGCTTTCCAAAGGGCAGGCGCTGGGCCGTGGGATGATAAAGTTCTTGGAATCGGAAAACTTTTATCGTGGTGTGTTATTGTTATCCAATTTTTCTTAATATGAGCGCAATAGGGAACATCCTATGTTCCTCCGGGATAACCGGCTCTTCCCTGCATTCATCCATCGCAACCATTGCTGCACGATCCTGTTTTATCTTCCTTACTGACTGCTTTGTTATTCATCGATCCCGGCCAGGGTTTTTGCCCATTGAATCTTCTGCTGCAGATTACCCAGACGCTGATACATGACGCGTTGGCTCTGCGGAGGACCTGCGCCGTGCATGCTTTCCACAAGGCAGGTTCCTCCCGTCATATTCTCCAGCAATCGTAATATTTTCATCCGTGACTCCGTCGGGACGCTTTCCACACCCGCCAGATATTTCTTTACATGCTTTCCGATTTCCGGGCTTCTGAGGTCCTGATCGAAAGGAAGAGTAGCCATAACCCCTCCGGCAATATCATGGGCCAGACGTGAAATCTCATAGATGTTCCGGGTAATGTTATGTTTGGTGCAGTTGGCCAGGAGAGGGTCGGGATAGAAGGCGCCGCTCTTCATTTTATAGCCCATCGCTGAACAGGCGATGGAACCGGCATAAACCGTTTCCGCCAGGTGCATCATCTCAATGAGTTTATCCTTGATATGAGATGCGTTAGCGGTTCCCTGGTACTGGGCGGCCAGAGCAGTGGCTCCGATCATGACGTCTGAAAGACCGCCCTTGCATGCACCATAGTTCTGGCGGTGTAAAGTGGCAAAGCGCTCAACGATCATGCCGCTGTACTCGATTTCTCCGCACATGAAGACCCGTTCCCAGGGAACAAACACATCCTCGAAAATGACCAGGGCCTCGCCGCCCACAACGCCATATTTCTTATTTCCTGCGTCGATACCTTCTTCATGTTTCCTTTCCTCATTGGACTGGCGGCCGAAAATGAGCGTAATACCTTTTGCGTTGAGGGGAACAGCAGCCGCAACCACATATGCTTCATCCCCTTTAACCATGTTCTGTGTCGGCAGAATCAGGATTTCATGGCTGTTGACGGCGCCGGTCATATGGGCCTTCGCCCCCCGGATCACGATGCCATCTTCTCTTTTTTCGACAACATGCGTGAACAGATCCGGGTCGGACTGTTCACTGGGGCGCTTGGACCGGTCGCCCTTGGGGTCTGTCATGCCGCCGACCACCATCAGGTTCTCCGATTGAATGTACTTTAAAAACGCCACAAATCTTTTGAAGTATGACGTCCCTTTGGCCTCGTCGATCTCATAAGTGGTCGAGTACATGGCATTCATGGCATCAAATCCCACGCACCGCTGGTAACAGCTTCCCGTTTCATGAGATATGAGCCGGAGCATTAAAACTTTTTTAATCAGATCATCCACGGATTGGTGAATATGCGTAAAGCGGTTGATCTTGTTTCCCGTGAGGTGGCTTGTCGCCGTCATCAGATCTTCATTTTCCGGCTGGAGGGCCAGTTCATAGGTCTTGGCCGCCGCATTGATATGTGGCATCAGGGCCGGATGGGCGGTGACATCCTCCACGCGCTTCCCTTTGTAATAGATATTCAATTTTTGCTTCTTTAAGCTTTCAATATAATCCTGCTTTGTTTTGATCATATACTTCTCCCTTTATTTTATGATTTTGTGTAGAGTGCGTCCGTCATCTGCAGTAAAGACCGGTCATTCTTCCGGATAGCCAGAATCTTTCCGTAAACCATGGGCAAAAGCGAATGGATATAAAACTTTGCCGTCAGAATTTTTGCCGCATAAAACGTTTCGTCGCCATTGCTGTTTCCGGCTTTTCCCGCAGCAATGACAGCCTGCCAGATCAACATCCATCCCATCACGACATCACCCACAATTTCCAGATAGGGCGACGCCCAGGAATAGGCGAGAAATGAATCATCCGTGTCCGTTGCGGCCAGGAGCTCCGTCGTCAGGTATTCCAGTGCCGTAATGCTTTTTTCAAGTTCGTCGGCACAGTGAGATAAATCGGCAATCCCCTTCGCTTCTTCGACTGCCGCCTTCATGTTATCCAGCAGAGCGGCAAGAGCCGCGCCCTTTTTCATTCTGATTTTGCGGCCGAAGAGATCCAGCGCCTGAATGGCGTTTGTTCCTTCGTAAATGGACGTAATTTTGCTGTCCCGGGCACACTGCTCTACCTTTACCTTGAAATACAACTGCTTTCATTTATTGCACGCCCCTTCCATCTTCTCACCAGATGCTGTATCCGCCGTCGATGTACAGAACGGCGCCGGTCATATAATCAGAGGCTCTGGAAGCCAGAAACAATGTGGCGCCGACAATCTCCTCGGGTTTGCCAAACCGCTTGAAAGGGATCTTGAACTTCAGAAACTTCAGGTGCGATTCATCTTCACGTGCCTCGGCGGTCATTTCCGTTTCAAAATAACCGGGAGCGATGCAATTGATGTTGAGTCCGTAAGGTGCCCATTCGAGGGCCAATGCTCTGGTCATATGAGCAATCCCCGCTTTGGAAACACAGTAAGGCATGGACACCCCTGAAACCATATGCCCCAGCACGGAACCGATATTGATAATTTTCCCCCTGCGCTGTTTGATCATGCTCCTGGCAACCGATTTACAGACAAGAAAGGCGGACTTCAGGTTGGTGTTCAATACATCGTTCCAATCCTCGATATCCGTTTCCATTGTTTTTTTCATCGGGGCAATACCCGCGTTGTTGATGAGAATGTCCACCCGGCCATACCGATCCATAACCTGAGCGACCATTTGTTCGATACTCTGCGGGTTTTTTACATCGACCGGCACAGCGATCGCCTGACCGCCTTTTTTAATGATTTCGTTCGTTGTTTCTTCAATCAGACTGACCGTCCTGCTGGCCACAACGACCTTCGCGCCACATGCAGCCAGGCCCAATGCCATGGCCCGCCCCAGGCCTTTGCTGCCTCCGGTAACAATGGCAACTTCGTCAACCACTTTGAAATGATCCAGATACTCCATTTATTTACTCCTCCACGCGGACCAGATGCACTCTTTTCGCTGTTAATGATGGCGACAGCCTTTCGAGCCATCGTATTTGCATTCCCCGTGCCACTTCTTAAAACATCATTGTCTTATATCTATGTACTTGAAATAGAATAGAAATAGAAGAAACTGCTTTTTTGTTTTGCTTTTTACTTTTAAAGATAATCTCACTATGATACAAGTGTTGTATCATAGTGAGACATTATAATTTAACATGTCTCTATTTGGCACAGGAATGATACGGAAGGAAAAATATGGCACCCCTTGAAGAAAAGAAACGGCAGAAGGTATCTGTTGAAAGCACGCAGATCAACTATAATGAAAAATTCCAACGCACCATGAAGGAATGGAAAAAATTCATAGACGGACGTTCCAATATCGACAGCACCATCATTCCCGATGAAATCCTTCACTCATGGAACCGCTGTAAAAGAAGCGATGTCGATCCCGGCAAGGCGGTCATCAACGATGTCCTGAGCGCTGATCAGTTGAGGGAAATGCAAAACAGAAACAAAGAGCTGATCACCATCAGCCGGCCGTTCATGAGACATCTCTATAAATATGTTGAAGGCTCCGAATTTATCGTTGTTCTGTTCAACCATGAAGGCTATCTCCTGGAAATAATCGGAGATGAGAATGTCATCAACCACGTCACGAGAGGCAATTTTGTACCGGGAGCCTATTGGGGAGAAGAGTCGGCCGGGACAAATGGTGTCGGTACGCTTTTGAAAGTGCAAAAACCCATACAAATTTTCGGATGTCAGCATTACTGTCGCAATTTCCACAAGGAAACAGCTTCTGCCGCACCGATCTTCAACCCTGAAGGTGAATGTATCGGAGGTCTGGTCATGACCGGTCGCTACGATAAGGTGAATCCTCACACGCTGGGGATGACCGTTGCAGCGTCCATGGCGATCGAAAATGAACTCCGGATCAATAAAGCCCTGATTGAAGCCCACGTAGCCAACAGCTACCAGAAAACCGTCATATCCTCCATTCCGGAAGCGCTCATTGCTATAGACAACGACGGTTATATTTCTTTAATCAATGATAATGCCAGAAAGATGCTTTCACTGCGCGTCCGCTGGGACGGGCAGAAAGACATTCGCGAAGTGTTGGGTGAAAAAAACAACTATTTCTTCAAACTGATCGAAAATAACGAAACCCTCACCGACACTGAAGTCCGAATCTTTTCCAACAATGAAGCAAACGATTTTACGATGACCTGCAATCCCATTTTGTCGGCAGCCGGAGAGATTATGGGGAAAATTATTATTCTCAATGAAATCAAGCGGGCGAAAATGCTGGTCACCAACATGATCGGCGCCAAAGCGAACTTGCGCTTCGAAGATATCTGCGGGTTGAATGTGAAATTTCTGGAAACCGTCAGACAGGCCCGGATGGTTTCTCAAAGCATTTCCAACGTCCTTCTGCTCGGAGAAAGCGGTACGGGTAAAGATATTTTCGCCCAGGCCATTCACAACGCCAGTAAACGCCGGAACGGTCCTTATGTGGCCATCAACTGTGCGGCCATTCCCCGGGATTTAATCACCAGTGAGCTTTTCGGGTATGAGGAGGGCTCCTTCACGGGCTCGCGCCGGGGAGGAAACCAGGGAAAGTTCGAGCTCGCTGACGGTGGAACCATATTTCTCGATGAGATAGCGGAAACCCCGTTGGAACTGCAAGCTGTTTTGCTGAGGGTAGTAGAGGATAAATCCATCGTGCGAATTGGAGGATCACGAATCCGCTCTGTCGATGTTCGGATCATTTTTGCCACAAACCGAGACCTGAAGGAAGAGGTGCGCAAGGGAAATTTCCGGGAAGATCTATACTATCGCGCCAATGTCTTTTCCCTGAAGGTCATTCCGTTACGGGAAAGACCTGATGATATTCCCCTGCTTGTTGAATCCTTCGTAAATAAATACAGTAAATTAATAGATAAGAGTATCGATCGTATCGATGATGAGGTCATCGGTGCTTTCATGAGATATTCCTGGCCCGGAAACGTCCGTGAGCTTCAAAATGTCATTGAGCGGATGATGAACTATTCTCAAACCAGCGAACTGACCGCTGATCTCATTCCGGAAGAAATCCTACATTTCCAGAAGCAGACTGTAATTGCCGGTGAGGAGTTTGAGGCGGCCAAAGACATTGAGCGCCAGATGATTGCCAAAATGCTGAATTTGAATTTGTCCAAAAGCGAAATGATCAAGAAGTTAAAAATATCGCGCAGCACTCTTTACCGGAAAATAGAACGCTATAATCTATAATCGTCGGAAAACCAGGAACATAGCAGGAACATAGGGGACATCCTATAATGTTCCCTATAGCCTTCAATCTGCTCGTACAGGATTTGTCGCAATTTGCTCTCACCCAGATCAATAACTTCCTCAATTCTGAAGAGCAGGAGGAATATCTGCGGAAGATGGTGCTGACCAAAGCGGTAATTGATCCGGCAAGAGAAAAACGGTTGTGGGAGGAACATGTTTCACCGCTCAACGGTGCATACGAAATGAATCCCTGAAAGCTTAAGCAGGTGAAGTGTGGCTTCCGGCAGGCCCAGTAACCGATAGACAAACAATCACTTGGCAGAAACATGATCTCTCATTTTGTAATACGCGATGACCGCCGCAATGGATCTGGCCGCGCGGTCGGGGTCCTGATAGATCGGAACGCCCAGTTCCAGGAGATTCCGGACCATTTGTTCCTGGAGGCTCCGGTAGGTAAACCCGACGATCGGTTTGTCATACGTCCGGGTAAGACTAAAGAACGCATCCGTTTGCTGTTTGATCAGTTTTTCGCCTTCCGCCGCAATCGACTCCGCCGGCACTCCCAAATCACGCATGACCCGATCAATAAAGATCCCGGGAGACAAAAAGTAAACCATCAGCATATCGGCGTTTTCTTCCTGAAGCAAAACATCGGGAATTTTGTAAAAATCATCCATCGGGTTTTTGCTGAAGGTCATGTCCACGGGGTTGGCGGTGCTGGCCGTCTGCGGAATCAGCGGCTTCAGCTTTTCGAGCGTCTGGGCCGATAGCGACGGTAGTGTCAGACCCGCACGCCCGCAGGAATCAGCCGCTGTTGCGCCCGGCCCACCGGAATGGGTCTGGATGATGACCCTGTTTCCCCTTGGACGGGGCAATGTGCCCAAGGCAAGCGAGTAATCAAAAAGCTCCGACAGGGTATGGGCCCGGATGATTCCACACTGTTTGAACACACCATCGTAAATTTCATTGGGACCCGACATGGAGCCTGTGTGGGAAAATCCCGCGCGCCTCCCCGCTTCGGAACCGCCCACATAAAGGGCAACGATGGGTTTGTGTGGCGTGATGGCCCTGGCCGTCTCGATAAACTTCTCCCCCCGGGCAATGCCTTCCACGTATAGGGCGATGACCCTGGTATTCGGGCAGGCGCCCAGATATTCCATGCAGTCCACAATATCGATATTCGCTTCGTTTCCGACACTCAACGCGGCGCTGAAACCCATACCATGGCGGTGGAGATAGTTGAACATCTGTGTAATAAAACTCCCGCTCTGTGAAGCAAGTCCGACAAAACCGGGAGGACCTTCCGCCGTAATGGGTGTGGGATTCAGCTTCAAATGAGGATTGGCGACACCCAGGCAGTTCGGCCCGAGAAAACGGATGCCGTAACGGTCGGCTATGGCTTCCAGATCCTTTTGCAGCCGGGCGCCTTCGGGTCCGGCTTCCCTGAATCCACCGGACACCACAATGGCCTGCTTCACACCTTTCCGGCCACAGGCTTCCAGGGTATCGCAGACGACCTCCGTGGGAAGGACGATAATCGCCAGGTCCGGGACTTCAGGAAGGGAGGGAACATCCGGATAGGCTCTAAGCCCTCTGACTTCCTGTTCGGTTTGATGGACAGGATAGATCGCACCTTCATATCCCAGGGCCTGCACTGAGGAAAGCATGATGGATCCCATGCGGGAAAAATTATTGGAGGCGCCGAAAAACGCGATGCTCCGGGGGTTGACGATTCGATAAAGAGGGCTTTCATGAATTGAACGGATCATTTATATTTTTTCCTTTTATTCAGAATTGCATTCATTGACGCCGTTGGTAGCAGATTACACGGCATTTTTCAATACGCTTGTTTTCCGTAATACCGAAGGAAATCAATATTTCCAGAAAGACCTGATTTAAGAAGGATTCGCGGAGCCGACACGTTAAATGAGGCCATTGAACCTGTAAGGTGACAAGAGGATGAATACTTTACTCCTGATGTTTCAAGAACGGGAGGCGATTCATCTTAATCAACACAGAGAATCCATCGGCTCTCTGCAACTTGAATCCGTCAGACAACGCCATCATCCGGGATTTGACCGCCAAGACTCATCTGCACCTGGTTTCTTCCTTGTTCTTTTGCCTTGTACAGGGCCTTGTCGGCCAGTTCGACAAGAACGCTTTGATTCATTCCGGCTTGCGGCGTCAGGCTGGATACGCCGACGCTTATGGTCACATATGACGATACCCGTGAATGATCATGGGTGAGCTTTTCTTCTTCGACACTTTGCCGGATGCTTTCGGCGATCTGGCAGGCACTTTCCTCAGAGGTGTTCGAAAGCAGCACCACAAACTCTTCCCCGCCATAGCGGGCGCAACAATCGTGCGGCCGGCGGATTTTTTCATGGATGACAGCGGCAATTTTCTGGAGACAGACATCTCCGGCCTGGTGACCGTAATGATCGTTGTATGCCTTAAAGTCATCCACATCAAGAAAAAGCAGGGACAGAGGGGTCCTGTAGTCGACAGCCATCCGCCACTCCCTGTCCAGGCAGGCATCAAAGTGCCTGCGGTTGGCAAGGCCCGTCAGAACGTCGGAAGAAGAAAGGTGCTCCAGTTCCGCTTTGGACATTTCCAGCCGGATGGTCTCGATTTCAGCCAGAAGCGCGCGCAGGTAATCCACGCGACGGTCGTTTTCCATCTGATAGTTGGCAATCAGGCTGATGATGATGGCGGAGAACAAAACAACACTGCTGTTGACCATCACCGGCGGCGGCATCGGCTCAATCCGGGTTACGGTCAGCACATAGAGGAGGAAGATCAGCCATGAAACACTGAATGCGTGCCAGAACCTCAACCGGACAACAATGCTGCCGAACATGACAATCAGGATGATGCCTGTATGGTAGTGCACCACATTGGGATGCTGGCTCAAACCCAGGATGTAGATGATGCTTGCGGCGCTGATGAGAATAAGAAAGTCTGCAATCAGGTCGAGGTGGCGGATGAATGCCGGCATGCGTATCACCACCATACAAATGATCATCAAGGGCGTCACAATGCCCAGCCGGATCTTCCAGGCCGCCCTGTAAACATCGGGAAGCATTTCCAGGTCGGTAATCAAGAAAAGGTTGTACATAAAGACGGCAATGATGATCATGATAAAGAAACGATTCTTGCGAGCTTCGCGGGTATCGGCAAGAAATCGTTTTTCAATCAGGGGTTTGAAAAAAAGGAACGGAAAACCTTGTTGCAGACATTGTTTGATGTCCGTCTCCAGATTCAGGAGGTCTCTGCGATAATGATCAACGGCCAAAGCAAAACCTCTCTTTCTCGCCATGTTCAGGTTGGAATGCATCCAATCCCGTCATTCCCCCGCCTTGCGCTGTCATGACCTACCACCCTTAAACGGGATTTCAACGTAGCACATAATCGGGCAAATCGTAAATGCAATGATTGAAATGTCCCTCACCCCTCAGCCCGCACCCCTCATCCGGCAGGCATCTTCTCCCTTCCGGCGGATTCCATCTTGACGCGGCAGGTCTTTTCGAGTAGTTGTTTTGCACCATCAAACATGGAGGACCCTCATGAACCACGCAAACCTTTTCCGATGGATCTTGTGCGCCATCTTTTTTTTCGCCTTTATCCCTTTTAGCTTCGCGCAAAAAGCAGACACCATTAAAATCGGCATTGCCGGCGCCCACACAGGCGATCTGGCCTCTTATGGCCTGCCCACGGTCCGTGCAGCCGAACTGATTGCCGGGAAAGTAAACGCTCAGGGCGGCATCCTGGGCAGAAAAGTCGAACTGCTGGTGGAAGATGAAGCCTGCAAACCGGAACTGGCCACCAACGTCGCCACAAAGCTGGTTTCCGCCAGGGCGCACGCCGTCATCGGACATATTTGCAGCGGTGCCACCAAAGCCGCACTGGGTACGTATAAAGACGCGGGCATGATTGTGATCTCCCCTTCGGCAACCAGCCCGGAGCTTACCTATTCCGGCCAGTACCCCAACTTTCATCGTACCATCGCGCCCGATGACGCCCAGGCCAGATTGGTCGCGGATTTCGCGGTGAAAAACCTTGAACTTAAAAAAATCGCCGTGATTCACGACAAAGGCGACTATGGCAAAGGCTTCGCGGAATTCGCAAAGAAGTATCTCGAAGAATCCGCGAATACCCAGGTGGTGCTTTATGAAGGCATTACCCCCGGCGCGATGGACTATTCCGCAATTGTTCAGAAGATTCGCCACGTCCGCGCGGACGCGGTTGTCTACGGGGGCTACCATCCGGAAGCCGCCTCCATCGTTCAACTGATGCGCAGAAGAAACATGAAAACCATTTTCATCTCCGACGACGGCGTGAAAGATCAGACCTTCATCAAAGTGGCAGGCCCGGCCGCCGAGGGGGTTTACGCCTCCGGCCCGATGGACACGACGAACAATCCTCAAGCCATTGCCGCCATCAACGAACACAAAAAGGCGTACGGCACGGAACCGGGCGCTTTCTATCTCAACGCCTACAGTGCGATGCTGTCGGTTTTAAACGCGATCAGGCAGGCGAAAACCACAGATTCCGAAGCCGTTCTCAAGGCGCTCAGAGCACACGTCACCGACACGCCGCTGGGAAAAATCAAATATAACAACCAGGGCGACGCGATCGGCGTCGGCTTTTCCATATATCAGGTAAAAAACGGGGTTTATGTGGAAATGAAATAGGTTCAGCGACATTCAGGGAGATGATTTCCGCAGCATTGTTTTCATAATAATCTCCCCTGCCCCCCTCTTCAAAACAGAGAGGGCTTATCCGGACCCATGAGCAAGGGAAGGGAAAGTTACATACGAGGCGTCAGGCGCAGGCGGCAGACAATGAATTATTTTTGGGACTTATTTTTGGGAGGACTGACACGCGGCAGCATTTACGCGCTCATCGCCCTGGGCTACACGATGGTTTACGGCATCCTGCAGCTTATCAATTTCGCCCACGGTGAAATTTACATGATCGCGGCCTTCACTGCGCTGATTGTTGCCTCTATACTCACGATGCAGGGGCTCACCGGTTTTTCGGTTCTGATTCTTGCAGGTGTCATCGCTATTCTCTACGCCGCGGCCTATGGTTTCACGGTGGAAAAAATCGCCTACAAACCGCTGCGCCAGGCATCCCGGCTCTCGCCGCTCATCAGCGCCATCGGCATGTCCATCTTTTTGCAAAACTACGTCATGCTCGCCCAGACATCCGATTTTCTCCCCTTCCCCAACCTGCTGCCGCAATCGGAGTTTCTCGACAGCATCAGTGCGTGGATCGGCCCTTCCGACTTCATCATCATTGTGACCTCGTCCGTCGTCATGATCGCGCTTTCGCTGCTTTTGAAATTCACGAAAATGGGCAGGGCCATGCGGGCCACGGCGCAGGACCGGGAGATGGCCATGCTCACCGGTGTGAGCGTCAACCGGATCATCTCGCGCACATTCATTATCGGCTCAGCGCTCGCGGCCATCGGCGGCCTTCTGATCGCGTCGCATGTCGGCCGGATCAACTTCTACATTGGCTTCAACGCGGGTATTAAGGCGTTTACCGCCGCGGTGCTGGGCGGCATCGGCAGCATCCCCGGCGCCATGCTGGGCGGCCTGGTTCTGGGACTGGCGGAAAGCTTCGGCACCGGTTATATTTCCAGCGACTATGAATCCGTCTTCGCGTTTACGATTCTGATCCTGATCCTGATTCTGAAACCCGACGGCATTCTGGGACGCTCCTCCCAGCAGAAAGTATAGGGGGGCATCGGAAATGAAGTACGCCCCGGAACTCAAACGATCAGCCACCATCGCACTTTGGCTTATTTTGCTGACGTTTCCCATCATGGTGATTCAGGTCAACACCATTGAAAACATCGTGGTCTGGCGCTGGATGAACATCGCGGGCGTAGGCACAGTCGCGTTTGTCCTTTCCTTTTTGTGGCAAATCTACCAGCACAGAAAGACTGAGTCCCCCTTGCCGGTATCGGCACACCTGCCGGCATTCCAGCGCTTGCTTGCCGACCCGAAACTATACCGCCCGATGTTGATTTTCATTGCCGCTTTTGCGCTTGTGTTTCCATTTACCGCGTCTCATTACCAGATCAACATTATGAGCACCGCGCTCATTTACATCATGCTGGGCCTCGGGCTCAATATCGAAGTGGGACTCGCAGGCCTTTTGGATCTGGGCTATGTCGCCTTTTACGCTGTGGGCGCATACAGCTACGCGCTGCTCAATTACCACTTCGGCCTGGGCTTCTGGACACTGCTGCCGGCCGGCGCACTGCTCGCCGCTTTTTTCGGCATTCTCGTGGGCTTTCCGGTCCTCCGGCTGCGAGGCGATTATCTGGCCATTGTCACGCTGGCTTTCGCCGAGATATTAAGGCTGGTTTTGGAAAACTGGAACGCCCTGTCGTTCGGCCCCAGCGGTATATCCAACATTCCCCGCCCCGGTCTTTTCGGTATTGAACTGACGCTGGAACAGTCGGCGGTTTACATGTATTTTCTTCTGATCGCCCTGTGTCTTTTGACCATTTTTGTCATCTACCGTCTTCAGCATTCCCGTATCGGACGCGCCTGGGTGGCACTGCGCGAAGATGAACTGGCCTGCCAGGCCATGGGCATTGACAAGACCAGGGCCAAACTGACGGCGTTTGCCCTGGGGGCGACCTGGGCGGGCATGGCAGGCGTGCTCTTCGCCGCGAAAACCACTTTCATCAACCCGGCCAGCTTTACCTTCATGGAATCTGCCATGATCCTGGCGATTGTCGTATTGGGCGGCATGGGTTCGATTGTCGGCGTCATTATCGCGGCGCTGGCCATCATCCTGCTTCCGGAATATTTGCGTGTACTCGGTGATTACCGGATGCTTCTTTTCGGCGCGGCGCTCATCGGAATGATGGTTTTCCGCCCCCGCGGCCTCATCACACCATCGAGCAGGACATATGTATTTCAACCATCGGAACATCAGGAAAGAACTTGAAAGAGGCGCGCATGGATCTGATTCTGGACATAAAAAATCTCACGATGAATTTCGGCGGCCTCAAAGCGCTCGACGGGGTCAACCTGCACATCCGGCAAGGTGAGATCGCCGCGCTCATCGGCCCCAACGGCGCGGGCAAGACCACCTTGTTCAACTGTCTGACCGGCATCTACGCGCCGTCGTCAGGCGATATTCTTTTGTATCAGCCGGGTGCGAAACCCAAAAGGCTCAACGGTTTGAAAATCAACACCATCACCTCCCTGGGTGTGGCGCGGACATTTCAGAACATCCGTCTTTTCGGTGGCATGACTGTTTTGGAAAACGTCATGATCGGCCGGCATGCCCGGTCGAAATCCGGAATCCTGGGCGCTATCTTCCGTCCGCCAGCCACACGGGTAGAGGAAAAAGCCATTGTCGATAAAAGCTACGCTATTCTGGAATACATCGATCTGGCCCCGTACGTCAATGAACTCGCGAAAAACCTCCCCTACGGCGCGCAGCGCCGCCTGGAAATCGCGCGCGCCCTGGCCACCGAACCGCGTCTTCTGTTGCTGGATGAACCGGCAGCGGGAATGAATCCGCAGGAAACACGAGAGCTCGAAGGTCTGCTCGTGAGACTGCAGGCCGACCACGAGCTCTCCATTTTGCTCATCGAGCATGACATGAAACTGGTGATGAATCTGGCGCGAAACATTTTCGTGCTCGACTACGGAGAGGAAATCGCACGCGGCACACCACTGGAAATCCGGCACAACCCGGCCGTGATCAAGGCCTATCTCGGGGAGGAAGCCGATGCTGAGATTGGTTGACGTCGAAACCTGCTACGGCGGCATCCGCGCCCTCAAGGGCATTTCCCTGTCCGTTGCGCCGGGTGAAATCGTCGCGTTGATCGGATCCAACGGCGCGGGGAAATCCACCACGCTGATGTCCATCTCCGGCATCACACCCGCCCGCAGCGGACGGATTTTTTTCAACGATGAACCAATTGAAAAAACCGATCCCGACAAAATCGTGGCCATGGGTATCTCCCAGGTCCCGGAAGGACGGCGCATCTTTCCGAAACTCAGTGTGCTGGAAAATCTGGAGATGGGAGCCTTTTTGCGCAAGGATCACCCGGAAATCAGAAAAGACCTCGATTACATCTACGAACTGTTCCCCATTCTTTATCAGCGCCGTCATCAGCCGGGCGGCACGCTCTCCGGCGGCGAACAGCAAATGCTGGCGATCTCGCGAGCACTGATGGCCAAACCCCGATTGCTGCTGCTCGACGAACCGTCTTTGGGATTATCCCCGTTGATGACCAGGCTGATTTATTCGATTCTCGGCAGAATCAATACCGAGCAGCGCACGACCATTTTTCTGGTCGAACAAAACGCATTCATGGCGTTGAAACTCTCTCACCGCGCCTACGTCCTGGAAAACGGCGCCGTCACTATGGAAGGCAACGCCTCCGATCTGCTGCATCATGAGGATGTTAAAAAGGCTTATCTGGGAATCTGAGATCGCCGAACCGGCACTCCCATCACGTCATCTTGCGCAATGCGGCGATTTTATCGAGGGCGAACGCAGGCAGCGTACCGATGGATTTCCCCGTGGAAAGAGCCAGCGCGTAGATGCGGGCGGTTTTTTCCACCAGTTCGGCGTGCAGCATCGCTTCATGGAGAGTCTTGCCCAGGGTCACAATGCCGTGGTTTTGAATGATGTAGGCGTTGGCCAGATTCGATAGTTTCGACGCCACATTGTCCGCCAGCTCACGGCTTCCGGAAAACGCGTAAGGCACAACCTCAATGACAGGACCCAGCGACAGGGCAACCTCATCAAACAAGGCGGGAATGGCGGTGTTCGTAAGCGCAAAAACACTGCCGTACGTTTGATGTGTGTGGACAACGGCGCCCGCGTCCGGTCTGTTTTGGTAGATCATGCCATGCATTCCGGATTCCATGGAGGGGTGCCGGCCGCTTTTCACCTCAATGGCATCCAGACCAAAGCGCAAAATACAGATATCATCCACCGTCATCTCCTGATACCGGATTCCCGAAGGCGTGACAGCCATGGCGCACTCATCAATCCGCACGGAGACATTTCCCCCCGACCCGCGCAGAGAACCGAAATAACCTTGTTCGGACAGCCACATACAGGCGTCGAGCACCATTTTTCGCCATTGACGGTAGGAACCGGTTTCCATAAACGAATCCATCCTCCCCGGGCCTGTTTCCCGGTTTTTCCCTGCTCAATTACCATGTGTTGCCCTGTCTGGCAAGCCCTCCCCATTTAACCGGTCCAAATTGTGCTTGATTTTTCAGGATCGATAGGATAGGTAGCCTCTACAAATTGAATAGGGTCTCCCCTTGCTCGCGGCATGGACCGCGGGCTTTAGAGCCGAAAGGAGAAATTTTGAACAGATACGAGCTTATCGCTATCGTCAAGACGGAGCTGGCGGACGAAGACATCACCGCCATCATGGATCGTTCGCAGACCATCATCACCGAACGCAACGGCGTCATTGCCAAAATCGAAAAATGGGGCAAACGTCGCCTCGCTTACGAAATCAACAAACAAAAAGACGGGTTTTATATCTTCATCGATTTTTCCGGTGACGGTCCCATGGTCGCCGAAATCGAGAGAAATTATAAAATCGACGACCGGATTTTGAAATTCATGACCGTCAGGAAAAAGGGCGCGGTCACACGCGAAGGAATCGACGAGGAATTTGCCGCGGCGCAGGCCAAACAAACCCAGATCCGGATCGAAAGCGATCCTTCTGCGATTGGAAAAGATGAAAAACCGACCGGCGAAGTCCGGGTGAACCGGATTTTACCTCGAAAACCAATCACCGAAGAAGCAAGTCCAGCACCAGCGAAAGGGGAATAAAATCATGGCATATCCTAATGGAAACCGACCGTCGCGTCCGCCCCAGAGAAAATTTTTTCATAAAAAGAAGTTCTGCCGTTTCTGCACGGATTCCAATATTCAAATTGATTACAAGAATCCTATGATTCTCAACAACTTTATTACGGAACGCGGTAAAATCATGCCTCGCAGAATTACGGGAAACTGCGCCAAGCATCAAAGGGAGCTCTCTGTCGCCATCAAACGAGCACGCACCATCGCAATCATGCCTTTTGTTACAGCTGAGGGCAGATAGATATTTCAAAAAAACAACTGCCCGTGCGCACCCAATCGCGCACGGGCAGTTGTCGTTTATTTCGGCGTGGACGTTGTTTAACCAGAAAAACCGAATTTCATCGGGTTGCTTTTCTTGAATAAACTGACTTTATTACCCTCCAATAGCTCCCTGACCAGGCTTTTTGTAACGATGACTGTTTTTCTGGCAGCCTCGTTAATTCCTGTGATCGGTGTGTTTTTTCTCGTTTTACTGCCGCTGGTTTTGTTTGTTTTGTGCTTTCTGAATGATCAGAAAACAACCATGACCGCTTTTTTCATTTCGCTGGGCGCGGTCCTGGTTGTGTTGTCGCTGCTGGATGCGATTCTACCGGTGTTTGCTCTGGCGACGATGGGCCTGGCGGGTATCCTGATGGCGCAGTGTGCGAGACAGAATTACAGCGTTGAAGCAATCATCCTTTTGCCCACATCGCTGATCCTGGGCATGATTGTTCTGTTTTTTGTTTACGCCGGCATGAGCGCTTCGATGAGCTCATGGGCACTGGTCGAAAAATATATTACCGAAGCGGTTGAATTAAACATCAATCTGTATGGCCGCCTGCCGATCGCCGCCGAAGAAATCAGCGCGATTCAAGACAGCAAAGATACGATCATCTATGTTTTCGCCAGGATTTTCCCGGCGCTGTGCGTCATTGCCATATCAGGCACCGTTTGGATCAACGTTCTGGCCGGCCATAAACGGCTCACGAAATCCGGCATATTGTTACCCGGGCTTTCAGGGCTTTCCGAATGGAAAGCGCCCTCCTGGCTGGTGTGGGTTTTTATCGCCGCAGGCGGGTTGAGTTTCCTTCCCCATACCCAGATCAGTTTCGTGGGAATCAATTTTTTTCTGATTACCGCTTTCCTCTATCTTCTGCAAGGGCTTGCTATTGTTAGCTTCTTTTTTCAAAACAAGAATATTTCCATTTTTTTCCGCATACTGATTTATTTTTTAATTGCGGTTCAGCAAATTCTTATGATAGCAATAGCAGCAGTGGGGTTCTTCGACCTCTGGATTGATTTTCGCAAGTATTTCCGCAAAGACCCGACAACTGCTTAATTTTTTTTACATCATTCAATGCCATCAGGGAGGTTTTTCATGAAGGTTATTCTAAAGCACAATGTGCCTTCTTTGGGCAAGGCCGGAGATCTGGTTAAGGTCAACGACGGCTACGCGCGCAATTTGCTGATTCCCAAAGGCCTGGCTGTCGCAGCAGACGATAAGAACATCAAATCCTTTGAAAACGATAAAAAAAATGTTCTCCAGAAAGCGCAGAAAGAAAAGGCCCATGCGCAGGATCTGGCCGCGCGCCTGGGCGAAGTCACACTCATCATGAAACGCAAGGTAGGCGATCAGCATAAAATATTCGGCTCGGTCACCTCCAAGGATATCGAACAGGCGCTCAAAGAGAAGGGCTTCGATATCGACCGCAAAGCGATCGTGCATGATGAACCCATCAAGTCGCTGGGCGAATTTAAATTCAGAATCAAACTGCTGCCCGGCGTGGATACCGAAGTGAAATTAAACGTCATCGGCGAAGACGCATGAAAGACATCGATCCTGCCCTGTATAAACTCCCTCCGCAGAATGTCGAAGCCGAACAGTCCATTCTGGGCGGCATTCTGCTGGAAAACCATGCGATCAATGCCGCCGTGGAGATTCTGGGCAGGGATGATTTCTACAGCGAAGCGCACCGGAAGATTTTTGCCGCGATTCTCGACATGAGCGAGCAGAACGAACCGGTTGACCTGATCACCCTGAGCAACGTACTTCGCAATAAAAACACGCTGGATTCGGTTGGCGGAACCGCCTACCTGGCCTCGCTCGTCGACAATGTGCCTTCTGCCGCCAATGTCGCCAACTATGCTAAAATCGTTAAGGAAAAAGCAATTCTACGGGGTCTGATCGGCTCGGCGACCCAGATCATCAACAGCTGTTACGAGACAGGCTCTGACGTCGATCAGGTTCTGGATCAGGCGGAACACAGCATTTTTGAAATTTCGGAACACAAGGTTCGTCCATCCTTCATTCCGCTGCGTGACATCATCAAGGACAGCTTCCGCTCCATTGAAGACCTTTATTCCAGAAAAGAACTGATCACCGGCGTAGCCACGGGTTTCGACAAACTCGACGATTTGACGTCCGGCCTGCAGAATTCCGATCTGATCATTATCGCGGGCCGCCCGAGCATGGGCAAAACCGCGTTCGCGCTCAATATCGCACAGAATGCCGCCCTGGAAAGCCAGACGCCTGTTGCGGTTTTTTCCCTGGAAATGTCCAAAGAGCAGCTCGCCTTCCGTCTTCTGGCCGCGGAGGCCCGGGTAGATTCGCAAAGACTGCGCAAGGGCTTTCTGGGAGAAACGGACTGGCCCAAACTCACAACGGCCGCAGGAAGGCTTTCCGACGCGCCCCTTTATATTGACGACACACCCGCGATCACCGTCCTGGAAATGAAAGCCAAATCCAGAAGGCTCAAGGCGGATAAAGGACTGGGCTTGATCGTGGTGGACTATATTCAGCTTATGCGCGGCGGCGGAGGGTTTCGCGATTCCCGGGAACAGGAAATTTCTGAAATCAGCCGATCACTCAAAGCGCTCGCCAAGGAACTGAGCCTGCCGGTCATTGCGCTTTCCCAGCTCAACCGTCAGGTGGAAAGCCGGACCAACCGCCGTCCACAGATGGCGGATCTGCGTGAATCCGGCGCCATCGAACAGGATGCGGACGTCATCGCCTTCATCTACCGGGATGAAGTGTATAACAAATCGGACGACAATCCGGACAAGGGCGTGGCGGAAATCATCGTTGCCAAACAGCGAAACGGCCCCACCGATACCGTCAAACTGACCTTTCTGGAAAAATTTACCCGCTTCGAAAATCTGGCGCGTCCGGATATTGTGTATGGAGGAAGCTAAGAAGGAAAGAAATGATTAAGGATCACGAAATCATTGTCCTGGAGGCGGGAGCGGTTGTCGTAAGGGACGTTGCTCCCGGCAGCTTGGTATCCGGTGTTCCCGCCAAGGCAAGACCAAGAAATTGCAACGCTTCGTTATCGGAATGAAAAAAAGAGAAATTATTGTCCATGACAAAATGCAAAAGGACTACCGGTATTTTCTGACCCGGCCTGCAGGCAGGGATTTCGATCCTGAATTTAAGCCGGAGCTGACACCGAAACAGATGTTGGAAGCAGGCGTCTTCGGCGGAAAATACATGACCGACTGCCGCAATGAATTCCCCCGGTCCTGGTTTTCCAGGGCAAAACTTTGTTCCGAATTCCATGACCCGAAGCTCAACTGTTTCGGCGTAAATGCCTCCAAGCCATTGTCGTACTGGATGCAAAAAGGCTGGATTTATCCGGACGATCCCCGGGGGTGGTTTCAATGGTACTGCCGCTATTACATGGGCAGACGCAGCCTCGACGATCAAAGGCAGATTAAACGATGGAAAGCCATGCAAAGGCACATTGCCCAGCTTAGAAAAAATTGCCCGGCGGGTGATTTAAACTGCCGGCGTAGACAGCGTCAGGCCCTGCTGCACTGGGCCTACGACAGCCGCAGAATGTGATAAGATGATCATCCCCAAAAGGAGTTTTTGTCATGAAGGTAAAGAAATGGTTCAGCCCTGTTTTTGTTTTTTTGTTTTTGTGCTCATTTCCCGTCATCAGCCAGGCGCAGGAAAAAACCGCGGACAATATCGGCATCTATATTGGCCTGATCGGCGGAAGCTCGCTTTCCGACGACATTAAAACAAAATTCGAAGTCCCACAGAATCCCGTGGAAAACTTCGATGTCGATTTCGGCATGAAAAGCGGATACCTGGCAGGCGCAAAAATCGGCTGGCAGACCTCTTTCACCCGGAAAATCCTGGTGCTGGAAATGGAATACAACCGCATTGAAAACAGTATGGAAAAATGGACAAGCTTCGATGGTTATATGTTGAACACCCCTGTGCCGGTCGATGGCAAAATTCAAATCGATGCCCTTTTTTTCAATTTGCTTGCCAGATATCCTGAAGGCTTGTTTCATCCCTATATCGGCGCGGGGATCGGGTATTCAATGATTAAAGTTTCGGACATGACCTCAAGCGGCGCCATCCCCATAAATATCAGCGGGGGAGAGCAAAGTGCAATGGCGTATCAATTGACGGCCGGACTTGATTTTGACATTACAAAAAATATCATTATTGGCCTGGCCTACAAATACATCGGCATTCCAAAGATATCCTTTGACAATACAATGGGAAACACTCCCACCCAAACCCAGATGGAATACAGCTCTCACAATTTCGTCCTGAGCGCCTGCTTCACATTCTAATCGGAATAACCGCCCGGAGCGCATGAACTCCGGACGGTTGACACTGGATCTCCCGTCAAACGGCAGCCAACCGACGGGATATTTTCTTGAGTTTGCTTAGTTGCTGGCGCATCGCAACGGCCTTTCCACCGTCGCGATCCTCAATGGCCTGCCATCTGAGACCCTTGATTTCGCGGATTTTCGCCTTGAGTTCGCCCTTGGTCATTTTGATCCTGGCGGTCTGTTTCTTTTTCTTGACAGGCACTTCATCCTTGATCCCCCTGGCTTCTTTGATGAAGGTGATGATCTCCTCCTTCTTCATGTCGTGGATCGCCCGCTCATGAGGCAATTCGGCCGCCACTTCACGCAACTCTTTTACGGTCATTTTGTCTAATGGTTTTTCTTCGTGATGCTTCTTGCGGGTTTCTTCTGTCATCGCGATCGGACCTCCTTTTAAAATTTTTATGAAGGAATCAAAATGCAATGTTGAAAAGAAATATGTCAGATGAGCTCTCTATACCACAAGACACCTGTCATTTCAATGGAGGGAAACACGTTTAGGCTACTAGGCTGTAGGCTATTAGGCTGTTAGAAAAAGCGAGACTTTTGCATCATGGGCAAAGAGCATGTTGGGGTAGACTGCAAAGATCGAACAAACATCGCCGAAGGCCAACAAACCAGACCTACAGCCTAACAGCCTACAGCCTAATAGTCTGATTATTTAAGCCCTTGACATATTATGGGCATATGCCTATAATAAGCAGTGAAGGAGAAAAACAAATGCCCCGTCCCAAATGCTGCCGTCAGGTACGAGGTGTGCCGGATGCAAAATATTTCAAACCCAGGGGAATCCCTGCCGTGGAACTCGAAGAAGTGGTGCTGCACCTCGATGAATTTGAAGCCATTCGGCTGGCTGATTTTGAACAGCTTTACCAGGAAGATGCAGCAGCCCGGATGAATATTTCCCGCCAGACATTCGGAAGAATTATCGAGGCGGCTCACAAAAAAATCGCCGACGTCCTGATTTCCGGCAAAGCGCTGAAAATCGAAGGAGGCGACGTTACTTTAAACGAAACCGGGCCCTGCCGACGCACAAAAGTTCGACGATCCCAAAACAACAATCCATAACTAAAGGAGAAATATTATGAAAATCGCATTACCCTCCCGCCAGAACCAGATTGACGAACACTTCGGACATTGTGAACATTTCACCGTCTTCACGATCGATGAGCAAAAGAGAATCCTCGAAGAGGAAAAGGTCGCCTCGCCTTCGGGTTGCGGCTGCAAATCCAATATCGCACAGACGTTGGCTGAAAAAGGTGTTAAAATAATGCTGGCCGGCAACATGGGCCAGGGCGCGGTTCAGATACTCAACAGACATGGCATTGACGTACTGCGCGGCTGCTCGGGTGATGTCAAGGCTGTTGCGGAAAGCTGGCTTTCCGGAAATTTGAAGGATTCAGGCCTTGCCTGCGCGCAGCACGAGCATGGCTGCCACGAACACTAATTTCGTACGTTAGGGATCTGATATGAAAGCCGGACAAACCCGCAGCCTTTCGTCTTTCGACCGGGGAGGCGAATATAATATCATTCTCGATTCCATCGCCGACGGCGTTTTCACGGTGGATCGGGACTGGCGGATCACGTCCTTCAACCGCGCTGCGGAAAAGATCACTGGCGTTTCGCGCGATCAAGCCGTTGGCCAGTTATGCAAGGACGTCCTGAAGGCGGATATCTGTGAAAAAAACTGCTGCCTGCGCGCCACCATGAAAACCGGTGCGCCCATTGTTAATAAAAAGGTCTGTATCATCGACGCGCAGGGCCGCCGTCTTCCCATCAGCATTTCGACGGCGCTTTTGCGCGACCGGAAAGGAGCGCTTCTCGGCGCTGTGGAGACATTCCGCGATATCAGTGTTGAGGAAGATTTGCGTAAAACCATAAACGCGAAGTATTCTTTTGCGGATATCATTTCCAAAAACCACCGGATGCTTCGTCTTTTCGACATCCTGCCCGACATCGCCGAAAGCGCCAGCACCGTTCTCATTGAAGGCGAAAGCGGAACGGGCAAGGAACTTATCGCGCGTGCGATTCATCATTTAAGCCCCAGAAAACGCCAGCCGTTCGTCGCGGTCAATTGCGGCGCGCTGCCGGACACGCTGCTGGAGTCTGAACTCTTCGGCTATAAGGCGGGCGCTTTCACCGATGCGAAAAAGGACAAGCCGGGCCGGTTTCTTCTGGCCGAAAACGGCACCCTGTTTTTTGACGAAATCGGCGACATCACACCCGCCATGCAGGTCAAACTGCTGCGCGTTGTTCAGGAAAAATCTTACGAGCCGCTCGGCGCCGCACAAAGCGTCGAACACAACGTGCGCCTGATCGCGGCCACCAATAAAAATCTCGAAGACCTTGTCCGTCAGGGCCGTTTCCGCGAAGATCTTTACTACCGCATCAATGTTTTCAAGATCACCCTCCCGCCCTTAAGAGACCGTCTGGAAGACATCCCCCTGCTTGCGGAACACTTCATCGCCCGTTTCAACACCCTGCAACAGAAGGAGATCACGGGAATCAGCAGCGAGGCGATGGCGGCATTGATCACGTATACCTACCCCGGGAACATCCGCGAACTGGCCAATATGATTGAGCGGGCCTTCATTTTATGCAAAAATGGCCTCATTGAAAAAAAGCACCTTCCGGAATCGTTGTTTACGCAGGGTGCTCCGGGAGTCGATCCCGCATCACTCAAAGGCGCGACCTCGTCTTATCTGCTTACTGCCCTCAGGCAAAATAACTGGAATCGCCTGAAAACCGCGAGGCAACTGGGTATGCACAAAAGCACCCTTTACCGGAAGATCAAATCCCTGGGGATTTCCCTTCCCAAATGACCCGCCTTACTAGTCGCACATATGCAACCTTAATGCGACCATAAGTCGCATTTATGCGACTTTACAGGCAGACACATCCCCGCCCGCTTCCTTATCTACATAATATATTTATTGTATTTTTAATCATTCAAACTGGCACTCTTCTTGAATTACTGATCTTCGATGGCCGGACACACCGCTCACAGAATCGGAAATGAGGAGTTATGAAGATTGCCCTGTCTGTATGGAAAGATTGCATCTCTACAGTTTTTGATGCGGCGGATCAGCTTCTGGTGGTGGACAAAGACATCGAAGGCACGTTCAAACGCACGAGTGTCCGGATCAATTCCGCCGATGGATCTGCAAGGGCCCTGCAACTCAAAGAAATGGGAATCGGCGTGTTGATCTGCGGCGCGATTTCTCGTCCGCAGGAAGCCGCCATCTCCGCGTCCGGAATTACGGTTTATCCGTTCGTGCGCGGTCCGATCCAGGAAATCCTGGATGCCTATCTGGACGGCCGGCTGCATCTGGAGACGTTCGCGTTGCCCGGCTGTTATGGACAAGGCAGGGACGCGGGCCGTGGCAGGAGGCGCGCCGGGACCTGCCGCCGGGGATCATCATGACGTCCATTGACTGCCGCTGACATTTCATACAACGTAAAGGAGAATTAGAAATTGAGTCAATCCATTCCGAAAGAGCTATTCTTCACCAAAGGGGTCGGCACGCATCGCGAGCAGCTGCATTCTTTTGAACTGGCACTGCGCGACGCGGGCATTGAAAAATGCAATCTGGTGCAGGTATCCAGTATTATGCCGCCTTGCTGCCGGATTATCTCGCGGGCGGAAGGCTTAAGAAAGCTCAAACCGGGCGCGATCACTTTTTGTGTCATGAGCCGCTGCTGCAGCGACGAACCTCGCCGACTCATCTCCGCGTCAGTCGGCTGCGCCATTCCCATGGATAAAAAAACTTACGGCTACATCAGCGAACATCATGCCTTCGGCTACACCGAACGGCAGACAGGCGACTACGCGGAGGATCTTGCGGCAGCCATGCTGGCCTCGACGCTGGGCATTGATTTCAACGTTGATGAGAGTTGGGACGAAAAGAAGGAATTGTTTAAGATCAGCGGAAAAATTGTCGGCACACGCAACACGACGCAGTCATCCGTGCTGAAATCCAGCGATTACACAACAGTTCTCGCGGCGGCGGTCTTTGTATTTTAAATGCAACGAAATGCCATAAAGGAGGAAAACATCATGAATGCCAACAACAGCAAAGGGAAAGGGATGGGCGGCGGTCGTGGACGCATGGGAGGCCCGCAGGCAGCCGGTGCTGCCGGGACTTGTCTTTGTCCGAATTGCGGTCATCGCCAACCGCATGAAAGGGGCGTTCCCTGTACACAGGTTTCTTGCCCGAAATGCAAGACGACGATGATCCGGGCATAGAAACATTATAAAGAAAGGAGGAACACGTTATGCCTAGAGGAGATTCAACAGGACCTATGGGAATGGGTGCTATGACAGGCCGGGGTGCCGGATTCTGCACAGGTTACAATATGCCGGGCTATTTAAATAACGCCGGAGGTCGCAACCCCGGCATGGGGTTCGGACGGGGTGTCGGGTTTGGGGGGCGCGGCGGACGCGGCGGCGGTTTCGGCTTTCGCAACCGTTTTTTCTCCGCAAGCGTGCCTTTGACAAATATGGATCCGGAAGTGGAAAAACAGTCTCTGAACAGCAAGGCGGATTATCTGCAGTCCGAAATGGAGGCGATTAAAAAACGCCTCGACGAACTGACCGCAAAGGAACAGGGTAAATAGCATCCGATCACAGGAAAATCATACATAGGTGTGGATTGAGTTCACACCCGGACGGCGGCGGCGCTCATGAGCCGCTTAGCGCCGCCGCCGCCAATTAAAAGAAAGGATTTTATGAAAATAGCATTGACCACATCCGGCAAAGACTTAAACGCCCCGCTGGACAGCCGTTTCGGCCGGGCGCCGCAATTCCTGATCTACGACCTGGAGGCCGGAACCTTCGAGGTGGTGGACAACGATCAAAATTTAAACGCATCGCAGGGAGCGGGCATTCAGTCCGCGCAAAACATCGCGCGCCTCGGCGCCAAAGCTCTGGTCACGGGACATTGCGGCCCCAAGGCGTTTCGCGTCCTTCAGGCGGCCGGCATTAAAATCTACAACACATCCGCCGCGACCGTGGCCGAAGCCATCGATCAATACCGGACCGGCAAGCTCACAGAGGCGGCAGCCGCCGACGTCGAAGGACACTGGACATGACCGAAACGGCCATCCGTTATCGGCCTATCGGCATCATCCACAGCGAACATAAGCTGGAGGAAAAAACACCGATCCAATCCGTGTATGCGAAAGGCTGCAAGGGGCACGTTGATGTTTTCCCTGAATTCGCCGACGGCCTGCGTGACCTGGAAGGCTTTTCACACATTTATCTGATCTATCATTTTCACCGCGCTTTGCGGGTTGCTTTGTGCGTCAAACCCTTCCTTCAGGATGTGGAACGAGGCATCTTTTCTACCCGAGCACCGTGCCGTCCCAATGGTATCGGCCTGAGTATTGTCGAGTTGCTGAACCGGGAAGGAAACATCCTGCATCTGGATGGCTTGGATATTCTGGATGGCACACCGCTTCTGGACATTAAGCCCTACACGGCCAAATTCGACCTGCACGATGTAACGAGCAGCGGTTGGCAGGACGAAGTGGATGAATCAACGGCCAACAGGAAAGGAAAAAGAGGGTACCGATCATGAACATGTGCCTGGATTGCATCCCCTGTTTTGTCCGGCAGGCAGCAGACGCAGTCAGAATGTCGGTTTCCTCGGAAGAGGAACAAAGTCGCCTGATGCATTCTGTACTGGCATGGCTGGGCGGGATGGATTTGGATCAGACGCCGCCTGCCGCATCCCAGATGATTCACCGGCGCCTGCGAGCACTTCTGCCTGAAGGCGATCCTTACCGTGCGGCCAAAGACCGCCACAATTCGCTTGCCGCCTCGCTGATGCCATCCATCAGGCGACGTATTGCCGCCTCGTTCGATCCGCTGGTCATGGCGGTACGCTACGCCATCACGGGCAACATCATTGATCTGGGCGCTAAAAACAGCGTAGGCATAGGTGAGATTTACGCGGAGCTGCAAAGCACACCGATGCAGCCCGTTTTCGGAGACCTGGAAGATTTAAAAAAAGCGTCTCTGAAGGCCAGGAATATTTTATACCTGGCCGATAATGCCGGTGAAATATTTTTCGACCGGCTGCTCATTGAACAACTCGCGGGCGCAAGGGTTACACTGGCGGTGCGCGGCAAGCCGGTCATCAATGATGCGACGCGATTCGATGCCCACGCCGCCGGGTTTGAAGATATCGCGGAGATTATCGACAACGGATCAGACGCGCCGGGAACGATTCTAGACGATTGCAGCGAGGACTTCCGCCGCCGTTTTGATGAAGCCGAACTCATTATCGCTAAAGGTCAGGGCAATTACGAAAGTCTCTCCAGCGCCACGCGGGATATTTTTTTCCTGTTTCGAACCAAATGCCCGGTCATCAGCCGGCATTCGGGCTTCTCCGTGGGCACCTTTGTGGCGTCCAACCTCTCATCGGGACAATCCCTTGCACAACCGGGAGAAGTTCAATGAACACGGGCATCATCGCGACGGAGCTAAAACAGCACGCGCCCTTCACAACCTTCGGTACCTTGACGGGCATTGTCATTATGGCGTTGTTCGTCCAACTTTCCATCTCCAGGGAAATTTCTTCTTTCCTTTTCTGGACCCTGCATCCCGCACATGTTCTTTTAAGCGCCTTCGTGACAGCGTCCATGTACCGGCTGCACGCGAAAGGCGGAATTTCAGGAACAATCCTGACTGGTTATTTTGGCGCCATCGGCATCGCCACGCTCAGCGATTCACTCATCCCTTACGTCGGCGAATGGCTGCTTGACCTGCCTCACCGAGGCCTTCACCTGGGTTTTATCGAAAAATGGTGGCTGGTCAATCCACTGGCACTGGCCGGTATCTCGCTGGCTTTCTTATGGCCGTCTACCAAATTCCCTCACGCGGGACACGTTTTTTTAAGCACATGGGCATCGCTGTTTCACGTCCTGATGGCACTGGGATCATCACCCGACGTCGTTACCACCGTGCTTGTCGCCGTTTTCCTGTTTTTGGCGGTGTGGGTCCCCTGCTGCACCAGTGATATTATTTTCCCGCTTTTGTGGATGAAAAAGGAGAAGTCATTTCCATGAAAATTTCTATTGCGTCGGGCAAGGGAGGAACCGGCAAAACAACGGTGAGCGTCAACCTGGCGAGGGTGTTGAGTGAAAACCTGATTCTGGCGGATTGCGATGTGGAAGAACCCAACGCGCACCTGTTTCTGAAAACGACCGCCCTTACGCAAAAAATCGTAAACCTTCCGATTCCGCAGGTGGACGAAGCGCTATGCGACGGCTGCGGCGAATGCGCGAAAATCTGTCAGTTTTCCGCCATTGTCACCTTCGGCACCTCACCGCTCATTTTTCCGGAAATGTGCCACGGGTGCGGTGGATGCACGCTGGCCTGCCCGACAAAGGCCATCCGGGAGGTCGACCACCGTATCGGCGTCATCGAAATATCAAAACTAGACAATATCACGCTCCTAACCGGCAGACTCGACGTGGGCGTGGCTATGGCACCTCCCCTGATTCGCGCGGTAAAAAACGAACTGACGGCAAACGCCACCGCTATATTAGATGCGCCCCCCGGCACCTCCTGCCCGGTTATCGCTGCCATCCGGGAGACGGATATGGTTTTACTGGTCACGGAACCTACCCCTTTCGGCCTGCATGACCTCGCATTGGCCGTCGATATGGTCCGGGAACTTAGGCTCCCCTTCGGGGTCATCGTCAATCGCATGGGCAGCGGGGATGATCGCGTACACGCATACTGCGCAAAGGAAGCCATTCCCCTTTTGCTGGAAATACCGGACGACCGGAGAATCGCCGAGGCTTATTCCCGGGGTATTCTGATGGTGGATGCGCTGCCGGAATACCGTAAATTTTTTGAGAATCTGATCGGGGAAATAAACAAACTCGGGAAAAAAGGAAGGATCTGAAAAATGCCAACCTATGAATATGAATGCAATCGTTGTCACGGACACTTTGAAAGACAGCAAAGCATGAAAGACGAGCCGCTCGAAGTGTGTCCCGAATGCGGAGGAAACGTCCGAAGGAAGGTGAGCGGTGGCAGCGGCTTTATTATGAAATCGCAGGGCCAAAGCCTGCGTGACTCACACACGGGCTGTTCTTTGGAAGAAACCGGCAAGACCTGCTGTGGTGCAGGCCAGCGGTGTGGAAAATCACCCTGTGGAGATTAGGAAATGAGTTCAAACGATTTTAAATACCTTTACGGCCCCGTGCCGTCGCGGCGTCTGGGACGCTCGATGGGAATTGATCTGGTGCCTTTTAAAACCTGCACGTATGATTGCATTTATTGTCAGTTGGGCAGGACCACCAACAAAACGACCCAAAGATGTGATTATGTTCCGGTGGCGGATGTTTTGCGGGAGGTCCGGGAAAAAATTTCCACGGGCGCCGGCTGTGATTTTATCACGATGGCCGGTTCCGGGGAACCGACCCTGCATGCCTCCATAAGCGAACTGATTTGCAAAATCAAGGAAATGACAGATATTCCCGTAGCGGTGATTACCAATGGGTCGCTTTTGTATCTGCCGGACGTCCGTGATTCCCTGATGCAGGCGGATCTGGTAATTCCATCGCTGGATGCGGGTGACGCTCGTCTTTTTGAATACGTCAACCGCCCGCACGAAGACATCACCTTTGAACGAATGACCGAAGGTCTGGTTGAATTTGCACATCATTATACCGGACGGCTCTGGCTGGAAGTGCTCTTGGTGTCCGGTGTCACCGGTTTGCCCGCGGAAGTAAAAAATATAGCGGCCTGGGCTCAAAAGATGGGTGCTCAAAAAATTCAATTGGGCACCGTCAACCGACCGGCTTATGAGGATTTTGCCTGCACCGTGGATCCGAAACAAATGAGAAAACTGGCCGGCTTGTTTTCCGGCCCGGTTGATATTCCGGAAAATGCACCACCCATGACTTCCAACGGAACGACCGCGTCGGATACGACCGACGTGGATATTATGAATCTTCTGGCCAGACGGCCCTGCACGCTGGAGGGAATATCCCTGGGCCTGAATCTTCACCCCCACGATGCAGCCAAAAGAATCGAGAAACTGCTTTCCGTTTCGCGTGTTGCCACGCAGAGAAACGGCCGCACGCTCTTTTATAAACCTGCGGACAAGGCAACCTGACAAGGCGGTGATGTTTTCATGAAGGATGCGAAAGAGGCGATAAAATATATCCAAACCTGCCGGGAGGAGTTCTGGCAAAAGGTTTTTCAGATCGAAGTCGAGTATCTGAATGCTCACCTCCAAAACTGTCAAGACATCCTGAGCGTGGGCTGTGGACCGGCCATGATCGAAGGCGAATTGGTGAAAAGGGGATTTCATGTGACGGGCCTGGATATATCGGAGGAAGCCCTGAAGTGTGCGCCGGACGGAGTTCGAACCGTTACCGGCCGTGCCGAGGATATGTTGTTTCTGGATTCGTCCTTCGATGCCGCGATCTTTGTTGCATCGCTGCAATTTATTGAGGATTACCCGAAAGCGATGAAACGGACGGACGCCGTTTTAAGGCCGGAAGGCAGAATCATCATCATGCTGCTCAACCCCCGATCTGTTTTTTATAAAGAAATGCGCCTGAACCCTGATTCGTACGTCAACCTGATCCGCCACACGGATCTGAACCGGATGGAACAAATCATCGGTAAATATTTTTTCATCCAAACGCAATACCTGCTGGGCATAACGGGTGATCATATTTTCCCGAGCCGGGATCCGGACCTGGCGGCTTTGTATGTGATTGAAGGCAGGAAAAGACGGGATATCCGGCAAGAAGGAAGTGATGAATCGCAACTCTAAAATAGACGCCGCCCGAAGCTTATTAGATATTTCCAGGCAGGACGGGCCGGAGGAGGCCAAAAAGCAGTACCGGGAAATGGCCAAAATCTGGCACCCCGATATCAATAAAACGGAAGAGGCGCACGCCCGGATGCAGGAAATCAATGAAGCTTTTGCTTTATTGATGAAAGAAGAGTTCGGAATTCTGGATTGGTGGGAAGACTATAACCGGTGGTGGTGGCGTCAATACGGGAATGATCCGATCTGGGGAAATTACTATCCTGAGGAAAATCCTGTGACCCCTGATTCAAGTAGAAAAGCAATAAAGCAACAAACCACAACAAGGAAATGAAAGATTCAAACAATGAAAGAACTGGTGATTATCAGCGGCAAGGGCGGAACTGGGAAAACAAGCGTTACGGCGTCTTTTACCGTACTGGCGGACCGCCCCGTGGTGTGCGATTGTGATGTGGATGCGGCGGACCTGCATCTGGTATTGGAGCCGACCATTCGCGAACGTCACGAATTTTTGAGCGGCCGGGAAGCGGTTATCCGCCGGGAAGATTGCACCGCCTGCGGAATTTGCGCCGAACTGTGCCGTTTCGGAGCCATCGAAACCCGTGAAGCCGGAGACCGCAGTCTTTTATATACCGTTGATCCGATTGCCTGTGACGGCTGCGGCGTCTGCGTGCGGTTTTGCCCGGCCGCCGCGATTGACTTTCCAGAGCGACGATGCGGTGAGTGGTTTGTGTCGGACACCCGCTGCGGCCCGATGGTTCACGCGCGCCTGGGCGCAGCCGCCGAAAATTCCGGCAAGCTGGTATCCACCGTACGCCGGGAAGCCAGGCATCTGGCCGAAGAAGAAAACTTGCATGTGGTGATTGTGGATGGCCCCCCCGGCATCGGCTGTCCAGTGATTGCCTCTCTTACCGGTGCATCTCAGGTTCTGGTGGTTACAGAACCAACTGTTTCCGGTGAACATGATCTGGCAAGAGTGCTGTCCCTGGCCCGTCAATTTCAGATCCCCGCTGCGGTATGTGTCAATAAATTTGACATCAATGAGGAAATGACAAAGCGAATTGAAGAAAGAGCCGTAAACGCAGGCGCAACCATTGCTGGACGAATCCGCTACGACCCATCCGTTACCCGGGCGCAAATACAAAAGAAAGCTGTAGTCGAGCTTGACGCGCCCGGAGCGGATGATATGAAGCAGCTTTGGAAAAATCTAAACCTTGCAGAAGGGATGAAATAGTTGTGGAACTGGTTCACATCGATAGTGTGCATTTGACAGCGAGCCGGCTTGCCAAAGATCCGCGCAACCGGGGGCCGCTTGACATCTTCAACGGACATGGGAAAATTACCGGTCCCTGCTGCGACACGATGGAATTCTGGGTTAACGTTCAAAACGGGAAAATCGAAAAAGTTTCGTTCACGACGACCGGCTGCGCCCCATCGATTGCCGCAGGCAGCATGACGACCTGCCTGGCCAAAGGCAAAACCGTCAAGGAGGCCAAAACCATTACACAAAAAGATGTTCTCGACGCGCTGAACGGCCTGCCCGAAGACCATCAACACTGTGCGCTTCTGGCGGCCAACACGCTCGCCGCAGCTTGCGACGATTATCTTGCAAAACAAAAATAAAGGGAGGATATTGAAGTGGAAAGTAAGAAAACATGTGATTCGTGCGGCGATACAGGCTGTACGGCCAAAAATCAGCGCCAGGATGAAAGCAATGAACAATACGCGGATCGCCGCCGTCTGGAGGCAAGACTGTGCCGCATCGGGCACAAAATCGTTGTACTCTCGGGAAAGGGCGGCGTGGGCAAAAGCACGGTTGCGGTCAATCTGGCCACGGCGCTTTCGCTTTCCGGTCTGCGCGTGGGGCTTCTGGATGTTGACATACACGGGCCGAGTGTACCCACCATGCTGGGGCTGGAAAATGAAACGCTCAAAGGAAACCCCGGCGAACTCTTTCCCATTGAATTCGGCAGTATGAAAATCATGTCCCTGGGTTTTTTGCTGCAAAATCCCGACGACGCCGTTATCTGGCGCGGCCCGATGAAAATGGGCGTCATCAAGCAGTTCCTGACGGATGTGAACTGGGGCGATCTGGATTATCTCATCGTGGACGCCCCTCCGGGAACCGGCGACGAACCGCTGTCTCTGTGCCAGCTGATCCAGCCGCTCGACGGCGCGGTCATCGTCACCACGCCGCAGAAAGTCGCGGCAGTGGACGTGCGAAAGTCCATCAGTTTTTGCCGTCAGCTCCAGGTTCCGGTGCTGGGCGTGGTGGAAAACATGAGCGGGTTTGTCTGTCCGAAATGCGGCGAGCTCACGCAGATTCTGCCAGAAGGCGGAGGACGAAAAATCGCAACGGACATGAAAGTACCCTTCCTGGGTGCCATTCCGATGGACCCGGGTATTGCCCAATCGGGCGATAGCGGTAAAGTTTTTATTTACCATAACTCCAAAACACCGACAGGGAAGATCATGCAGGACATCATTGATCAGATAACGGATTTCGATAAAACAAAAAAACTCAATTCATAAGGAGAAAAAATCATGAAAATTGCAATACCATTAGCCGAAGGAAAGCTGACCATGCATTTCGGTCACTGCGCGAGTTTTGCGCTGGTTGACGTGGACCCGCAGACAAAGAATATTCTTGGCAGTGAGGAGCTGGCCGCACCGCCGCATGAACCGGGGCTTTTGCCGCCGTGGCTCGCCGAGCGCGGCGTGAAAATGATCATCGCGGGCGGCATGGGGCAGCGCGCCCAGCAGCTTTTTGCCCAACAAGGCATCCAGGTGGTTGTCGGCGCGCCTGCGGAATCACCGGAAAAACTGATTGCAGACTTTTTCGCCGGCACGCTGCAAGTCGGTGTTAATGCATGTGATCACTAAAACAAAAAGGAGTATCCCTGTGATGGCAACAACCTTCTTGAAGGCTATAGACAAGGTGGAAATTTTAACTTTGCAGGACAATTATATAGAAATGACGGCAACAGACAACAGTGCCATCATTAAGCGCGCCGCACCACTGCAGGATGGCGAAATCCGCGCCTCCATCCTGGCGGAACACGGTTTTTCGGCGCTGGTTAAAACAACTTCGGGAGGAAAGGCACATACGATTTTGTTTGATTTCGGCTTTTCCGAAGATGGCGCGGCGAAAAACGCCAAAACGCTGGGTGTCGATATGCAGGAGGTCGAGGCGGCTACTCTCTCACACGGGCACAGCGACCATACGGGCGGCCTTAAACAGCTCGCGGCGCTGACCGGAAAACGCGACATTCCGCTGATCGTTCATCCGTCCGCTTTCAAATCGCCGCGTTATCTGAAACTGGGTGAAGACTTCAAAATCAACTTTCCCAAACTGACACACGAAATGGTCGAGGATGCGGGATTCTCCGTCATTGAATCCGATACGCCCTACCCGCTTGCCGACGACACCATTCTTTTTCTCGGCGAAATTCCGCGACGGACGGATTTTGAAAAAGGATTCCCCATCGCCCACTGGCAGAAAGACGGTAAAGAGCTTTGGGACCCCATTGAAGACGACACATCGATTGTCATGAATCTCAAAGATAAGGGATTGGTGATCGTCTCAGGCTGCGCGCATGCGGGCATTGTCAACACAGTGCATCACGCCATGGGCGTCACGGGCATCGACAAAGTTCACGTGGTCATGGGAGGATTTCATCTCTCGGGGCCACTGTTTGAAGGCATCATCGACAGGACATCGCAGGAACTTCAAAAAGTTCATCCGGCTTATGTGATTCCCATGCACTGCACGGGCCGCAAAGCGATTATGGCCATGGAAAAGCAAATGCCGGACCAGTTTATTTTAAACATGGCGGGAACAAAATTGACGTTTGTATAAAAACAAGGTATTAGGCGATAGGCGATGGGCAATAGTGATAAGGCGTCATGAGCTATGAACCATCAGCTATGAACCATCAGCTATGAACCATCAGCTATGAGCCACTGTCCACTACGTGAGGAGTTTTCATGACACAAAAAGCTTTTCAGGATTATTATCCGGATCATTTCAGCCACTGTTATGGCTGCGGACGGCTGAATGAGTATGGCATGCAGATCAAAAGTTATTGGGACGGAGACGAAACCGTCTGCGTCCACGTGGCCAAAGACTATCATACGGGGGGAACTCCCGCCCACGCCTACGGGGGGCTGATCGCTTCCCTCATCGACTGCCACTCCATGGGGACGGCGGCCGCTGCAAAATACCGTGCGGAAAACCGGGAATTCGGCACGGAACCGGCACTGCGCTTCGTGACGGCCTCGCTCCATGTCAATTATCTTCTGCCGACACCGATCGGCGGCCCGCTGGAAATCCGCAGCACGATCAAAGAAATCAAAGGTCGCAAGGTGATCGTAGAATCAAGGCTGATCGCAGGCGGTAAAGTCTGCGCGACAGGTGAAGTTGTCGCTGTGCAAATCCCCGAACAAATGAAGCCCTCCGACGTTAGAAAAAACATGAGTGAGGAGTAAAAAAACTGTCTTTATTGACTTAGATCAATGCAATCGTTCCGAAAGACTGTTACTTTGTAACTCTAAGAAAAGGAGCGGCTGTTTATGAATGAACGTATAAAATTTTTCCCCATCTCGTTTTTTGCTGTAGTCATGGGCCTGACCGGCGCGACAATTGCCTGGCAGCGGGCGGAAACCATATGGGGATTAAATACCGCGGTCAGTTCTACGCTGCTGGGAATCAGCGCGCTGATTTTCGCAGTTGTTCTCATTTTTTATGCAATGAAAATCATTAAGCACCCGGCCGAAATTCGAAAAGAGTTTCAAAATGTCACCAAACTCTCTTTTTTCCCGACCATTTCCATCAGTCTGCTGCTTTTTAGCATCGCGTCCATGAATTTATTTCCGGGACTCTCTGAGGCGCTTTGGATCGTCGGAACAATTGTTCATTTTTTCTTCAGCGTAGCGGTGATCTCGATTTGGATTCGGCATCCCTCGCTGGAGATCAATCATATCAGCCCCGCGTGGTTTATCCCTGTCGTGGGCAATATCCTGGTGCCCATCGCAGGCATTGCTTACGCGCCCGCGGAAATCTCGTGGTTTTTCTTCAGCATCGGCCTGGTTTTCTGGATCGCTTTATTTACAATTCTCTTCTACCGCCTGCTCTTTCACAACCCCCTGCCAGAGCGGCTGTTGCCGACGCTTTTTATTCTGATCGCGCCTCCCGCCGTCGGGTTTGTTGCTTACATTAAGCTCACAGGCTCAGTCGATAGTCTGGCCCGGATTCTTTATTATTTCGGCCTGTTTGTTTTTGTTCTGATGATTCCGCAGCTTCGAATGCTGTCGCGGATTAAATACTACCTGTCCTGGTGGGCCTATACCTTCCCGCTTGCGGCGCTTGCTATTGCCACGCTGCTGATGTATCATCACGTAAATTTAATCTTCTTCAAATACCTGTCCATTGCGCTGCTGATTCTGGTTTCCGCCGTCATTTTAATGCTGGCTTTTATGACAATTGCAGCGATAAAAAACAAAACCATTTGCGTCGAGGACTGACGCAGTTCAACTCTATCAATCCACTTTCACTTCAAGGAGAATGCTATGACCAAAAGAAAAATGATTATCGTCATCGGCGGATCGGCCGCCGGACCCAAGTCGGCGGCCAAAGCCCGCAGAATCGACAATGACGCAAAGGTGATCATTTTACAAAAAGAAGCGGATCTTTCGATGGCTTCCTGCGGCTATCCCTATTACGTCGGCGGTTTCTTCAACGACCGCAACCAGCTATTGTGTTCGCCTACGGGCGTTGTGAGAAATCCGATCTTTTACCTCAACGCCAAGGACATTGACGCGGAAGTGAACACGGAAGTCACAGAGATCGACACCAAAAATCATTCCGTCGCCTTCAAAAATACAGCCACAGGTAAAACCGGCACGCTGATGTACGACAAACTGGTCATCGCCACGGGCGCCGTGCCGCGCATGCCTCCGGTGCCCGGTGTGGAGCTCGACGGCATCACCACACTGCAATCCATGAAAGACGCGGACTTTCTGCGCAAGGTACGTGATGAAGGAACCATCAAAAAAGCCGTCGTCATCGGCGGGGGACTCATCGGCATTGAAACCTGCGAAGCCCTGCAACTGGCGGGCATTGAAATCACGGTGATCGAACTTCTGCCCCAACTGCTGACCTTTCTGGATTGGGAACTGGCGAAAATTGTGGAAAACCATGTCAAAAGCAAGGGGGCCAATGTCATCACCGAAAACGGCATTGCAGCCTTCCTGGGCGAAAACGGGAAACTCACCGCCGTCAAACTGCAAAACGGGACAGAGCTTCCCTGCGAACTGGCGGTGGTGGCCATCGGCGTGCGCCCCAACGTAAAACTCGCCAAAGAGGCGGGTCTGAAAATCGGCGAGCTGGGCGGGATTGACGTCAATGAGTATATGCAGACCTCAGATCCGGATATCTATGCTGTTGGCGACTGCGTGGAAACCGTCAATCGCATTACCGGCAAAAAAGTGCATGCGCCGTACGGCGATCTGGCCAACCTCCAGGGCCGCGTGGCGGGAGAAAACGCCGCTTCAACCAACTGTGTGACCTTCCCGGGAACCATTCAAACCGGCATCTGCAAGGTGTTTGATTTTGCGGCCGGCTCCACGGGCCTTTCCGAAACGGTCGCCAAACGGCTGGGCTATTCAGACATCCTGACCGTGATGAACGCCAGTCCCGACAAACCGGGTTTCATGGAAGGCAAACTCCTCCTTACCAAGCTCATCGCGGAGCGTAAAACCGGCCGGATATTAGGTGCCCAGTGTATTGGCCCCGGCAATGTTGCCAAGCAAATTGCCCAGTGGGCCATGGCCATTCAGGGCAAGCTGACCGTCGAGGACCTTGTCAATGCGGATCTCCCCTACGCGCCGCCTTTTTCGCTGGCCATCGATCATTGTGTCGCAACCGCGCACCTGATGCAAAACAAGATGAAAGGCAGGCTCAAGGGCATCAGCTGCAGGGAAGTTTACGACAAGCTCAAATCGGGCGAAAAACCGTTCATCATGGATACGCGGGGTCCGGAAGAATTTGAAGAGCTGCGCCTGGGCATCGGCGAAACACTGATTCCGCTGGGCGCGATTCGCAAGCGCCTCAAAGAACTTCCGGAAGATAAGAATCGTGAAATCATCTGCTACTGCAAAATTTCGCTGCGCGGTTACGAAGCGGCAATCGCACTGGAAGGCAATGGCTGGAGAAACGTCAAGGTCATGGAAGGCGGCATCATGGCCTGGCCGTATCCGAGGGAAAAATAGATGACAAAGAAATCCGAATCTGAAGTTACGATTGCATCAGACACTGTTCTACTCGATATTGTGTCGCGCTGGCCAGCCACGGAAACTGTTTTCCGCCGTTACGATGAGATAGCAGGTGTCTGTCTGTGCTGCACCTGCCTTTTCGATACAATCGAAGATGTCGCTTCCAGATTATCTCTGGATTTGAAAGCATTTTTACGGGATATTGAAAAAGCTGCAGCGGGCTCAAAATCCGCCGAAATAAATCACAATAAAGCGGAATGCTTTAAATAACAGGCAATATAGCGCAAAACCAAATAAGAAAGGAGGAGAATCAACATGCCCGAGTTTGGAACACCTTTTTCAGGATTGGCAAAGGACAAAAAACTTACGAAAGAAGAACTGATCAGAGCCATTCGATTTATGGTTGCGGCAGAGTATGAGGCTATTCAGCTTTACATGCAACTTGCGGAGTCAACAGACAACAAGCTTGCTATCGAGGTATTAAAGGACATTGCCGATGAGGAACGCGTGCACGCCGGAGAGTTTTTGAGATTGCTTCATGAGCTTGCTCCCGATGAGGAAAAGTTCTATGCTGAAGGAGCTGAAGAAGTGGAGGAAGAGATTAAGAAGAGGAAGAAATCAAGAAAATAAGGCAAGCAAGCAGGCACAATAAAGGAAAGGAGGTCTCAATGTATGGCTGAAGAAATCAAAGCCGGATGCGCCCGTCCCACGGGCGGACCGGTCGGAGAAAAACCGGCAGCGAAAAAAGAACCCCAGCAAGAACCGATCATCAAGGAGGTGAAAAACATGGTTACCGTCGGCAAGAAGGCTCCGGACTTCACGGCGCCCGCCTATCATAAAGGCAAGTTTGTCAATGTTCAACTGTCCGAGTTTCTCGGCAAGTGGGTTGTATTGTGTTTCTATCCCGGAGACTTTACGTTTGTCTGAGCCACCGAAATCTCTGCGGTCGCAGAGAAATATCCCGATTTTAAAAAACTGGGCGTCGAAGTTCTTTCCATGAGTGTGGACAGTGTTTTTGTCCACAAGATGTGGGACGATCATGAGCTGTCCAAAATGGTCAAAGGCGGCATCCCCTTCCCCATGCTCTCCGACGGCGGCGGCAAGGTGGGCAGCATCTTCGGCGTCTATCTCGAAGACGCGGGTGTGGAAGCCCGCGGCCGTTTTATCATTGATCCCGACGGCGTCATTCAGGGTTTTGAAGTGCTCACCCCGCCGGTGGGAAGAAACGTCCTGGAAAGCATCCGGCAGATTCAGGCCTTCCAGCATGTGCGTAAAACCAAGGGCGCCGAAGCTACGCCTTCCGGCTGGAAACCCGGCAAACCCACACTCAAACCCGGCCCCGATCTGGTAGGCAAAGTGTGGGAAGTCTGGAAAACCTCATCGGCGTTTGACGAATAACCTTTGATAAAGACATCCGGTGGGTGGAGGCGGGCATGCTGAAAGCATCCAGAAATTTAAAAAGGATCGAAGCAGTTTCGTCGCGACGCGATCAAGATGCGACTTCCCGTAACCTCGTAAAGGAATAAAGCTACGACGATGGTTGGAGAGATTAAAATCAATCTCCCCAACCATCGCGATCAATTATCTATCGACTTTCTGCCACAGGGAGGCGTTTGCATTCCCGAAACCGCCGCAGAGCATGGCGACGCCGTATTGGGCATCTTTGAAATCCGTTTTCATAATGTTGTTGAGTGTGACGATGATCCGGCAGCCCGACTCCCCTAAAGGATGGCCAAGCGCCAAAGCGCCGCCCCATACATTCACATTGTCAAAAGGCGCGTTCTGGGCAATACCCAACTCGCGAAGACAGGCCAGCGCCTGGCTTCCGAACGCCTCATTGAGTTCCCACACGCCGATATCCTTCACGGTCAGGCCGGTGCGCTTTAAAAGCCTCTGGGCCGCATAAATAGGCCCAACACCCATAACCGTCGGGTCGCATCCGACCATGGCGCCGCCGGCATACTTGATATGATAGTCAAGGCCCAACGCGTCAGCTTTTTCACGACTCATCAGCAATAACGCCGCCGCGCCCGCCGTCAGCGGAGAAGAAACGCCTGCCGACACCACACCGTTTTCCTTAAAGGGGGTTTTCATCGTGGCCATCTGCTCCAGGGATACGTCATCACGGATCCACTGGTCTGTCGTCACCATGAATTTTGTGCCGTCTTCCTTCTCTCCCTCGACGGGAATAATTTCCCTGGAAAATTTTCCGCTATCCCGGGCCGCGGACGCCTTCTTGTTGCTCCAGTAGGCCATCAGTTCCGCGTCTTTCCGGTTTACGTTCCATAGTTCGGCCACCTTTTCAGCCGTATTCCCCATGGGCAGATCTGCCATGTTGTAACGGTTCAAGAGCTTAGGAGAAATATCTATGGCGTACATCATAGGCACTTTCTCCATATCCTCAACACCGGAAGCAATGTAGATGTCGCCCTCCCCGCACATAATTGCCCGCGCCGCATGTTCCGCTGCCGCCATCCCCGACGGACACTGCTGATTGACACCGTTGGTTGCCACAACCTCCGGGAAACCGCCAGCCAGCCAGGCTATTCTGGCGATGTCATTCTGCATGCCTGCCTGGTTTGCCGTTCCACAGAAAACCGCCTCGACCTCTTCGGGTTTAATCTTGGGGTTACGTTCAAAAAGGGCTTTGTACACCTGGATGAGGACTTCGTCGGGACGGACATTCCGAAACCAGCCCTTATCCTTATGCGCCCTTGCATTCGCACTTCTCACACCGTCAACCACTACACATTCTCTCATTGAATTTACCTCCTGTTGATTTTTATTTATTTATTGGGGGTGATTTACTCCGGCTTTTGCCTTCGGGCAAAAACCTTCCAAAACATTTTCAGACAGAAACGGCCATAACCTTTGAACACATGCGCTTTTTCCTGATTCGCGTGTCATCGGTCAGGATGATTCAGCGATCTGTTTCATCATCGTGTTCCGTCATCGCGTTTATCGTGCGAAAAACAGTTAACATCATTTCGAGCCTTTTGCAATCTTCTCATTTCATACGTTTTACAAAAACAATTTGTTGCAGTTTTGAAAGCAAGCTCTGACCCCGGATATTCTTACCAAACATTTTTATCTGATCCAAACTTATACGCGGGCAAAACCGCTTGCATCCACAAAAATCGATGTCGGCAATAAACATCGAATCCGGTGAAAAACAAAACGACCATCGCGTTGAGTTGCAGGAAAGATATTACTTTAACAGGCAAAGCCTGCACTGCTCTGAAATCACTTCAAAATATGATTGCATTTTCAAGAAAGGAGTATAAATTAAAAGAGGAAATAATCAATCGATGAAAAAAAAGGTTAACCATGCCGCTAATTGTCGCTCATAACATTTCCAAGGATTACCAGACGGAAGACGTGACCGTTCATGCTCTCCGGGGGCTGGATTTTGAAATCGAACCCGCCTCGTTTGTTTCTTTTGTCGGTCCATCGGGCAGCGGGAAAACAACCCTTTTAAATCTGATCGGTTGCCTAGATAAACCCTCGGCAGGGAAGCTGACGGTTACGGGAACCGATGTCTCACCGCTTTCCAGAAAAGAAAGCGCCGCCTTCCGGGGGAAGCATCTGGGCTTCATTTTTCAGGATTTCAACATGATTCCCGTCCTGACCGTTTATGAAAACATTGAGTACCCCCTGATCATGGTCCAAAATATCGAGCCCCGTGAGCGCAAAGAAAGAATTACACGCATGCTTGATGCGGTCGGGATGCCGGACCAGGGCAGCAAGTACCCCCATCAGATTTCGGGCGGCCAGAAGCAGCGGGTGGCCATTGCCCGTGCGCTGGTGACGAATCCCGCGCTGGTCCTGGCCGACGAACCCACGGCCAACCTGGATTCGCAAACCGCCTATGCCGTGATCGGGCTTATGAAAAAAATGCGCGACGAGCTGGGAACCACTTTCATCTTTTCCACTCATGACACGAAAATTGTCGGAGAGGCCGAGGTCATCTTCCGTCTGGCAGACGGACAACTGGCCGGCAAAGAAGTGAAAGGAGGCCCCGCCCATGCGTAATCTCTTTAAAATTGCCATCCGCAATCTCATCCGCTATCAACGAAGGACGCTGCTTACGGCCTCCCTTATCACGATCGGCGTGGTCTTTGTTCTGGTTTTCGTTTCCATCAGCGGGTCCTTTAAAACCATGATCACCGGCCAGATTACCGATTCGATGATGGGCCATTTGCAAGTGCACCGCAAGGGCTATGTCGCTTCCATCGACAACCTGCCGCTGAACCTGAATATGAAACCGAAAGCCTATCAGGAAATCGCACAGAGGCTGAAAGCTGATGCGGACGTGGAAGCGTTTTCACCCCGCCTCAAGTTCGGCGGCATGTTCAGCAACTTCACCGAGACCACCAACATCCGCTTAAACGGCATTGATCCCGAAGCGGAGTTCAAGACGGTTCCGCTTCTGTCATCCCGTATCATAGAGGGGAAAACGACGCTGGGCCAAGGCGAAATTCTGATTCCCGCGCTTCTGGCCAAGGGAATGAAGGTCAAACCCGGCGATCCGGTCGTGATTGTGGCCACCAATGCCGACGGATCGGTCAACGGCAAACAGTTTATTGTTTCCGGCATTCTGGAGAGCGCCACGGGACCGGGCGGACGTGATGGTTACGTTCATATTGAAGATGCGGCCGAAGTGCTGCGCATGACCCAGGCCGAGGTAAGTGAAGTGGCCATCCGGCTGAAAGATTTCACCCGTTTGACCGCCGCTGTCTCACAACTGGAGAGCCAGGTTGCAGGCGAAGTCACCCCACAGGGACAGCCAATGTTCGAGGTGCATTCATGGGAAGATCTCTCGCCTTTTTTCAACATTGCCCGGATGATTGACGTCATGACTTTTTTCATCCGCATCATGCTGATTGCCATTGTGCTGATCAGCATCATGAACGTGATGATCATGGCTGTCTATGAGCGCATCCGCGAAATCGGCACGATTGCCGCCATCGGGACACTGCCCAATAAGATCCGTTCCATGTTCATTATCGAAGGGTTTTGCATGGGCGTGGTCGGCGCGGCAGCCGGCGTTTTTATCGGAATTGCCATTATTGGAATCATCAATTTAGTCGGCATCAGTTTTGACTTCGGCCAGCAAAAAGGATTGCTTCTTAAAGCAACACTCGATCCGTTGGATTTGCTGGTCGTGTCAGTCATTGTGATTGTCGTTGCGGTGCTGGCCAGCCTCCAGCCGGCTTTGAAGGCCTCCCGGATGGAACCCATCGACGCGCTGCGACATGTATAGAAAAGAAAGACGGCCAATGCCGTTAAAAAAGCCGTCCAATAAGAGGAGATCATCATGTTCAAAAAAATCTGTTTTATGCTCGTCCTGACCATGGCCGTGCCGTTTTCCGCCTTTGCCGTGGACGGCGCCAAACTTTTGCAGGAGATCGATCGCAATCTCTCTCCGGAATCCTATGAGTCCTATCGCAAACTCATCAATATCGAACCTTCCGGCGCGAAAAAAGAGTTTACCCTTTTTACGGTTAAAAAGGGCATCGACAAAGTTGCCTCCGTGTTTCTGGCTCCGGCAAGCGAAAAAGGACGCAGCACGCTTCGGCTGGGAGAAAACATGTGGCTCAACATTCCCAATGTCGGCAAACCCATCCGCATCACCAGTATGCAATCCGTGGTGGGCGGCGTTTTCAACAATGCCGATATTATGCAACTGGATTACGCCGAGGAATACGACGTCAAAGAAGTGAAGGAGGAAGAGGGAGAATACCTGTTGCTGCTCAAAGCCAGGACCAAAAGCGTTGCCTACGATCAGCTCAAAATCCGGGCGGATAAAAAGAACAGGCTGCCGACAAAAATTGAATGTCTGACCGAGGCGGGCATGCTGATCAAAACCCTCTATTTCAAGGGCGTGAAGGATTTTGGCGGCGGCATTGTCCGGCCCGAGGTGATCGAAACGGACAGCCCGCTTTACAAGGGCTACAAATCGGTTATGATCACGGCCAAAATCAAAAAACGGACATTCAAGGATGAGGTCTTCACGCTCACCTTCATGCCAAATCTGGAGTCGCTACGCTAGATGAAACGATCCGGGTTAATCTTCCTGACTTTGATGCTTTTGGCCATCCCGCTTTGGGTACACGCCGCGCAGGACTACACCTTCGATCTTTCCGAAATTGAAAAGAAGCCGTACCATTTTGCCGGTTACATAGAAGCCCGGCCCGTTTTCTATGGCTTGGATACGGATGCGGCTTTGTATAAATTGCGTTTTTTCGACAATCCCAACCGGCAGGCCCTGGCCGAAATCAACGGCCGGGTGAAACTGGAAGGAAGCTACGAAAAGAGTATCTTCCGGATATTTGCCAGGCTCAACACCGATCTTCAATATAATGACCACACGCACGGCTTGGAGCGGACGACCTTCTACGAAGCTTATGCGTCTGCCAAACCGATTACGTCCGTTAAAATCGATGTCGGCAAAAAGACACTGAAATGGGGCAAGGGCTATGCCTTAAACCCCGTGGCCTTTGCCGACCGGCCCAAAGATCCGGACGATCCCGATCAGGCGATGGAAGGCTACATCGTTGCAACCGCGGATTTCATCCGCAGTTTTGACGGACCGCTCAAAACCATTTCCGTGACACCGGTGCTTTTACCGGTCTATGATCACGTCAACTCGGATTTTGGCCAAAACAACAATCTCAACTTCGCGGGCCGCCTGTATTTCCTTTTTTACGATACGGACATCGATGTGATGTTTCTGACCGGCGCCAGCCGTCCGGATCGTTACGGCTTTGATTTTTCCCGTAATCTGACCACCAATTTTGAAATTCACGGCGAATACGCGTGGATCACCAACCATCGCAAAACGGTTCTGGACCCATCCGGCGCGGCAAGGCAGGTTGAAGGCGAAGCGCACAGTTTTCTGATTGGCCTGCGGTATCTCACAGCATTTGACCTGACGGCCATAGTGGAATTTTATCATCACAGCGCCGGTTTCAGCCGGGATGAAATGAAAAACTTCTACAGCCTGATTTCGCGCGGTTTCGATGCCTATCAGGCATCGGATGATCCGACGGGACTTGGCCGGGCGATGCAGCTTGCCGAATCCGGCTACGCAAGACCCAACGCCATGCGCAATTATCTGTATGTTCGATTAAGCCAGAAGGAGCCTTTCGATATCCTTTATTTCACGCCGTCACTCACCTGCATGATCAACACGGACGACCAAAGCGCCAACATCATGCCGGAGCTTCTTTACACCGGCATCACCAATCTGGAACTTCGTCTTCGGGCGGCCGTCATTGCAGGCGCAGGCGATTCCGAGTTCGGTGAAAAGCAAAACGACTACCGGATTGAATTGCGCGCCGGGTATTATTTTTAAGCTCTCATTACAACCGGGTCATTTAGCGAAATAAGGAAGCAGGGATAGCGCCAAGATCGTTATCATGTGAAAACAAGGGGGCATTGATGGATCAAATATTAGCATCATTTGCAGTGGCCGGTATTGTCGTCTGTTTTTATATGATCATTCTTTTCATTGTCGCGATCTGTCGCGCGAACAACAGCATTGCGGATATCGCCTGGGGGCCCGGCTTTGTTCTGGCCGGATTGACGGCCTTTCTTTATCATGAGGCGTTTGGCTCGCGCAATTATCTGGTCATGGCGCTCCTGACGATATGGGGTTTGCGGCTGGGGATCAGAATTTATCTGAGAAACAGGGGGCATGCTGAAGATTGGCGGTACAAAAAGTGGCGTGATGAATGGGGCCGGATGTTTTATCTGAGAAGCTTTTTCCAGGTTTTCATCCTGCAGGGGATGCTTCTGATCGTGAACCTAACACCGGTGCTGATCGTCCATTCGCAAAAAAGCGGGGCCATAACCTGGCTGGATGCAATCGGCCTGGCCATCTGGGTTATTGGATTTATTTTTGAGACAACCGGCGATTGGCAGCTCGACCGCTTTTTGAAAGATAAGGCCAACCGTGGTAAAGTCATGGACAGCGGACTGTGGCGCTATACCCGCCATCCGAATTATTTCGGCGAAGTCATGATGTGGTGGGGAATATTTGTGATCGCGCTGTCGTCGCCATTCGGTTACCTGGGCGTTGCCGGACCGCTTGTCATATCGTTTCTCATTCTCTTTGTCTCCGGCATACCCATGACAGAGCGGGGCATGACCGGCGATGAGGCGTTCGAGGCTTATAAGAAAAGGACGAGTGTTTTTATCCCCTGGTTCCCAAAAAACAGACGTAAAGGAGGCGCATCATGACGCTATGGTTTCTGGTTAAACTTTATTTTTCTTCGGCGCTTGTGTTCTTCGCGCTCGACATGATCTGGTTGGGTCTTGTGGCAAAAAACTTTTACCGGGTGCATCTCGGCTCTCTGATGCGCCCACGGGTGAATTGGCCCGGCGCGATTATTTTTTATCTTATTTTCATTGCCGGAATCGTGTATTTTGCGATAGTGCCATCCGTGGAAAAGGGTTCTGTTGCAGATGCCGCGCTGGTGGGCGCTCTGTTCGGCTTCGTAACCTATGCAACTTACGATCTGACGAATTACGCCACGATGAGAGACTTTCCGCTGATCGTGGCTGTAATTGACATGGCCTGGGGCGCTTTTCTTTCGTGTACCGTTACGGTGGCCGGGTACCTTTTGGCCACGCGCGTCCTGTAAAGCGTCACCGTAGCCGGTGGGGTGGGCTGTCACGAAAAACGGCCGAACTCCTGGCCCAAAAAGTATGGGCAGCGCAAAAGTCATTTTCCGGGTTATCGCAAAGAGCGGTCTTGAATTTGTCAGAAGGTAAACGCATGACTTCTTCCTATGATTATGATCTGATCGTTGTCGGAGCAGGAATTGCCGGAATGGTCTCTGCGGTAACGGCCTGCGGCCTGGGCAAACGCGTGGCCGTGGTCGAGAAACATAAACTCGGCGGCAACTGCACAAACACCACCTGCATTCCCAGCAAAGCGCTGATCCGTCTTGGCCACGCAGGCAATCAGCTTTCCCGGCTTTCGAAGCAGGGTCTTTTGGTGGACAGAGCACAAGAATTCCAGAAACGCAACATCATGCCCCACATTAACCGGATTGTGGAGCGGGCCTATGCTAAGGATTTGCCGGAAACATTCGAGGCCATGGGCATCCGGATTTTCTCAGGCGTCGCGTCATTCCTTGATCCGCACTGCATTGCCGTTGGCGGCCAGACCATCAGCGCCGCAAAGTTTATTCTCGCCACCGGCACATCCCCGCTCGTTTTGGAAATTCCGGGACTCGGCAGCGTCGATTATCTGACAAACGAATCCCTCTATGACCTCACGGAACTGCCCCGCTCGCTCATTATTCTGGGAGGCGGCGTGGACGGCCTGGAATACGCCAGCGCATTCGGTCGTCTGGGCGTGGAAACGACTGTCGTGGAAGCCTCACCGCGTCTGATCCCCGCGGCGGACGCCGAACTCGTTCGGATACTTACCGCTGTGCTGAAGGAAGACGGCATCCGGATAATGACAGGAACCCATGCGTCAAGCGTGAGCACCCGGTCGGGCAACATCGTCGTATGCTGCCGGAGGGCCGACGCAAAGACGCTGGATATCGGGGCTCAAAAGCTTCTGGTGGCCGTGGGCAGAAGACCTGATATGGAGGCGCTTAGCCTGGAGAAGGCAGGCGTTCATTTCACTGCCCGCGGTATCGTCACCGACCGCAAGCTCCGAACATCCGCACCCCATATTTACGCCTGCGGCGACATCGCCGGTCCTTTTCAGCTGGCCACGACGGCAGAAACCCAGGCCATTGTCGCGGCGACCAACGCATTTATCCCTCTGAAGCGCGCTGTCAATTACCGCAATAACATTTTTGTGGTTTTTACGGAGCCGCCGCTGGCGTGGGTCGGATTAACGGAGGCAGATGCCCGCAAGCGCTATGGACGGAAGCTTCGGGTGTATCGCTTTCCCTACACAGGCATGCGTCGCGCGATGATTGACGGTACGGAAACCGGTATGGCCAAAATCCTGTGCGACAGCCGCGGCCGGATTGTGGGCGCGCATATTCTGGGTGAAAGCGCAGGCGAGGTTATTCATGAGCTTCAGCTGCTCCGGGCGTTTCATCAGCCGCTCCATCGCTTGCAGAATATTACTCACGCCTATCCGACCTACGCCCAGGCCATCGCGGGGCGGGCGGGCCAGCTGGCCTTTCTCGACCGGATGACAAATAGTATTTTTGTTAATCTCGCCCTGAGGCTGATGCCCGGATTTGCCAACCGGTTGCAACTGGCCCGCGACCGTCTGGCAGAAACCCATCTGGTGGATGCGTTTGCCGATCTGGCGGATTCTGCCGTGACAAAAACCGCTGCCTCGACAAACGTTCGGGAATTCAGTATTGAACTCAAGCGTGCCGCAGATGAAACCGTCATACTCGATATCCGCGGCACCCTGGCCGAGTCCGGCAGAGAAGCTCTTGCGAAGACTTTCGGCGAAGCGACCCAAACAGCCAAGCGCGTTTTAATCAATCTCTCGGGCCTTTTGGGGCTGGATATACACGGTGTCGGCGTGCTGGTCGTGGAGGTAACGAAAGCCAGACGACGGCAAATCGACATAATGGCCTGCGGATTTTCCGGAGAGCTTCGCGACGTCCTGAGGATTTCCGGCCTCGACGAAATCATCACGCTTTATGAGGATGAAAAAGACGCCTTGTGCTGCCGGCGCTTTCTGGAAAAGAGCGGCCTGCACGCGGTTTCTGCGACAAACGAAAGCAAGGTTTCGCTTCCCGGCTGGGCCATATCCCTGGATCGTCTGACTCTCGCCGCCATGCCTCCTTCCGCCATGAATATCAATGTCGAGGGACGAAGGCTCGCAGGCCCCGTTCAGGGATTCGGACGTCTATGGGAAAAGCGCTACCGCCTCCACCTGGCACAAGCGGAGCTTGCTCCCCGTGAGATCGTTGCGATATGGCGGGCCGAGTTTCCCGACTTTTGGCCGGAGGGTAATTTTCTGTTTCCTTCCGCAAACGCGCCGATTGCGCCGGGAACCACCGCCCTGCTCAATCTGTCCATGCCCGGCGGTCTGGTTTTGGCCACCGGTCTGATGGTTGTCCACGCCGATGATACGTCCTTCAGCTTTATGACCGCTCAGGGGCATATCCTGTCCGGCTGGATTACGTTTTCCTGTGCAAAGCTCGGCGATTCCACCTATATTGAAGTCCACCCGCTTTTCCGCAGCGCCGATCCGCTGATGGAGATGGGTTTTCGCCTGGGCGCGGCGCGTCAGGAAGACCGGTTCTGGCATGAGAGCCTCACGCGTTTTGCCCTCAGGCTTGGAACGCATGGTGATGTTGCCCAGCGCGATGTGTTGCACGATGACCGCGTTCAGTGGAAACGCATGGCCAATCTCCGTTTCAGTGCGGCGCTTAGCTCTTCGGCTTACATGCCTGTTTATCTGTTGAAAAAATGGTTTGGTTCGAAAAAGAGACGACAGGAGAAAGCACCTTGATGATATCCACCGGTCATTACGACACCGTTGTGGTCGGGGCAGGGCCTAACGGTCTGGCGGCGGCCATCTCGCTTGCAGGCCGCGGCCATGTCGTCGCGCTTCTGGAGGCGTCGGATCGAATTGGCGGCGGACTGCGCTCCGAGGCACTGACGCTGCCTGGTTTTATTCATGACGTGTGCGCCGCCGTTGTGCCGCTGTCGCTGGCGTCGCCTTTTTTCCGGGAACTCGATTTGCCGCGTTATGGTGTTGAGTGGATTCAACCAGAGATTCCGCTGGCCCATCCCTTCGAGGACGGCTCGGCGCTTTTTCTGCACCGGTCACTCCAGATCACAGCCGATGCCCTGGGATCAGATGGCAGAGCCTATCTGCGCCTTTTTGAACCCTTTATGAAAAGGGCCCCGGATCTTCTCACGGATATCCTGCATCCGCTCAGCTTTCCGTCAAATCCATGGCTTGCGGGTCGATTCGGCCTTCGGGCGATCCATTCTCTCAAAGGACTTGCGGATAATAAATTTCAAAGCGACCGGACGCGCGCCTTGCTTGCGGGGCTTGCTGCACACGCCATGATCCCATTGGATAAAACAGGAACGGCGGCTTTCGGCCTGGTTTTAGGCCTGCTGGCCCATACCACAGGATGGCCCATCATCCGGAGCGGTTCACAGAAGCTAGCGATCGCGCTGGCTGATTGCCTGCGCGATCGCGGTGGCGAGATTCTCTTGAACCGTCGCGTCGATTCCGCAGAAGACCTGCCGAAGGCCCGCTCTTACGTCTTCAACATCACGCCCCGCCAGCTTCTGGGCATTTCGGGCCTAGGTCTGTCGGAAGGCTACCGCTTGCGATTGTCACGTTTCCGTTATGGTCCGGGGATTTATAAAATGGATTGGGCGCTTCGCTCGCCGATTCCCTGGAAGGCTCAAATCTGCAGGAAGGCGGGGGTGGTGCATCTGGGCGGATCATTTGAAGAGATTGCATCCTCACTTACAAATGTTTCCGCAGGCATCATGCCGCAGTCGCCCTTTATCATTTTGGCCCAGCCCAGTCTTTTCGACGCCTCGCGCGCCCCGGCAGGTTTTCATACGGCCTGGGCGTATTGCCATGTTCCTCATGGATCAGACGCGGACGTCTCGGCGCGCATCGAAGAAAAGATTGAGCGCTATGCGCCGGGATTTCAAGACGTCATTTTAGCCAGACACACTTTTTCCGCAGTGGAAATGGAACGGCACAATGCCAACTATGTAGGCGGGGACATCAGCGGCGGCATTTCCGATCTCGGCCAACTTCTCACCCGGCCTATCGCTTCGTTCAATCCTTACCGGACCTCGAAGAAAAACGTTTATCTTTGTTCTGCCTCCACGCCCCCGGGCGGAGGTATTCACGGCCTTTGCGGCTACTTCGCGGCAAAACGAATGGAAGCCCGTGGATCACGAGAAAGCAAAAGTCAATCATAGAAGGGATCCTTGGGGGATCATCGGGGTAACGACCGATTTGCTTGAGAACTAAACAGGAGGGCAAATAATGAGTCTGACAAAAATTTGCATTGCAGGCATGGTTGCCGTCATGCTAATTTCGGCATGCAGCGTTGATCAATCATCGAAAGGAAGCTACATGATCAATTACGATCAGGCGCTGGCCGGGACAGACCCCTCGAATATTCCGCCGCCGGTCACAGGTTCAACGCAGGAAAAAGCAGCCTGCGACAAATTCAGGAATTTTTATAAAGTATTCTCCGCATCTGTCATCCGCACAGAAATTGACAGCCTCTATGCTCCGGATGCCTACTTCCGCGACGGATTTCGGGAGGTTCATAGAATCGACGCGATTAAAGCTTATTTTCTGAGTTCCACCGAGACTTTTGAAGAATGCATCTTTGACATACAGGACGCAGCAGCCCATAACGGCAATTACTATTTCCGCTGGATCATGCATCTTAAGCTGAAACGCAATCCCAAAGAAACCCTGCGAATCGTGGGCATGTCGCATGTGCGCTTCAATGTTGAAGGTCTTGTAACCTTTCACCAGGATTACTGGGACACGGGCATCATCTACGAAGAGGCCCCGGGCCTGGGAAGAATCATCACCTGGATCCGTAACCGGATCTAATGAGAAAACAAATGCTTCATCATACTGTTGAACCTATGAGGAGTCTGCAATGGAAAATACTGAAAAAAAGCGGATCGCGGTGGTGGGCGCCGGTGTGGCAGGCATTGTTACCGCCTATCTTTTGTCACGCAGGCACGACGTAACCCTTATTGAGAAAAACGATTATATCGGCGGCCATACCAACACGATTGACATTCAGGATGAAAGCGGCGCCGTCATTCCTGTGGATACGGGATTTATCGTCCTCAACGACCGGACCTATCCGCTCTTCAACCGCTTTTTGTCGCAACTGGGGGTCGCGATCGGTAAAACCGACATGTCGTTTAGCTACAGGGATGGCAATTCAAATCTGCAATACGCGAGCATGGACTTCCGCAGCATATTTGCTCAGCGCACCAATCTTTTTTCGCCATTCTTCTGGCGTCTGCTCTACGGTATTTTACGATTTAATCGCCTGACTCGCCAGCGTCTTCACGAAGGCGCTCTAACGGGCCTGACCATTGACGAACATCTGCGACGCGAAAGCATCAGCGATATCGTTGCCAAAGCCTTTGTTCTGCCCATGGCCGGAGCGATCTGGTCCGCCCCGGACGGAAGCATCCGAGAATTTCCCGTCGAAACCTTCGCGCGGTTTTACGAAAACCACGGCCTTTTATCGCTTTCCGATCATCCCCAATGGTATTATGTGGAAGGCGGCAGTCAGACCTATGTCCGGGCTTTTCTGAAAACATTTACCGGCCGTGTTTTATCCTCATGTCCGGTCAAAGCCGTCATCAGAGACGACCGGGGCGTTGTTTTAAAACTGCCAAACGCCGAAGAGCGCTTTGACAAAGTTGTCATCGCCGCACACGCCGACCAGGCGTTTAGGATGCTCGCGAACCCCTCCGAGAATGAAACCCGCCTGCTGTCGGTCTGGAAATATGCGCCTAACCAAACGATCCTCCATAGCGATCAATCTTTTTTACCGCCAATCCGGCGCGCCTGGGCTTCCTGGAACTACACACGCGCCGCAGGCAACAAAGATGAGGCGCCGGTCGCTTTAACTTACGATATGACGCGGCTTCAGTGCCTGCCCTGCAATGACCGGGTCTGCGTCACCCTCAATCCCTGGAAGCCGGTGTCAAAGGCAAAAACCATCCGGGAACTCCAATACGACCATCCGATGTACAATTTTGACGCACTGAGATCACAGGCGGAGCTGCCCTCCTTAAGCGGGCAGAAAAACACCTATTTCTGCGGCAGTTATTTCGGCTATGGATTTCATGAAGACGCGGTGCGTTCGGCCGTGGAACTGGGAAAACTTTTCGACATCGGACTGTAGAATATGAATCAAGACAAATCCTATAAAGATCAGCGAGGCCTGTCGTCAAAATTTTACGAGGGATATGTCGAGCACACGCGCAAAAAGCCCAGAGCGCATGCCTTCCGCTACGGACTGTATTTTTACTGTTTTGATCTCGACGAGCTTGGTTATCTGGATCAGAAACTGCCTTTGTTTGGTTACAATCGTATCCGTCCCGCAGCGATTTTCGACAAAGACTATCTTGACGAAGGGAATGAAAGCATCCGGCAAAAAGTGGAACGACAGCTTGCCGGACAGGCCTTCGCTCCGGAAATCGGCCGGATTTTTCTGGTGACCTCGGCGCGCTATTTGAACTATATCTTTAATCCCGTCAACTTCTATTATGTTTTCAACACACACGACAAACTGCTTTGTGTTCTGGCTGAAGTCAACAACACCTTTGGCGACAAGCATCTGTATGTTCTGACCGATCGCAAGGATTCGGGCGGCGATGAGCCTGCGCGATATCAGGCGCGCAAAGCCTTTCACGTTTCGCCCTTCAACACCATCGAGGGAGATTATCATTTTTCCTTCTCCGCGCTTTGCGAAACGCTGGAGATAAGCATTGAGCTTGTGCAGGGCGGCGAGGTGCTCCTGGAAGCCCGGCTATACGGCCGCGCCAAGGCATTGACCGGCAAGAACCAGGCCCGTCTGCTTTTGCGCCATCCGCTCGTGGCACACCTGACTACGCCACGTATTCTCTTTGAGGCGATGCGCCTGTTTTTCCTGCGGCGGCTCAAATACATCGAGAAACCGCAGGTTATAGACATGATGACGATTCGCCGCAAAGGCAAATAGTTGAAAAGGATTTTTTAACCGACACCTTCAGGGAAAGGAAAAGTTTATGAGACAAACACGACTTGCCTTAATCGCACTTATGCTTCTGGCGCTTGTCGCCTGCGCCGGAGCGGACATCAAAAAAGCGCCTTCTCAGAGTGGTCAGTCTGCCGTCGATTTCACATTGCCCGATCAGAACGGCAAACTCTGGACGCTCAGTGAAACTCTAAAAAATTATCAAGCCGTTGTCCTTGCCTTTTATCCCAAGGACGACACAAAAGACTGAATTCGCCAGTTTGTTGAGTTTCAACAAAACATCGCCAAATATGACGAAAGAAACGTTAAGATCCTGGGACTCTCACGAGACTCGGCCGAATCGCACCGCAAGTTTATCGCCAAGCACGGCCTTGGCAGCATGACGCTCCTGGTGGACGACAAAGGCAGAATCGCCAAGCTCTATGACGCGGATCACTGGCTGCTACCCCTTTCACATCGGGTTTACCTGATTATTGATAAACGAATGAGCATCATATACCGAAAGGACATGGGCTTCGCGCTGCTTCCCGATCAGACTCAAACACTGATCGAAGAAATCGATCGCCAAATCCGATAAGGAAAAAGATACCTGGACCCACTGGATACGACCGGCGCCTGACACCTTCAAGGTCACACTGGTACGCCTTTCTTCCGGAAAGAGTGTCCAGCAGGTTTTTTCAGTTTTCATATTCAACGGGTCAGGGGTTCTTCAGGGCAATCCACCATTTTCGTATGAGAATTTTTGCTTTTCGGAAATTCTTGTTTGAGAAACGGACCGTTCCCCCATCCATGGAAGCGCTTCAGCCCGCGGGAAGCGGACCGTCGAGCATATCTGCGCACGGATCGTCGGGACACACACCGATCGCCTTAGTGCCCTTTTTGATTTTTTCACGCCTCAGCATGATTCCCTCCAACCTTAATTTAAGCTGATTTTATGATATATGCTTCCTTATTTCCAGCATTGATTTATCCGGTTTTTAGCTTGTTCATCGTATCAAATTGTTGTTTTTCTATCCTGCCGATTTATGCTACGTAACAAATGATATGCATCGGCCATAATGCCTTAGCAGCGATAACGGCAGGATATAGCGTTGTCTCCGGATACGGCATACTACATTATTGGAGGAATGACTCATGGTGAAAGTAACACAAGAGATTAAAGAAAGTTTGAAGGCTGCAAAAATCGCGTACCTTTCGACGGCAGCACTGGATGGCACGCCAAACGTCGTGCCTGTCGGTGCGTTCAAGTTCCTGGACGACGAGACCTTGCTCATCTCCGACCAGTTTTTCATGAAGACGCTCACGAACCTGAAGGAGAACCCCAAAATAGCACTTGCCTGGTGGGGTGAAAAAGGCGGCTTCCAGATCAAGGCCGACATCACGATCCATACGGATGACGACATATTCAGGCAAAACGTCGAGTGGGTCCACGGTATCCGCGACACACTCCATCCGAAGTCGGCCATCGTTGGAAAAATCACCGGCGCATACATTATCAAAGGCGGGCCGGAAGCCGGGAAAAAGATTCTCTAAAGAAGGGAACTGTCAAATGGATGATGAGCAAATCAAACAACAGATGATCGACCTCCTTATGGAAAAGATCACAGGCAGCCTCTCAGAGAAGGTTGTCGATTACGGGAGCCATCCGAGAAACTACGGAAGCCTGGACAAACCAGACGGCTATGCCAAAATCACCGGTCCCTGCGGAGATACGATGGAAATCTTTCTCAGGGTAAAATATGACAAAATTGTCGATATTACCTATACGACAGACGGCTGCATGACATCCCATGCCGCAGGCTCGGCAGCCACGGTCATGGCAAAGGGCAAACCGGTCAGGGAATGCATCGGAATCAACCAGAGTGCCGTCCTGGAACATCTGGGCGGCATGCCCGAAGATTCGCAGCACTGCGCCCTGCTGGCTGCCAACACCTTTCACAAAGCGCTCCGGGATTACGCGATAGGAAAGAAAAGATGAACGCTCATGCGCATGGAAAATCAAGGCGGACATGACCCGCGACGCCCGGCTTTTTCTCATCAACTGGTTTGACAAATATGTAAACCGGTATCGCAACGCAAACCGCGCTTTACCCGCCGCGTTGGAACTCAAGTACGCACACAGCCTCCGGGTGGCCGACAACGCCCGGCTGATTGCCGTGGAGCTTGCGCTTGCAAAGGAGGAAGTCATTCTGGCCGAAGGATGTGGACTTCTGCATGATATCGGACGGTTCGCACAGTATGAGCACTATGGTTCCTTCAGCGATGCCGATACTGTGGATCATGGCCTGAAGGGGCGTCTGGTCTTAGAGGCCGAGGCGCTTCCGGAGCGGATCAGTGCCTCCGACCGGGCGTGCATCGCCTGCGCTGTGGAATATCACAACCGGAAAACGGTCGACATTCCTGCCGATCTGCCGGCGGATGCCCAACGTCTGTTGAAAATCATCCGTGATGCTGATAAGCTCGACATTATGGACCTGGTTTTGCAATCGGTAATCCGTGACGGATTTCTCGACCTTCCTGACATGCTGCCCCACATCCGGCTCAGCCGGGAGCTGACCCCCGATATAATCGAGGAAATGCGTAAGGGAAAAAGCATCTCTATCAGCAACCTCCGGACTTTAGCGGATTTTCTGGTCATGCTCGCGTCCTGGTTTTACGATCTCAACTACGCGCCTACCGGAAGGCTTGCCGTATCACGAAACATTCTGCAACGCCTGGAACAGGAACTGCCGGACCACCGGCTTGTTCGAAACATGCTAGAAGACATTAAAATAACACTGACAAAAAGGTAATCCAGTCATGAAATCACGTTCATCAGAAAATGTTTCAAAACCCCTTATCACGGTGATCTGTGACAATTACACGGCCCGCGAGGATCTCGAAGCTTCCTGGGGCTTTTCCTGCCTGGTTGCTTTGAAAGGTAAAAACATTCTTTTTGACACAGGCGCCGACGACGTTGTCCTGTCGAACAATATGGCCAGGCTGGGCATCGATCCCGCCTCCATTGATCTGATGATGATTTCTCACCAGCACTGGGACCATACAGGCGGCATCTATACAATCCTGAGCGCATGCCGCAACATTCCCGTCTGTGTTCCTCGCTCGTTTTCCGTCCACTTTCAGGAGGACATGAAGCGATATAGCGCTCGAATCATCGACGTTGACGGGGCGGATGAAATTCTGCCCGGCTTTTTTACAACGGGAGAACTCGACGGTCCGGTGAAGGAGCAGGCGGCGCTGGTGCAAACGGAAGCCGGCACCGTGGTCATTACCGGGTGCGCACACCCCGGCATTGTCCGGATCGTGGAAGCCGCCAAAAAGTTTCTTCCAAATGATGACATCGCGTTGGTCATGGGAGGTTTTCACCTGCTCAACGATGGGGATAACCATATCTTCAACATCATTGAAAGATTTAAAGCTCTTGGCGTACGTTATTCGGCCGCGTCACATTGCAGCGGCGAGAGGACCAGAGAACTCTTCGCCCGCCAATACGCGGAGCATTTCATTACGCTGGGCGCTGGCAGCATCATCGAGCTTGAGCATCTGAAGTCATAATCAAAGACCGCGACCGCGGTCAGCAACCACTTGCATCAAGTGCATCCGCCTCCGGATACGCCGGTGAACGAGCAAGACGTGGCGGCAAAAACAGAGAGTTGCTTTTCCGTGTTTTTCCCGCCGCAATGGGGACAAACTTGTTTCCGGCTTGCCTCAGAGATCGAAACAAGCTGTTCAAAGCGTTTGCCGCAATCTTTGCATTGATATTCATAAAACGGCATACGGATATCATCTGTCGGTTCTATTTGACCCGCACAACAAAGTCACTTTGAACTCCCGGCAGTAACGGGAAAACGGTATTTGCTGTAAAGTGGCATGTCTCCGAAGAAGGGGGCAGCCGGCCAAAACGGCGTCCGTTAACCGGATGTTTTATTTCTGGAGGTGTTTCATGCATAAATTGAAATTCAATAAAAAGGTCTGCGCAATATGTTTCTCGGCTGACTGTATTCTGAATTGCCATTACACGGCCTTCATCGGGCTTAAGGAAGCACGCGGGGTTCTTCACTTGCTATGACTGCGAGGAATATTGCAAAACCGATTCTTCGATCTCTTCAACATGGAAGATATGAATGCGTTGCAGGCCGCGGGCATGGACGAAGAAGGTTGCACGCTGATCGGAAAAACGGTGTCGTCATTCAGAACCATTCCGGAGGTCCCGGCGACACAGCGGCGGATGCCTGCGGACGCTCTGGGCCCAAACTGCCCCGCATCCCACAAGAAACCACGGGAAAACCTAAACCCTTGATCCCCAAGACCGCCGGCACCGTCAACCCGGCCAACATGATCTTCAGTAAAAATCCTTCGGAGAATTATTTCAATATTCCGGATGTTCTGTTCAACAATGCTCAAACAAAAATAAGGGAGGAACGATGATGAAAGAAAAACCCGCTTATGAGAATTATCCTGTCAGCGAAGAAGAGATGGGCAAGCGCTACAAAAGCTGGATGCAGGTCCTGGCTCTGTATGTTGTCATGGCCTATGACACCGGCAAAGAGGTGGGAGGCGAAGAGTACGTCAAACGGATAAAAGAGAAATTTCATTCCATGGGGCAAAGAAGCGCCAAAATGTGGATGAACCTTTCCAACTCCAAACCGGAGGACATGGCAGACTGCAGCGGCCTGCCCAAATTGCAGGATTGCATGGATGACACATTCGCTAATTTCTGGCATGGTTATATTGAGACAACGCCTGAAGCATTTGAAAAGGAAGTATACACATGTCCCATAGCCGGCATATGGTCCAAGCAACCAGAACTTTGTGAAATCCTTCTGGATGCCTCCATGTGCGGAATGATGGAGAGCCTGAACCCGAAATTCAAACCGAAGGGTTTCAGCCAATTACTGGTGAAGGGCGATCAAACATGCCGCTTCAGAGTGGAAATGGAGAAATAAGTATGCAGCCTGATCAAAAAGGGCACGGGTTTATCAATCAAACTAAAAAGGAGGCATCATCATGAGCCGGATAGAAACCGAGGTATTAATCGTCGGTGGCGGGATTGCTGGCACTGCCATAGCCAGGGAGCTCTCCAGGTACAAAGTTGATGCGACCCTGGTTGAGAAAGGGGCTGATTTCGGCCAGGGTATTACCAAATGCAGTTCCACCATTATGTGTCAAGGATCTAATACCCTTGAGTTCAGGTCAGAATATCACAATAGTCGGTTGGTTTGGGCCGGCATGCCTTTAATGGCGCCCCTGTGCCAGGAGCTTAACATACCATTGAAGAAGATCGGGTCGCTGGAGCTGATCAAAAATCAGGCAGGAATGCGCCGTCCTGAAAAGATGATTCGAAGATTTAACGAATATAGGGGCAAATACATTTCTCCCGATGTAGAACCGCTTCAGTTTATTGACAGGGAGACCCTTCGCAGCTGGGAGCCCAATCTGGACAGGAGATACATCGGTGCTTTATATGACCCCAACATTGCTGTAAACGACCCGGTGAGGCTGACCATAGCCCTGGCGGAGAATGCCGGACAAAATGGAGTCAACCTGTTGCTGGAGACCGAAGTACTGGGCATATCAGCAGGGATAGATACATTCGAGGTCCAGACAAGTAAGGGCTCCATTAAATGCCGGTACATTATCAATGCGGCCGGGGAATATATAGGCAATCTGGCTCAAATGGCCAATGCCGATGACTTTGCTTTGTATCCGGTCAAAAGCTATCAAGCTGTTCTGGATAAGAAGATGGGCGGGTTGATCAGCCACATGGTCTTTTCGTCGGAAGATGGCATGGTGTCCCCTACGATCCATGGAAATTTATTCTTTGGGATATCCCCAGGGACTCAACGGTTGGGTAAGGCTCATGACCACTCCACCGACAAAAAACTGGCTGATACTGCCCTCAGGCGCGCCCAGGAATTGGTGCCTGACGTCTCATCCAAAGACATCATTAATTCCTTTGTTGGCTTTATTGTGTTTAGAAATTTTGAGATAGGATGGCACGAGTGTACGGTCGGTGTGTCAAGGTGGGTACCTCGATTTATCAATGCCAGTATTGGTTTTCCCGGAATTTGTGCCGCCCCGGCGGTAGCCAGGGAGATGGTCGAAATACTGACTCGGCATGGACTCCGGTTAGAAGAAAATCCCGAATTCAACCCATACCAGAAAGCAATGCCCGATTTTAGCGAGCTTTCCGACGAAGAAAAAAAGAGGTTGATTGCTGAGGACCCGAGATATGGACATGTGGTCTGCCGTTGCGAGACAGTAACTGAGGGAGAGATCGTCGAGGCCATTAAGAGGGGGGCAAAAACTCTCGATGGGGTTAAGTTCAGATGTAGACCGGGCATGGGACGTTGCCAGGGCGGCTTCTGCGGCCCCAGAGTAACCAAAATTCTGGCGCGTGAACTGGGCATCCCTGAGACAGAAGTGACGAAAAAGGGCGGCGAATCCCAGAATCTGATGTACAAAAGCAAGGAATTACTGGAGGCACAACCATGAAGCTGCAAGACGTAGATGTAGCCGTAATCGGCGCCGGACCAGCCGGAATGGCCGCTGCGATCAAGGCCAGGGAAGCGGGGGCTGAGCGTGTAGTGATTATGGAGCGGGCGGAAGAGTTGGGCGGACTGCTGCATCAGTGTGTGCATAATGGTTTTGGCTTACTCTATTTTAATCAGGACCTCACCGGCCCGGAATATGGGCATCGCTTCATTGAGAAGGTTATGGATACCGGGGTGAAGCCGCTGCTGGAAACCATGGTAGTCAGACTTACCGAGGACAGGCAGATTGGCGCAGTCAATGCCCGGGAGGGCTACATTACCTTCAAACCCAAGTCCATCGTTCTGGCTATGGGCTGTCGGGAACGGAGCCGGGGAGCGCTAGATATACCGGGCACGAGACCGGCCGGCGTGCTCACTGCCGGAACGGCCCAGAGATATGTCAACGTTGAAGGATTTGTCCCGGGAAAGAAAATCGTCATTCTGGGCTCGGGTGACATAGGAATGATCATGGCTCGCCGTCTGACGCTGGAGGGAGCTCAGGTGGAGGCGGTAGTGGAGATGCTCCCTTACATAGGCGGTTTAATCAGGAACGAGGTGCAGTGTCTGCATGATTTTGAAATACCTTTGTTCCTGGAGCATACGGTTACCAGGATTCATGGTGAGGATCGGGTAAGGGCAGTGACCATAGCCAGGGTGGATGGCAGAAGAAACCCGGTTGCGGGTACGGAGAAAACGATAGCATGTGACACACTCCTGTTATCGGTGGGTCTCATTCCGGAAAATGAACTGTCGGTAATGGCCGGGATACAATTAGACCCCGTTACCGGAGGGGCTCTGGTCGATGAAATGAGGCAAACGACGGTTTCCGGAGTATTTGCGGGTGGGAACGTGCTTCATGTCCATGATCTCGTTGATAACGTTTCCTGGGAAAGTGAACTGGCCGGGGAGAGTGCCGCCAGGTTTGCCCTGGAAGGGAAACCGCAAAAGCGAGGGGAGATCAGCATAAAGGCAGGAACAAACATCAGATACATTGTCCCCCAGACGATCAGCGGTCAAAGAGATGCAACCCTTTATATGAGGGTTACCGAACCGGAAGAAATGGTTAGGATTAAAGTAGGCGACATTCTGACAAAAGGGGTAAGAGCGGTAAAGCCCAGCGAGATGTTGAAGATTGAGCTTCCTGCAGAGACATTGAAGAAACTGAAGGAGGAAACAAAGGAAATCGTCGTAGACTGTGAGAAAAGAGGAGGGAAATAAGGTGGCACAAGAGAATACGTTCATCTGCATCGGTTGTCCCCTCGGTTGTGAGGTAACGTTAACCATAAATAAAAAAGGAGACGTGGTCGGATTTGCCAACAATAAATGCAAGGAAGGGGAAAAGTACGTCCTGGAAGAGTACAGAAACCCGGTTCGTACGCTTACGGCTACTGTTCTTACTCAAAGTAGTTCTCAACCCTTACTGGCAGTGAGAACCAACAAACCAATATTGAAGACGATGCTTGTACAAAGCATGACGGTTTTAGCCCGGGCAAGGGTAAAAGCTCCTGTCAAAATGGGTGATGTTATTGTCGCCAATCTGCTGGATACCGGTGCTGATGTGGTGGCAAGCAGCAATCTGTCTTCCTAGACAAAAAATGAGGGGGTGTTTTTTTAATGGAAAAAATAACTTTGGAAATGGCTGAAAAGATGCTCGAGGCTGCTGAACGGTGGGCTACACTCTCCGGCTATCCGAGCAGCATTGCGGTAGTTGATGAAGCGGGTGCAGTGATTGCCGTCCATCGAATGGATGGTGCCGGGCCAATGACTACGGATATTTCAATTAATAAGGCCTTTTCAGCAGTTTATTCAGGCGCGCCTACATTGATGCTGGCCAGATTATTAGACCCCCGCATGACAGGCAAAACAATCGGTAGCGGTGGACTCGGGCTACTGACGCAAGCGAGACTTCGTCTGATGTTCATTCCCGGCGGCAATCCAATCCGAGATGGAGAAATGAAGGTGATCGGCGGGATTGGCTGTAGTGGTATTCCTGATGGTGTAGGTGAAATAAGCGATACGACCGCTGTTCAAGCCGGGTATGCCGCCATTTATGAGGAACACGATTAACTGAGCTAACACGAAATGACGAGGAGACCAGCGCTATGGTTATGAATATCGATACTGCCAAGAAAGTGATTAAGGCTGCAATAAAACAGGCCCGCGAAATGAACAGGTTGTGTAGTGTTGCCGTTGTTGATGCCAGAGGATTTTTGGTCGCTCTCCACCGAATGGACCAAGCCTTGATCCCGACGGTTGACATTGCCCGTGATAAGGCATGGACTGCCGCCACTTTTAGAATGCCGAGCTCAGATGTGGGTCGGTTTGGTGACCCTTCAAGCCCCGGCTTTGGATTTAATACACAAAACTGGAATGACCGTTTAACAACCATCCCCGGCGGGCTGCCGATTAAGGACGGCGATGAGGTTGTCGGAGGAGTCGGGGTATGCGGGGGGACTCCCGAGGAAGATGTAACGGTCTGCCGGGCTGCACTCGATAAGGTGTTCGCTTCAGTCGGAGTTGATGCGAAAATTTGATAAATATTAATCTCATACACCGAAGTTTATGGAAAAATCGTTCTCGCCTGTCAATGTCAATACAAAAGCTCACAGAAGAGTTCAAGCGAAACGAAACAAGGAGCGGTGGGAAATAACGAAGGATATTGACCCATCAAATGGCGAATCGGATGCAATTGCCTTTGATTCGCGTGGCAGAACTATTTAAGACCTTTGATTTGCCAGAAATATTCAACTGGCTCTTTTCAGACTGAATGTGGTATATTTTCACATCTGATGTTGAAAGTGTGTGTCTGGTAATTTTTTAAAATAATGTTAGCCGCATAAAGGAGGTTGCAGTATGAAAAGCAATGTTTTGAACAAACTCCTTGTTTTCATTTCGCTCATCCTTTTGCTTCCGTCAACCGCTCTGGCTCGTGATATCGCTCCGATTGTTTCCACCGACTGGCTACAGGCCAATCTCAAGAATCCCAAACTGATTGTTTTGGACATCCGGAGCGTGGAAGAATACCGCGAAGGCCATATCCCCGGCGCGCTCAGTGCCTATTACGGCGCCTGGGCCTATATGAGAGACGGCATGTATTCCTCCCTGCCGGAGAAAGACGACATAGACGATACCGTCGGATATTTCGGCATCGGTTTTGACAACTGGATTGTGGTTGTCGGCTGCATGGACACGCCGAGGCGCAGCTATCAGAGCGCCAGAGTCGCCTGCACGCTTCAGTACGCGGGCGTTGAAAACGTTGCGCTGCTGGACGGCGGCATCAACAAGTGGGTCAGTGAAAAAAAACCCTTATCTGTGAAAATTGAAAGGGGTAAAGCAAAGAATTTCAAAGGCAACTACTCAGGAGATAAATTCGCAACCAAAGACTACATCAAGGAAAACCTCGGTAAGCTGATTTTGCTCGATACCCGCGAACGGGAATTCTTTACCGGTGAGAAAAAAATGGATTGCGTTCCCAAATCGGGCCACATCCCCGGCGCGTTCAACATGCCCACTTCCTGCGCATTCAATGATGACAAAACATTTAAAACGAAAGAAGAGCTGGCGGAGATTGTCGAAGCAGCCGCCGGAAAAGATCGCAATGCCGCCATTGTCACCTACTGCGATATCGGCCAGTGCTGCCCGACCTGGGCGTATCTGATGACGCAGGTGCTGGGCTATACCGACGTCCGTCTCTATGAGAACGCGATGCAGGGCTGGGCACAGGACCCTGAAGCCCCTGTCGAACGCTGAGAAAAGAAGGTTTGGACCAACATGACCCATCCGGCTGTAAGTTATTTTAATAATAGCGTATTCTGTTCCGTCAGAACCACCAAAGCAATCGAAAAGGAACAGTTCGTGCCGGATCACGCACTGATTCATATTCTGGCAGGCCATCTGGATGTTTTAGACGCGGACTCTCACAACACATTCCCGTCAGGAGACACGCTTTTCGTCAGAAGAAACAGTCTGGCAAAATTTATCAAAACCCCGCCGGCGAACGGAGAGCCTTTCAGGGCCATCAGTATCTTTATCAAGAAACATTTCCTCAGGGAATATTTCGCCAAAAACAGTCATGGAAATGACATTCCCCAGCATGCCAGCACCAACATCAGGATCAAGAAAGTGCCATCGACGCCGTTAATGCAGGGGTTTTTTTCATCCATCACTCCCTACTTCGATTCCGGCATTGTATTCGACACGGACCTTATGGAAATCAAAACCAGGGAAGCCATCGTGATTCTGGTGCAGGTGGATCCTTCCCTGCGCCAAAGCCTGATTGATTTCAGCGATCCGGGAAAGATTGATCTCGAAGAATTTATGTGCAAGAATTTTATGTTTAATGTGTCTTTAGAAACTTTTGCCAAAATGACCGGCAGAAGTCTTTCGACCTTTAAAAGAGATTTCGAAAAAATATTCGACATGTCCCCGAGCCGCTGGCTCAAGAATAAGCGCCTTGAGCATGCCCACTACCTTATCAAGGAACAACACAAAACACCTTCCGACGTCTACCTGGAGGTAGGCTTTGAAAATCTATCGCATTTTTCCTCGTCCTTTAAGGCGGCATACGGATATAATCCGTCGGTTCTATTTGAACCGCACAGCAAAGTCACTTTGAACTCCCGGCAGTAACGGGAAAACGGCATTTGCTGTATATTCCGCTTCAAACATCATTCAAGGAGGAAAGAGCTATGGATAAACCCGCGGCATTGGCAAAAACATTCCATATGATCATGAAGCGTATGGTCGAAACCGGACAGGCGCCCCATTACACGGAGATAGCCGGGGAACTGGGGATTGCCATGGAGGAAGGCCGGAAAATCCTGCATGAGCTGTTCACACCAAAAATTCCGGGCTGGCTTTTCCCCAATACGGATTTCATCGCTTCGTTCGCGCCTTTCAACAATCTTCCCACACAATTTAAAATCACGGTGGATGGCCGGCAAAAATGGTTCGGTCAGTGAGCGTTCGAATCGCTGGCGGTCTGCTGGCTGTTCCCGGGTAAAAAAGTGGAAATTGACACCCCCTGCCTTGATTGCGGCAAACCCATTCACCTGGAGGTTCAAGACGGCGTCATCCTGAAAGCGGAACCTGAAGGAATGATCGGATACGTGGCGGTGCCTCTGCTCCAGTGGAACAACGATGTAAGCTATGCCTGAACAACCATGACTTTCTTCCGGTCGGAAGAACACCTTCGCAACTGGGCGCTCTTTAAACCCGGTACTGAAGAGGGAATCATTTCATTGCCCGATCTGATCAAGCTCTTTTCAGGCAACATGTTTCGCCGCAGGCTCGATCCCGATTATCTCTTCCACCTGCGCGAATACGGGATCGATTTTATAAACACTCTGCAGGAAATCGGCAAAGTCGGGCCATTCTGGTCTCTGAAGAAACCCTGAGCACCCGGCAGGAAACTGTCGGGATGAGAATAAAAGAAGCAGAAAACGGAGGTCTTGAATGTATAAGCTGAAATGGAAAGAAAAGGTTTGCGCGACATGCCCCTCGGCCGATTGTCTTTTGAAGTGCCAGTACATGTCCTTCTCCGGCCATGACGAGGCCCACGGGGAAATGATGAAGGTTTGTCGGGGTGAGGACTCCCGGGTGCTTCATGAATGCGCCACCTGCTACGCCTGCGAAGAGTATTGCACAAGAGGCAACCACCCCTTTTACCTGATCAGCGAGCGCCGTGAGGAAAAAGGCCTGTTCACGGCCCCCCGCCCCATCACCAATCAGTGGATCAACATGACTCAGATGCAAGGCAAATATATGGTGGGGCCGATAAAAGACAAGGCCCTCTCCTGCTGTTATATCCCCGATCTCGGCATTCTGGGGCAGGGCGAGATATTTAAAGATGTGGCCTCGGCAGTCGCCTTCGGGGCCGAATTCATGTGCCCCGCTGTCCATACCCACTTCGCCCGGATGTCGGTGATTACCGAACGTCTGCCCAAAGTCATCGATAATTTCGCCAAACTCGGGGTCAAGGAAGTCATCTGCCTTCACGATGAATGCTACGGCACGTTCACAGCCATCGCCGATGCCTACGGGATAGAAGTTCCCTTTAAGCCCGTTTATTATATGGATTTCGTTCTGGATCGGATGAAGGAATTGAAAGACCGTATCAAACCCCTCAACATCAAGGTCGCCTATCAGCGTCCCTGTTCCAACCGCCTCATCCCCGACAAATTCCCTCTCGTTTACGAAATTCTGGACCTCATCGGGGTGGAGATTCCCGACCGTGAGTACCAGGGCGAAAATTGCCTTTGCTGCGGAGAAATTATCCGGTCGGTATCGGGCTACAAGCTCGCTGACGATGTTCAGGAGAGGAACTTAAATGATATGATCGCCGCAGGCGCTTCCCACTGCGTCTTCAACTGTCCGGCGTGCCAGTCGAGCCTGTCGGAAAAGGTTGTCAAAAAAGGACTTAAGCCCATCCACATCATTGACCTGTGCAAGATAGCCATTGGTGAAAAAGAAAGGGAGGTGCTGTAAGATGAGCGATATCCTGAAATCCCTGATCGAGATTGTCGGAGAAAGAGGCGTTTCCAACGCGCCCGAAGAAATCTGGTATTATTCGCGCGACCCCGGCGTCCTGACGCCCCGGAAGCCCGATTACGTCGTGGCACCGAAAACGACCGAACAGGTACAGAAGATCGTCCAGCTCGCCTGCCGCGAAAAGATTCCCGTCGTGCCGATGGGAAACGGCATGTCTCTGACCGGCCTGGTAATTCCCCTGAAGGGCGGCATTGTTCTGGATATGAAGCGAATGAACCAGATTCTGGAGGTGAACTCAAAAGCCCGCTACGCCGTCCTGGAGGGAGGCACTTCCCAGGGCGTGCTCAAGGCGCACCTGCAGGAGCATTATCCCCACCTGCGGCACAGCCTTCCCGACGCGCCACCTGCAACAACGATTGCCGCCAACGTCGCCCTGCACGGGCAGGGCAGACTCACGAATCAATACGGGTTCAATTCTGACATGGTGACCGGCATGGAAATTGTTCTGCCGACGGGCGAGGTCTGTAAAATCGGGTCTCCTTCCCTGGGGCCTTACTGGTTTTCCAAGGGGCCGACACTTCCCGATCTATCGGGATTGTTTCTGGGCTGGCTTGGCACCACGGGCATCATCACCAAGGTGGGCCTGAAACTTTTTCCCAACAAGAAAATTCGGGATGTCGAATTATTCGTGACGGACAGGGTGGAGCTTATTCCGGATATTCTCTACAAGCTGACCCATCTGGAAATGCTCGAGGACATCAATGTCTGGTTTCAGCCCAAGCCGCTCATGTTTTTGGGGAACTTCCATGTCACCATTTATTTTACCGGCGACACGGACGAAGAAATTGCGTTCAAAAGAAAAATGGTATGGGACACCCTGCAGGAATTCATCGACGCGAAAGACGGCGGATTTATGGCGGTTCAATACATGAAAGGAATGCTTCTCGAAATGCCCCAGCGAGCCATTGCGGACTTTGCCGATGTCCCCAAAGGCGGCGGTTTCGAGTATTCAGGACCGATCACGATCGTCGAACATTTCCCGCAATACGCCGCCAAGGTTGTCGAACTGGCCAAAAAATATGACGTCCTTTACGCAAGTTCCGCGCGGATGATTTCCGGTGGTCTCTGCATGATGTTCAGCATCTCTTTTGCCTTCAACCGAAACGATCCGGCCATGATGACCCGGGTGAAGCATGCCCTGGATGAGGCAACCGCGTTCGCCCTCGACATGGGCGGCATTCCCTGGAAACCTAATTTTATGGAGCAGAAGATGACCATGCAGAAAATGGAGCCGGGCGCCCTCAAGCTCATGCAGATGATCAAGAAAAATCTGGATCCGCAGGGGATCATGAACCCCGGCAACTGGGAGGTAAACTCATGACTCAATTACGCAACATAGAACATGCCGAGATTGTCCACCGCTGTTTCCGGTGCGGATACTGTAAATTCCCCGAAGATTACATCGACTTCAACTGCCCCTCCTATAAGGCTTTTGGATGGGACACGTATTCGCCGGGCGGGAGAATGTGGCTCATCCGGGCCTGGCTCAATGATGAAATCAAAACAAGCGAGCGTTTTGCTGAAATTCTATACTCCTGCGTGGCCTGCGATAATTGCAAAAATCAGTGCGTCTTCCCGAAATTCAAGGATTTTCTGCCGGAAATCTTTCAGGAGGCAAAAGCAGAGCTCGTCGGTGAAGGGAAGATTCCGCCCGGTGTCAGGGATTATTTCAAAGCCATCGCCACCAACGGCAATCCTTACAAACTGCCGCAGTCGGAAAGGGGCAAATGGGCCGAAGGAACGGGGCTTCAAAAATACGCGGGCCAGGATTATCTCTTCTATGTAGGATGTGTCGGATCCTACGATGAGGTAGGGCAAAAAATGGCGCGCAGTGTGGGGCGGGTACTGCTCGGCGCCGGTTTGTCCCTGGGTATTTCAGGCAGCGAAGAAATCTGCGACGGCAACGAAGTCAGAATTTTAGGAGAGATGGGATTATTTGCTAAACTGGCCGGCGATAATATTGAAAAATTCAAGGCACAGGGCGTAAAAAAGATCGTCACACTGGATCCTCACGCGCTCAATGTCTTCAAAAAGGATTATCCCGGTCTCGGGGGGAACTTTCAAGTCTTTCATTTCACCGAGATACTGGCTCGACTCATCAAGGAGAAAAAAATATCGCTTGGGCCCTATGCGGCAAAGATCACCTATCATGATCCGTGCTATCTGGGCAGACACAATCAGATATACGGACCTCCGCGGGACATCCTGAAGGCCATTGACGGCGTCGAGCTTGTCGAAATGCACCGCAATGCCCTGAATGCTTTTTGCTGCGGCGGAGGCGGCGGAAACTTTTTTACTGATATTCTGGGCACCGGCGAAGACAGCGCGGGGCGTGTACGCGTGCTCGAAGCCCTCGAAACCGGCGCCCGAATCATCGCCGTGGCCTGCCCGAGTTGCGCCAAGATGCTCTCCGATGCGGTGAAGATGGAAAACCTGGAAGACAAACTGGAGGTGCTGGGCATCGCCGAAATCATCGAGAGAGCCGCAAAGAAATAAGGAAAGGGACCCGCATGGAAAAAGAGGAAATGCAAAAAGAAGTCTATGATAAGGCAAAGGCCTATGAGCTCAAAAACGGCAACTGCGCGCAATGCACCATTGCCGCCATTTTTGAAATCATGGGCGTGGAAGACGCAGGCGTGTTCAAGGCCGCAACCGGCATGGCCGACGGTGTGGGACTGACCGGCGACGGCCATTGCGGTGCCCTCTCCGGCGGAACCATGGCCATCAGCTACTTCTTTGGCAGGAACAAGGAGGATTTCGGCAGAATGGGCAAACAGCTCAAAGCCCTTCTGCTGGCGAAAAAACTCTATGATGAATTCATGGGGGAATTTTCCACATGCCGGTGTGCCGATATTCAGACAAAGCATTCCGGCCGCTTCTTCAATCTCTATGACATGGAAGACATGAAGGCCGCCCTCAAAGCGGGGGTGCCGGAAAAATGCTCAACGCTGGTGGGGAAGACGGCGATGATGGCCTTAACCATTATTCTCGACGAGATGGAAGCGGCAAAAACGAAGCAGGCTGAGCTTCCTGTGTTATAGGGGTCTGTGAAGACTCGACGACTGAACCCGTGGATGGTGAATGGCGGATGGACGCCCATCGGCTTCATGATCACGCCGCAACGGACCGGGGAACCTTTCGCTAAGGCAGGCCTTCCGGCAGGGTGCTGCCGTCGGATAAATCATTTTCGGTTTTTCCGGCGACATCACTTTTTTCTCCGTTGATGTCTTGTTCACGAATGGCATTGTCGTAGTCGGGAATGACGATACCCCGTCGCAGCATAATGGAATAGATTCTTTCGGCCTGTCTGGTCACGTAGCGGGAGGATCCGCTGGGTTTAAATCTACGCGGGTTAGGCAACACCACCGCGAGCGCGGCCGCCTCCCGCGCCGTTAAATCCGAAGCATTCTTTCCGTAATAATGCCGCGCGGCCGCCTCAATGCCGAACAGTCCTTCTCCCCATTCGGCTACATTCAAATATAATTCCAGAATTCTTCTTTTGCTTAAGTTCCTCTCTATGCGCCAGGTGAGAATCGCTTCTTTGATTTTACGAATCGGGTTTTTCGCAGGCGTCAGATATAGATTTTTTACCAGCTGTTGAGAGATCGTGCTTCCGCCTGCCCGGAATTTGCTCTTCTGCACGTTTTTTTCCATCGCTTTTTGCATCGCCTCAAAGTCGAATCCTTCATGCTGCCAGAATTTATCATCTTCGGCAATGATCACCGCTTTCAGGACATATGGCGATATTCGCGATATCGGAACCCAGGAAGTCTTTACCCTTTTTCGGATGCCTTTTTCGCGCCAGGTGTTTTCGCGATACTCCATGAACGCTGTCTTACCGGGCCGGATTGTCTTAAGCCCGGCGACATCCGGATAGAAGAAATAGCGCCCGACATCCACGGTGAAGTAAATCAGCAAAGCCAATAGCGCAAAAACGAAGATTCTTTTCAATAAACGGATCATCATGACCACCAAAATTTTTGACTGCCCGTCCCTATACCGCATTTTGAAAGATTGCAAAATCAATTTGACAGGCGTGGTAATTTTCTGTATGCAGTTTCACTAAATTTGCAATGGGTTCATCAATCGTTAGTTTAGTTTTCTGTGTGCAGCCGACAAGAACCGAAGGCATCAGCAGCTGACAGCCATCTGCGCACCGTTTAAAATAGGTCACCCCCGAAGCTCAAGGAGGTACTTCATGATGAGACGGCGTATTTCTGCAGGATTGTGGTTGATCATCCTTTTACTGAGTCCGGCCCTGACTGCTCAGGCGGAAGCGTATAGGGTTCAAAAAGGCGACAGCTTATACAGCATCTCTAAAAAACAAGGCGCAAGCATCAACGCCATTATTCAAGCCAACAACCTTCCATCTGACCGCCTAAAACCCGGGCAGCGCCTCACCATTCCCCGCATGGCCGTCACGGCCGCGCCGACAGAAAATGCAACTGCGCAAAACGACGCCTTCTATATCATCAAAAAGGGCGATACGCTATCGTCCATCTCGCTTTCCAGCGGTGTGCCGGTAAACCGGATCATGGCGCTAAACGATGTGAACCCAAAAACGCTGCGCATCGGCCGTAAGCTGCTTTTAAAGACGCCGCAAGCCGCAGAAAACCCGGACATTTTGGGTGTTGAGGATGAAGAGTTTTTCTATGAAGAAGACGAATCCCAGGCCGCGGTTGTCGATCCATCCGGGGACGCCCAAAGCGATCCGAATATCAGCGAAGAATTTCTGGGAAAATGGAATAACCCGCAGGAAAGACAGCTGCTGATTAAGGTGGCTACCGGATTTCTGGGAATCCCTTATAAACTGGGCGGGGCCAGCGTGAAGGGGATGGATTGTTCCGCTTATGTCCGTAAAATGTATGAATTTTTTGATATTTCTCTTCCCCGCACGGCTCGCGAACAGGCCGCCTGCGGCGTTCGGGTGGAACAAAAAGAGCTGGTCGAAGGCGATCTGGTATTCTTTAGCACCCGAAAGCCTATCGGCCATGTCGGCATCTATATCGGCAACAACGAGTTTGTCCATGCCTCCTATCGAGCGAAATCCGTTCGGATCGACCGTCTGGATCATCCGTATTTTCAAAAGCGATACCGTCATGCCGTCCGGTTGAAGAGCATGGACCCCACAGACGGAGCCTGAATCCCCGCTCGGACACAAATCATGAACATCACATCGCATATCCACACTTTCCTTACAGGGGCTGGTTTTCTTTTTGCCTGTTGATTATCCATCCGTATTATTATATGAAGATGCCCTTACCGGTCTGCTCGAATTTTTTAACGCATGAAGACCAACACAATGCATTGTAGGGGGGATTTATGAAAAAGAAACTATCTGTTTTAATCAGCTTTTTTATCATGGCCATCTTGTGCAGCGGTTGTCTGGTCGCGGAAAGTAAATATCTGGCAAAAGTCGATGAGACCCGCAAGCTCACCGGAGAACTGGCCTCTCTGACGGAAGAAAACACGTCGCTTAAAAATCAGATCGCGGCCATCACCGGGCAAAAAGTCGAACTGGAAAATATTTTAAAGTCCAAAACGGATGATCTGTCCAGAAGCATCGTCGAGCTCAGAGAGGAAAACAGAAAACTCAAAGAGCAGCTGGCCGAATTAAATAAAAAATCACAGGAGGTGCAGGCCGCGAGCAACACGTATCAGGAGCTCCTCCAGGAAATGAAAGCGGAAATCGCACAGGGCGAAATCACCATTACCGAACTCAAAGGCAAGCTGACGATGGACGTGGTGGACAAGATCCTTTTTGCCTCCGGAGAAGCCGGCGTGAAGAAAGAAGGGCTCGCGGTGCTCAAAAGGGTCGTCGATATTCTCAAAACGGTTGACGATAAGAACATCCGCATTGAAGGCCATACCGACAATGTGCCGATCACCAGCCGTCTGGCCAGGGTTTACCCGACGAACTGGGAACTGGCCGCCGCGCGCGCAATCAATGTGGCCCGCTACCTTCAGGAACAGGGCATCGACCCGGTTATCCTGTCTGCGACCGCCTTCGGAGAATATCAGCCGGTCGCAGACAATGCTACGCCCGAAGGCAGGGCCAAAAACCGTCGCATCGCGATTATCCTGCTGCCCAGGGATTGATGTTATTTTAAAGGAAACGCCAATGGGACAAAGCATCGCAGAAAAGATTCTCGCCGCACATCTGGTCGCAGGCGATCTGACACCGGGTAGTGAAATCGGCATCCGCATCGATCAGACTCTCACGCAGGATGCCACGGGCACCATGGCCTATCTCCAATTCGAGGCCATGAACATTTCCCGTGTGCAGACGGAACTGTCCGTCAGTTATATTGATCACAATACGATTCAGATCGGTTTTGAAAACGCGGACGATCACCGGTATCTGCAAAGCGTCGCGCAGAAATTCGGGGTGGTCCTTTCCCGCGCGGGCAACGGCATCTGTCATCAGGTGCACCTGGAACGATTCGGGAAACCCGGCAAGACCCTCATCGGCTCAGACAGCCACACCCCCACCTGCGGCGGTCTGGGAATGATCGCCATCGGCGCGGGCGGACTCGATGTGGCCCAGGCGATGGCCGGTGAACCGTTTTATTTAACCGCTCCGTCCGTTGTCAAAATTCATCTGACCGGAACGCTTAAGCCTTGGGTATCCGCCAAGGATGTGATTCTCAGGGTTTTGGAGATTTTCACCACCCGGGGCAACGTCGGTAAAATTTTTGAATACACCGGCCCGGGCATCCAAACGCTGAGCGTTCCGGAACGCGCTACGATCACCAATATGGGCGCGGAATGCGGCGTAACGACCTCCATCTTCCCCGGCGATGAAATCACCCGGCAGTTCCTGCGTTCGCAGAAGCGTGAAGCGGACTTCGTTGAAATTCTGCCGGATGCCGACGCGACCTACGCGGACATCGTCGAGATCGACTTATCTTCTATTGAACCCCTGACTGCCAAACCGCACAGCCCCGACAACATCGGTACGGTGCGTTCGATGAACGGGCTTGCCGTCAATCAGGTCTGCCTGGGCAGCTGCACGAATTCTTCCTACAAAGATCTGGTCACGGTCGCGAAAATCCTGCAGGGCAGAGTCGCTCATCCCGACGTGAGTTTTATTTTAGCACCGGGATCCCGCCAGGTGCTCGACAGCCTCGCGCGTGACGGGTATCTGTCCGACTTGATCGCTTCCGGCGCCAGACTGATGGAAAACGCCTGCGGTTTCTGCATCGGCAATTCGCAAAGTCCCGCCTCCGGCGGCGTTTCACTTCGCACATCGAACCGCAATTTCCCCGGGCGCTCGGGTACCATGGACGCGGAGATTTATCTGGTCAGCCCAGAAACAGCGGCGGCCGCCGTCATCACGGGAAAATTCACGGACCCCCGCGACCTGAACATGCCCTACCCCCAGGTAAAGACGCCTGAATCCCTTGCCATTGACGATTCGATGATCGTACGGCCCGACCCCGCCAAAAGCAATGAGCCCGTCTACCGGGGCCCCAACATCGGCGCGCCGCCGGCGAATACGCCGCTGCCTGATCACGTAAACGGCATCGCAACCATCAAGGTCAGCGATAAAATCACGACCGATCACATCATCCCGGCGGGCGCGCGGATGAAGTACCGTTCGAACATTCCAAAATACGCTCAATTTGTTTTTGAAAACGTGGATGCATCATTCGCCGGTCGCGCCATGTCGATGAAGGAAGCCGGAAAACACAATATTATTGTAGCGGGCCTCTCCTACGGACAGGGATCCTCGCGCGAACACGCAGCGATCTGCCCCATGTACCTGGGCGTGCGCGCGGTGCTTGCCAAATCGCTGGAAAGAATTCATGCCGCCAATCTGATCAACTTCGGCATCCTGCCTCTCACCTTCACCGATGCGGCAGATTATGACACCATTGATCAGGGGGATGAGCTGGAAATCCCCGATGCGGCAAAATCCGTGCGGGAAGGTCTTTCATTCGTCGTTTTCAACAAAACCAGGGGAAATTCTTTTTCAGCCGTCTGTATGCTGTCCGAGAGACAAAAGAAAATGCTTCTGGCCGGCGGCGCGCTCAACGTTCGCGCAAATCGGTATAAATAATAACTTCAGGGAGTGATCATGACAAAGAAAATTCAGGTAAAAACAACGCTCGTCGAAATGGACGGAGACGAAATGACCCGCATCATGTGGCAGATGGTCAAAGACAAGCTGCTTTTTCCCTATCTGGACATGAACATCGATTACTACGATCTGCACGTCAAGCACCGTGACGACACGGATGATCAGGTAACGGTGGATGCCGCGCGCGCCATTCAGAAATACGGCGTGGGGATCAAATGCGCGACCATCACCCCCAACGAAGACCGCGTCGTGGAATACACCCTCAAAAAGGCATGGAAAAGCCCCAACGGCACCATCCGCTCCATGCTCGACGGCACGGTTTTCCGCAAACCCATTTTGGTGGAAAACATCAAGCCGGGTGTAACGTCCTGGAAAAAACCCATCACCATCGGCCGTCATGCCTACGGCGACGTCTACGACAATTTTGAAATGCGGATCCCCGGCCCCGGAAAGCTGGAAGTGGTTTTCACACCCGAAGGCGGCAAGCCGCAATCCCATACGGTGAAGGATTTTCCTTCGGCGGGGATTGTTCAGGTCAACCACAACCTCGAGGCCTCCATTTTAAATTTCGCAAAGGCCTGTTTCACCTACGGGCTTTCTGAAAAAATCGATGTGTGGTTTTCCACCAAAGACACGATTTCCAAGAAATACGATGCGGGATTCCGCGACATCTTCGACCGCGAATTTAATGCGCATTGGAAAGAGTCATTTGACAAGGCCGGGATCGAATATTTCTTCACGCTCATCGACGATGCGGTGGCGCGCATCATGAAAACCGAAGGCGGCCTTCTGTGGGCGCTCAAAAACTACGACGGCGACGTGTTGTCGGACATGGTGGCCTCCGCCTGCGGATCGCTCGCGATGATGACGTCGGTGCTGGTTTCGCCGCACGGCTGGTTTGAATACGAAGCCGCGCACGGTACGGTGCAGAAGCACTATTACAAGCATCTCAAGGGCGAGGAAACCTCGTCGAACTCCATGGCGCTCATCTTTGCCTGGACCGGCGGCCTGCGCAAACGCGGCGAGCTCGACGCCACGCCGGACGTAGTAGCATTTGCCGACCTGGTTGAAAAAGCGGCGCTGGAAACGGTGGAAGGCGGGATCATGACCGGCGACCTGCTTTTACTGGCGGATAAGAAGCCCTCCAACAAGAAAGTGAATACAGAAGGCTTCATCGACGCCATCGCCGGGACACTGGCAAAGAAAGTCCATGGCTAAACCATTACCCAATCTGCTGGACTTCACCCTAGAAGAGATGGAGGCCTTTATTGCAGCGCTGGGCAAGGAAAAGTTCCGCGCCCGGCAGATCATGAAGTGGATGCATCAATCCGGCGTCACGTCGTTTGACGCGATGACGACGCTGTCGCGTGACTTCCGGACAAACCTTCAGGCGATGGCCCGCATCCACCGGCCGGAAATTGTCAAAATTCAGCGATCGAAAGACGGCACGCAAAAAGCGCTCCTGAGGCTGGAGGACGGCCTTTACATCGAAAGCGTGCTCATTCCCGGTAAAAGCCACTGGACCATTTGCATCTCCACGCAGGCCGGCTGCAAAATGGGCTGTGAATTCTGCCTGACCGCGCGCCAGGGGTTCCAGCGCCATTTAACACCCGCTGAGATTGTCGGGCAGCTGCTCACACTCAAGTACGAAACCCCAGAAGGCCCGGACATAAATAATCTTGTCATGATGGGGATGGGCGAACCGCTGGACAACTACGAAAACACGCTTAAATCCATCCGGATTCTGACTTGTGATTTCGGGTCCAATGTTTCCAACCGAAGAATCACAGTGTCGACCTGTGGCCTGGCTCCGCAGATTGTTCAACTGGGAAAAGACGTGTGCATCAATCTGGCCGTCTCGCTCAACGCGCCGGACGATCAGATCCGCGATCAGCTCATGCCGGTCAACAAAAAGTATCCGTTACAAACTCTGCTTGCCGCCTGCAAAACCTATCCGATGCCGGGAAGACGTCTTTTAACCTTTGAATATATTCTGATGGACGGTGTGAATGCGTCGCGGGCGGACGCAACGAAGCTCGCCGCGCTTTTAAAGCCCCTGCGCTGCAAACTCAACCTGATTGTCTTTAATGAATTTCCGGGATCGCCCTATAAATCACCTTCGCAAAGTGATGTGGAAGCGTTTCAGAAGATCCTGATTGACAGGCATTTCACCACCATCATCCGTGCCAGCCGCGGCAGCGACATTCTGGCCGCCTGCGGTCAGTTGAGCGGCGCTCAGATTTCATGAACAAACAAACCGCTTCGGAGCTTGGGTTCAAACCAGGTGGACTTGGGCGGCATGATTTTGCCGGCGTCCGCCACGGCCATGATCTGTTCCATTGTGGTGGGAAACACGGAAAACGACACGGCATACCCGTCAACATTGACAAGCTTTTCTAGCTCATCCATCCCCCGGATACCGCCGATGAACTTGATGCGGTCATCCGTGCGCGGATCGGCAATGCCCAAAACCGGTGCAAGCAGATGCTCCTGCAAAATCGCCGCATCCAGGCTGGCCACCGGATCCGCCGCGTCATAGACGCCTTCTTTCACGGTCAGCCCGTACCATGCACCGGCCAGATACATGCCGAACTCATGCAGGCGTTTGGGCGCTCTGGAAGCAAAGCCCTGCGTCACGGTGAATTTTTCTTGGATGATTGAAAGAAACTGATCCGCCTTCAAACCGTTGAGATCCTTCACCGCGCGGTTGTAATCCATCACCTTCAGCTGACTGTGCGGAAAGAATACGGCCAGGATGCGGTCTGCTTCCTGCGTCTGCCCGGATTGCCGGCGCTTGCGGGCGACGGCGGCGCCTGCGGCCGCGCGATGATGTCCGTCGGCGATGTACAAGGCGTTGATTTGTGAAAACTCTGCCGTCAGTTCTTCGATCATACCAATATCGGCAACCACCCATGCCGTGTGCAACACACCGTCTTGGGCTGTAAAATCATATTCAGGTTTTCCGGCAATGATTATTTCCACAATCGCATTGATCCGGGGACGCGAAACATAACTGATAAATACCGGACCGGTCTGAGCGCCAATGGCATCCACGTGACGGATTCGGTCATCCTCCTTGTCCTGGCGCGTCAGTTCGTGCTTTTTGATTTTCCCTTCATCATACTCAGCCGCGCTCATGACACCGACAATGCCGGTCTGAACCTGCGAACCCATCTGCTGACGGTACACATAAAAACAAGGCGACACCTCCGAAATAAGGACACCGTCTTTTTTCATTTTCTGAAAGTTTTTTTTTGCCGTTTCATAAATCAGCATGTCGTCGGCCAGGGTTCCGTCCGGAACGTCGATTTCCGATTTTTCCACATGTAAAAAACTCAGCGGTTTGCCTTCCACCGCTTTTTGGCCTTCTTCCCGCGTCATCACATCATAGGGAAGCGCCGCGACGTCAACTGCGTATTTCGCCTGCGGGCGAACCGCTTGAAAAGGGAGTACCGTAGCCATCATTCCATCTCCTTGACCGTGACAATCCTGTTGCGTTGCTGATAGCACAATGGCATAATCCGGGCAACGTAAAACGAAAGACGATTAAAAAAATATTGAGGATTTGGCAATGAATCATTCTCTTGTTTTTATCCATGGCCTGGAGAGCTCCTCCCGGGGGACCAAAGCTCAATATTTTCGGGCACATTTTGAAGGCATGCTCATTGGAGACTACACGGGTGATTTTAAAACCAGGATGCGTAAACTGGAGACCCTGCTTGAGCACAAAGATCATTTGATTCTGGTGGGATCAAGCTATGGAGGCCTGATGGCCGCCCGGTACGCGCTGGATCATGAAGAACGGATCAAAAAGCTGATTCTGATCGCCCCGGCCCTGCATCTGGAGGATTTTGAAACGGATGTCCGCCGGAAGCTGAAAATCCCGGTTGTTCTTTACCACGGTGCGCAGGACACTGTGGTGAATCCCGATGCCGTAAAGAAGATTGCCGAACAGTCCTTTGAGCGGCTTGAGTACCATCTGGTGGATGACGACCATCCGCTCAACCGCGTTTTTCCGACAATCGACTGGCGGCAACTACTCAATGTCTGAACGATGCTGCTTGGCCTCCGTCAGGTGCGGTAAAAATCCTCGACAAGTTCCACGTATTCCGCCAGCAGCTTCCGGCTGACAACAAAGATGTGTCCGATGTTTTTCTCGATGGTCCGGTTCAGAGCCTCACAGGTGTACTTCACGTTCCCCTTCATGACTTTTCCCCAGATTTCGCCGGCCACACAAGAGCCGGCCGGTGCAATGGGATCGCGCGACCCCCTGTAGTCAAATATTGTCACACCCGCTTTTTTCAGAATACCCATATTGACCGGTTTGCCGTCAAATCGGGCATGAGTGGAGGGCAGGCGATATTTCCCTTCAAAGATCTGATTGCCGATAAAGACGTTCTGTATCCATTGGATGTGAGCGGTAATGGGAAATTTGGTGCCGTGGGTCAGCCAGTACAGAAAGGGCGCCGCGTCGGCAATGGACTCCTTTCTTTCGGCCCGGCCGTAAAAACCCAGGACAACCGTATGCTGCACGCCCGGCTGAATCTCATTCATCCCCGATTCGATGACCTGCGGGGGAATATTGACCGCGCCGAAAAGCTCTTTCATCAGCTCCGGATCATAATCGCGGCGGATCAGGGAACGGATTGGTGCGTGACCGCTTTCGTCGTCATCAAATTTGACGGGCGAGGCCATCAGGGCGACCTTTCTGATGTCCATCGATTTGCCTTCCGCCAGCCGTTCTTCGGCCCGCCTCGCCAGATAGGGCAAGATGAGCGTGCCGCCCATACAGTACGCCATGACGTAGATTTCGTCGCGGGGATGCCGTTTCTTTATGATGCCCAGAAACAGGTCGGGAATCGTCTTGCCGTAGAAGTCCAGACCCAGCTCGGTTTCCTCCCATCCCGGATCACCGTGATCGACCAGATAGATCCTGTAGCCCTTCTTCAGAAACACGTCGACCACGGACTTGCCGGGCGCCAGGTCAAACAGCTCCGGTCGGTTGATCAAAGGCGTTGCCATGTAAATGATTTTACCGTTCGGCTTGACGCCTTTGAAAACCGGATAATATCGCAGACGCACCCGATGAATTTCGCTTCCCGCCACAAATTCATAACAGGAAAAGCCGATGTGCCCTCCGGTCGCACGCTCAGAATACTCTTTGATGTCAAAAGCGTTTTCTGCGTACAGATTTTCAAACCGGACAAGGTTTTCCGCCAGGTATTCCTCCATGGAATTCGTATGCGCACCATCCGGACGGTTCTTGGCAAAAGGCAGATAGCCGGACGCGAAAGGTTGTTCAGTGATAACCACCAGCAGGCACTTTAAAAGCTCTTTCATGGCCTTGAGCCGCGTTTGCCCGATGTTGTTGTACTGATGCTCGAGCTGCGCGAATTCATCCATATAGTTTTTCAGATATGCCTTACCCCTGGCCGTCGTGCAAATCATCCGCGCCTTTTCCCGATCAAAGCGCCCGTCTTTCATAAAAAAACCTGTTAGCGTATAGAGGAGGCGGGAGTAGCTTTTGTAAATCCATCCGTTCATATCGGCCAGCGCATCGGGGTTTCTTCCGGCCCCGACGGCGATGCGGGCAGCGGCGCTCACCGGGCGAAGCATTGTATCGAGCAATGCGCTTTGCCACGCGGCCCCGACGGCCCAGGGACCGAAAGTAAAAACCTCCCTGCTGATGGAATCGAGCATTCGCCGATAAGCGAACATTCCCCGGACCTGCTGCCCGACCCATTTGCTTTTCCAGGGATAAGCCGTCGGAATGCCTTCTACATTGTCCGCGGGGGAAACACCAATCATCGACAACAGCTCATCGGGCGTCATGGATTTTCCCTCTTTGTTCTCTCCCTTGGTCATAAAGCATCCTTTCTTGTTTTGCCCATCCGATCCTGTGAGCCGGCGTACGCGTGGACTGAAACGCGAAGCCAAAACTCCTGAAGCCAATATTCATTGACAAATGGTCTCTTCTATATTAAAAAAGTTAGTAAGCTTCGATGGTAAACGTCGTCACAACAAGTCAACCGCTCGAACCATGCGGATCGGTTGTTTTCAGTTGTTTTGTATTTTATCGGAATAATGTTTTCTTTTCTATCATTATTTAACTCAACCCGGTTCTTTATTCGTATTGATTTCAACAATGAGGCGCAATATGGCTGACCAAAATTCTTCCTTTGCGACGGATGAAAATTCGATGGCATCCTGGTTTCAAGCCATGGCGGATATGTGGCTGAACATCGCCAAAACCATTCCGGCCAACTCGGATACCGCGTTGAAAACACAAACCGCCGTCCAGAGCCGATTTACGCAACAACTGGAAACCAATCTCAACCTGATCAAATCCTTTTCCCGGATGATGACCGAGCCGGAATCCGCCTCCGCGGCTGCCAACTCCATGAGTGCGCTTCCGGATATTCTTCTTAAGATGGTTAAATCCGCTTTCGACTCGGCCGTACAGATTCAAAACCAGCTGGTTCAGAAAGCAGGCAGGATCGGCAAGCAAACTGAAGCCTACAGATTTGACAATCTGGATCAGGACGTATTTAAGGCCCTGACGGAAGTTTATGAAAACGAACTTCGTCAATACCTGAAAATTCCGCCGCTGGGACTGACCCGTTTTTATCAGGAACGTTTCAACAAACTGCTCGACAAACAAAATCTGTTTGAAACCACACTGGCTGAATTCCTTTCTATCCTGTATCTGCCCATGGAAAAATCCTTCAAAGTGCTGCAGGAGAATCTCCGGCAGAAGGCGGAGGAAGGCAATCTTCCCAAAGAATCAAAAGAAAGTTACACGATATGGCTCAAGATTCTGGAGGGCCACTACATGAATCTGTTCAAATCCAAAGAATACACCGATGCACTGCACCGGACACTCAACGCGATGGAGGATTTCATCAGCGCCAGAAATGAAACCCTGCGCGATTTCCTCCAACTGCTGCCCGTGGTCACCCACAAGGATATGGATGACTTCTACAAGGAGTTCCATCTGCTCAAAAAGCGGGTCAGGCAACTGGAAAAGCAACTGAATATTTCACCCAACACCCTGACGGTTGTGAAGTAGCCGCCCTTTTAACAGGGCGGGAATGAACCGGCGTTTTAGGGAGGCCGTGCAGTTACATGAATTCAACGAAAATCCCCATTGACATCATCCTGGAACGTCTGGCCGAAGACGCGGAAAAAGTGCAGAAGCGCGCCTCCAAAGCCTCCGACGTCCTGCTTAGCGATCTCAATTATGAACTCGCCCAAACCCCCTATGAAATTGTCTATGAAGAAGACCGGGTGCGCGTCAAACACTACTTGCGCGATGAAAACAACGAAAACAAGTTAAAGGTTCCGCTGCTGGTGGTCTACGCGCTCATCAATCGTGAAACCATGCTGGATTTACAGCCGGACCGCAGCGTGGTGAAGACCTTTCTGGAAGGCGGCATTGACCTCTACATGGTCGACTGGGGCTATCCCACCCGCAAGGACCGCTTTCTGACCATCGACGATCATGTCAACGGCTACATGAATAATATCATCGATTTCATCCGCACAAAGCACAATGTCCCGAAAATCAACCTGATGGGCATTTGCATGGGCGGCACGTTTTGCGTCATGTACTCCGCGCTGCATCCTGACAAAATAAAAAATCTGATCACCACCGTCACGCCGACGAACTTTGACACGGATAAAGGGCTTTTGCACGTCTGGATGAAAGACATCGACGTGGACCGCATGATCCGTACATTCGGCAACATTCCCGGCGACATCATGAACTTCGGATTTCTTCTGCTCAACCCAGCAAGGCTCATGATCGACAAATACGTCGGCTTTATGGAAAACATGGACAACAAGGACTTCGTGGAGAACTTCGTGCGCATGGAACGCTGGATATTCGACAGTCCCGACGTCCCCGGAGAAACGTTTCGTCAGTTTGTCGAAGACTGCTACCAGAAAAATCTTCTGATTCAAAACAAGATGTATCTCGGCAGTCAGCAGGTGGATTTAAGCAAGCTGACCATGCCGCTTCTGAACTTCTTCGGAGAGTATGACCACCTCGTTCCACCGGAGGCCTGCAACCGACTGACCACAGCGGCAGCCGCCAAAGACAAAGAGGACGTCTGCCTGGAAACAGGACACATCGGAATTTACGTGAGCTCCCGGTTCCAGAAATTGTTCGCGCCGAAAATCGTCCGCTGGCTGATGGAACGCGACACCGTTGACGCCGTTGTCCGCAAACGCAAACAAAAAATAAAAATCGCCGGCCCCCCAGCCGAATCCCGGCCGCCGAAGAAGCGGCAAAAGGCGAAGGCGGCGGCAAAAAAACCAAAAGCAACAAGGAGTCCGCGTACTGGAACAAAGACAGGCAGGCAAGCGCCGAAAAAGGGAAAGTCACTGTTAATGCAGAAAATCGCCGAAGCTATCTAAAAGGGAGAGGGGAGTATGTCAACAAAAGAAGTCTACTTTCAAGCTTTAAGCAAGTTGAGCAGGGAACTGGGCGCAACAGACGATGAAGATCAGATGCTCCAGCGGATTGTCGCCACGGCGGTCAAAACACTTAAAGCCAAAGCAGCCGTCATTTTTCTGCTGGAGAACGATTCGGAAGATTCCATCCATAACCGCGGGATCGCCCAGGTCGGACTTTCCGAAAAATACATCCACGCGGGAACGGCCCACGCCGTCAAAATCAGTCCGAAGCTTATGGAAGACGGCTACATGTATTTCCGTGACGCAACCACGGACAAGCGGCTGACAAATCACAAGGCAAAAAAAGCCGAAGGCATCGGCTCCATTCTATCCGTACCGGTGCTCGACAAAGGCCGGATGCTGGGTATCCTGAGCTTATACACAAAGGATATCCGCACCTTCACCAAAGATGAAATTGATTTTCTCTCCATTTTAGCCGAGCAGGGAGGCTCCGCGATTGAAAACGCCCAGTTGATCCGGAAACTGCGCAGTCACTCTCAGATTTTTTTGAATCTGGCCGCAAGCATCTCGGAGAGCCTCGACGTCAAGGCCATTTTCCAGGCCTTGACTCAGGATCTGGTCAAAGCCCTGAACATTAAGGCGGCAGCCGTCCGACTACTAGATGACGACAAACGCACGGTCAAACTGGTCGCAAGTTTCGGTCTGAGCGAAAAATACCTCAATAAAGGCCCCATTATGGCGGATAAGAATATCGCCCAGGCCCTGAATGGAAAAACCATTACAATCAAGAATGTATTTAAGGATCAGGGCATTCAATACCGGAAAGAAAAAGAAGATGAAGGCATTGTTTCGATGCTGTATGTTCCGATTAAAGCCAAAGACGACATCATCGGCGTCCTGAATGCCTATAGCAGCCGGCCCCGGGATTTCACCGAAGACGAAATCCTGCTGGTCACCGCGCTGGCCTACCAGGGGGGACTGGCGATCAACAATGCCTGTATGTACATGGTTATGCAAGACGACATCAAGGATTTAAAGGAGAATATCTGGGGCCATAAAAGCTGGTTTTGAAAACGGCCCCGGACGTCTTTTCGACAAGAACATCCAGCATCAAGGAGGTCGAATTTCGATGATCACAGGAAAAAGCATCGACCGGCTTAACGTCGGCGACACCGCTCAATTTGCTAAAACCGTGACGGAAACGGATATCTATTTGTATGCGGGAATCACCGGCGACTTTAATCCGGCACACGTGAATGAAGCCTACGCGAAAAACACCTTCTTCAAAACCCGGATCGCGCACGGCATGCTGACGGCGGGCTTCATCTCCGCCATTATCGCTAATCAATTACCCGGCCCGGGCACAATCTACCTCAAACAGGACTTAAGCTTTCTGGCACCGGTACGGATCGGCGACACAATCACTGCTCAGGTTGAGATTATCGAATTGAATGCGGATAAAAACCGGGTGACCTTGAAAACAACCTGTGAAAATCAAGACGGCGTTTTAGTGTTGACCGGACAGGGGCTGGTCAGCCCGCCTAAAGCGCCGAAAACATGAGGAAGGCTTTGGTGCAAAGCATCCCGAATACTTTCTGACGCAAAAAAAGGCCGCAGCAAAATCGCTGCGGCCTTTTTTTGCGGCTTTTATTTGGCTGCGAAAAAAGATTCGACCTTTTTAAAATTATCATCAGCGGCCGCCTTGAATTCTTCACGGCCCTTTTTATAGGTTTTAATCCAGTCATTGATCAGTTTTTTTCCTTCTTCCGGGAAAAAAGCCGTCTGCTGCATCATGGAAGCAACCATTTTCTCGGTTTGATCCTGAATCACGGACATGGCTTCAAATGAATTATCAAAAGCCGTTTTATTAAAATCAACCATCTGCTTGGCAATCTGTTTGGGTTCCATCATTTCCTCCTTCGTTATTATGAATATTTATTTAGCTGTTTTTTTTCGCGGGACATTTACTTTTTTCACCGGTTGTCTGACTCTTACAGCTTTCTTTGCTGCGACGACCTTATTTTTTTTCGGGCTGGAACTTTTTTTAACCGGAGCCTTTTTTTCAGCCGCGGCACGCAAGGGCAAAGACGTCAGATCCCCCGCATTTAAAAGATAGGATTCCATCGTCTCAAACCGTCTGTCCACATCCTCTTTAAATGCATCCAGTCCATTTTTATAGGCAACCAGCCAATCCTCGATGGCTTTTTTACCTTCTCCGGGAAAAATCAAAGACTTCTCCCAGTAGGCACGCACCATTTTCTCAGTATGCTCCCGGACCGTGATCAGGACGCTAAAGCTCTCATCGAACGCCTTTTTGTTGAAATCAAGAATTTGTTTCATCATCGCTGTCGAGGGCATGGCTATCCACCTTCTTTCAGTCGTTAGTTGTGGGCTTTTGATTTTGTTTTGATCGTTTCAATCCCGGACATGAAATACTCTTCCATTTTGGAATAATTCTGATCGATCGCATCTTTGATATCCAGCGTACTCTTTTTGTACATGTTGGTCCATTCGTCGATCAGCGATCGGGTCTGAGCCGGAATCCAGGGTGCCTGCCTCATCACGGTATCAACCGCCTTGGAAGTTTGCTCCTGCAACATGAGCATAGAATTAAAACCGGTCTCAATCGCCGCTTTTTGGTAATCCAGCATTTGCTTTGCCATTGCTTTGTTTTCCATAATAAATACTCCTTTCATTTGTTTTGTAGATCTAATTATAAACACGTACCGTGAGTTTGTCAATGCCTCTTTGCTGCACTGCAACATATTTATTCTCATGGCAAAATAGGCTCGTATTTATTTATAGCTTATATATTAAGTACTTAGGCTTACAGAAATGCAGATTCCATCCGACTCGTCAATTTTATGTTGCATTAATATCGTAATGTTGTCATAATGGGTCTACATGCTTGTCGAAGGGAATAAATGTGAATATGGATACGTTATTATTAAAGAAATATACGAACCGACGCCTGTACGATACGGAAAAGAGCGCCTATGTCACACTCGATGATATCACACAGACCGTCCGGGATGGAAGGCAGATCCAGGTCACGGACGCGAAAACCGGCGAGGATGTCACCTCCGCGATCCTGACACAGATCGTTCTCGAAGAAGCCCGTAAAAAGAAATACTTACTCCCCCCTCCCCTCTTATATCTGATTATTCAATACGGCGAAAACGTCCTGACGGATTTCTTTGAAAAATATCTTGAGCAAACGATCCGTAATTACTTGTTGTTCCGCAACATGGCCGATGATCAGTTCAAAAAATGGCTCGAATACGGCGAAAATTATCCAAAGATGAATTCTTTACCGCTGGGCGGCCTGTCGGCCTTTCAATCCGTGTTTGACGTGTTTAACCCCGAAGCTGATGACCCGAAAAGCCAGGAAGGCAAAAAAAAGAAATAAATCCAACCTCTGTTTGGGAAACTCGGGAAAAAATCTTTTGGACTAATCCGCCGGGTGGAGCGTGTCCGGAGGCAAACCCGGCTCTGCGGCTCCATCCCCGCCAAGGTAGTTGGCGACCCGCCAGACATGATATCCCACGCGATCCTGCCAGCGAATCGCGTCAAGCGTCTGCAGCGCCATCATCGGCGCACCCCCCCCGACAGTCTGTTTAATTACAGACGGCCTGGCCCGCCTGTGCAACTGTGTAAGTTCCAACGACATCGCTTCCACCTCTGCCAGCCACTCGCCGGATTCAGCGGATACGTCGGCCGTTGCCTGAACCTGCAGACCTTGTTCGGCTCTGTGCAGAATACGCAATGTCATTTGCAGTGTCCGGGACAAACGGGGATCGGACGCGGGTACCCTTTGCAAAACGGCCGGCGGCGTCAGATAATCCCGCAGACGCGCCAGATGATCCAAGGCGTGCATCTGCGCGATGCGCGCCTGCGACAAAGGCGGCACGTCGGCCAGGGGCGGAATTTTTGCAAAAAAATCGCTGATCGCGTTTAAGGCCTGCTTAAGTTCCATGACGTCGGCCCCGCCGTTTGGATTGGGCGTCGACTCCAGACGTTGACGAATGATGCGGAACATCCCCGCCGCCGTTTCGCAAAGCGCCCGGCGCGTCGCTTCGAGCGCAACCGCCGGCACATTCAATACCGTCGGATCCAGATGCCGGGTCAGCGCCGGACCTTTGTCAGGCAGCAAACGTTCAATCCAGCGCGAGAACCTCCCGGCTTGCGGCAGGAAAATCATCACACCCAGCGCGATAAACAAAGTATGAAACGCGGCGAGGCTGATGGCACCCGCATCCAAACCGAGATACACCTGCGCCCACTGAATGACGCGCAGAAAAAAAGGCAGCAGTAAAACAGCAATCAGACCGGTTGCGAGGTTAAACACAATATGCGCCAGAGCCGTTCGCCTGGTGGAAACACTCGCGCCGATGGCCGCCATCGCTCCGGTCACCGTCGTGCCAATGGCCGCGCCGATCACCAGGAGCGCTGCCTGCTCGAAATTAATGGACTGGGTGTATAAAGCGGTCAGCGTGGTCGCCACCGCCGCGCTGGAGGACTGCATCACTACCGTCATGGCCAGACCAATGCCCATGATCACCAGATGGGCAATCAGGCCGGTGGATGGCAGATCGCCTAAATGAAACAAGCCGGACAGCCCTTCCATGCCGGTTTGCAAATGCTGAATCCCGACAAAGATCAAACCGAATCCCGCCAGGGAAAGCCCCACCGACTTCCAGCGGCCGGGCCCCAGAAGCTTCATCAGCGCGCCTGCCCCGATCAGCGGCAGGGCGTAATAACCGAGGTTAACTTTGAGCCCTAAAACAGACACGATCCAGCCGGTACTGGTCGTGCCGAGGCTTGCGCCGATCACAACGCCGACGGCCTGCGGGAAGGTCAGAAGCCCGGCGCTTACAAACCCGATCACCGTCACGGTGGTCGCGCTCGACGACTGCACCAGGGCAGTGACCAGCGCGCCGGACACGAAAGCCTTCGACGGCCTGCCGGTAAACCGCACCAGCGCCTGGCGCAATGCGTCACCCGCATAGGCCTTCAGGCCATCGGTCAACAAGGACATGCCCAGAAGAAACAGTCCGATTCCGCCAATGAGGTAGAAAAACGTTCCGGCCATCAAAATAGGCTGCGATTCCCTTCCAATTTTCATCACCATACAATGACCAGCACCAGTTTGACAAACTTTTGTTTATCGTAGCGGACAAACGATGGTTGAACTTTGCCTTGACAATCCGCCTGCCATCTTTTAACATCCCAAAAACTTGGAAGGTCTTCACTTTTTAACCATGTACTCGAAAAAAATTGTTATCCGCTACAATCCTGAAATTGTTCAACAGCCGGTCATTTATCTGCTTTCGCAAAAGCACAACCTTGTATTCAATATCCTCAAAGCCAGAATTTTCCCCCGACGTGAAGGCGTGATTGTCCTGGAATTGACCGGCCGGAAGGAAGATTTCGACAGGGGCATCCTTTATCTGAAAGAAATGGGGCTGAAAGTCGAGTCTCTTTCTAAAAGCGTCAATCAGAATATGGATAAATGCGTCCACTGCGGCGCCTGCACGGGATTCTGCCCGACCGGCGCGCTGGCTTTCGATAAAACCACGCATAAAGTCGTGTTTGATCCTGAAACATGCAACGGCTGCGAGTTGTGCGTCTCCGCCTGCCCTATCCGCGCGATGGAAATTAACCTGATGTAATTCGAGCACCCCCTGCTTCAAGAAAGGCGCCTGCAATTCTCATGAACACTAAGAACAGCGGATTCGACAACGAAAAATACATCGCGCAACAATCCGAAGCGATCCTGAAGCGCGTCTTGCGATTCAACAACAAGCTCTACCTGGAATTCGGCGGCAAGCTGTTATACGACTACCACGCCTCACGGGTTCTGCCCGGATACGACCCCAACGTTAAAATGCGGCTGATCAAGGAACTCAAAGACCGGGCCGATATTTTGCTTTGCATCTATGCGGGCGATATCGAACGAAAGAAAATCCGCGCGGATTTCGGCATCACCTACGATTCGGATGCCATGAAGCTCATCGATGATCTGCGAGGCTGGAATATCAACGTGATGGGCGTCGTCATCACGCGTTTTGACAATCAACCCTCGGCCGTTTTGTTTAAAAACAAGCTTAAACGCCGGGGCATCCGGGTCTTTACGCACCGCTTCACAAAGGGCTATCCGACCAACGTGGACATCATTGTCAGTGACGAAGGCTACGGCGTGAACGAATATATTGCCACGGACAAACCCCTCGTGATCGTTACCGGCCCGGGACCGGGCAGCGGCAAACTGGCCACGTGCCTGTCACAACTCTATCATGACTACAAAAGAGGCATCAAATCCGGCTATGCGAAATTCGAAACGTTTCCCATCTGGAACCTGCCACTTAAGCATCCGGTGAATGTCGCTTACGAAGCGGCCACCGCCGACATCCGCGACTTCAATCAGATCGATCCGTTTCACCTGGAGGCCTACGGGGAAGCCTGGGTCAATTACAATCGGGATGTGGAGGTGTTCCCTGTCCTGAAGCGTATTTTGGAAAAAATCACGGGCGAGGCTTCATTTTATCAATCACCCACCGACATGGGCGTCAACCGCGCGGGATTCGCGATCACGGACGACAAGGTAACGCAGGAGGCGGCCAAGCAGGAGATTCTGCGACGTTATTTCCGCTACCGCTGCGAATATGCGATGGGATTTACAGATAAGGAAACGGTTCAGCGCGTGGAATTGTTTTCCAATGATTTCAATCTGAAACCGGAAGACCGGCGGGTGGTCGCGCCGGCACGGCAGGCCGCAAGAGAGGCCATGGAAAAAGACCGGGGCAGCGAAGGGATTTTCTGCGGTGCGGCGATCGAACTTCAGGACGGAACGATCATTACCGGCAACAACTCGCCTTTGATGCACGCGGCATCGAGCGTGGTGATCCATGCGCTCAAGCATCTGGCTGATATCCCGGATAAGATCAAACTGCTGCCGTCCACCATCACGGATTCCATCCGGCGCCTCAAAACGGAAATCCTCAAAGAAAAGAATGTCAGCCTCGACATGGAAGAAGCGCTCATCGCACTCGCCATCAGCGCCACCACCAATCCGGCGGCTGAACTGGCTTTGGAAAAATTAAGCCAACTGCGGAATTGCGAAGTTCACATGACCCATATTCCCACACCCGGCGATGAAACGGGGCTGAGGCGCATGGGGGTTAATCTGACAAGTGATGCGAATTTTTCCAGCAATGACCTGTTTATCACCTGACGGTCACTTGCCGACGCTTTCCTTGGAGGCATCCAGCATCCGGTTGATATCGCCGGGAACCTTTTTGCCTTTGTTGAAAAGATCCTTCGTGTCTTCCCAGAAATTGCCGAATTTTTCACCGATCTGCTCTCCTCCGGACTTCAGGGTTTCAACACCGTTTCGGATTTTATCAGGCGCCGATGCCGGATCCTTAAAAAGATAGATTCCTCCGGTAAGCATGATGAAAAAAACAATGATCACCGTGAATGTAATGAATTTTTTCAAAATGGAATATAGAATGAAAAGAACTACAAAAATCGCAAGCAATGTAACGACAGCCGGGTTTGCCGCAAAATAATTTGAAATGGCCTCCATGAAGAAACGCCCCTTTCTTTTTTTAATGAGCGTATTTATCTTATTTTTATTTTAAAATCCATTGTTTGTTTACCTTGACAAAGGATGCGTTGCCGAATAGATAAAGCGTCGAAGCATTTGAATACATGGGGCATCCGTATCTGTCGTGGAAAAAATATCAGACCCGATCAAAGTCGGACTGGCCACACTGGGCTGTAAGGTAAACCAGTGCGACTCGGCGGCCATATCCGAACAGCTGCAAGCCGGATATTTCCGGATGGTGCCTTTCGGCACCGCCGCAGATGTCTATATCATCAATACCTGCACCGTCACGGCTTTCGCCGACAATCAGGCGCGTCAATTAATCCGCCGAGCAAGACGCGCCAATCCTCATGCCCGGATCGTCGTCACCGGTTGTCTGGCACAGACAAAACCCCACGAACTCGCCGGTATGGAAGGCGTCGAGCTGGTCATCGGCAATGACCAGAAACACACCATCGCCGCACGGCTGATGCACCCTGAGGACGATTCGCAAAAAATCTTCGCCGGTAATGTTTTTTGTCAGGAAACGTTTCTTTGTGACCCCGCCGCGCGCCTGAGGGGTCGGACCCGCGCTTTTTTCAAAATTCAGGACGGGTGCGATTCTTTCTGCAGTTACTGTATTGTTCCGTTCGCCCGCGGGAAAAGCCGGAGTCTGGCTCAAACATCCGTGCTGGAGGGCGCGCAAAGCTATGCTAAACAGGAATATCGCGAAATCGTCCTCACAGGAATTCACCTGGGCTATTACGGTCAGGATCTTGAGCCTAAAACAAGCCTGCCCTCGATACTCACAACCGTGCTGGAGATGCATCCGGATGTGAGGTTTCGGCTCAGCTCCATCGAACCCCATGAAATATCAGACGAACTGCTCGCTCTTTTCAGGCGGCATCAAAACCTCTGCCCTCACCTGCACATCCCCCTGCAAAGCGGGGATGACAGGATTCTGGCTGCGATGAAACGCCGCTACGACGCGGTGTTTTACCGTTCGCTCATCGAAAAAGTCTCTGATTTCGTGCCGGATATCGCCATCGGCGTGGATGTCTTGGTCGGCTTCCCCGGTGAAAACAGCGAGGCTTTTGACCACACCTTCCAACTGCTGATGGATTTACCTGTTGCATATCTGCACGTTTTCCCGTATTCAGAAAGACCGATGACGGAGGCGTTGAACCTAAAGCCCAAAGTACCGGAAAAAATGAAAAAAGAACGGGCTGCGATCCTGCGCAACCTGGGTGTGAAAAAGCGGGAGGCATTTTCCCGCCGCTTTCTCGGGAAAATGCTTCCCGTACTGGTGGAACATTCCCCGGATAAGAAAACAGGCATGGCCAAGGGCTTCTCGCATAACTATCTGCCGGTGATCCTCGAAAGGTCAGACATGCGCTTGGCCAATCGGATTGTCATGGTGAAGGCCGAAACGTTTCAGGAAGGCAAACTCTACGGCAGGACAGTCCATGAATCGTAAGCGCATCGCCATACTCAAACCACTGGAAGAAAGACTGGGATACACCTTTCAACAGATTGATTTTCTTTCCACCGCGCTTACCCATCGTTCATACGTGAACGAAAATCCACAGTTGGATTTGTCAGACAATGAAAGGCTGGAATTTCTGGGAGATGCGGTCCTGGGACTTTGCGTAAGCGACCTGCTGATCAGGAAATATCCTGATTTCGATGAAGGAACCCTGTCAAAGTTCCGTGCGCTCATGGTCAATGAAAAGCCACTGGCGCAACTGGCCACACAGATGCGGCTGGGCGAATATCTGCTTTTGGGGCACGGCGAAGAAACTTCGGGGGGGCGGCAGAAAGAATCGCTGCTGGCCAACGCACTCGAGGCGGTGATCGCGGCGGTTTACCTCGATGCCGGTTTCGCCAAAACGAGAACGTTCGTCAGGAAGCTGATGACCCCCCTGCTTAACGATGCTGTTTTGACGGCGCAGAGTTTTGATTATAAAACCGCTCTGCAGGAGTATTGCCAGAAAAAATTCAAGTCTGCACCGACCTACACGCTTCTTGACGTCAGCGGTCCGGATCACGCAAGGGACTTCACGATGGAAGTCTCACTAAACGGTGCGTTTCAGCAAACCGGCACCGGACGCAGCAAAAAGGAAGCCCAGAAACAAGCGGCCCAAAAAGCCATGGAGATATTGCTTCATGAAGAGAACAACGGATCATAATGTTATGCAAAAAGCTCTTGTCATTCCCATCTTCATCATGAACAGGGGCTGTCCGGAAAAATGCACCTACTGCAATGAAAAGATCGCGGCCGGCGACTATCCTCAGATTATTTCGAAAGATTTGTTTAACGCCGAGGTTGAATCCTATCTGCGCTGGAACAAAGACAAACTGCGCAGCGCTCAAATCGCTTTTTACGGAGGCAGCTTCACCGGCCTGGACACCGCCTATCAAAACCATCTGTTGGCCTGGGCCGGCGACTATATCCGACGCGGCCTTGTAGAGTCCATCCGCATCTCCACCCGGCCGGACCTCATCGATGAAGACACGCTGGTTTTTCTAAAGAAACATGGCATCAAGACCGTCGAAATCGGCGCCCAGTCCTTCGAGGACAGCGTCTTGAAATCCGTCAACAGAAGCCACGACGCGGCGACCATAACGAAAGCCGTTTTGCTGCTCAAGTCGCACGGTTTTCAAACCGGCCTGCACCTGATGGCCGGCCTTCCGGGGGACAACCGCGAAGGTTTTATCCGCTCACTGGCACGCACCGTTGAACTCAAACCGGACATGGCCCGGATTCATCCTGTGCTTGTTTTCAACCATACCCCGCTGGCCGATGAATACCGCCAGGGCCGTTATCAGCCTCTGGGCCTGACCGAAGCGGTGGATTTATGCGTACTGGCGTGGGAAATGCTCACGCCCGCGGGTATTTCGATTATCCGTCTGGGCCTGCAGACGACACCGGAAATGAGCAGGGCCGGTGCCGTGCTGGCGGGTCCGATGCATCCGGCTTTCGGCAGTCTGGTACATTGCGCGCTTTATTATCAATACACGATCAAACTGCTCGAGGGCGTCGAGCAAAACGTCCGTCAATTGCGTTTTGATATTTCCGAACAGGAATCCTCCCATTTCCGCGGCCAAAGAAGCGAAAACATTGCCCGGCTGAAAGAACGTTATCCGAACGCGCAGATCCTTATCGACACGACACCCGCGACCGCACGCGGCCGCATATCCGTTCAAACCGACACAGGGGAATCCCTGTCCGTGTCGATTCCGGGCATGAACTGACCCAAAGGAGTTTATATTTTGTTTAAATCAGGTTTTATCAGCATTCTGGGACGCCCGAATGTGGGCAAGTCGACTTTTTTCAACGCGGTGCTGGGGGATAAAATTTCCATCGTCGCCAACAAACCGCAGACCACGCGCAACCGCATCACGGGCATCCGGAACTTTCCGGACGCGCAGATGATCTTTCTGGACACGCCGGGAATGCACAAACCGAAAAGCCCGCTCAACCGCGCCATGGTTCAGGCGGCCCACGAAACCATCGGAGACGCGGATGTGTTAATGATGATGGTCGAGGCAAACACCATGATCGGTCCACACGACCTCTTTTTGATTGAATCACTGGGCAAGGTCAACGTGCCCGTGTTTCTGGCCATCAACAAGATTGACTGCATAGAGAAACCGGCTTTGCTGCCGCTGATCGATCAGTTCCGGAAACTCTATGACTACAGGGAAATTTTTCCCGTCTGCGCACTCAAAGGCGACGGACTCGACGCGCTGATCGCAAGCCTCAAAGACGCCCTGCCGGAAGGCCCGCAACTCTTCCCTGAAGACATGATGACGGACGCCACCGAGCGGTTCATCGCGGGAGAATTCATCCGCGAACAGATCATGCATCTGACGCAGCAGGAAATCCCCTACGTCTCGGCCGTCACGGTGGATTTATTCAAGGAAGACGAAGCCAAAAACCTGATCCGGATCAGCGCGACGATCCATGTGGAAAAGGATTCGCAAAAAGCGATTATGATCGGCAAACAAGGCGCCATGCTCAAAAAAATCGGCACCCAGGCCCGTTTGTCGATGGAAAAGCTCTTCGGCGCGAAGGTGTTTTTGGAATTGTTCGTGCGCGTGAAAAAAGACTGGACCAGCTCCGAGGGGATGTTGCGCGAGTTCGGATTATTGAAATAGAGGATACCATGCAGGCAAAACCCGTCATCGCCATCGTCGGAAGACCCAATGTGGGCAAGTCAACCCTTTTTAACCGCATCGCGGGAAAGCAGAAGGCCATCGTCATCGACGAGCCGGGCGCCACACGCGACCGCAACTACATGGACTGTCAGTGGCACGATAAAGCCTTCACACTCATCGACACAGGCGGTTTTGAACCCACTACCGAAGAACGCATTTTAATCCAGATGCGCGAACAGACGAATCTGGCCATTGAAGAAGCGGATGTGATTATCTTCCTCATGGACGGCAAAGAAGGCCTCACGCCCTCGGACGTTGAAATCGCCCGTCAGTTGCGCAGCCGGAGCAAGAATGTCTATTATGCCCCCAACAAAGTGGACGGCGAACGCCACGAAGAGTTCCTCACCGAATTCTATCGCCTGGGAATCGATGAGGTTCATGCGATTTCCGCCCAGCACGGACTGGGCGTGGATGAACTGCTGGCGGTTCTGACGAAAGATTTTCCGGAAGCCCAGCCCGCAGACGAGCAGGAGGACAAACCCGTTGCGGTGGCGATTGTCGGCAAGCCCAACGTCGGCAAATCGTCTCTCGTCAATCTGATTTGCGGCAAGGAAAGAACCATTGCCAACCCCACGCCGGGAACCACGCGTGATGCCATCGACACAACCGTCAAGGTGCATGGGAAACAGTATCTTCTGATCGACACGGCCGGCATCCGCCGCAAAAACAAGATCAGCCTGACGCTGGAAAAATACAGCGTAATTCAGGCGCTCAAATCGATCAACCGCTGCGATATCGCCCTGGTGCTGATTGACGCGGAGGAAGGCATCACCGAGCAGGACGCTAAAATTGTTGGCCTGGCCTATGAGCGCGGCAAAGCCTGCATCATCGTGGTGAACAAATGGGACAAAATCGAAAAAGACAATACCACCGTCGGGAAGTTTGTCGAAAAAATCAAGGGTGAAATCAAATTCATGGATTTCTCTCCGATCATTTTTATTTCAGCGCTGACCGGACAGCGGGCCCCGAAAATATTTGCTCTCATCAATGAGGTATATGAACAATATACGAAGCGGGTGGGAACCTCTCCGCTCAATGATCTGGTGGAACGATCCGTCAGGAAAAATCCGATGGCACGTTTTCAAAACCGCTCCATGAACATCTCGTACGCGACACAAACCGGCATTAAGCCGCCGACCTTTATTTTCTTTGTCTCACACGCCAGAGGCGTTCATTTCTCCTATGAGCGCTACCTGATGAATTCCATCCGGTCCGAATTCGGGTTTGATAAAGTTCCGATCAAACTGATCTTCCGGAAAAAGAGATAGGGCGGCGGTGATGATACCTGCAGATATTAAAGAGGAAAGGCCTTCAGGAAACAATCCGTGATTTATTTTCGCAACGTCAGCTTGTCTTTTCTGGATAAACAGCTGTTTGATGACATAAACTGGACCATCCATCCAAAAGGCCGGGTTGGTCTCGTGGGCGACAATGGCACGGGAAAAACCACGCTCTTTCGCGCCATCCTGAATCAAGTCCATCTCGATTCCGGTTTGATTGACATTCCCGACCGTAAGCAAAAAAAAATCGGCTATCTACCGCAGGATCTGGTGGAGCTCGAAGCGCTGGGACTGATCGAATATTTGAGAGAAAAAAGTGGCATCGCCGATCTGGAGGGTTCCATCCGCGCGCTCGAAGAGCATATTTCCAGAGTCAAGCCCAACACCCATGAATACAGCGAGCTTTCCCGGCACTATGCAGATAAAACGGCGGAATTTTCCGCCCGCGACGGCTATGCTTTTGAAGCCAGGGCCAAGCAGATCCTCAAGGGGTTCGGCTTTAGTGAAAACGATTTTGAAAAGACGTGCGACCTGTTTTCCGGCGGTTGGAAAATGCGGATTCTTTTGACGTCCATTCTGCTTGCCCAACCCGACATCATGCTGCTCGATGAACCGACCAACCATCTGGATACGGAAAGCATGGAATGGCTGGAAAGTTATCTCAAGGACTATCCGGGAACGATTCTTGTCATCTCGCATGACCATTTTTTCCTGGATAAAATCACCACGCAGATTGCCGAGCTATCCAACCGCCGCATCTCCATTTACAAAGGCAATTACACGTATTACCTGGCCGAAAAAGACCGGCGTCTCGAAGCGCTGAAAAAAGAAATGGAATTGCAAAAAGCGCAAATCAAAAAAATTGAAGAATTCGTCGAGCGATTCCGGTACAAGGCCTCCAAGGCGGCGCAGGTTCAAAGCCGGGTCAAGATGCTGGAGAAATTCAAGGAAATCAAACTCGACGGCAAAACCAAAAGTGTCGCCATGAAATTCCCTGAAGGAAGAAAAAGCGTCTCAAGGGTGGTTGAAGTATCCGATCTTGGACACGCATACGGCGAATTGACTGTCTTTTCCGGTTTGCATTTCACGCTGTTTCGGGGCGACAAAGTCGCCTTTGTCGGCGTCAACGGATCAGGAAAATCTACACTTTCCAGGCTTCTGAGTCTTTCGGAACAGCCGACAACCGGTGTTGTGAAGTACGGCGACGGAGTCAACATGGCGTTTTTTTCGCAGGAAAGCTCGCAGAACCTCAACTACGAAAACACAATCTGGCAGGAAGTCAATTCGGTTGCCACATCTGCCGACGACCAGACCAAAAGAAATCTTCTGGGTGCGTTTCTTTTTTCGGGCGACGATATTTTCAAGTCCGTAGGCATTTTGTCAGGCGGCGAAAAATCCCGTCTGGCACTTTTGAAAATCATGCTGCTCGATACCAATTTTTTGATTCTGGATGAACCCACCAACCATCTGGATATCAAGACCAGGGATATTTTTCAAAACGCACTCATTCACTACCACGGGACGGTGGCCATTGTTTCGCACGACCGTTACTTCCTGGATCATCTGGTCAACAAGGTTTTTGAGCTCAAAGACGGCGGTATTCAGGATTACCCGGGAAATTATTCCTATTTTATTGAAAAGCGCGCGCAAATGACGGCGGACAGAACAGAGTCGGCCACCAGCACGGACACAGGCTCGGACAGGACACTTACACTGAAAGATCAAAAAAGGATCGAAGCGGAAGAGCGCAACCGGCTGTCGAAGATCAAAAACGCACTGAAAAAGGAGCTGGCCGCCGTGGAGGAAATAATTGCCAAACTCGAAACCAGAAAGGCCGCCTGCGAAAAATCCCTGTGCGATCCGCAAACGCACAGGGACTCTATTAAAATCAAAGCACTCCAGATTGATCTCGCCGCCTGCGAAAAAGAGCTGGAGGAATCCTACGGACTCTGGACGGAAGTCAGCTGCAAGCTGGAAGACCAAACATCCGTAAATACCGTGTAGCTTCCCCGAATCCTTTTCTAAGCCCCGTCCAGACCGGATTTTTCCATATGCTGATACCAGGTGGCCGGATCCATCAGAAACTCTTCCGTCTCCTTGAGCGACAAGAGGTGCTCGCGCTCCACACCCGACAGCATATTGAAAAAGGCCTTTTCTTTCGGGTCGGTGGATTCCTTTCCCAGCTTGGAATATAATGCCACACCGCGGGCCTCAAAATCAATCGCCGTGCGCACGGCTTTGAGTTCATCTTCCGTGCCGGTGATCCGGGCCGACTTTTTACCGGACATGGATTGTAAAACACCGCCGACGGCTGATTTCTTGACTTTCAGAGGAACAGAAGCCGGCCATTTTTTCTGCTGCTCCCATTTTACATGGAGTTTTTTGAGCATTTCATAATGCTCTTTCTCCTCATCGGCAATCTGCTTGAACATATTCTTGCCCGCCATGTTCTTGGTTTTCCGGGCGTGGGCCAGGTAAAACTCGCGCTCTTTTTCTTCGTTTTCCAGCGCAAAAGCCAACGCGTTCATTCTTTTGTCCATGAAGTATACCCCCTTTTGGCGGATGGTCAAATTTATCAGATATTATAGAAGATATTATGGATTACAGCAACACGTTTTTCAGGCCGGTTTTTCAAAGCTGGAGCACAGCGCCAAAACCGCAAACCCGAAGTGTCTGTGTCGCATGCTACTGAAGGCCGTGCACATGTTCGGCAATGTTGTTGCAATGATCTGAAACACGCTCCAGGTGGATGAGCATTTCGATAAATATAGGGCCCGCATCCGCCTGGCACTGACGAGCGTAGAAACGCCTTAAGTGGTTGTCCCTCGCCTGCTGCACCTTGACATCAACCTCCTCTTCCCTCGCAAAAACATCCTTGATCATTTGCGACTCGACCGCTTCGATCAGAAACAGTGCATCTTTGATGTTTCTATCGACTAAGGAAATGATTTCGCTTAGCTCTTCTTCGCCGCAGTCGCTGAAGGGAACGTTTCCCTCGGCCTTTTGCGCTGCCAGTCGGCTCAGCGCATTCACATGCGTGCCCATACTCTCAATGTCACCGGTCATGGCCGTGTAGACAAACAGCCTCCTTGAATGACGGGGCGACAGTTGCCTCGCGGATACCTTCAGGAGAAACTTGACAATTTGCGAGCGCAGGTTACTGACCACCATCCCGATATACACGACATTCTTTCTTTTCACCTCCTGATAGTCCGTCATCAACCCCTGTGTTTCCGTGAACATTTTCAAAACCAGCGCGACTTGACGCTGCAACTCTTTTTGCACACAGTCGAGCGCTCTTTGGGGATTGGCCGCGTCTTTTGAGTTAATATATTCCGGCCAGACAGGCAGAGCTTCCTCATCACCGGGCAGCACCTTTTGCATGAGTGAAGCGAAAGGCTTCAAAGCAAAGACAAACACCAGGACAATGACAAGGTTGATGAACAAGTGCCCCAGAGCGATTTGCTGTGCAGTATTCGGCGAAAGATCTTTGAGCACGGCGATGAAATACGGCAGCAGCAGCAAACAGATCAAAACGCCTGTGCACTTGAAGATCAGCTGCGAAGCGGCGCTTCGTTTTCCGTTGATATTGGCGACGGTTCCGGCCAGAAGCGCCGTGACCGTGGTGCCGATGTTCGCACCCATCACAACCGGCAGCGCGTTTTCCAGATTGATCAGATCCTGCTGCGCCAGAAGCGCCAGAATGCTGATCGGAATCGCCGAGGCCTGAACAACCGCAGTCACCACCATGCCCAGGCCAATCCCGAACAGGGGGCTTTTTGTCTGTGTAAACATATGGATGAAAGCAGGAATCTCTTTGAGCGGAGCGACCGCCTGATTGACCAGTTCCAGGCCGAAGAAAATCAGCCCGAAATAAAAGATCAACTCGCCTGCCACATGCAGCCTTCCCCGGCGGGTCATCCACAACAGTCCGCCGATGGAAACAATCAGAGGTGAAAATTCCGTAAAGCGCCAGATCACAAACTGAACGGTCAGGGTGGTGCCGATATCCGCGCCCAGCATGATGGCCAGAGAACTGTAGAAGCTGATCAGGCCGGCACTGACGAGGCTGATGGTAAGTGCAGTGGACGCCGAAGAGCTTTGAAAAAGAACGGCGGATACAATCCCCGTGATCAGACCGAAAAAGGGTCTGTCGACTGCGTATTTCACATATTCCTTGATACGGACGTTAATCATCTTCCGAACAGCGGAAGACAGGCGAATCATACCGATCAAAAATAAGATGATACCGCAAACGGCAATCAGGGCTTCTTTCATCTGCACTCTCAGGAATAACCGGCATTCTGGAAATTTTCGAAACAAGGACTGGGTTTGGATTTCTGACCAATACGTCGCAGTTCCCCGCCTAAACGGCGGAAAACTGCGACGCCGGTGCTCCAACCGCTCAACCGACTTCTCTGAACATGTTTGCTTTGGCGTCGCATGCCGGAGAGGTTCCCGGCGCTTCCTTCAAACCTCCCTGTGTTTTGGAAATACCCCCGGATCCTTTCGCTTCTGATACTTTTTTTTAAAACGATTGAAGCTTCATATTGAACGTGGATATTTTTCCCGTATCCGTTGCTTTGATCTGCAGACGCAGGACTTTAGCACTTTTGGCTTCTCCGGGATAGAAAATAAATCCGTAAGCCAGTTCGCCCGGTTTGATCGCCCGGTACTGGAGGGATCTTTTCTGAAGATCATTTTTGATTTGATACCGGATCTCCTCGTGACCGGCAATTCCCTGCGCCCCCCCGGTCACCGCACCCGCGGCTGCGCCGATGGCCGCGCCCTTCCCTACAGCTGCACCGACATTGGTTCCGGTTACAATGCCGATCGCGGCACCGATCACGGCCCCCGCCGCGCCCATAAGCAGTCCGCCTTTAACCGCCTCGGGACCCACCCGTGAAAATTCCGTCGCTTTTGAAAGGCGGTCATATGCCATTGACTGATCGAGAATCGGCCACACATTGCTTTCCTCATCGATCAGAAACGTCTGATCGGGCGAAATAATCAAAGAATGATCACTTTTATTGTCAATGATCACCTGCACCGGCAGAATGCCTGAGGCCCGGATATCAAATCCAAAAACCTCTTTGGCTTCAGACGGGCGGACAAAAGCGTTCGCGGCAATCACGGCGCCATCGATGTCCACCGCGTTGGGCGAACTTTGCGGTGTTTTAAACGGAACAACCTGCCTTTCATAGCTTGCGCAACCCGTAAAAAGCGAAAAACAAAACATCAACGCAATCAAACACTTTACACTGCGGAAAAACATTTTTTCTCCTTTAGATGGATATTGATTTGACTTTATTGTGACAAATTAATCAAAAAACCACAAGGCCAATGATACACAGACATGGAATGCTTCATTTTCAGAAGGGCGGAGATGCTCAGTTTAAGATTGACAACTCTCAACGAATTTGTTTTAAATAAACGAATTAATATCAATGTGATGGTTATCCTGCACTTAATGTTCTTCTTGTTTCGAAAGCGGATCATACCATGAAGGAAGAAAATTTCAGCCCCATCGATTCGTTGATTTCAAATGCCTCGCCTCATTCAGCCACCCTCCGGCTTTTTCAACATCAGGACCTGTTAGAAGCAAAAGATACCGACCGTTTATTGGATCTGAAAAAGCTCATCAACAAGCTAAATTATATCAACTTCACGAATGGACACATTTTTTTCATTCTCCATCACCGTAACGGCGGCGCACCCATCGTGATGAAAGCCTATCCACAGCCCTGCGCGACCAACGAGCTTGTTTCCCGACTGGAACCATTGGATCCTTCACTGGATTTCAAGGACTATGAAGTCAGTCACCTGATGGCGGATGACGGACTTTCGGTGATCCTGGCCGGGGTTCATGCCATCCACATGGAAGGAGACATTTTAAAAACAAATTTGCCGGATGTCAGTACAATCAAAACACTCCGCAGGATAAAACGATTTATATGCGATGATGTAAGTTGCAAAATTCTTCAGGGCGATTTCAATGCACAGGGGGATTTAGTTGATTTCAGCCCCAAAGGTCTGGGAATCCGCCTTGCAGCGAACAAAAACATGAAAAGCTTTGATGAAAGCAAGCCGGCTGTACTCAACCTCCATCAAAACGGGAACAAATTATATACCGGCCTGTGCCGGTGCATTCGCAACGGGCTGGATTCGACCGACGGCAAAATGGTATTCTCGCCTTTGCCCAAACAGGTGTCGCTTTTCCCTAAAAGAGAGATCCGAAACAGCCGTCAGCATATCGCGCCGTCCTTTTCCGTCAGATTTAAACATCCTTTCTTCAAAGGGTATATCGAAAGGGACCTCTTTGATATATCCTCTTCCGGGTTTTCCATAAAAGACAAGATGGAGGAGGAGCTTCTCCTGCCGGAAATGTTGATACGGGACATGACCATTATTTACGCGGGTATCGTGAAAATGAAATGCTCCGCACAGGTCGTGTATCGCCATGAAGAACCGGAAAACAATCTGGTCAAGTGCGGTTTGGCTATATCGGATATGGATATCGAATCTTTTACAAATCTTAACCAGATCCTCGGTGTCACCGACGACAGCAATGCCGGTGTTTCCAGCGATGTGGACATGGATACTTTATGGGAATTCTTCTTTGATACCGGTTTTATTTACGGGGAAAAATATGAAAGCATCCAATCCTATCGTGATGCTTTCAAAGAAACGTACAGAAAATTATACCAGGACAGTCCGAATATCGCGCGGCATATTGTGTACAAAAAAAACGGCCGGATATACGGCCACATCGCTATGGTTCACGCGTATGAACCTTCATGGCTGATTCATCACTTTGCCGCACGGAGGATGAGCCATCGCCTGCCCGGTGTAACGGTTTTAAGACAAATCACTCAATACATCAGCTCCTATAACCGCCTGCCTTCCGCGGGAATGGATCATGTGATGACGTATTACCAGCCCGACAATAAGGTGATAGACCGAATCTTCGGAGAGTTCACGCGCTCTTTGGACGATCTGAGAGGAAGTTCGCTGGACCTTTTTTCTTACATGCAGGTTAAGAAAAACGATTCTCCGGAAAAGCTACCCGAAGGTTGGGTTTTGAGAGAAATCGCATTCAAAGATATGGCCGTTTTAAAGGGCTTTTATGAACCGGTTTCCGGCGGACTTCTTTTGAGCGCGCTGGGTCTGGATATTCCTTCTGACTCCATAAAAAAATCTTTTGCCGATGCCGGCTTCAAGAGAGACTATCAAACCTATTGCCTTTCCTATCAGGGGCGGCAGATGGCTTTTTTTATCGTCAATCAGTCGGACATTAAACTCAATCTTTCCGACTTGATCAACGGCATCAAGGTGATTATCGTCGAACCGGACATCCTCTCATGGGCCATGCTTTCCTCAGCCGTCAATCATTTGGGCGGTTTTTTCACAGAGCAGATCATTCCTTTGCTGATATTTCCTTCCCATTATCTGACCCTGCAGAACATCCCCGTTGAAAAGCAATATGCTTTATGGATTCTGCAATTGAGAAACGCCAGCGATGAATACCTGGCGCATGTCAACAAAATCATGAAATTGCAGCGTAAGGGAAACCCATAGTGGAAATGAATCCTTTATACAACAGTGTGCTGCTTGCGACGTTCATGGATTTGGTCAAGTCGAATTATCCACAGGTGAACATCAAGGAGCTATTAGAGTATGCCCGGGTTTCGCCTTATGAACTGGAAGACAAGGGGCACTGGTTCACCCAGGAACAGGTGGACCGTTTTCATGAATACCTGGTCTCGGCGACAGGAAACCGGGAGATCGCCCGCGAAGCCGGCCGGTTCGTCATTCAGTCAAAATCATCTGACATATTAAGGCAATATACATCTGCCTTTGTCACCCCCCGTGTGGCATACTGGGCGATGGGCAAAATTGCCTCAACGGTGAGCCGGCATATCACTTTTGATGTCAACCAGGTTGCGGCCAGTACGGTTTCCCTGATCGCGACGCCCAAAGAAGGCATTCGGGAAAAGCCTTACCAGTGCGAAAACCGGATGGGTTTATTCGAGGGATTGGGGAAGTTTTTCACAGGGGAATATCCGTCCATCGAGCATGGCGAATGCATGCATAAGGGCAGCGCCTCGTGCAAATATATTATTTCATGGAAGAGGACCCCGGCAACCCTGTGGAAACTGGTCTGCGGGTACGCCTCCCTTCTGGCTTTCATTCTTCTGATCGCGCTGTTTTTCGTTTTGCCGCTCCCATCGTGGCTTGTTTCTTTATCCATCGGATTGCTTGCGCTGGCCGGCATTTTCCTCGTTTCGGAAAAAATGACCAACAAGGATTTGAGCGTATCCGTTGAAGGCCAGAGGGACATCACCGAAAAATATATCCGGCAGCTTGAGATCCGCTACAACGAACTGGCCCTGATCAAGGAAATCGGCGAAGCGGCTTCCAGGATCTTCGATCCCCGGGAGCTTTTCAGTTTTATTACGGACGCGTTGCAAAAACGCCTGCAATTCGACCGTGGAATGATCATGCTGGCCAACCCCGAGAAGACAAAACTGATCTACTGCACGGGCTACGGCTATACCCCGCACGAGGAAGCCCTTTTACGATATGCGAATTTCAATCTCACCAACCCGAACTCGAAGGGGATTTTTTATCTCGCGTACAAAAATCAAAAGCCTTTTCTGATCGACAGCGCGCAGAATATTGAACAGGATGTTTCAGAGAAGACCTCAAGCTTCATCAAAGATTTCGGGATCGATTCATTTATTTGCGTTCCCATCATTTACGAAGGACGCTCTGAAGGCATCCTGGCGGTCGATAACCACCGGAACAATCAGCCACCCACGCAAAGTGATTTGAGCCTGCTTCTGGGCATTGCCCAGCAAATCGGCATCAGCCTGAATAACGCCCTCGCCCACAAAAAAATCAAGGAAAGCGAAGAGCGCTTCCGCAACTTGAGCGACAATTCCCCGGACATCATTTATCAGCTCGATGCGGAAGGACGAATCAA
>DDWS01000012.1 GCA_002347685.1 Syntrophaceae bacterium UBA2280
ATAACCTGAAGGTGGCCCTGTCTTTGGCCCACCGCGTGTACCTGATGGGCAAAGCCCATATCGGTTATCAGGGCACGGTCGAAGAACTCAAAAACAATAACGAGGTGAGAGCAAAATATCTGGAAGTGTAAGAAAACCGCTGCAATCTGTGAAAGCTTCCCGATATAGTTCTGTATTTTTCCGGATTGCCAATATCTCATGAAACTCGATATTCAGGGAGCGTGACTTGATCGTTTTGAATTTCTCATAGGCAGTGCTGAAAAAAGACTCAGTTATCTAAAAACACGAGGGGGTGTGTATGGCAGAAAGGAACGGTAAAGTCGTGAGCGCCAAAGAGGCAATCAGCAGGAATGTCCATGACGGCGACCACCTGATTATAGGAAATTATACTGTGGGTAGTTGCGCCGCGCTGGTCTATGAAGTAATCCGACAGAGCCGGAAGAAACTCACCTTGTATTCGCAATCGGGGATTTTTGATGTTGAGGCACTTGTCGGCTCCGGCTGCATTGACCGCCTGGTGACGACCTATTGTCTGCGGGCCGGAGGCCGGAAAGGTGGTTCGGCTGTTGAGAGGGCTTTAAACGCGGGAACCCTGGAACTGGAAGACTATACAAACTTTCAGTACAACGCGCGCCTGATGGCCGGAATGCATGGTTTCTCATATATCCAGGTTCTCGAAGGCGCTATGGTGACGGATCTTTTTCACAAAAGAAGCTTTATGGGAGAAGACAAATATCGCGTCATCAAATGCCCTTATACCGGAAAAAATCAGTTGACGGTACCGGCGGCCAATCCTGATGTCTGTATCGTCCATGTGCAGCGGGCGGACAAATTCGGCAATGCGCAATACTGGGGCGCCCTGGGAAGCGTGGCAGCCGCAGCGCTGGCAAGCAAACGAATCATTGTCTCCTGTGAAGAAATCGTAGAACATGATGTGATCCAGTCGAGTCCCCATTTGACGCTGATCCCGGCCTACCGTGTCGATGCGGTTGTTGAAATACCCTGGGGGGCAAATCCAACGGAAGTACTCGGTTATTATAATATGGATCAGTTCATGTACGGCCTTTTCATGGCGGCTGACGGAACGGCTGACGGGCTGAAGGCCTGGCTGGATGAGTGGGTATATGGATGCCCGAATCACGAGGCCTATATTAATCATTACATCCAGAAATTCGGCAGCAAATGCCTGGACGGCATCAGAGCCAAAGCATTCTATTCAGCACCCGCCAATTACGGATCCGCCTTCACGTCGCGTTGGGATACGGAAGGCAGGGAAAGGAATATGGGCTTAACGCTGGATGAGTTTGAACTTACATTGAAGCAAAGGGGGAAACTCTATGAGTAAACCTTATACACTCCAGGAACTTCTGGTTATTGCGGTCGCCAAGGAAATTCACGATTTTGAAAATGTAATACTGGGCGTCGGGTTGCCGACAACGGCCGGAGCACTGGCCAAAGCCTTGTACGCGCCGCATGCGACCCTGATGATGGAATCCGGCATTATCGACTTCGAACCTCTCCTTCCCTTGAATCACATCGCAGATGCTCATTCCTGTAGGGGCTTTTCCTACGCTACAGACCTTTTTTCCGCTTTCACCATGACCTACCGGGGATTTGTCGATGTGTGTTTTCTCGGTGTTGGACAGGTGGATCGTTACGGTAATCTGAATACGACCGCCATCGGTGATTACTATAAACCAACCATGAGGCTGCCGGGATCAGGGGGTGCGGCCGATTTTATTTCCTACGCGAAAAGAACGGTCCTCACAATGCTAGGGGGCAGCTTTGTCAACAAGCTCGATTATTTTACCTCGCCGGGATATCTGGAAGGCGGGGACAGTCGGAAAAAGTCGGGTTTATTCCCCGAAGGTTCGGGACCGACAATGCTGCTCAATACGAAAGGCATCTTCCGTTTCGATCCCGTAACGAAGGAAATGTACCTGGCGCAGATTCATCCCCGGGTAACGGTTGATGATGTCAGAAAAGATATTCCATGGGATTTGAAAGTTGCTGATGATCTTTCGGAAACGCCTCATCCGACAGATGAAGAGATTGATTTCATCCGGTGTTTCGCTCCGGCCATGTCCGCAGGCAGGGAATTGGCCATGGAATTGACAATGGCGAATTTGATGAAGCAGCTTAAAAGCTGATCAAGGTTTACAGCGTAAATAAATGGTTCAAACATATTTCCCGCTTTCCTTTTGCGGGAATATCTCAAAGGAGGTGGTTTGGCGATTACACACGTGTTTACGAAGAGGTGATATTGTCTCACATGATTGTGCCACAATCTCATAGAACGTAATGCAACCAGAAAGAGGGATAAAAAATGAAAACGATGATCGGTAATAAATCTATAGTTTTTATGTGGTGTATGTTTTTATTAGCCCTGATGGCCTTTGGCCCGTCTCTAGCATCGGCCGACAAACACACCGCAAAAACGGAAGCGTGGGAAACATGGTCCAAACCGAACGACGCCTTTGATGCCAAAAAGATGGGCGATATGTCGGGCTTTGATCCGGCCAAGTGGGTCAATCCCGAAGGTGATACCATCAAGATCGCCGTTGTCTGGCCCCATTCGGGACCCGGCGCCTTGAACGGCGAGCTGGCCTGGGGATGTGTAACGTTTGTCGCCTACGATATCAATCAGCGTGGCGGCATTTTTGTGGATGGCAAGAAAAAGAAGATTGCCTTGTACAAGGCGGACAGTCAATCCCGTCCGGACGTGGCCAAAAAGGTCGTCGAACGAATGGTCCTTCAAGAGAAAGTCGATGTTCTGCTGGGTACTTCGGGAAGCAACATCATGAAGATCATCAACGAAGTCGCCAATAAATACAAGGTCATTGGCCAGAATATCGGCGCCCTGTCGGATGACCTTCAGGATGCGACAAACTTCGGCCCTTACTCTTTCATGAGTTCCGACACAACTGAATCTATTGGTCGCGGTATGGCCTATTTTTATGGCCAGATCCGCAAAAAAGAAAAGAAGTTTTATATCCTCTGTCAGGACTACTCTTTCGGTCGCGGCATGGCCGATGGGTTTAAAAATGGCCTGAAGGAATATTATCCCGAAGCGGAGATCGTGGGAGAGGATTACCACAAGCTGTTTCTGACGGATTTCGCTCCTTATCTGGAAAAGATTAAAGCCTCCGGCGCCGAAGTTGTTTGGACGGGCGACTGGCTTCCCGATGCAGGAAACCTGCTCAAACAGTCCCGCCAGATGAATATCAACATACCTTTTGCAAACCTGTTTTTGGATGAACCGAATATGCTCAACGAAATCGGTGTGGAAGGAACCAAAGGCTTGATGAATATCAAGCACTTTGACAAAGCGGGCCCTGCTTTTACATCCCCGGGCATGATCAAATATTACAAGGCCTGGAATGACGGGTGGCAGAATAGATGGAAAACACCACCATACAATACGCCACTTTTTCGACATCCGATGGGGACACTCGGGCACTGGCAGCAACAAGTCTACTGGCTGTTGAGTGTGATCGAGCGCGCCAAAAGTACGGATGCCGACAAGATTGCCAAGGTTTGGGAAGGTGATACTTATCAGTATGTCAATGGTAGAATTGTTAAGATGAGAGCCTGTGACCACAAGGCGATTCAGGGTTTCCGGGTGGCTGAATGGGTGCCGCCTGCAGAGCAGAAGGTATCTTTCAATATGCCTCCTTACCATTGGTACGAAAGTGCATCCAACGTCGGACCGTCCTGGGAAATCCCGGCCGAAAAAGTTCTGCCTCTGATGGACAGGGCACTGGATCGCTGCAAAGGAAAGAACGATTGGGGTGACTAGAGTTTCCTTAAAGTAACGAAAATACACATCATGAGTAATGATCCCTGTTCAACCCATCAGCGCAAGGCCCTAGCGGCGGCAGCTGGCCATTGACAGGAAAGCATCGGCCATAAAAAGGGGGATGAAGAGCAGTGACATCGCACTGTTCCTCATCCCCCGGTCGAATCCATTGCTATCGCTTCACTCCCCGACGCTATTTTTTCTTGGATCTCCCCACCAGCTTCGGGTCTATCCAGGGAATACATTTTTCAGCCGGGACAACCCAGGACGGTCCGTAGGAGGAAGAACCCTGGTACCAGTAGAAGGGATAAATATTCATAGACACGTTCTGCTGGTCCGGCGGCACCCATTCAGTAATGGTGAGATCCTGAACGATCTTGTGATCGTCGGCTCTCATGTGAACGACCTTGCCGTTGACATAGCGGTAGGTGTCACCCTCCCAAAGCTCAATTAATTTTTCAGGATTAAGGGTACCGGCACGCTCCACAATGTCGAAAAGCCAATAGGTCACCATGGTCCAGTTACCCCAGTTGCCGCCGTAAATTTCAAAAGTCCTGCTGTTGTAGGGCGGGGTCTTCCAGGTGGTTTTCCACAGATTGTTCCAGGTGGCGTAGAACTTTTTATGCCCCGGTAGCTGGAATTGCGGGTTGGCTGAGTTGAAGGCGCTGAGATTCATCAGCCCTTTCGTCCCTTCTACACCGACGTCCAGAAGAAAGTTAGGTTCGTCCATGTAGATGTTGGCAAACGGAATATTCATGTTCATCTGCCGTGCCTGCTTGAGCAGGTTTCCCGCGTCGGGCAGCCAATCACCGGTGAAGATCACCTCGGCGTTGGAGGCTCGAACTTTTTCCAGATAGGGGGCATAATCCGTCAGGAAAAGCTTGTGGAAATCCTCACCTACAAGCTGGGCCTCGGGATAATATTCCTGCAAGCCCTTTTTGAAGCCCGCGGCCAGTTCATGTCCGAAGGAATAGTCCTGATTGAGGATATAGAACCGTTTTTCTTTCTTGCGCATCTGGCCATAGAAGTAGGCAAAGGCCCGACCCACCTGTTCGGTGGAATAGGCGGTATGAAAGGTATACCGGGAGAAATTGGTCGCGTCCTGAAGGTTATCGGAAAGGCAGGTGGCATTCAGGGCGATGACTTTGTATCTGTCCGCCGCCTCATTGATCACTCTCATGAGGTGACTGCCGTCTGTACCCCAGAGGAAATCGACCTTCTCCTGAAGGATCATGCGCTCGACCACCGACTTGGCTGTGGCGGGCTTGCTCATGTGGTCTGCCTTGATCACCTGGATGAGCTTCTTTTTCCCATCCACCATGATACCGCCCCGCTTGTTGATGTCATGGGCCACCCACTGCACGATATTAAAATAGAAATGTCCATTGGCCGCCGCGGGTCCGGAGAAGGAGGCCACCACGGCAATCTTGATTGTGTCACCCGTGGGAATGACCGGATTGGAAGGATCATAGCCCTTCATATCCCCCATCTTGTCGGCGTTGAAAGCGGATTTAACCTCTCCGAGCACACCCTTTGATTCCGTCGCAAACGACGTCGCCGGATTGCCCAAACTCAAAAACAATACACCCAAGATGCTGAAACAAACCAAAACACGCTTAGTGAAACGAGTCATACTCAACCTCCCCCTTGTGTAATGATCCTGAATGATTTCAAAGAAAGTCCGAAAAGGACTTTCCCCGCATCGTGTAACCCCTCACGCCATGTATCACCTCCCCTTTTTTTATTCCCGTTACTTTTTCGCTATGGCCTCTTCCCGAAGAATTTTTCTCAAGACCTTTCCCACAGCTGATTTGGGCAGATCTTTCCTGAATTCAACGAGTTTGGGAACCTTATAGGCCGTCAGGCGTTCCCTGCAGAAGGCGATGATTTCCTCCGCCGTCACCGACGCGCCCTCCCGCAGAACAATGAAGGCTTTCACCGTCTCCCCGCGATACGCATCAGGAATCCCCACGGTCACCGCGTCTTGAACCTCTGGATGCTGATAGAGAACCTCATCCACGTCACGGGGATAGATATTGAAGCCGCCGGCGATAATCATGTCTTTTTTACGATCAACAATGAAAAAATAATCGTCCTCGTCGCGCACGGCAATATCCCCTGTATAGAGCCAGCCATCACGAATCTGGCTGGCTGTCTCTTCGGGGTTGTTCCAGTATTCCTTCATCATAAAGGGAGCCTTGATGATCAGCTCTCCCGGTTTACCCCGGGGCACATCGGTGGTTCCGTCCTGGAGATCAACGAGACGGACGTCTGCGCCGACCACCGGAATACCGATACTGCCGATCTTTTTCATACCCAGAAGGGGGTTGCCGATCCCCACGGATGTCGTTTCGGTCATGCCCCACCCTTCACCAAAATAAATGCCCATGTCCTTGATCGCCTCTATCAGTTCCGTCGCCATCGGCGCGGCCCCGCTGTTGAGAAGCCCCAGCTTTTTGTCGAGCTTGAGCTCGGCCGCCCGGGGATGATGGATGATCGCAGAAATCATAGTGGGAACGGAGGGGAAAAAGGTAATTTTTTCATGCTTCTCGAGCGTATCGAGCAGTTCATTGATCTCAAAACGGGTAAACTGAATCTGGGTCGAGCAGCTCCACATAGACCAGTTTAGAACCACAATGTTTCCATACACATGGTAATAGGGCATGATGGCGACCACGGAACGCTGTTCCTGAGGAACATTTTTCATGAATGCCTCCCCCCAGAGATAGACGCCCAGCGTGGCGGCAATGACGGCGCCGTGAGTCAGAACGGCTCCCTTGGGAATTCCCGTCGTACCGCCGGTGAACTGGATTAGCGCTGGATCATCGGGGTCTATTTGAACACGGGGACGCCGGGTGTCGGTGGTCCCATCCAGCAGGGCGGAAAAGTGAAGCCAACCCTTGCCGAGCGCGAGGCTCTCGGCTGTGCTTCTGGACTCCCCTTTCACAAAATCCATCACCGCCGTCACAATGATATGGGGAATTGGAATCAGGCCGCTGAGCTGACGTACGGAGGAAAGCCCTTCGTCATAGGTGAAAAAGGCCTTCGGTTCCGTGGTTTTCAAAACCCCCTCCATTTCGTGAACCGCCGAAAGAGGATTGAGGTTAACCACGATAGCCCCGAGGGACAATATGGCGTAATAGGCCATGGGATACTGGGGGCAATTGGGCAGATGGATGGCCACTCTGTCACCTTTCACAATGCCCAGTTTCTTGAGAGCGTTTGCCATTCTCAAAACGATCTGGCGAAGATCGTAGAAGGAAATTTCAGTTCCGTAAAATACCAGGGCTGCCTTGTCGGGAAAGCTGTTGGCCGGAATCTGGAGCAGGTCAGCTATGGGTATCCGCGGATAGCGGACCGATGTTGGAACAGCGTAATCATAATGGCGCTCCCATGGTCTTTGTGACATAGTCATCATCCTCCATTATTTTTTATGATAGTTATGTCTTACACTTCCAGATATTTTGCTCTCACCTCGTTATTGTTTTTGAGTTCTTCGACAGTACCCTGATAACCGATATGGGCTTTGCCCATCAGGTAAACGCGGTGGGCTAAAGACAGGGCCACCTTCAGGTTAT
>DDWS01000045.1 GCA_002347685.1 Syntrophaceae bacterium UBA2280
ACCGTTTGGGAAAGGAGCCGGGTTACAAACCGGAACCGAACCTCGGGGGCCGCCGCGACTTCGGCCAGATAATGCGACATATCCCGCTTTGGGCATATCCCTTAATCTTTGTCAATTTCATGCGCCAGAGCTGGTCAAATACTGTTCCCGCTTACACTCTCCATTTGCAAATGCCGCAGGGGCCGAATGAGCCTCTGACTTATAGCCTCGTGCACATCCACACACAGCGCGTGGAAAAGATCAGGCAGTTTGGAAAAGCTTATGATGCCACGATCAACGATGTCATGGTCGCGGCGTATTACCGGGCACTAGTCAAATTAGCCGGATGGGACAATAAATCAATGCTCCGCCTGCAGACCACAATTGACCTGCGGCGTTGGTATCTTCCGAACGAAAAAGCCGGGGGCATCTGCAACCTTAGCGTTTATGAATATCCCAACCTGGGCCGCACCCTGGGCAAGGACATAGGAGAGACCGTGGACATGGTGAGCAGGAGTACCATGTCGCGGAAAAATAGCTGGCCAGGCCTCACCGATATTTGTCTGCTGCCGTTATTGACACTATTGTCATTGGAGAGCTATGTTAGATTGGGAATCAAGGGCGTAGCCTATTTGACCAAAAAGAAAGCCTTCCCCAACGCGTTTACCAACATGGGAGAGATCAAAAAGGAAAGCGTCACATTTGGGATCGAGCCCACCCGCGCATATCTGCTTACACCCTTTATCTTTCCGCCCCTTTTCGGAGGAGGCATGAGCATGTATCAGGGCGAACTTACCCTTTGCGGAGGTGTGCCGGCGCATGCCCTGAAAACCATTGATCTGTTCTATCAGGCCATAGTCGAAAATCTGCCGGGGTAGACGGGATACTTCTCATCCCACCAAAACAAAATCAAGCACAACAGGCACAAATCCTCAATTCTAACGACTGCCCAATACTATGGACCTGCAGGTGCTATACATTGCCGCTTCCGAAAAATAAAACATCGATGATGGATTATTCCCGTGATGTTTTTCCTGCAATGTTCACTTGAGATACTTTAAAAACTATGCAAGATTTCAAACGGAAATAGTTTAAATGCTGCGGCACAGACCGGGATGAAAAAGGGGCCTGCGAAAAAGTGATGAATGGCCTGGTGTTTCTTTTCCACGAAGCTGGAAACGGAGAAACAATGGAAGGCATTGACCTAAACATGCACGCACTGTATTTCTACCCGACCTCGACTCAAGTGGGAAGGTTTGATTTTTATTGTATAGCAGGTCTTTCCATATCTGAAAAAGAATCATCAACATTTGTCGTTTAAATACAATCCTGCCTGTGAGGATGACATGAGAAAAGTGCTTATTACGGTATTTGTAATCCTTGCCTTTTTCGCCGCCTTTGTCGCTAAGACGCTCTACGACGCAGGCCAGTTTAAAACAATAATTCAACATTACGAAGGCACCTGTATCCGGGTAGCAGGCCTGCCTGGTCCCGAGGACATCACTATCCATCCCTGGACTGGCATAGCCTTCATATCTTCCGATGATCGCAGGGCCACCAAGGCGGGCGCGCCCGTTCAGGGCGCCATCTATGCCCTTGATTTAACCGAGAAGGACCCAGCACCAAAGAAACTCACTGCAGGCTTCGACAAGGAATTTCATCCTCATGGCATAAGCCTGTATCTTGACGGCACTGGGAAGGCGTTCCTTTTCGTCATCAACCATACAAAAGAGGGCAGTTTCGTGGAAATATTCGAATATGTTGGCGGTGCCCTCGTCCATCGTGAATCCATAGGGCACCCCCTCATGTTCAGTCCCAATGACCTGGTTGCTGTAGGAGTGCGTAGCTTTTACGCAACCAATGACCACGGCTTCACCTCCTCCTCGTGGCGCATGTTGGAAGATTTTCTGCCGCTCAAGCGCTCATACGTCATGTATTATGACGGGAAGGACATGCGCGTCGTCGCGAAGGGCTTTGGTTATGCCAATGGGATTAGCGTAAGCGCTGACGGAAAGATTCTTTACCTGGCAGCCACGCTGGACAAGGCCATCCACGTCTTTACCCGTGACATAGCCTCCGGCAGTCTGTCCCCAGCCTACGATATCGATGTAGGAACCGGCCCCGACAACATCGAGCTTGACACCACAGGCGCCCTGTATGTGGCATGTCACCCGAAAATGCTCGAATTTTTAGCCCATTCAAAGGATAAGGGGAAAAGTTCTCCTTCGCAGATTCTAAGAATAACGGCTAAAGACAAAGGCGATTATATAATTGATGAGATATATCTCAACGACGGGAAACAGATTTCCGCTGCGAGCGTGGCCACACCGATCAATGGGGGCTTTCTTGTCGGGCAGGTGTTTGAGGATCATGTCCTGATTTGCAGCGAAAAAAGGGGCCGGTAAAGTGAAAACCGATATGTGAAAAATGGAAAGGTATTGCTGGGCGGGGAAGCAATGCCGTTCTCGAACCCGCCACGATGCTGCTGCTGGGAATCGGGCTGATCGGTTTGGAAGGGGTAAGGAGAAAGCAGAATTAGTAAACTGGGTCTCGACTTAAATCAAAAGGCAGGGTCGCAGGGCTCTGCCTTTTTTTGTATATATATTTCGATCCGCAATGATCAATCCTGAATACTGCCATTCTGAGCAGTTTCGTCAACCGGATGAACCAAAATTTAGCGGCCCACAGGGCAAAAAACGGGACATTCTTTTCAGACGACAGCTTCCGTCTAAAAGGAAGGCCTGAAACTCCGGAAGAGTGTCGGAATGCTTTACATCTGACGAATTTTCCATATTATCAACCACACAACATTTGCCGGTAATAAAGACCTAAAGCCGTGTGCACTTTTTAATGTTCCTTGTTTTCAAAGGATTTATCGCTTTTCTTTCAAAATCAAAAAGCGTATAAAGATAACGATTTTTCGGAAAAAACCACGCACGACATATTGATTGTTGTGAGTAAATAAAATGACAAAAGAAGCCAAATTATACTGCGACGCGATGAATGCAGAGTATGCGAGAGTCTGCTTGTGTAAATTACTGAAATATAAAAAAGCATTAAACAATATTCCAGATGGTTTTGATAAATCCCCCGCTTCATGCCAATGTCTTTTTCTTGCAAGAGAAAAACTAAACAACGAGATTGAACGCAAAAAAGAAAAGTATTGGTCTTTCACTAAACCATTATTAATTACAATCATTGGCGGTCTTATTGTTAGTATCATTATTTATTTTTTCTTTGGGCGTGCCAATAATGCCAATATTCTCCCAAACACGCCGTCGCAACAACGCCAGCAACAACCGGAAGAAGACAAGAAAGATGTTCCGTCCAGAAACCAAAAAACTTTACCTCCAACGCAATTATGAAAAATACCAAAATAACAATAGCTTCTATCAATAGGAGAATAAAATATAACATAAAAACCTCACAACAAGTCGCTAGAGCCGACAAGCGGCTCAGCGCCAGCGTTCGACATAAGAAAGGAATGATCACACATGTTCAATAGTCTTCTACCACTAATCGTTATCCTCGTCCTTCTCTTAGCAATTGTCGCTACAATAAAAATATTCATGAAACAAAAAGCACAAGGTGAGCAGACTTACCCATACGAGAAGGATCCAGCTTTGTTCTCTCCTGCTGAACGCTCTTTCCTTGGCGTACTTGAGCAGGTGATTAATAATCGCTATCGTTTAATGGGGAAAATTCGTTTGGCAGACATCGTAAAGGTAAAAAACGGTTTAAACAAAAGTGCATGGCAAAATGCATTCAATAAAATCCAGAGCAAGCATGTTGACCTAGTTGCATGCGACCCCACGACACTGAGCGTTATATTTGTAATTGAGCTTGATGATAAAACACACAAACAATCAAAAACGCAAAACCGCGACAAATTCGTTGACAACGTTATGCGGGCTGCTGGTATTCCTATCGTTCATTTTACGGCGAAAAATAGTTATTCCCTGCAAGAAATCGAAAGCATACTTTTACAAGCCGGGGTATTGGTCAAATCATAAAGAGTCGTACAAGGCGCTAAAGCCGATCGCCGCTTCGCGGCTCCGGCTGATTTTTTCGTAGGCATGAAAAATATGAAATTAAAAATAATAACAGATTGCTCCAGAATTGATTGGCATATCGTAGCTGATTCACTGAGAAAAGTTGGAATGGCTTACCATGAACCAGAAGTACATAAGAGGGCTTTTGAAGCCAGTCATACAACGATTTTCATTTATGAAGAATCACAGTTGATCGGCTTTGGAAGAGCAATATCTGATGGTGAATATCAGGGAGCAATTTATGATGTTGCAGTTATGCCAGAGGCACAAGGAAAGGGTATTGGAAAAGTCATCATTCAAGAAATTTTAAATCGACTTCCAAACTGTAATATCATTCTTTATGCAACCCCCGGAATGCAAGGTTTTTATAAAAAGCTTGGGTTTGGATCTATGAAAACAGGGATGGCTTTATTTACATCTCCACAAGCGATGGAAAGGTTCACTGAATAGCGGGCGGGGGTTCTCCATCTGCCCAAAAAACAACAAATCACTAACCATCCGGCCGTTGTCCTAAACATCCCAGAAGAAAATGACGCCGCTTGTGGGGAAAACCCATTCTTCATGGGAGACGCGAATGGTGACAGACTTGCCCTTCACGGTATCCATGAAAGCCTGTGGATGACGGCCGGAGAAGAAGCGTTCGGCACGGACATTTTTAAGGCCGGCGTTTTCATAGAGGAAATTAATTTCCAGCCCCCGGGTCGGATACAGAAGGTACACGGGGAATGTCCTATTCCCTTTCGCTTTTTTCGTGAGAATTTCGATTTCGATTTTCACTTCCGTGTTGATCTTTGATTTGAGCTGCTCGCTGCCGAACCAGACTTCATAGCCGCGCTTCGTCTTTTTGGTCTCGATGACGGGGATATCTTCGCCGTCGATACGCATCTTTTCCACGGTAAAATCCCGCTCCAGCACCAGGTCGTCGCCGCCGCCCAGAATCCATCGATACTCACAGTTTTCATCTTCCATCAAAGAAGAAAGCTGTGCGCTGTCGGAGGCGCAGCCGATCATGAATGTATCACTGCGGATCGTTTTTTTATATTCAACATGGGTTTTCAGCTGATAATATGCATCCGCCCGGCGCCGGTGGCCGCTGACTTCCGGCAGCGGAGAGATGGTGATGTTATACCGGAAACAGGAGCGCAGTTCGAGCTGTCGGTCTTCCTTGCCGAATAGGGTTTCAAACATTTCGTAGTAGATGGCGTTGCCGAGTTCCTCGTTACGGGTGCGGGTCTGCAGGCAATGGCGGATAATATGGTCGATGCGTTTGATGGATTTTTCTTCGTCGGGCACGAAGATTCTGCGTAGTCTCGGAGCCACCGCATCGGTTTCGCCCTTTTGCAAAAAGACGCGCGGGGCTCGTTTGCCCAGAGCGCAGAGAATTTCATAGCTGATCGTCCGGGCTTTTTCGGCTATTTCATTGGCGCTGATATATTCGTCGCCCTGCCGGCCGAGCAATACCACTTCATCGCCGACATCACAGTCGGGAATTCCGGTCACATCGAGCGTGCACATGTCCATGGAGACCCGTCCGATAATCGGCACGCGCCGGCCCAGGATGAGCGCTTCTCCAAGGTTCGACAGGATAAAAGGGTATCCGTCCCCGTAGCCCACCGGAATCGTCGCCACGCGGGTTTTTTCTTTCGTTACGTAGGTGCTGTTGTAGCCGATGCCGTAGCCCGCGGGAAACTCCTTGACAAGGATGATGGTGGTTTTAAAGGACATCACGGGTAACAGCGCGGCTTTATTTTTTGTTTCCTCTGAAGGATAAATGCCGTAGGTCATAATACCGGGACGCACCATGTCCAGCGCGAAAGCCGGATAGTTCAGGACGGCCCCGCTGTTGTCCATGTGGATCAGGGGGATGGAAATTCCGAGGGTTTGCAGTTCGGCCAGCAATCCGGAAAAAAGGTGCCACTGCTCGTGATTATAAGGGATCAAAACCTCACTGGCGGCAAAATGACTAAACAGGCCTTCCAGAAGGATGTTCGGCATAGCCTGAATATGGCGGATCAACTCCACCGCCTCGGAGCGCGTTGTGCCGCCGCGTCCCATGCCGGTGTCCACCTCAACGTGGACGGATATTTTCCTTCCGGTTTTTTCCAGATGTGCCTCCAGATTGTCGGCAAAAGCCCTGTCGGAAACGGATGGTGTCAGATGGTACTTAATGATTTCGGGAATCTCGGCTGCCGTGGAGGGCCCCAGAATGACAATGGGCGCTTCAATGCCGCTTATCCGCAGTTGAACACCCTCATCCGCGTTGGCTACACCCAGCATCCGCGCGCCCTCGCGAAGCGCGGCATGGGAGATTTCCACCGCGCCGTGACCGTAGGCGTCGGCTTTAACGGTCTGCATAAAACCAACCTCTTTTCCGATCAGTCGCCGGATCTCCCGGAGATTTGCGGCAAAGTGGTCCAGGTCGACTTCGACCCAGCTTCGATAATTGGATTCTTTTTTTAATGACATTTACATTCCTGTTCCAAAAGACGCTCCAGAGCTATTTTCGGGTCATATTATAAACACCGTCCCAGGATTCCCCGGGCGGTGCGGCTTTCAGGTTTCGGCATCGCTGTATATACACCATCGAAGCGTGGTCGTCAGGCCTGATTTTCACGGCTTGATCGAACAAAGCGGTAGCCTGGTCCCAGCGGCCTGCGCGGTAAAGCGTCAGACCCTGTTCAAAGACTTCGATCCACTGGCTGAAATCCTCCCTGGCCTCTTTCTCGCCCAGCAGCTCATAGATGATAACGGGTTTGGATTTTCCTTTCACGCGTACACGGTCCAGTTCGCGAGAACACGCGATATCTTTGACTTCACGATATGTATATTCGCTGATGATGATATGGGTTCCGTATTCCTTGTTGAGGCCTTCGAGACGCGAGCCTAAGTTGACCATGTCGCCCATGACGGTATAATCGAAGCGCATCTTTGAGCCCATATTTCCCACCACCATTTCTCCGGTGTTGATCCCGATGCCGATGTCGAAAACAGGGCGTCCTTCTTCCCGCCACTTTATTTGCAGTTCAGAAAGCGTACGGATCATCTCCAGGGAGGTCAGGCAGGCTCTGCGGGCATGGTCGGGCTGGTCAATCGGCGCGCCGAATACCGCCATGATCGCGTCGCCGATATATTTATCCAGCAGACCGTCGTGGGCAAAAACCCTGTCGGTCATGGCGGTGAGGTATTCATTGAGCAGCGCCACAAGCTCCTCCGGGGTCAGTGTTTCGGCGATGGCGCTGAATCCCCGGATGTCGGAAAATAAAACCGTTAAATCCTTCTTTTGTCCGCCGAGCTTGAGCTTGGAAGGATCTTTGAGCATTTCGTTGATGACCGAGGCGGTCAGGTAGTATTGAAACGCGCCGCGGATTTTTTTCTTTTCTCTTTCTTCCCTGAAGTAGTGAAACACTGTGAGGCTAAGATAAATGGTCACCATGGTGGTGAATGGGTAAACCAGGTTCAGCCAGACGTTGAGTTTGAAAAAAACGAGGAAATAAATTCCCGCGAAGGCCGCCACGAGTGCAAGCGCGGCGAAAAGCCCCGGAAGGGGACGCAGGCGACCAACGACAAGGCCCATCGTCAGGCCGAAAAAGATGATAGCGCAAAGGTCGAAGAAACGCATGACCGATGAGTGCAAAAGAAATGTCCGGTTTAGAATGTTTTCTATGACCGTGGCGTGGATTTCCACGCCGGGAAACGACGGTGAAAAGGGTGTGACGCGCAGGTCGTAGATGCCGGTGGCTGTCGCGCCGATGAGCACGATTTTTCCTTTTATCTTCTCCGGGGGTACCCGGTCTGTAAGAATATCCGCGATGGAATAGTGGGGAAATGTCTGCGACGGCCCCAGGTAGTTGATTAAAAGCCTGCCCGATTCATCCGTGGGAATGATGTTCTCCCCGATACGGATACCGGAAGCGCCATAGTGCTCCAGGCTCAGCGAAAGGGGAGGGAAACCGAGGTAGGCGTGGACGGTGGAAACAGCCAGGGAGGCGTAATAATTTTCACCAAAAGCGATGACCAGCGGCGACCAGCGGTTAGAGCCGTCGCTGTCCGGCAGTGTGTTGAAATAGCCGCTGTTGCGCGCGGCGCCCGAAATGACGGGAATATTGGCCTGCGGAGCGAAAGCCCGGGGCAGGAAAGCGTCATCCGCGCCAGGAAAGGCGTGAATTGCCGGATATCTCGAGTTTTCAATCATGTGGGTGTTTCGGATGATCGTTTCCGGGTCAATATGATCGAGTTCTTTCGGATCGGCCGCTCGCTGGAAATGAAAGAAATGCCCCAGCGTGACATTGCCCGCTTTCCGGATGGATTCTGCAAGAACCGCATCCATGTCAGCGGCTGCTTTCCTGCGGTTGAGCAGCATGTTCAGGGCTCCCTGGAGAATTCCGCTTTGCTTGATTTCGGCCGTCAGCGAATCGAGTGTGGTCAGCTCGATGTTGGCGTCCGGTTCGGCAAAGACAACATCAAACGCGATGACCTTTGCGCCTGCTGCGGAAAGCCGGTCCAGAAGCCTGGCCAGCTCGGCGCGCGGCCATGGCCAGCGTCCCAGTTCGGCGATGCTTTTTTCATCAATGGCCGCGATGACGATTTCTCCGCCGGGCTTCATCTCGCCGCGCGATACCATGCGCAAATCCAGCGTTTTGAGCTCGACCATTTTGAAGAAGCGAACATCGAGAATAAACAACGCCAGCACAGCTATGATCACAAGCAGGGCAATCTTAAGCGGCGTGATTTGAAGAATCGTCTTCCATTTTCGATTCATGCGTTTTTGCGCTCCCGGGGATTGAAATATTCGCAGGTTCATCGTAGTCTGCTCTTTGCCGGATGGAACGTTTTGCCAAACTCGGATTAAAAATTTGCGAAATCATATCAGAGCGTCCGGTAATGTCAAGCCGTCCTTTGCCTTTTGGCTGGTCAGCCCTCAAGGAGACCTGTTGATAAAAAAAATTGCAAAATGTGAATCAATGCTTGAAAGATGGATACTTTTAAACTAAAATTCCAGCACGTAGTCGAGGACGGATATTTTCAGACCCATCAAAATGAGGAGGGAACGCAAATGTCAAAAGTAAAACCGGGTGATGTTCTGAGTTGTGAAGTATGCGGACTGGCTGTTCTTGTGGATGAAGATTGTGGTTGTGTCATGACAGAATTAATCTGTTGTGAAGAACCGATGGTGAATAAAGGCCCCAAACCGCCGAAAAAAATAGCTGCCGCGCCCAAGAAGAAGGCGGCGGTGAAGAAGACAAAAGCGGCTGCAAAGAAACCGGTTGCAAAGAAACCAGCCGCAAAGAAAGCGGTTGCGAAGAAACCGGCCGCAAAGAAGAAAGCGTCAAAATAGCATTCGGAAGAATCATGATCGGCAGGATTGGCAAGACGCAAGCCCCGGGATGACGATGCTTGCGTTTTGCTGAAGCCTGATGTCTTTTCCGGCTGTGAAAATAGTGATAATGAAGTTTTATGAAAAAAGCTGTTCAAGCCTGTGCAACAGGCGGCGTGGTTCATTCCATTTTCGATAAAAGCAGCCGGGAAAATATCTGGTGCGCGAAGTTCGGCTATTTCATCGACCTGGAAGCCTGTCGCGCGAGGTCGTATCAAAAAAGTGTCTGTCGCCGCTGCTATGCGTCTTTACTGCAACTTTCTCTTCCCTTTGATGAAGTGTCCTGATCTATTCATTTGTCCTTTTACCATGAGCTGCGATCTGTGGCCCGTATTTCTCATTTTTTCCCGCCCAGAATCGATCCCAAAACACCGCGGATGATTTGCCGGCCGAGGGACGATCCGATGGAACGGACCGCGCTTTTTGCCGCGGTCTGAATCAGGCCGTCGGTTTTACCGCCGCGGGGACCCGTGCGGCCGAAAATCAAATCGTTGAGGCCGCCTGCGCTTTGCGGCGCTGCAGGCGAAGGGTTCGTTGCCGTTGTCGGCTGGGGAACGGGAGCGGCGGTCGCCTCAACATGGGCGCGCAGTTTCTCATAGGCGGATTCCCGGTCGAGCGTTTTTTCATAATGTCCGTAAATGACCGAGCGTCTGATCGCCGCAGACCGTTCGGTGTCGGTCATTACGCCCAGGCGTGAACAGGGTGCAATGACAAACGAGCGTTCCACCGGTGTCGGACGCCCTTTTTCATCCAGGAAGGAAATCAGCGCTTCGCCGACACCCAGCTCGGTGATGACGTCCGCGGCATTGAAGGCGGGATTGGGTCGCATTGTGTCCGCCGCTGTTTTCACCGCTTTCTGGTCGCGCGGTGTAAAAGCCCGCAGCGCGTGCTGGACACGGTTGCCCAACTGGGCAAGAACCGTTTCCGGGATATCCAGGGGGTTTTGCGTAACGAAATAAACACCTACACCTTTGGAGCGGATGAGGCGTACGACCTGTTCGATCTTTTCCAGAAGCGCTCTGGGTGCGTCGGAAAACAGCAGATGGGCTTCGTCAAAGAAGAAAACGAGATTGGGTTTGTCCACATCGCCCACTTCCGGCAGTTGCTCGAAGAGTTCCGCGAGCATCCACAAAAGGAACGTGGAGTAGAGTTTGGGATTGTTGTAAAGTTTCTCGGCCGCCAGCACGTTGATCACACCGCGTCCATCGCCGTCGGTCTGCATCAGGTCGGCGATGTCCAGCATTGGTTCGCCAAAAAACAGACCGCCGCCCTGTTCGTCAATCGCCAGAAGTCCGCGTTGAATAGCACCTATGGAAGCGGTGGAGACATTGCCGTACTCGGTTTTGAACTGTTTGGCGTTATCGCCCACGTACCGCACCATCGCGCGGAGGTCTTTCAAATCCAACAGCAGAAGGCCGCTGTCGTCAGCAATTTTAAAGACGAGCGCCAGAACACCGGACTGGGTTTCGTTGAGATTTAGAAGTCTTGCCAGAAGCAGCGGCCCCATGTCGGAAATGGTGGCCCTCACCGGGTGACCCTTTTCCCCAAATACGTCCCAGAACACGGCCGTGTTGGCGCGGGGCTTGAAATCCGTAATGCCAATGGATTCAAGGCGGGCTATAAGTTTCTCGGATGCCTGTCCCGCCGCGCCGATCCCCGCGAGGTCTCCTTTGACGTCGGCCAGAAAGACCGGAACGCCGATGTCGGCGAAGGATTCGGCCATTTTCTGCAGGGTGACGGTTTTTCCCGTGCCGGTGGCGCCGGTGATCAGGCCGTGGCGGTTGGCCATGCGCGGCAGGAGGGCGATTTCTTTTCCCTGGGACATTGCGATACGCAAAGGTTCTGGCATGGTTGGCTCCTTAAGAAAGATATGAAATAATAGCTCCGTGGATAAACTATAGAAAGAAGCCCAAATGAAGTCAATGACCAATATTTCTGCGTGTAAAATTCATTTTTTCATTAGATGCAAAGAGCGTTTCCCGGATGACGGCTGGTGCCGGCGATTTGACATTGGCGGGTTTTTCCCCTATATTGCCTTAAGAAGGACATTCCCACGCGTCCGCTTCGAGTCAGATCCATTTTTTCACAAACAGGTCATACTCTTGAAAGAAAGGCGGTTATGGTTATGGTAAAAAAACTGCTCATTGCTGTCGGTGCCGTATTCGCGGCCATCGTCATTGCGGTGATCGTTGCCGGAGTGATCATCTATAGGACAGTCGATAAGGACTTTATTTCGTCCCAGATGGCCGAGGCGTTAAACAGGCAGGTTTTCATCGAAACAATCGATGTCAGTATTTTTTCGGTCATTTCCGGCATTGAGGTTTCCCGTCTGGCCGTTTCCAATTTCAAAAATCCCGCTGAGTTGGAAGAGCTCCAGGGCAAACCGGTAGACGCAGCCGATGTTTTTGTCAGCATGGAATCGCTGCGCTTCAAGGTCAAATTCCTTCCGCTTCTCAAGCGTCAGGTCGAGATCAAAGAACTGGTTCTGCACAGCCCCGTCATCAATCTTTCCAAAAACAAGCAGGGTGTTTTGAATATTGACGATCTGATTCAATCCAGGAAACCGTCGGATCAGGAAAAGGATGAACCCGGGGTTAAAGAACCAGCAAAACCCGTTGCGGTCGATGATCTTCCCGTGGCGGTCGCCGTGGGGGCGATCGGCATGAAGGACGCCACCATCAACTATTATGATGCGCAATACGATCAGACCATTCAGGTATATAAACTCACCACGCTTTTGCACGATATTCAGATCGATCCGAAGGATCTGGCGAATAGAGACCAGATTCTAATAAAGCTGGGTATGGGTGTGAAAACCGTGGGTTCGCTTAAGACCGGCGGCGTCCAAAACTTTGATGTTACGCTGGATGCGGTGGGGAAGGTGATCCCTTTTGACGTTCAAACGAGACTGCTCGAGCCGGAAGTGCTTTTGCGTATCGCTTTACCGGACGGTGAAATCACCGGCCTCCAGATCTTCAATGCGGTGGGTTCCATCCCTGTCCTGGGAGATTATCTGGGCGAATATCTGTCGTTTCTCAAGGGCACGCAGAAGTGGCAGGCTTCCAAAGACAGCGGGCTGGACCTGCGTTACAAGGCCGATCAGGCCGAAATCAAAAACGGTCGGCTTGATCTTTCAGACGCCAGTGTCCTTTTTGATGGCGGGATGAATCTGGCCTCCAATGCGGTGGATATGAATATGGGGCTGTTGATGAAAAAGGAAATCAATGATGCGGTTCTGGCGTCGCTGGCAAAAAAAATCGAAGCCGCCATTAAAAGCCCCGAGGTGAAAAGGTACGTGAATTCATCGAGTCTTGCACAAGCGGCGATGACTCCCCTGCTCAATGCTGACGGACGCATTGATCTGGGTATTAAAGTGGCCGGAACGACCTCAAAGCCGGTTGTGACACTGGCCCGGCCGCCGCTCGGATCACTGGGCGTCATTGTGAAGGACGCGGCCGCGGGTGTGGCCGTTGAGGCGGGCACAAAAGCCGTAAAAGAAGCGGCCAAGCAGTATCTGAAAGAAGATCAGCAGAAAATTCTGGACGATGTGGGCGGTCTTCTCAGGAAAAGGTAAAAGCCCTTGACGAACGACAAAGGGGGCTCCATTCCTGCCGGGGAGGAATGGAGCCCCCTTTTTTTATGATTCTTTTTTCTGGCTGTCTTTCCAAAACCGTCTGCCCGAACCCATCATGATGCTGATCGGTTTGAGTTCGTCGATGTTTTCGCAGGTGATCTTGATGGCCGATGCGATAGGAACAGCCATCAGTGCTCCGACGATTCCCCACAGCCATCCCCAGAACAAAAGCGAAACCAGAATCACCACGGGACTCAGATGCAAACGATCACCCAGAATCTTCGGTGCGATCAGGTTTCCGATAGTCATTTGAATGGCCAGAATCGCAAGAAGCGTGATCACGCCGGGCCACGGGCTTGGATAATACTGGATGAGCGCCAGCAGAATCGGGGGAATCGAGGCGACGATCGAGCCGAGCGTCGGGATAAAATTCAGAAAAAACGCCAGCGCGCCCCATGTAATGGGAAAGTCGACGCCGATGACAGTGAGCGCAAGCCAGATCAGGCTTCCTGTGGAGAGGCTGATCAGGACCAGCACCGAAAGATAGCGGCTGATTTCCGATGAGATGGAACTGATGATGCGGTTGAGCTGCCCGGCCCGCTGATCCGAAAGGGCTCGACCCATCTTTAATTTGGCATAGGGTTTTCCCGAAAGAAGGAAGACCAGAAAAATCATCACCAAGACCAGATTGGAAAGGATGGAGAAAAGCGATCCTGAAAGGGTTACCAGTGCTTCGCGGACTGTCAATGTCCAGTCGAAGTCAGTCAGGGGATTATACTTCAGGGGAATCAGCGAGGTCATTTCGCCGCTGAGCTGAACGAAGCGTTCTTCATATTTCGGAAATTCAGCAATGATCGTCACCACCCGGCCATGAAGAAAGATGGAACCCGCAAAGACGATTCCGCAAAGCAGGATCATGACCAGTGTGATGGCGATCGGAAGCGGGACCTTCCTGTGGGTCATGGCGTTGATGGCGGGGCCAAGGATAAAGGTAAGAAGCCAGGCAATCACCAGCGGTATCACCACAGGCTGGGCCAGCTTCAGGACAAAGCCCACGGCCACCAGGGCGAGCAGAGCAAGAAAAAACAAGATCAGCTTATCTTTATTCATCGACGGCCGGATTTCTTTTATTATTTGTCATTTTTGGAAGCCTATCACAATCTTTCCGGGGTGTCACCTGTTGTCTGCGAAGGGTCCGGCGTTGCGGGGGATATCCATCTCGTTTCAATCCCCTCTCGTGCATTCAGACGGGGGGTCAGGAAACGGGCGATCGCGTTCATGTCCCCGGTGATTTCCCTTCCAGGAAGAATTCATAGGCCGCATCAATTTCAGCGATGGCCTGCGGAAGCCAGCTTTGGGTGTCCGCCAGCAGGGGGGTGACGGCTTTTTCGATGTGGCCTTCAAAGACATAATCATCCGGATGGATCTGATAGCCGCTGTTAGAAAGGGCGTTGGCCAGCATGACGCATTCCACAAGGCCTGTGGATGCCTCTGAGGTCATGTAATAATGGTGCCCGGCGATGGCTTCAACGATGTGATCCGGAAGCTCCCATTTCCTGGCCAGATAGGCCCCGATCTGGACATGATCAATGGACGCGTTTTCCTGCTCCGCGTCGTAAAAAGTGCAGCGGGTTTCCTGCATGGTCTTCCAGACCCTTCCGAAATCTTCTTTAAAATACTTCAACATGATGATTTTGCCGATGTCGTGCAGCAGGCCGGCCATAAAGGCATCTTCCGGCGCGACCAGGCGGCTTTTTTCCGCCAGCTGCCTGCTCAGGACGGCAACACTGACGGAATGGCGCCAGAAATCCGAGATGTTAAAATTCAAGTATCGATCTTTGATATGGAGTGTATCGAGAATGCTGACGGAGACAATCGCATTTTTTACGGCGTTGAAGCCGATAATCATGATGGCGTGAGGGATCGAGCTGCTCTTTGAACTCAATCCATAAAAGGCGGAATTGACCAGACGCAGAATGCTCGACGACATGGCCGGGTCGATTTCGATGATACGGGCGACGTTTTCAATTGACGCCTGCTTGTCTTTCAACAGCTTATCGACCTTGAAATAAACACTGGGCAGTGTCGGCAGATCCGTGATCTTTCCGAGGATGTCCCAGACGGCCTTGTTTTCCATGTCCTTCCTCCAGACGGAAACCACAAAAAGGTTTTCCAGGGCCGGCAAAAAACATCCGTTTCCCTGCTTAGGATACTTATCGGCCGGAATCTCCGAAAAATGAATGGCACGAAAAAATAAAAAATGGAAATTCTCCGGCATTTCTTGTATTCAACAGGGCAGACATGCTGAAAAAACATCTAAAAAGGACAAATAGTCATGAGCCGATACTGGAGTCAAACAGTCAGGAACATCAGCCCTTATGTTCCGGGGGAACAACCGAAGGACCGGAAATACATTAAACTCAATACCAACGAAAATCCTTATCCGCCTTCCGCAAAAGCCATAGAGGCCATCAGGGACGCGGTCAATGAGACCCTGCGGCTTTATCCCGATCCCTCAAGCGAGGAACTGCGGGAAACCATCGCCAGAACCTTCAGCCTGAAAAAGGAAAATGTGTTTGTCGGCAATGGTTCCGATGAGGTGCTGGCTTTCTGCTTTCCGGCCTTTTTTGAACCGGCAGGCCTTCCGGTGCTTTTTGCTGAAATCACCTACAGTTTCTATCCGGTTTATGCGGCGCTTTTTAACACGCCGTACCGGCTGATTCCGATGGATGATGAGTTCAATGTGCCGGTCGAGGGCTACTTTCAGGAAAACGGCGGCATTCTTATCGCCAATCCCAATGCGCCCACCGGGAAGGGTCTTCCACTGGAAGGCATTCAGAAGATTCTTCAGCGCAACGCGGGCAGTGTGGTGATTATAGACGAGGCCTACGTTGATTTCGGCGGTCATTCCGCCGCCGGTCTGATCGAGACGTATCCGAATCTGCTGGTGATCCGGACGTTGTCCAAATCTCATTCTCTGGCCGGACTGAGGGTCGGATATGCCCTGGGCGGTAATGATCTGATCGAAGGCATCACTCGCGTGAAGGATTCCGTCAATTCCTATACGGTGGACCGGATGGCCCAGGCCGGTGCGCGCGAGGCCATCAAAGACGTGGCCTGCCTGCAGGAAACCCTCTCGAAAATCATCCAGACTCGGGAACGTGTATCGGCAGGACTCATGGACATGGGGTTTCACGTCATTCCGTCACAGGCCAATTTTATTTTTGTCAGCCATGCGCAATTTCCCGCAGTTGATTTGTTTCAATCGTTGAGGGAAAAAGGCATTCTCGTACGCTATTTTAACAAGCCCAGGATAGACAACTACCTTCGGGTGACCATCGGAACAGACGAGGAGATGGACCGCTTTCTTGAAGCCATCGCGGTGATTTGCGAAAAAAGGATTTAATCCTCACACCCGCAGCAGCCGGAACCCCTTATAAGCCGGGTCCCGGCTGTTTGGCCAATTGCACAGGCGTTCCAATGTTGAGTCTCCTAACATTCAATTGACACAAAACTATCATTCTCTTATACTCCCGCGCGGAAAGCAGAAGTTCCTTTTGTGATGATGGGTATGATGAACACAAAGAAACAGGATTCGGCTCAATCGGGGAAAGCCTCTGTCAAGGCACCGCAAAGGTGGATCAGACACATTTTTGAGAAATCTCCCGTCCTCGTTTATGTAACCAGTTATGACGGAATCATTCTGGATATTAATACGGCAGGTGTCGCCATGCTGGGGGGGGCATCAAGGGAGGAGTTCATCGGCAAACTGTCTATTCGGTCCTTTTATGCCGATCCGGAAGACCGATTACGGTTCCAGTCTCTTGTCGCCTGTCAGGGGTTTGTCCAGGAATACGAAACCCGTTTCCAGCGAATGGACAAGAAAATCTTTGATGTTCGAATAACCGGTTTTGCCCGACGCAACGCGAAGGGGGAAATCATCGGTTACGAAGGGTTCATTATCGACATTACAGATAGGAAGCGGGCGGAGCAGGATCTCAAAGATTCGGAGGAAAAATACCGCACGGTTGTCGAGAATTCCATGTCCGCCATCCTGGTGCATCAGGGTGGACGTATCGAATTCGCCAATCAGCGTTGTGCGGAAATGGTCGGTGTTGACAAACCCGAAGAATTGCTGGGGAGACACTTCTGGGAATTTGTTCATCCGGAGGATCGGGCCATTGTCAAGGATCGGGGAATGATGCGGGAGAAAGGGAATCTTACCCCCGAACACTACACCTTCCGGTTGATAGGAGATAATGGAAAGACCATCAGATGGGCGGAAATTCGCGCAACTCACGCGATGTATATGGGGAAACCGTCAGCGGTTGCCAATTTTATTGATATCACGAAAAGCAAGAAGGCCGAATATGAAATCCGGCATCTTTCGGAGTGCCTGGCAAAGGTCAGAGAAGAGGAAAGAAAACTGCTGGGAGCGGACCTTCATGACGACGTGGGCCAGATACTGACAGCCATGCATTTTGATCTGGAGACGCTGCAGAAGGCTATTCCCCGTGAACATTCCGAACAGCAACTGTGCTGCGAAAAACTGCTCAGGAATGTGGAGATCATTGCCGATATTATCAGGAAGACGGCCTCCTATCGCCGTCCGGATGTCCTGGACACGATGGTGCTGATTCCCGCCCTGTCGAGGCAGATAGAGGAATTCAGAGCCGATCATCCGGGAATCCGCGTCGATTTCACAGCCCTTGGTCTTAAAAAGCAGTTGAATCCAGAAATAGAACTGGCCATCTACCGGATCGTTCAGGAAAGCCTTACAAACACTGCAAAGCACGCCGAAGCGACAACGGTTGGCATCACCCTCACCTACAGCCATCCTAATGTTATTCTAATGGTTCGGGATAATGGTGTGGGACGCCGTGCGGCGGGTAATGAGAGGAAAATGCGCAGACACCCAGGGGGAATCGGACTCTTCAGTATGAGGGAGCGGGCCCTCTCCTTGGGTGGAACTTTTGAGGTCTCCTCCGCGCCTGGCAAAGGGATGACCATCAGGGCACAAATACCAGTTTAGCAAAGGAACAAATGTGATGGAAAAAATTCGTGTCTTTGTGACTGATGACCATAGCATTGTCCGGGACGGCTTGAGGCAATTGCTGAATGGTCAGACGGATATGGAGCTGATTGGGGAGGCCGGAGACGGCAGGGAGGCCCTGGAGAAGATTAAAGCGCTTCGCCCGGATGTCGTTCTTCTTGATATTACGTTACCGAACATTACCGGATTGGAGGTTGCCAATCTGATCCGTGACTCTGTGCCGAAAACACGGATCGTCGCGTTTTCCATGCATGGAAAGGAAAGCTGCGTGAAAGAGATTCTGGCTTTAGGCGTTTTGGGGTATGTCCTGAAGGCATCTCCAAGCTCGGATATCCTCAAGGCGGTTCGGGCGGCCCATCGGGGTGAGTATTTTCTGAGCTCCAAACTGAAAGCTGATGTGATCAGCAAATATGTCAAAGGTCAGGGAAGCACTCCGTCCGTCAGCGGCTATGATTTGTTGACGGAACGCGAACAGCAGGTCTTTCGTCTGGTTGCTCAAGGTCACTCTACCGGTCAAATCGGCGATTTTCTATGTATCAGTCCTAAAACGGTGGAAAAGCACCGTGCCAGCATCATGAGCAAACTCGATATCCACGACCGGTTCCAGCTTATGAAGTACGCCATTAAAATCGGCGTTGTCGACCCTGAACTTTGGGGTGATTAAAAGATCTGACTTTCCACATGTTTTTCTCCGTCGTTTTAAAACATCAATAATATTTTCAGTTTACGTCTATCAGTAGGGTTTGCCCCCATGGCAATATGGGTGGTGCTCCGCTCATTTTGGGGTGGGTGCCCCATTGCCGGTTTCCCGGACATGTCTTAAGGCGATACCAGGCTTGAAAGGATTCTTTCATATCAGGTCAAATCATGAGGATGGTGAAGATATGGATTGGAGTGTCGTAGGGATTGTTATTTCATTGGTGATGATCGTCGTGCTGGCCCTGAGAGGCTGGCACATTATCGTGATTGCCCCGTTGGCCGCCGTTGTGGTCGCCCTGTTTTCCAGCATGGATGTGATGTCCACACTCACGGGGCCTTACATGAAAGGATTTGTCAACTACGCCAGCAGATTCTATTTACTGTTTTTGGCCGGCTCCATTTTCGGTAAGTTTATGGAGGACAGCGGTGCCGCGCGTTCCATCGCCGAGAGTATTTTAAAGCTGATCGGCCGCAGCAATCCTCTTGTGGCAGTCGGTGTCGCCGGCCTGATCGGCGGGGTTCTCACCTATGGCGGCGTCAGCCTGTTCGTGGTTGTTTTCGCCCTGATTCCCATTGCCCGGCCCATGTGGCGGGAACTTGATATGCCGTGGCATCTGTTTGCGGTTTCCTTCGCCTTTGGTATCGGCACGGTTACCATGACGATGCTGCCGGGTTCACCGCAGATTCTGAACATCATGCCCACCAAGTATATGGACTCGACCGCTATGGCTGCGCCGCTTCTCGGCATCGTTGCGTCTATAGTCGCTCTTGTCTTCACCTTTTTTTATGCCAGATACCAGATAAAAAGGTATCAAAAACGCGGCGAACATTATGTGGCGTCCTCCGGCATCGGCATGGTCGTCGGCGAGACAGAGTCGGTGAACATGGAAAAACTTCCCAATGTATGGCTCAGCCTTTTACCCATGGTCGTGGTCATTGTCATGTTGAATGCTGTGAAACTGGACGCGGTTTGGGCGTTGCTGATCGGCACGGCGGTCTGTGTGACATTCTTCTGGAAACAGTATGGCAATATTCTGAGCACACTCAATAAAGGCGCGGTCAATACGGTTATTCCCATCATTAACACCTGCGCCGACGTCGGTTACGGAATGGCCGTTGCGGCGACCACAGGATTCACGGTTATTTCAGCATGGCTGCTGACGCTGCCTATGCATCCTATCGTGTCTTTGTCTGTCGCAACGAACATCATGGCAGGCATTACCGGTTCTGCGTCGGGTGGTCTGGGGATCGTTCTGGAAACCATTGTAGGCCCCTATTTAGCCATGGGGCTAAACCCTGAACTCATCCACCGGATCGCCACCATCTCCGCCGGATGCTTTGATGCGATGCCGCATAACGGAGTGATCATCACGTTTCTCGCGGTCGCCGGCCTGACGCACATGAACGCTTATAAGCATATCTTCTTTATAGCGGTTCTTGCACCTCTCATGTCGCTTATTGTCGTGATTCCTTTGGGCATCTTCCTTTATTGACAGAGTGCAGCGATACACGGACCCGGTAACGGGGCGGAAAATGAATGTAGAACAGATGCATAAGAGATTAACAAAGAATAGTAGAAGAATAAAAATGCAAGGAGATGTTCATGTCTGAAGAACAAAGTAAAGTCATGAGTGCAAAAGAGGCTGTCGGCAAATATGTTTATGACGGCTGCAGCCTGATTCTGGGGAATTATACGGTTGCTGCCGCTATGGCCCTCGTTTACGAGGTTGCCCGGCAGCAGAGAAAGGATTTAACCGTGTATTCGCAATCAGGCGTCATTGATGTGGAGGTTCTGGTGGCTTCTGGTTGTGTGGATCGCCTGGTCAGCACTTACGTTTATCGCGGGGGAGGCAGAGCCGGAGGGTCCGCCGTTGAACGCGCCCTGCAGGCCCGGACCCTGCAGATGGAAGACTACACGAATTTTCAGTACAACGCAAGGCTGGTTGCCGGTATGCACGGATTCACCTTTATTCCGGTTCTCGAGGGCGCCATAGATACCGATTTGTTCAGAATACGCACCTTCATGGGCGATGATAAGTATCGGATTATTTCGTGTCCCTATACCGGGAAGGAGATTCTCACCGTCCCGGCGGCAAACCCCGATGTGTGTATTGTTCATGTGCAGCGCGCTGATAAATACGGCAACGCCCAGTACTGGGGGGCGCTCGGAAGTGTTGCAGCTGCCGCACTCAGCAGCAAAAGGATCATTGTCTCCTGTGAGGAGATTGTTGAACATGACGTGATTAAGTCCAGCCCGCACCTGACGATGATACCTTCGTATCGGGTCGATGCGGTGGTTGAGATTCCCTGGGGCGCCAGCCCAACGGAAGTCATCGGATATTACAACCTGGACCGTTTCATGTTCACCTTGTTTGCCAAGGCCTGTGGTGATGCCGGGGCCATGCGGGCCTGGATGGATGAATGGGTTTTTGGCTGCAAGGATCGTGACGCGTATATCGATCATTATGCGCGGAAATTCGGCAGCGGCACGCTCAACAGCATACGGGCGAAAGCGTTCTACTCCGCGCCTGCCAGTTACGGGGCTGCGTTTACCTCCATATGGGATGGAGACGGCCGTGAACGAAACATGGGTGTGACGATGGAGGAGTTTGAGAGGTATCTGAAAGAAAAAGGGGCACTTTATGAGTAAGGCATACACACTTGAAGAATTATTAATCATTACCGTCGCCAAGGAAATACGCGATTATGAAAACGTGGTTTTAGGGGTTGGGTTGCCCACGACAGCCGGTGCCCTGGCCAAGGCGATCTATGCCCCCCATGCGGTGCTGATGATGGAATCGGGGATCATCGATTTTGAGCCTTTGTTGCCTCTTAATCATATCGCTGATGCCAATGCGCTGCGCGGATTTGCCTATGCCACGGATTTGTTTTCAACCTTCACCATGACGTACAGGGGATTTGTCGATGTCTGCTTTCTCGGTGTGGCCCAAATCGACAAATATGGAAATCTCAACACCACTGTCATCGGCGATTACTGCAAGCCGACAATGCGCCTGCCCGGATCAGGCGGCGCTGCTGATTTTATTTCATACTCCAAACGAACGGTACTTACCATGCTGGGTGGAGAATTCGTAAACAAGCTCGATTACGTCACATCCCCCGGCTATCTTGAAGGTGGTGAAAGCCGCGCTAAGACCGGTCGTTATCCCGAGGGGAGTGGCCCTTCCATGCTGCTGACGACCAAAGGGGTTTTCAGATTCGATCCTGTAACGAAAGAGTTGTATCTGGCCCAGATTCACCCGCGTGTCCGCGTGGAAGATGTGAAGAAAGATGTCCCCTGGGATTTGAAAATCGCTCCGGATCTAACGGAGACAGCTCATCCGACGGAGGAAGAGATCAATTTTGTCAGAAAGTTTGCCCCGGCCCAGGCGGCCGGTCGGAAACTGATGACTGAACTTGTCGTCGCCAATCTAAGTAAGAAGATACAGCAGAAAACAGTGTGTTGAAATCACCGGACAAAACAAAGGGCGGTTCAACAATTATCGGCACCCTAAGTTCAGGGCCACAAAGCTTTCTATCTTTCCGTCTGCTGTTATGACGGGCGTCGTTGTCTGCCATGGCAAGAACCTGCTCATGGTCGGGGAGGAGCATTCTCTGGTACTTTAACTGTATTGAGAAGAAAAGGGGGGGGTATGAAAAGAAAGTTCAGTTCTTTATTATTGTTCATGGTTGTTACCTCAATGATTCTAATCGGAGGGGGTTGCGGCGGGAGTGGTACAGACCTGGCTCCGATTAACCCAACCGTGCGCGAGACACAATTTGGAAAAGTTGAAGGGATCGTTGTCGGGGGCGACACTCTCGCGTGGCTGGGTATTCCTTTCGCGGCGCCGCCGGTAGGAAATCTTCGCTGGCAGCCGCCCCAGGATCCCGATCGTTGGGATGGGATCAGGCAGGTCAAACAAGTGTCCGATGCCTGTGCTCAAGTCGGGAACATGTACGGGCCGCCTGCCTATGGGAGTGATTTCAGCACGCTTGCTGATACTTTTTGGACTCCTGTCGGAACGGAGGATTGCCTGTATATGAATATTTGGCGGCCAAAGACGACGGCGCGGGATTTGCCTGTTCTCGTATTTATCCATGGCGGCAGTAACAGGGCAGGTTATGCTGCAGATCCATCCTATGATGGTTCCAATCTGGCAAACAGCGGGAATCTTATCGTTGTGACCGTTCCATACAGATTAAATTTCTTCGGCTGGTTTACCCACCCTGCCTTGCGCGCCGGAACAGATCCCGTTGCCGATTCGGGCAATTTCGCCCTCTTGGATCTCATCATGGCGTTGAAGTTCATAAAGAACAATATTGCCAATTTTGGCGGGAATCCCGAGAACGTAACGATTATGGGACATTCGGCGGGCTCGCAGAACGTCCACGGGCTGATCCTTTCACCTCACGCGGCCGGACTCTTCCATAAAGCAATTCCCTTGAGTGCCCCCGGAGGAACGAGTCCGGTGGCTGCTGGTGAGAGCAAGGCTAATGCGATGATTAATGCGTTCCTAATCAAGGATGGCTATGCCGCAGATAACGCTTCGGCTGATGCGTTTCGCGAGTCTCAGAGCAATGCATGGATCAAGAGCTACCTGATGGGGAAAAGTGCAGAAGATATTGTCAATATCCAAAGCAGTCCGACGGGGGGGAAATTCGGCACCGGGGGGTACGCCCTGGAACCGGGCTCTGCAACCACTTCACTGGGGTCTATCGTAGCGAATATTGGTGACGGCACTGTTCTTCCGCATCCAGGGGATGTTGTGGGGGCCGTTTTGTCGGGGAATTTTAATCGGGTGCCCCTGCTTATCGGCAACACTTCTGAAGAAGGCAAATTGTTTACACAACCGGCCTTTGGTGTTGATGATGCGCAACGTTTCAGTATCATGTATAATTTTGACCCCGATGCCGCAAGCGGGATATCGTTGAGCGATCTTTTGGATCCGGAGGTCATTGTGCCGATGACGGCGGACGCCTACAATCAATACTCCTATGATAATGCTGCCGGCCTTACACCGGGGCCGGTATTCTCTACGGTTCTGTTCGTCGGAGCCATTAATCAGACGACGGGGTTGTACAAATTGGCTCAGCCGCAAATTTATGCCTACAGTTTTAACTGGGACCAACAACCGGAACCATGGAACACGATCTATGGTGCTTCCCACGCCATGGATTTGCCTTTCATTTTCGGTAAATTCGGCACGCAGCTTTTTTCCTGCGGGTTTAGTCAAGCCAATGAGTCCGGCAGGCTTGCTCTGTCGGAGGCTATGCAAAAAAGCATCGCTGCCTTCGCGCGCACGGGAGATCCCAATCACAGTGCGCTTGGGACAACCTGGCAACTGTGGTCCCAAGCGCCTGGCGAGCCAAAGAAACTGATCTTCGATGCGGATGCAACGAGTAAAAACATCTCTATGTGGAGCTATTGATTTTAATTTGGAATTTTTTTCAGCGGATGAATCAGAACTATTGAACATGATGCCGCGGCCGGATCGGAAACGTCTATGCGGCTGCGGCATTATGCGTTCGTCAAAAGATATGTATTAAGGCATGGGATTCAGCATGATTTTGGAACAACCTATCTTTTAAGGTGAATCTGCAAGGTGAGTCTTTGCGGAATCCATATTATAAGGTCAAGAAAACCCGACAGTCTTCACTGCCGGGTTTTCTTGGTGATTATTTTGTGGATTCAACAGACGGTTTCACAAAAAGATTATCCGATGGCTGTGCCGCCGCGCTCGCCGGAACTGATCCTTACGCATTCGGCCAGTTCGATGACAAAGATTTTCCCGTCGCCTACCGAGCCCGTGTGTGCGCCTTTGTTGATGGCCGCGATCGTCGGTTCGACAAACGCTTCATTCACGGCTATGTCGAGGCGAACTTTGTTGAGCAGACCGCCCGCCTCCTTGGCGCCGCGGTAGATTTCCGTGACGCCTTTTTGCCGGCCCTGGCCCAGAACGTTCGTGACCGTCATCAAGTTTACATCAACGGCCTCCAGTTCCTTTTTTACAGACTCCAGCTTATGCGGCTGGATAATAGCAATGACTAATTTCATGATCCTTCCCTCCTTATTCAATCACGGTATAAGCGGATTCGCTCTGTTGCGTCAGATCCAGGCCGACGATTTCGTTTTTCTCTTCCACTCTCATGCCGATGATCGCATCCACAATCTTGTAGAGAATGAATGTCATTGCGATGGCAAAGGCGACCGCGACCACAACGAGCAGGCCCTGCACGGCAAACTGCTCAACGTTTCCGGACAGAAGACCCGTTTTACCACCGTAAGCTTCCTGCGCGAAGACGCCGACCGCCATGGTGCCGAAGATACCGCCGACACCATGTACACCGAACGCGTCGAGCGAATCATCGTAGCCGAGTTTGCCTTTGATCACCGCTACGGCCAGGTAGCACAGCGCGCCCGACATCATACCGATCATCATCGCGCTCATCGGACTGACGAAACCGCAGGCGGGAGTAATGGCGACCAACCCGCCGATCGCGCCGGTCACAGCGCCCAGAACCGTTGGCGATCCGTTATGCCACCATTCCACCAGCACCCAGGTGAGCGCCGCCGCGGCTGTTGCGGCCTGAGTGGCAACCATCGCCTGTGCGGCCAGACCGTCGGCCGCAAGAGACGAACCCGCGTTGAATCCGAACCAGCCGACCCACAAAAGCGCCCCGCCCAGAACTGTGAAGGGTAAATTGTGCGGACGGATCGGTCTATGGTTGTAGCCAAGACGTTTGCCGAGCATGATGGCCAAAACCAAAGCCGAAATACCGGAGCTCACGTGAACGACGATACCGCCTGCAAAGTCAAGCGCGCCCAGGCCGCCCAGCCAGCCGTCTGCGTTCCAGACCCAGTGCGCCAGCGGAGCGTAAACTACCGTGGCCCACAACAAGATGAAAATCAAAAACGCCGAGAATTTCATTCGTTCCGCAAAAGCGCCAATCATCAGCGCCGGTGTGATGATCGCAAACATCATCTGAAAACTCATGAAGGCGAAATGCGGAATGGTCTTACCGTAAGCCGAATGAGGCTCCGCACCGACACCCGTAAGCCCGATCCAGTCCAGATTACCGATGATCCCGGAAATCGAAGGCCCGAAAGCCAGCGAATACCCGATGAGCATCCAGTGCAGACTGATCACGCACACGACGATGAAACACTGTATCATAATGGACAGAACGTTTTTACGCCGAACAAGCCCTCCGTAGAAAAATGCCAGACCCGGTATGGTCATTAAAAGGACCAATGCGGTGGCGGTTAAAACCCACGCTGTATCTCCCGAATTCATGATAGATGCCTCCTGAAAGTATTTTGACGCCGCCTTTTTCAATGGCAAGGATGATGCCAGGCAGAAATAATTTGTTAAGTATTTGATATTGATTGGAATATCATATGATTGTGACTGGCGAATTCGTACAAAAATGTGCTATTTATGAAGAAGTTTCACTAAAATGTGGGCAGGATGCTGCCTGGGGTGTGCCGGTGAAGTGCTGCAGGGGTTCTTCTTTTTCGGGCTATATGTCGAACCATTTAAGCAGAATCGTTGCCAGGCCCAGAAAGGAAAGAAAACCGAACGCGTCAGTGAACGCCGTCAGAAAGATGTGCGAGCCGAGTGCCGGGTCGAGTTTGAGGCGCTTGAGCGCCAGGGGGATCAACACGCCGACGAGCGTTCCCGCGAAGACGCTGACAATCATGGCCAGTCCCAGAATCAGCCCTAAAATGGGAATGCCTTTCCATAGCCAGGCAATCAGGCCGATGACGATGCCCACGGCAAGGCCATTGGCAATGCCCACGCTGATTTGCCGAAGCAGAGCGCGTTTGGCGTTTTCAAAAGTAATTTCTCCGAGCGCCATGCCGCGGACGATGAGCGTGAGCGTCTGGCTGCCCGCGTTGCCGCCCAGCCCCGCCACGACCGGCATGAAAAACACCAGGGCGACCATGATCTTAATCGTGTCCTCGAAAAAACCGATGACCAGCACCGAGGCGAGCGCCGTGACGAGATTCAGATACAGCCAGGGGAGTCGCTTTTTTACCGATTCGGTGGTGCTGTTAAAAACGGTGTCATCCTCGCCCAGACCCGCGATGCGGTATATATCTTCAGAGGTTTCCTCTTCCACGGTGTCCATGACGTCGTCAATGGTGATGCGCCCCAGGAGGCGGTTTTCCCTGTCCACGACAGGCACGGAAACCAGATCGTATTTTTTAAACAGGCGAGCGACTTCTTCCTGGTCCATGTCGGCAGGTACGCTGGGGATGTCCTCGTCGATCATCTCGACGATCGGGGTGAATCGTTTCCGGGTGATCAGGCGCTGCAGCGGCACCGAGCCGATGAGCTTGTCGTCATCATCAACGACAAAGATGTCGTAAATGTTTTCTATTGTTTCCGTGGCATCGACGACGGCCTGAAAAGCATCGTTAATCGTGGCTTTCTGTCCCATGGACACGAGCTCGGACTGCATGATACCGCCGGCCGTGTCTTCAGGGTATTTGAGCAGTTCCTTGACTTCCTCGGATTCTTCAGGCTCGATCGCTTCCAGGACGGCTTTGGCCTGGTCGTCGGAGAGCTCCGCGATGATATCCGCCGCGTCATCCGATTCCATCTCTTCGATGATATCGGTGAGCTGTTCATTGGAGAGATCCTCGATGAGCTGTTCGCGGGACGTGTCGGACAGCTCCAGGATGACGTCGGAGGCGGTCTCCACGTCCAGCAGTGTGAAGAGCCGCAATCGGTCATCATCCTCCAGTTCGTCGATCAGGTCGGCGATGTCGGCCGCGTGCATGTCGGAGAAAAGATCGATGATATCGAATTCACGATGCTGCTCAATCAGCTTTTTGAGCGTTTCCAGGCGCATCGGTTTCTTTTTTTTGATTTCATCCATAGGTATCGTCCCGATTATCGTGCTTAGTCGCATTCAAGGTTCGTCGAGTCCAAAAACGAATCCATCCATTCGCCGGCGCATGGAAAAACTCTCGTGAGTGAAGCGTTTTTTACCCGTCTGTTGTCTCCCGGTAGCGGGACTATAGGAAAGTTAAGTTAGCCTGTCAATATGATTCTGGTCGGCGGAGAATGATTTTTGGTTCATTCGGCTGATGCGTACTTTTATCTCTTTCACCAACAAAGTTAAATCAGGGGGGAATTAATATCAACTGAACATTACGGATAGACGCATTCAACTTTTTTCATCGTTTCCTCATATCTACCAGTTCTAACTTAAACTCGTTCAAGAGTTTGTTGGCAGTCTATTCTAAGCGCCTGCTTGACATATTTTCAGTCACCAATGATTCTTTATTTCCCATCATCTGGGGAATTATTCCCCTTATAGTGAATCATTGAAAACGAGCAGACAGCTGTCAAAAAAATATCATCAATAATCACAGTTAAATAGACAAGGTATCTGCTGATTCTCAAGCTGGCATGCTCTATGCTAGATAACGAGCAGAAATGATCGGGAGATCGCTATTAAATAAAAAAAATTTGTTTTGTTTGACCTGTGTGATTTGTCTTATGGCTGCATCTACATATGACGCCGATCAGACTGCAACAGAGACAAAACAGGGTATCGTTTTGAAAACGATTAACGTGAATGCGGCTAAAATGAATGCCTGGGGACAGGTTGTGGAAACCTCCGAAACGGCCATTAAGATCGAACGAATCAGTAAAGAGAATGCTGAAATTATGAAGTTCGCACTGGATAATCCAGCTAAGGATATCGTGGTGAATGATTCCGTAAGAATTGATTGCAGCGTTAAAGACGGAAAGTTAACAGCATCCAGAGTGACCAAGCCGGGAACAATGAATAATCCCGTTAAAAATGGAACAAAGCATATTAAAGAGGAACCAGCATCCACAGCGAAGTAAGTCGTAGGATGCCTTCCTATAGTTGGAGTCCCTTATAATAATTTGAGGGTTAATCAAAAAACCATTAACAAGGAGGAATTTAAGATGAAACGTTTAGTATTGTTAGTTGTAGCATTAATTTTCACACTGTCCATGACCGCAATCGCCGCTGACAAAGCAGCCGACAAGGTAGCTGCAGACAAGACCGTTGCAGCCGACAAGGTAGCTGCAGACAAGAAAGTAGCAGCCGACAAGGTAGCCGCAGACAAGAAAGCAGCAGCCGAAAAGAAAGCAGCAGCCGAAAAGAAGGCAGCAGCCGAAGCACCGGCCAAATAATAAGTTTTAACAACTTATGACAAAAAAGGATGAGTGAAAACTCATCCTTTTTATTAACTATCCTTAAAGCTGAGCCAGTTATTTTCGTTGAGCTTGACGATTTGTAAATAACAGACAATATTTTTGTGATTTGTATTTAAAATATCTGCATAATTGATTTAACTACGGCTCAGAGCGGTAACGGTTAAGGCCATACGAGAGCAAAAGGCAAAGTATGATAAGTAAAAAAAGGAGAAAATACTTGAACGCCTGCAATAAACACAGGAGCGAATGTCGCTTGTGTGCCGTATGTTTTCACGTACATGCCTTACGAATGGAAAGTTTTAACGCTTTAGTTCAGGTGCAATCTTTGAACCGTCTCTTGAAAATATTTGCCGGGTAACAATTTAAGATCTGAGAGAGTCGAGTGAGCGTTTATGATTGCAGAAATGTTTTCTTCCTTAACCGCCTGGTACCTTGAACACATCAATTACGGCACCATTGTTTTGCTGATGAGCATCGAAAGTTCATTTATTCCATTTCCTTCCGAAATCGTTGTGCCGCCTGCCGGGTATAAAGCCGCGCAGGGCAACCTTAACGTGCTGGGTGCTTTCTTTGCTGCCACGGCAGGCGCGCTCATCGGCGCCATATTCAACTACTATTTTGCCTATTTTCTGGGCAGAAAGGCACTGTATCGTCTGGCCGACAGTCGAATCGCCCACTTTCTGCTGATAGACGGACAGACCCTGGAAAAGGCGGAAAAATATTTTATCAAATACGGCCGCAGCTCCACTTTCATCGGGCGTCTGATTCCGGCAATAAGACAATTGATTTCGCTGCCGGCGGGATTTGCCAAAATGCATTTCAAGCAGTTTCTGATTTTTACCACGCTGGGTGCGGGTCTATGGAATGTTATTCTCATTTTATTGGGATATTTCCTCTACACACAAAAAGATCTGCTCGAAAAATATTACACGGACATTTCGATTTTTTTCCTCGCTTGCGGCGCGGTTTTTTTCGGCTACATGCTTTACAAAGGATTGAAGGAAGAAAAAAAAGCTTCATAAAGAGACAGCCCGGCACTGCAGATGCCCATCTTTGTATGATGAATCGGATTTGCGGCGCCGGTGAAAGTGCTGTTCAATCCATAAACGGTGTGGTTCGCAGGCAAAACGGGCATGGTCCGCTATGGGATACTCCATCGTCTGTCGGTTCCAATCCGCGTGCCGACTCTTCCTGGGACGGTGGCCACCTCGTGGGACGAAAGGAATAAAATCGAAAATTATTTTACAAGAACTTTCTTTTTTCGCAGGAAAGTATACGAAAATGGACTTGCTTAAATTTAAAAATAAACACATAAGGACAACAGATTTTGTCAATTAGACAGGACGAGATGAAAATACTGAAGTCAATAAATAGTGAGAAAGCCTTATTTCTTTTTTTGGCCGTTTTCTTGTCTTCGGTCATTACAGAGGTTCCATGTGACTTCAGTTATGACCTGCAAAAGGTTACTGTAATTGGAAATGTCACCCATCCCACGAATAGTTATGCTGAAAATGGTCCTCGGACAAAACACAATATTTTAGGGATAATTTTCAAGAATCAGTCTTTCTGTGTTAATTCTCTGATTTCTAAGTACTCCTACATGTGTATGGACTCTTGTAGTCCAAGAAATGTTCACCTACCCACCAAATCCGATCGTGCACCTCCAGAAACAATCTATTCATAACACTTAATGCTCTTTTGATTTAGCCGTATTCCATTAAACACTGATTACGGAATGGATTGGTCGCATCCAGTTAATGGGTAAAAGGTGTATTACCGGTTGTCTAAATATATAAGTCATAAGGGCGCAATAAAATTGATTCATCATTTATACATGCATCTGGACGTGCATAAAGAAAGGATAAAAGAATATGAGTGGTTTAGGTGCTGAGTTAATAGTGCTTCTTGTCATTTTTCTCTTTATCGGTGCTGCTTTTATAGCTGTGATATTTGGGGAAAAATCGAATACTGCAATTAATGATTCTGAAAAGGATATTGATAAACTTGAACTTCCATCAATCGATTCAGGTAACAAAAAAAAGAAAAAAAATAATAAGTAACCGGATCAACTTATGTTTCGTCCGACAAAATATCTGACAGTCGCAGGCAAGGATTTTAACATCCTTGCCTGCGTTGTTGTTATTGCCATGATGCTTTTGTCTGCGGCGGACGTTATTTTGCGTTTGTTTGGCAAACCGATACCCGGCACATACGAATGGGTGGGATTTCCGGGAACCTTTGTCGTATCATTTGTTCAGGCATTCACTTCCATGGGAAAAGGGCACATTGCCGTTGAGATTTTCGGAATCGCCATGGACTGTGCGCTAGTGTGCCTGTTTCTCACAGCCGACTTCATTAAATCTCTGCAAAGGACCCTTGACAGATGACCCCTACAATGACCGGCTTGATCGGATTTACCTTGCTGATTATCCTGATGTTTTTACGCATGCCGGTGGGATTTGTCATGGCGCTTGTCGGGTATCTTGGATTTGGCTACATTGTTTCCTGGAGTGCCGCGTCCAATCTGATAATTCGTGATATTTATTCCACCTTCAGTTCTTATAATCTGACGGTCATCCCGTTGTTTGTTCTGATGGGGCAGGTTGCCTTCCACTCTGGAATCAGCCGCCGTCTTTTCAATGCGGCTCATAAATTTTTCGGGCATCTGCCCGGCGGCCTGGCAATAGCAACCATCGGCGCCTGCGCAGGATTCTCAGCGGTCTGCGGATCCACCAGCGCCACTGCCGCCACAATGGCTTCCGTCGCTCTTCCGGAAATGAAAAAGTTTAAATACGATCCTGCCCTCGCTACCGGAGTTGTTGCGGCCGGAGGGAGCCTGGGCATTCTCATCCCGCCCAGCACCATTTTCATTATTTACGGCATCATGACTGAGCAATCCATCGGCGAACTCTTTATTGCCGGTGTGATACCGGGCATATTGCTTTCCTGTTTTTTCATTTTATCTATTTCACTTTGGACATATTTCCGTCCGGAAGTGGGGCCACGCGGCCCGAAAAGCACCTGGAAGGAAAAATTCAGGTCTTTATCCGGACTCATTGAAACCCTGCTTTTATTTGTTCTGGTCATGGGCGGTCTTTTTGCGGGATTTTTCACACCGACGGAAGCGGCAGGTGTAGGAGCTTTCGGCACAATCATTATCGCGCTTGCCGGTCGCAACTTGACCTGGAAAGGATTTAGAGACGCGCTTTATGATACAACCCGCATTTCGTGCATGATTTTTGTCGTAGTCGCCGGCGCCACAGTTTTTGGACATTTTCTGGCCGTAACGCGTATTCCCGCCGACATCGGAACTTTTGTTGCAGGGTTGCAGCTTCATCCCCTGCTCATCATGGGTTTCATTATTCTGATTTACCTGTTCCTCGGTTGTCTGATGGATTCACTGGCCATGATCATGCTCACTATCCCCATCTTTTATCCCGTGATCTTAAACCTGGGTTTCGATCCAATCTGGTTCGGCGTGATCATCGTGATTGTGGCGGAAATGGGCGTTATTACACCACCAGTGGGAATTAACGCCTATGTTGTGGCGGGCGTTGCTCGTGACGTACCGCTGCATGTCGTTTTCAAGGGATCACTGCGCATGCTTTATGCCATGATCGCGCTGGCTGTTCTTATGATCATCTTCCCACAAATTGCGACCTTCCTGCCGCAAATACTGAAGTAGCATTCTTAGGTTTTTTTCAGGATCAAAAAAGTAGCTCCTTGTCTCATGATAAGCCCTTTCCAGTAAAAATATCGAAGTTCCGATTCTTTGATGATTCTGACAATCTGTTCCGGTGGGAATCATGTCTTTTTATCCAATGATCCTCCCTTTCGGATTTTTCTATTATCAGGAAGATGTATGTATTGGGAAAAATGGCACACAATAACTATCCCCTACTACTTAAGGTGATGTATCCGCTGGCTGATTGTTTCGCGAATGTCAACCGACCATGAAAAATGGGGAATATACACTTATCATGCTAAATAATAACATAGAAAAAATAACGCAATGACGATCAATAGATCAGAAATATTTTGACATTCAATCATGAATCATATATTGGTTGGATCAATGAACCAATTAACCATTTCGGTTCAAAGGATAAAGAGGCGTCAAGGCGTATTGGATATACGCTGAGGAACCGGCATTCGCCGGTCAGGCGCCGACGATGCAGCCAGTAAAGTTCGTCAAAGAAATCGAAGTTTTATCAGAAGGAGGCTATTGATGTCTGTCAGTGCTGTTTTTGCCCGGCCAATTACCCGTTTGCGGCTCCACGAGGAAATAGTCACCATCATCCAGAAGCAGATTATGAACGGGACCATTCTGCCGGGGACCAAGTTGCCACCCGAACGCGAAATGGCTCAGACTTTCAATGTTAATCGTACAACCCTTCGTGAGGCACTGCACAAGCTGGAAACCCTTGAGTTGATCGAAATTCGACACGGAGACGGAATCTATGCCAGAAATTACATGGAAAGCAGCAATCTCGAACTTGTCCGGGCCCTTGTATATCTTGAAGAAACAAAAGAACCCCTCATTGCCGTCCTGGAGATTAGAAGAATCCTGATTCCGGAGATGGCCTTCCTTGCTGCGAAGCGCAGAACCAAAGAGCATGTGGATGCGCTTCGACAGATCGTCCGGTCGGGAGAACTATCCGTCATGGAAAAGGATATCCAGGTGCATTTGATCATTGCCCGGGCAACCGGGAACCTCCTATACAATATCCTGATCAACTTTTTTCATCAAATCTACCGTGATCTTGGGCATATGTATTTCAATGACCCCCAAAACGCTGAACGATCCGAGGCTTTTCACCGGGATATCTGCGTCGCCATACAAAAACAGAACGCGGAATCAGCAAGAAAAATCATGGCGGATGTTCTGCAATACGCAGAAACAATCATCAGGGAATATCTCGCAAAAAGGCAGGGTGCATAAATGAAACGGTTTATTGAATCGTATCAAGGAGAGAACTTTGATATCATTGTCATCGGCGGAGGCATTACCGGGGCATCGGTTGCCTATGAGGCAGCCACAAGGGGTTTGAAAGTGGCTCTGGTGGAGAAGAAGGACTTTTCGTGGGCTACCTCGGCCGTAACCTCCAAAATGATCCATGGCGGAATGCGCTATCTGGCCAACGGTGAGATAGGATTGGTCCGTGAATCGCTGCGCGAGCGCCGCGTGCTGGAAAATATTGCGCCCAACTTTGTCTATCCGCTCTCTGTGATGATGACCCACAACAATACGCAGTTCAAGAACAACAAATGGGTAGTGAAGGTGGGCATGCTGATGTATGACGCCCTTTCCTATGATAAGAATTTTACCTGGGATAAAAGTAAGCAGATACCCATGCACAAAACCATTTCCAGGCAGGAAGTGCTGATAAGAGAACCGAACGTGCTGGATGCCGGCCTGACCGGGGCCTCGATATTCTATGACTGCAGCAGCATTTTTCCCGAGCGCCTCACCCTGGCTTTCATCAAGTCCGCAGTGGCTTATGGCGCCGCGGTTGCCAACTATACCGAGGTTACGGGATTCTGTTTCGATAGGCAGCATAACGTGATCGGTGTGCAGGTCAAGGATCTTCAAAGTTCTGCCGTGCAGAATCTAAACGCTGCTCTTACCATTAATTGCGGCGGTCCCTGGGCGGATATTGTTCTGGGCCTGGCTAAATCAAAAAGCAACGCCTGCACGCTGCGCCGCTCTGAAGGAATTCATATCATCACCGCCAAAAGCCTGCTTTCCGGCAATTGCGCGGTCGGCTCTATGACTCCATCCGGCCGTTACTTCTTGCTCATTCCCTGGCGGGGCCATACCCTGATCGGCACCACGGACAGACCCTACATCGGTAATCCGGACGAATATCATGTAACGCGGCAAAGCATCGACGAACTGATTGCCGAAGTCAATGCCTCCTTTGGTGATGGTAAGCTCAGCTTCGCGGATGTCAGACACGCGTTCGGCGGCCTGCGACCGCTGGTGGAAGACCAGACCGAAGAGACCTATGCCTGCTCGCGCCGCTATGAAATCTTTGACAATGCCGAAGAAGGTTTAAACGGCCTGATCACCGTTGAGGGTGGTAAATACACCACCAGCCGCAGACTGGCCGAAAACTGCCTCAAGACTGTTGCCGCTAAGCTTGGTCGCCCGCTGGGAAAGAGTATGACCGACAAACACCATCTATCCGGGTGCGCCATACCCGACATGAACGCTTTTCTGCTGACGATCCTGCAAAACAACAGGGATTTTCCCTCAGATACTCTGGACTATCTCGGCAGGAATTACGGTACCGAGTATGATGCGATCCTCAAGCTGGCACGTGAAGATGCAGCCCTGGCCGAAACCCTCAACGCCGATGGCGAGATGATGGCCCAGGTTACGTATGCCGTACGCCATGAAATGGCCCGCACCTTGTCGGATATCGTCATGCGCCGCACCGGAATCGCCACTCTCGGCCATCCCGGCAAAGAAGTGCTCCAAAAGGTTGCCGCTCTTGCCGCAAGGGAACTGAACTGGGATGCCGATACAGCCAGGCGTGAAATTGCGGCTGTTGAAAATATGCTCGAGCTGCCGGAGGCGTAATAAAATGAAAGAGAGCATAGATTAAAAGGAGGAGATGATTATGAAAGCCAAACATTTTCATCCGGACTGGACGGAAAAGGCTCCTGCACCGGGGAGCTTCAGATCCATATTCAAATACGGTGATGCACAAGGCTTCAAACACCCCAGCGACAACTGGTACGAGATGATGAAAACAGAATTTCATCTGAGCGACGACGACTTTCGCAAGAAACAGGAAGAGGGGAACAAGCAGGTTATCCTGAACCGCCCGGGTACGCTTACCTCATCACAGATCGAGCAAATTAAATCCATCGCTGGTGATCAGAATGTGGCACTCGATGATTACAGTCGCGTCAAATACGCCTACGGAAAGACCACCGAGGAAATGCTGGAACTGCGTCAGGGTATCGTCCGCGAAGTGGCCGACGTTGTGGTCCATCCGCGCGATAAATTTGATGTACGAAAGATTGTGGAATACTGCAATGCCGAGCGTATTCCGATAACAGTCTTCAGCGCCGGCTCGTCGGTAAATTTCGGTTGCCGGCCGGCCAGGGGAGGCGTCTCCCTGGTGGTGAGCACCCACATGAATAAACTACTGGATGTAAACGAGCAAAACCAGACGGCACGCGTCGGGCCGGGCATGTTTGGACCGGCCTATGAGAAAGCTCTGAACAGCGCTCCGGAGCTTTTCCACACCAGCCGCAGATATACCTGCGGCCACTTCCCGCAGTCCTTTGAGTATTCCACTGTAGGCGGCTGGGTAGTGACATTGGGATCCGGCCAGGCCTCCACCTATTACGGCGATGCCTGCGATATCGTCTTCAGCCAGGAATACGTCACCCCGGCAGGCACTTTCAAGACCCTCGATTTTCCGGCCACAGCCACCGGCCCGAAAGTAAACGACATTCTGAAAGGCTCGGAGGGTACCTTCGGCATTCTGGTCGAGGTTACCATGAAGATCTTCCGTTATATGCCGGAGAACCGCCGGCGCTTCAGCTTTATGTTCCCCACCTGGGAGGCAGCAGTGAACGCCAGCCGCGAGATCATGCAGTCTGAGTTTGGCAAGCCTGCCATTTACAGGATTTCCGATCCCGAGGAGACGGATCGCGGGCTGAAACTCTATGGCATGCCGGGAATTGTAGATACCTTCCTTGCGTTGCGTGGTTTCCTGCCCATGCAGCGCTGCCTGTGTCTGGGCAATGTCGAGGGGGACAGGGACTATACGAAGCTGGTCAAGCGCAAGCTTACGAGGATAGCCAGGCTAAACGGCGCAATCTCGCTGGGTGCGTATGCCGCCACAAAGTGGGAAAAAACCCGCTACACCGAGCCCTACATGCGCGAGGATCTGGGCGATTACGGCATCTTGATTGATACACTCGAGGTCGGCGTCACCTGGGACAATCTGCATCGTCTGCATGAAGGGGTTCGTGCTTATATCAAAAGCCGTCCGGATACCATGTGCATGACGCATGCCTCGCACTTCTACCCTCAGGGTACCAACCTTTACTTTATCTTTATCGCCCAGATGACCGACACCGCCGAGTATCGGGAATTCCAGAAAGGGATAATCGACAATATCCAGAAATTCGGCGGCTCGCTGAGCCACCACCACGGAGTAGGCCGTATGATCGGGCCCTGGATGGAAGCGCATCTGGGTAAGGAACAAATGGCTGTCCTGCGGGCATTGAAAAAGCACTTCGATCCTAACCATATCATGAACCCCGGCGGCCAGTTGGGTTTGGATGATGTGTCATGAAATATTCTGACATCGTAGAGGATGAACAGTGAATGCAAAAAAATATATTATCGCGATAGATTCCGGAACACAGAGTATTCGTGCGGTGCTCTTTGATCTACACGGTAATGAAATCGTCCTCGAACAAGCCGACTACGAACCCTATTTTTCCCTGGCGCCAGGCTGGGCGGAGCAAAGGACTGAAGATTACTGGATCAAACTCTGCAAGGTATGCCAGGGGCTGATGGCCAGGATCGCCATAGATCCACGCGAGATCGGCGGTATCGGCCTGACCAGTCAGCGTAACACCGTTATCCCCATGGATAAGGATGGCAACGCCCTTCGGCCGGGGATTATTTGGCTCGATCAGCGCACAGTGGCAAATGTTCCACCTTTAAGCAAAATCATCACGCTTGTTACCCGCCTGGTTGGCCTCACCGATGCCATACGCTATTCGCAGAGGAATTCCAAGTTTTTGTGGATCAGGCAGCACGAACCCGAAATCTACCATAAGACACACAAGTTTGTTCAAGCCACCGGTTTCTTTGTGCGCAAGCTGACCGGCGAATTTCGCGATTCCTACGGTATGGTCGCCGGGATCTGGCCGTTTGATTACAAAGCCAAGAACTGGTATGGGGCGGCCTTCTCATTTATTTACAATGCCTTCGGGTTCGAGAAAAAGCATTGTGTCGATCTCTATCCTCCGGACAAGGTGCTCGGGCATATCACCAAAGAAGCATCGCTGGCCACCGGACTGCCGCAAGGCATGCCTGTTGTTGTGGGTGCCGGTGACAAGCAATGCGAGCTGCTCGGGGCCGGTGCCATCAATCCGGAAATTGCCGTGATCAGTTTCGGTACGGCCACGGCCATGGAGGTGATCACATACAAATACATCAAAGATGCGCAGTTGCGCTTCTTTACCTGGCCTGCGGCCCTGCCCAAGGCCTGGGATATAGAGATGTTCATCTACCGCGGATTCTGGATGGTGACATGGTTCAAGCAGGAGTTCGGCCACCGCGAGGCGCTGGAGGCCCGGGCGCGCGGAGTGGCGCCGGAGGTGGTTTTAGATGAGGTGATTCAGGATATCCCTCCAGGATCCATGGGGCTTATGCTGCAGCCCTGCTGGTCTCCCTCCGTGAACAATAAATACGCCAAGGGTTCTATCATTGGCTTTGGAGATATCCATACCCGTGCACACATTTATCGGGCGATCTTTGAAGGAATCTGCTTTGAGCTGCGCCGACTGCAGGAGATCGTGCAGGGCAAGACAGGTATTGCCATCAAAGAGATTCGCGTCGGTGGCGGCGGTTCGCGAAGCGATGTGGCGGTGCAGATTGCTGCCGATATGTTCAACCTGCCCGCCTCGCGAATGGCAACCTCTGAAATAGCGGCCCTCGGCGCGGCCATTGACGCGGCTGTTGGTACGGGTATGTACGATACATTTGAAGAAGCCGTGACAGCGATGGTTCGCAAGGGCAGGACATTTGTGCCCAATGTGAAAACCCATCGCATCTACACACAGTTGTTTCAGGATGTGTACAAGAAGACATTTCATATCATGGCGCCGGTCCATCGCAAAATCGCCCGGATTACCGGATATCCGGACGAAGATTAATGACACGACAGATCATGATTGGATCTAATCATCCCCGGCATATTCCGGGTCGCCTCAAAAACATCCGTCCGTTAAAAAAAGTTTTTTACCGCAGAAATACCGGTGGTTGAATGTCGGGGAGCTTGTCGCCTTCATACAGCACTTTTTCCAGGTAAAGACCGGAAGGCGGCGCGGTATGCCGGGCGGGAATATCCGAATGATCATGGAGCATCTGTTCGAGATCCCCGGTTCGCAAGTTGGCGCGTCCGGCTTCAACCGCCATTCCCACGATCCGTCGGACCATTTTCCAAAGGAAGTGGGACCCGGCTACCCGGATGACGATCAGGTTCGGGAATTCCTGCAATACGACGTCTTCAACGTCAACCTGCGTCGAGGCGTTTTTATCCATCCGTTTGTCGGCGAAAGAGGCAAAATCGTGAAAACCCTGAAACACGGCGAGCGCCTGCCGCATCCGGCCGATGTCGAGATCGTCTTTGATCCACCAGACGTATTTTTTGGCCAGCGCGGTGCGGCGCTTTGCGATCAGATATAGATAACTGCGACTGATGGCTGAGTGGCGGGCGTGAAAACGCGGATGGGCGCTTTGCACCGACAGGATGTTGATGCTTGCTGGAAGCAGATCGTTAATCCCGATTCGCAGGGCTTCCGGATTGATCTTGCGGGCGGTTTCCAGATGGGCCACCTGTCCGAGCGCGTGCACGCCGGCGTCGGTGCGTCCCGCACCCTGGACTTCCGCGGGCGCGCCCAGAAATTTACCGGCCGCGTCGATGATCGCTCCCTGAACGCTTTTGGCGTTTTTCTGGGCCTGCCAGCCGCTGAAGCCGGTGCCGTCGTATTCGCAAATCAGTTTGTATTTATTCATTGAGGATTTGCCTTTTCCGGTGGCGCGGAAAGGATGTTCATGGCGGTGATATTCTGGAGCAGAGACCCGGCCGCTGAGTCGATATTTCTCAGTTCGCGGCCCGGCTCAAGCGTGGTGATGACCGCTTCGCCGATGACCATTCGGCCGTCTCGTCCCCTCAGGTCTTTGGTGCGGACCCCCCAGATGTTATGGAAGATCAGCGCGCGGCCGTTGTACTGCCCGATGTAGAGCATGACATGGCCCCTTCGCCACAGCAGGCTCAGGTAGGGAACGCCCTTCTCCAGAATGGTTTTTTCTTTCTGTACGGGGCCCAGGCCTTCCAGGTCGATATAGACACCGGCTTCTTTGACCTGGTCGGCGGAATGCCGGGGCAGCCAGATGCCGAAAACGCGGAAGAAGTCCCGGGTCATCGACGAGCAGTCCCGCCGACCGTACATCCCGCCCCATCCGTAAGGTTCGCCGATCAATTCGTTGGAGATGCGCGAGGCGTTCACCTGATTGAACCGTAGCGGCTTGACCGCGGCAGCTTCAGCTGAAATCCGCCCCTGCCGGATGACGGCGTTTTTGGCCGGATCGGACACAGCCACCATGATTTCCATATCCGGTCCGGCATCCAGGGTCAAAGGGAAGATCTGCCCCAGCGAGGCCTGAGTGAGAAAATTTCCGTCTGCATCCACGATGCTGCTCAGATCGCGCGTGACCACCGCGTAGCGTCCGGTCTCCCATGACCGGATAAAGTCCGGGTTGACGGCCGCGAAATCCTCTGTCGGCATCCAGCCAAAGGTGAAGTCGGTTTCCACCAGCGCCCAGGCTTTATCTGCGCTCAGATGACAGACAAACACCGGCGTGTTGACACCGACCGACGAGCGCTGCAGATTGTCAAACGGCCAGGCCCAGGCATCTCCGTCGCGGTCGTAAAAATGGGGAGAGACGGTGGGCAAAACGCGTAGATCGGTATTGCGGATGGTGATACCGGGGTACAGGGCATTGGGAAAATTCGGAAGAGTCGCGTTTTGGCGAAGTTTTTTGATCCAGGACGCGGGATGGGGCTTTTTGTTTTCCCCGTAACCTTTTCTCAGTGCGAATTTTTGAAAATCCTGCAAAACGCGGTTGGGCAGGGCGTGAAAAGGATCCTTTTGATGCCAGACGGAAAAGTAGATGATATTGAAGTCGTCATCGAGCTTTTTTTGGCTGACCGTGTCGATCAATTCCCGCGAGATTGTCCCGGTATCCAGGTAAGCGGCGTGATCCTGGGGAAGGTCGCGCACATCCCGGATGGTTTCAGGTGCGCTCACGCAGCCCGAGAGGATCAGCAGGCCGCATGCAAGCCATCGGCAATATGATTTTCTAAAGTCCTTTGCACTTTTCATTGCTTACTCTATAATCTTTTTTTTCCGGTCGTGCAAGACAAAGGCGTTGAGTCGCTTTGTCTTCTTTCATCCATGAGCGGGGGACGGGGAAAATAAATTTGTGGCATAAGAAAAAGAAGGCTGATATAAGGAAAACAACTAAATTGACACCTAGACGAAAGGAGATGACCTATGATCGCCGTCAGCGTTTTGAAAGAATTTGCCTTTTTAAAAGGCTTCAGCGAGGAGCAGTTAAAAAAAATGTCCGCCCTCGGTGTTGAGGAAAAATATCAGGCCGGCACGCAGCTCTATGCCAATAGAGATGTTGCGCGTTGTTTGTACCTGCTGGAATCAGGAAAAGTAGCTTTGTTGATGGATAATTACATGGGGTCCGGCAAGCCGCCGATGCAGGTGACGGTGGACATCATCACAAAGGGAGAATCGATGGGCTGGTCTGCGGTTGTGGACCCGTATGTCTATACTCTCGCAGCGCGGTGCCTGGAAGATACGAAGCTCATTGCCTTTGATTCCCATAAGTTGCGGGAATTGATGGAAGACGACTGCCCGCTGGGTTTCAAAATCATGCAGGCGACAGCCAAAGTGATTTCCACGCGCCTGACGCACACCCGCATTATTCTGGTGGGAGAGCGCGGTCTTTCTACCCTGACCGATTACTGATTCCATTTCCCGAAAGTGGGGCATTCTATGAAAAAAGAAGATATTACATTGATTCTCGCGAAAGCGATCGCCAATGAAGAGGAGGCCAACCGGTTTTATCTAAAGTTGGCCGCGCGTGTGACCGATATAGCGGCTAAAGACACGCTGCTTTATCTGGCGAAGGAGGAAATGGGGCATAAACAGTACCTGGAGCGCTATCGGGAGGAAAGTTTCATCGGAAACGCAACGAATATAGAGAATGTCCCCGATTGCAAGGTGACGGAATTTGTCGTCTCTCCCGGGGTCCAGTATGACATGGCGAGCAAAGACGCTTTTCTGCTGGCTTCCGCCCGTGAGTTGAATTCATACAACCTGTATGTGGGAATGGCGTCTTTGCATCCCGAAGGAGATATCCGCAACATGCTGTTGCAGATGGCCAATGAAGAGCTCAAACACAAAGAGAAGGTGGAATACCTTTATGCCAATACCGCTTTCGTTCAGACAGCCGGAGGCTGATGATTCGGGCGATGCATGCCTGTTTTGGGTCGGGTAATCAAGGAGTATAAACATGAAGGATTTTGTTCCCAAAAAGATTTTTTTTACCAAAGGCGTCGGCACGCACAAAGATGAGCTGCATTCCTTTGAGCGCGCCTTGCGTGCCGCCGGCATTGAGAAGTGCAACCTGGTTCAGGTTTCGAGTATTTTTCCGCCCGGCTGTAAAATGATTCCCAAATCACAGGGATTAAAAGAGCTGATCCCGGGTGCCATCACGTATTGCGTGATGAGCCGCTGTTGCTCGAATGAGCCCAAAAGGCTTCTGGCCGCGTCGGTGGGCTGTGCCATTCCCGCGGACAAAATGTCCTACGGATACATCAGCGAGCATCACGCCTTCGGTATGACCGAAAAGCAGACGGGTGATCACGCCGAAGATCTGGCCGCCGCGATGCTGGCCTCCACGCTGGGCATCGATTTTAACGTGGACGAGAGCTGGGACGAGAAGAAGGAAATCTTCAAAATCAGCGGCAAGATCGTTCGCACGCTCAATGCCACCCAATCTAAAATCTGTAAGGATAACAACTATACGACGGTCGTCGCCGTCGCGGTTTTTATTTTCTAGGCATGAATGTCGGCCGGGTGTGCCGATAAATCATCCCGGTTATGTTTTTTATGAAATGGAGGAGAAGAATCATGGCAGAGCAATCCAGCGTAATCGATCAGGCGGTCAAAGCAATGACCGATAAGGAAGGCAAGTATCTGACTTTCAGCCTCGCCGGCGAGGAATACGGCATCGGCATTTTGAAGGTTAAGGAGATTATTGGCATGATGCCGGTGACGGTTGTCCCCCAGACGCCCGCTTACATCAAGGGTGTGATCAACCTGCGTGGCAAAGTAATTCCGGTCATTGATCTGCGTCTGAAATTCACCATGCCGTCTGCCGAATATACCGAGCGTACCTGCATCATTGTGGTCGAAGTCAACGCGGCCGGCCGGACGGTGATGATGGGGATTGTTGTGGATTCCGTGTCGGAAGTTCTCAACATCAAAGCCGGTGAAATTGAAGAGACGCCCTCTTTCGGAACGAAACTCAATACCGAATACATTCTCGGAATGGCCAAGGCATCAGGCGGCATTAAGATTCTGCTCGATATTGACAAGATTCTGTCCGTCGAGGAATTGCATGCAGCCCGCAGTGTTGCCGGATAACGCAGGCCTTTTTTTTTCGCAGGCAGGAAATTACGAGAGGATTTGCCGCGTGGCGAACGTGTGATTCATCGCTTATGATCATCAATATACCGGATTTAAAGCATCAGAATGTGGGCGGCGCCGAGCTGCCCTATCTTCATTATGAAGGTGGCGCCCGTCCGATTGTTTTCGTGCACGCCACCGGGTTTTTGCCCTGGCTTTGGCATCCCGTCATTGAGCATTTCAGCCCCGAATATACCATCTGGGCGCCTTACATCTGCAACTATCGTTCGTGCGATCCGCATGAAGGGGGATTGAGCTGGGAAGTGATTGCCACCGATCTTGCCGCTTTCTGCCGCGCGCAGAAAATTGAAAATCCTGTGCTGGTCGGTCATTCGATGGGTGCGACGGTGCTCACCATTGCCGCCGCCGCAAACGGACTTGAATCACGCGGCATGCTGCTCATTGAGCCGATTTTCCTTCCGGATGAATTTTACAAGCTGACACCCAGCGTCAAGGATCACCCTCTGGCCGCCAAATCGATCAAAAGAGTCAACCACTGGAAAAGCGAAGACGAAGCGATGGCTTACCTCAAGTCGCGGTCGTTATTTTCGGACTGGGATGACAGGGTTCTCAACCTCTACAAGCAGTTCGGCATGGAAAAATTATCTGCGGGTGACATGCAGCTGACCTGCACGCCGGAGAGCGAGGCCGCGATGTTCATGGGGGGATGGAGTCGTGATCCCTGGCCGCTTCTGGAAAAAATTCCTTGTCCCGTTCGTGTGATTGAGGGCGAAAAAAGTCCCAACATCGGCCTGGTGGATATCCGGCGGGCCGTTTCACTTCTTCCACAAGGGGAATACGGATCGGTTCCCGACGCCGGGCATCTGATCCCCATGCAAAAACCGGCGGAAATTGCCGCGATTGCCAAAGACTTTATCGCGACGCTCGCCTGAAATGGATTCCGGGAGATTTTAAGCATGTCCAATCCTGACATCATCGCTTTTTGCAATCAGAAAGGCGGCGTCGGCAAAACGACCTGCGCGCTCAATGTCGCCGTAGGCCTTACGCTGTTGAATAAAAAAGTTTTGGTCGTCGACTTTGATCCGCAGGCGCATCTGACCTATTCTTTGGGGCTCGACGCCCATGATTTAAATAGCACGATCTATTCGGTGATGAAAGGCACGACGCCGCTGGCCGATGCGGTCATGGACATCAAGGGCATGAAGGTGTTGCCCGCAAATCTTGATCTGACGAAGCTGGAAACCGAAATGATGAATATTCCCAGGCGGGAGCTGGTTTTGAAAAACCGTCTGGCTTCGGTTGCCGATGTCCAGTACGTCATCATTGATTGCCCGCCGGCCGCCGGTCTTCTGACGCAAAACGCCCTGGTGAGCTGTCATGAAGTGTTTATTCCCCTGCAGATGGAATTCCTTGCGCTCAAAGGCATGAGCAGGCTTTTGAATCTCATTGAGGAAGTCAAAAAGAAACATAGAAGAAATCTGCCGACTTATCGTATCATCGCCACGCGCTATGACGGCCGCAAGAAACTCAACAACGCCATTATGGACAAGGTACGCGAGCGTTTCGGCGAGCGGGTTTTTAAGGCCGTTATCCGGGAAAACATTGCCGTGGCGGAGGCGCCGAGTTTCGGGCAGTCCATTTTTGAATATGCTCCCAAAAGCCACGGTGCGGAGGATTATCTGGCGCTGTGCAGGGAAATCATCCGCAAAAAACCGGCCGGCTGAGTTTCCGGCAGCCGCCTTGTAGCCCGTCTGAAAGGCAGATGACGGGGATTGTTTTTTATAGACTGCAAATTCAAATAAGGAGAGATCTGTGATGAAAAAGAACATTATCCTGTTTGTCGTTTTGATTTCTTTCGCGTTTTCTTTCAGCGCCTGGGCTCAGTTCAAAGACGGCATGTGGGAAATGACCACCCAGGTGGAAATCAAAGGCATGCCGCAGCAGATGCCGCCGGCCACGTTCCGGCAATGCATCACGAAGAACGATCCTGTTCCCCAAAACCAGGATAAATCCTATGATTGCAAAACAACCAGCCAGAAAATCAGCGGAAACACCGTGACCTATACCGTGGAGTGCAAGGGCAGGGAAGGTGTGATGATTACGAACGGCAGGAATACCTATACAGGCAGTTCGATGGAAGGATCATCTGCGACCCGTTTTCAAATGCAGGGTCAACCGGAAATGCAGATGGCCAGCAAAATCAAAGGGAAGTATATCGGGCCCTGCCCGAAATAAAATTTTTCAAGGAGACCGTATGAGACTCAAAGACAAAGTAGCGATTGTAACCGGATCAGGACGCGGCATTGGTGAAGGGATTGTTTTACTCTTTGCTGAAGAAGGCGCGAAGATTATCGTCAATGACGTCAACGAAGCCGATGCGAAAAACGTGGTGGATCAGATCAAGGCCAAAGGCGGTCAGGCCATAGCCGTTGTAGGCTCTGTGTCCGATCGGGCAACCGTGCAGAAGATGGTGGATACGGCGGTCAAGGAATTCGGCACGCTGGACATCATCATCAACAACGCGGGCATTACCCGCGACAGCATTTTACACAAGATGACGGATGATCAGTGGGATGCCGTCATCGACGTCAATCTGACGGGAGTATTCTACGGCATTCAGTGCGCGGCGCGCGTGATGCGCGAGAAGGGTTATGGAAAAATCATCAATGTTTCATCGACCAGCGCGCTGGGAAATGCCGGACAGCTCAACTATGCCGCGACCAAGGCGGGTGTGATCGGGATGACCAAAACCGCGGCCAAAGAGCTGGGAGCGAAAGGTGTAAACGTGAATGCGATCGCGCCGGGCATGATCTGGACGGACATGATGAAAAATATGCCGCCGGAGTCTATCAAGCAAATGGACGCCATGCTTCCGTATCTGGTACCGATGAACCGCAAGGGTTCTCCCCGGGACATCGCCAACCTGGCGCTGTTTCTGGCCTCAGACGAAAGTTCGTTTATCACCGGCCAGATCATTTTCTGCGACGGCGGGATGAAGATGTAGGAAGGCAGGCTATAGGCTATGGGCGATAGGCTATGGGCGATAGGTACAAAAAAAGAGGTGGTCGGCGTTTTCACGCGACCGCCCCTTTTTTTTGATCCGGCAGGTGCCGCGCGATGAAGTGATGCGCGGCTTGGCGTCGTCTTTCTTACGGTTTGCAGTTTACCTGGTTAAAATCTTCCAGCGTCCCGCATCGCTCATCCGCCTGCGCCCCGTTTTTTTCCTGGCAATAGCGCCAGGCGGTTCCCACAAATTTGCACATGGGCTTCACGTCATCATGGAGATAGTCTAACTGAGCCACTTCGGACCCTTCTCGTTTTCCCTTCCATACCCGGTCGAGCGCATCGGCAAAGGACATATCCGGATTTTGATCCATGATGTAGGCCAAATGCAGCGACCCTGTCCGGTCAGCGCCCTGAATGCAGTGAAAATAAATGAGTTTCTTTTTTGCCGTGGTGGAATGCGTGGTCAGCAATGTTTTAAGGTGTGCGGGTGCCTGGCTGAATTTGAATTTATCCAGAGCGATTTGTGTTTCCGTGTCATCGTCAACTTTTGGTACTGTGTCGTCGCATGGCTTGCTGCCGCAGGGATACATGGGCCACCAGATGAGCCCCCACAGTTTCTTTGTTGCATCTGTTGCGGCATACATCGTTTCCGGATCCCATGCGGGACAATTCTGGTAGGGCAGCCACGTTGCGCCGCAGGCAATGTTGGTGACGTTACGGCCGAGCGCTTTCATCTCAATGTCGAGTTCAGGCCGGTTGCCCGCGCCGTCATGAAGAACCAGCTCGATGACGTCGTAGTTTTCAAGATCAAATTCGGGTGCGTGGGGGTTGATATCTTGCATCCTTTCCTTCATTTTAGCGTTGATTCCGTCATAGGCAAAACAGCGGTCTTCTTCGGGGTAGCACTCGCCCATTGTTTTTTTCACCAGCGGCAGGTTGCCCCTGACAAGAATATTGCCGGTTGCTTCATCCATATCCACAATGGCGAGGCGTTTCGGCATAAACTGTGCACCCGAGTATTGCGCGGACATGAGATAGGTGCCGGTTGTCGTGGGGATGGGCTGGACATCCTCGTATAATTCTTCCCAATTTTCCGTATGAAACTCTGTGACGATGGCTACTGCGTTTGAGGGGAAGCCCGTGAGTCGATGGGATCCCGACAAAAGAAACGTGGAAGGCAGGTATGCGCGATTGCCGTCAGCATCGAGCGTCGCGTAACGAACATGGTTCACGCTGTCCGGGAGTTCTTCCGTATCATGCTGGACGATGACCACTCTATCCGTAGATGCAACATTGTCGTTTCTGCCGCAACCGATCGAAACCGGAAGGATTAAGGCACAGATTAAAAATAATACCCACCCCATCGAGGGATTAAAAACCTTTCTGATCATCGTTTCAGCGCTTTTCTTTCGTTTTCTTAAATGAACAAATTTTCTTTGCCCGGCCCGGTTTTTCCCCGGTTATGCAGGCAGAGATTCCCCGCTCGCCGCAGTATTGTGCGGCTCTCGTGGCGCATAGTATAGTATTGATAAAAACTCAAGCAAATAGTTCCATGATCAACTAACTATGAGCTATGAACCATAAGCTATGAACCATAACCCTATTTCCCGATCTTCGTCTGTATGCGTTCTTTATATTCCAGGATTTCGTGGCGCAGAATGTCCAGATCGGCAATGCGGTCGTCGAGTCTTTTTAAGTGATTTCCGAGAAGTTCCAGAAGCCGTTTGAGAACTTTTTCGTTGGATTTCTCATAGGTCCACATGGCTTCGAGTTCCTGCATTTCGGTGAGGGTCATGCCCATGATTTTGAGCCTTTTGATCAACTTCAGACGCCGCAGGTCCGCCTCGGTATAGATGCGGCGGCCGCCTTCAACGCGTTTGATGGAGTTGAGCAGGCCGATTTCTTCATAGTAGCGGATGGTCCGCTGGCTCATATCCAGATTTTTCGCGAGCTCGCCGATGGATGTGTATTCTTCGCTCATGAAAGGGCTTTCTTTTCTTTGAGTTCCCTTTTCAGAATTTTTCCCGACGGATTTTTAGGGAGCATGTCGGTGATAATGATCTTCTTGGGGCATTTGAACCCTGCGAGATTGGTCTTGCAATAAGCAATCAACTCTTTTTCTTCAAGGGTAATACCTTTCTTCGGCACGACCACCGCCGCCACGATTTCAATCCACTTGGGATCGGGCAGACCGATGACGGCCACCTCTTCGATGCCCGGATATTGATACAGCACTTCTTCGACTTCGCGGGACGCCACGTTTTCGCCGCCCGTTTTAATCATGTCTTTCTTGCGGTCCACCACATACAGATAGCCGTCGCTGTCAAACCGGCCCAGGTCTCCGCTGTGGAACCAGCCGTACTGGAAAGCGTCGTCCGTTTTTTCCGGGTCGTTGAGATAGCCGGTCATGACATGGCCGGACCGGTGTACGATCTCTCCGACCATTCCCATGGGAACGAATCTTCCTTCATCGTCCATCAGCCGTGTTTCTACGTTAAGAACCGGTTTACCGGCCGAGCCGGGTTTGAGGAGCTGATCCTCCGGTTTCAGGATGGTGGCCACCGGTCCCATCTCCGTCTGGCCGTAGTAATTCCATAACTTCAGCCCGCGGAAGGTTACAGAAAGCTGCTTGATGATTTCTACCGGCATGATGCTCGCGCCGTAGGCGGCTTTTTTCAGACTGGCGTGGTTATGATTCTTGAATTCCGGATGGTTCAAAATCCCGATCCAGACGGTAGGCGGTGCGAACGTATGGGTGATCTGATATTGTTCGATGAGTCTGATCATCTCCAGGGGATCCGCCTTATGCATGATCACATTGGTGGCGCCGACATACAGATAGGGCATGAGGAAGCAGTGGAGCTGGGCACAGTGGAACAGGGGCAGGGCATGAAGGCTGACATCATCGGTTTCATACTGGCCGTCGAAGATGCAGCTGTGATACTGAGACATCAGCGCACGGTGAGAGAGCATCGCGCCCTTGGGTTTGGATTCCGTGCCGCTGGTGTAGGGAATCTGAACGATATCTTCCGCGCCGACTTCCACCTGTGGTTCATCGTAGGACATCATCTCCATTTCTGCAATCAAGTCGAAGAAGCCATCCGGGACGCCGGAACCCCCCAGCGGGATAAACCCCCATTTTTCCACGATGGAGAATTTATCCTGATCCCCGGCAATGACCGGATAGAGGATGTCTTCCACAATAAAAACACGGGAGCCCGAATGATTGACGATGTAAGCGATTTCCTCGGCGTTGAGCATGTAATTGATGGGAACCTGAATGGCGCCGATCTTGGCCAGGCCGATCATGCTGATGGGGTAATAGTGCGAATTGTAGGCATAGACCGCCACCCGGTCGCCTTTTTTCACGCCGTAGCGGGTCATGAGATTGGCAAAACGCCTGGACTCGCGCTCGAGATCATAAAACGACAGCTTTAAATCGCGGAAGACGATAGCGGTTTTGTCGCCGTATTTTGTTGCGGTTCGCCGGGCCATGTCGCCGATGGTGTCGCGGTTGATAATGTTGCTCATATCTTGAACTACCTCATATCTATTTACTGAAGGCTATAGGCTATAGGCTGTAGGCTATGGGCTATGAGCTATGAGCTTCTTCTCAAACATCTCCTTCATCTTAAACTTCTGAATCTTGCCGCTGGCGGTCATCGGGTAGTCGCTGACAAATTCCCAGTACTTCGGAATCTTGTGCCGGGCGATTTTGCCCTTGCAGAAGTCGGCAAACTCTTCAGGCGTTGCCGTGTGGCCGTTTTTTAACTGGACGGCGGCCAGCACCTGTTCACCGTATTTTACATCGGCAACCCCGATCACCTGGGCGTTGGCGACTTTCGGGTTCGTGTAGAGGAACTCCTCAATTTCCCGCGGATAGATGTTTTCGCCGCCCCGGATGATCATATCCTTGATCCGGCCTGTTACTTTGAAATAGCCGTTTTCATCCACTTCGCCCAGATCGCCTGTATGCAGCCAGCCGTTTTGGTCAATTGCATTTTGTGTTGCTTCAGGCATCTTGTAGTAGCCTTTCATGACACAGGCACTGTGCGTCACGATTTCGCCCTGTGTGCCGGGCGGGAGGTCTTTGTCTGTTTCAGGATCGATGATTCTTCCCTGAATGTCCGGAAGCAGTCGGCCGACTGTGGAGACGCGCAGTTCGACCGGATCGTCGCGTCGCGTCATCGTCATCACGGGCGAGCACTCCGTCTGGCCGAACGCAATGACGATTTCGGGGCAGTGCATTTTTGTGCGGACCTGATTCATCGCTTCGGTGGGGCAGGGCGCACCCGCCATGATGCCGGTTCGCAGGGATTTCAGATCGTAACGGTCAAAGTCCGGGTGATTCAAGATCGCGATGAACATCGTCGGCACACCGTTTACCGCCGTGCATTTTTCCTTGTCGATGGCTTCGAGGGCTTTCTCGGGGTCGAAATATTCCAGAACAACCATTGTCGAGCCGTGATACACGCAGTTGAGCGTGCTCATGACGCAGCCGAAGCAGTGGAATAGAGGCACCTGAATCAAGAGGCTGTCTTGATCCGTCATGCCCATGACGTCGCCCACCATGCGTGCATTGTTGACGATGTTTGAATGTGTGAGCATCACGCCCTTGGGGAAACCGGTCGTGCCGGAGGTGTACTGCATGTTGATGACATCGTCGGCATCCAGCGATTCCATGCGTGAATCCAGTTGAGCATCCGGTATTGCCTCGCCCATTTCCAGAAGATCATCAAACGAAAACATACCGGGTTTCTTTCCGCCTTTTCCGATATAAATGACATTCTTTAAAAGCGGCAGGCCGGCGGTCGCCAGTTTTCCGGGGGCGCAGGTGTCCAGCTCCGGCATCACTTTACGCGCGATGTCATAAAAACTGGTTTCGCGGTAGGCGTCGATCAGGAAAAGCGTTGTGGAATCGGATTGCTTGAGGATGTATTCGAGTTCATGTGATTGATAGTTCGTGTTGATCGTAACCAGAACCCCGCCGACCATGCCCAGCGCGTATTGCAGATAAACCCATTCCGGAATATTGGTTGTCCAGACGGAGATGTGATCGCCCCGCTGAATGCCCAGCGCCAGAAGCCCCTTGGCCGTCTTGCGGCACTGGTCATACAGCTCCTGGTAACTGTGGCGGACATTGAACTGCGGTGAAATCAAAGCCGGATGTTCCGGAAAGCGCCCGGCCGTATCTTTGATCACCTCGCCTATCGTCTTTTTTACAAAACCTGACATAGAACACCTCCCTAAATCCACTTAACGTTAACTGGGTTGAATATAGCCGAATCTAACGTTTTGTCAATAAGTTTTTTTCAGGGTGTTTTCTCTTGACAGGGTTGTTCCATACATTATAATCGACCGCGCGTTAAGGACAGTCGCTTCGGTCAATCTCAGGTGTGGGCTGTACGGCCGCCGTCGGTTCTTGTATCCCCGATACGATCGAAAAAGGAAAACAGTCATGAAAAAATTCGTACTCGCTTTTGTGTCGCTTGCTTTTTTAACCGTTGGTCCGTATGTCCCGGCAGCCGCAGCCGACTGGCCTTCAAAACCCGTGAAGCTGATTGTCGCCTACGGGCCGGGCGGCGGCACGGACATCACGGCACGCCTTTTGGCCCAGGGATTGGAAAAGGTTACAGGCAAGCCCTTTGTTGTCGTGAACATCACAGGTGGTGCAGGCTGGACCGGATGGGCCGCCATCGCCAACGCCAACCCGGACGGCTACACGATCGGCTACCTGAATATCCCCAATATGTATATGGGTTATCTTGATCCCCGGCTGAAAAGAGCGGAGAACATTGAGAGCTTCACGCTGATTATGAACCATGTAGTCGATCCCTGTGTCTGGACGGTGAGGGCAGACAGTCCCTATAAAACCCTCAAAGATCTGATCGGGGCGATCAAGAAGTCGCCCGGTAAATTCAGCATTGCCACCCACGGCAACGGCGGCGACGATCACCTGGCCTATCTGGACATGAAAAGGATAACCGGAATCGAAATGAACGTCATCCACAACAACAGCACGGCCTTGAGCCGCTCGCAGCTTCTGGGTGGCCACGTGGATATCCTCGGCGCCAATGTGAGCGAGGTGTTCCAAAATCACCAAAGCAGGGATATGATTGTCCTGGGCGTGATGGATGAAAAACGCTCACCTTTCCTGCCGGATGTTCCAACCTTTAAGGAACATGGTTATGACGCACAATGGGCCAGTACGCGCGGTATTGGCGCCCCGGCAGGCCTTCCCGACGCAATCGTCCAGTCTCTGACCGAGGCGCTGGCCCGGGTGATTGAATCGCCGGAACATCAGGCGAAGGCGAAACAATTGGGCCTGGGTCTGAAAGTGATCCCCGAAGCCGAGTACAAGATAACGATAAAGAGTTACGAACAGCACATCAAGACCCTGATGGGCTGGTAGGGATAGTCAGCCGGGTGCAGTTTCGTGCCCCCGGCTGGCCATTAGGCCGGGAGACCCTTCTCATGAAAACTCATTGGATCGACCGCGGCGTCGCTTTCTTTATTGCCGGCGTCTGTATCTGGCTCTACGTTCTGGCGCGGGCATTTCCCATGGGGGGCGATTTGTTTCCCAGGTTCGCCCTGGCGGTGATCATCGTTCTTTGCGCCATGATGTTTGTCCAGACGTTCCCCGGCAAATCGAAATCTTCCGCCGAATCGGCCCCGGTGATTCAGCGGCGCGACATCGCTCGTCCCTATCTGCTTTTCGGGCTTTGTCTTCTGTATGTCCTTCTGATGGTTCTGATCGGTTATCTCGCGGGCTCGGTTTTGACGGCATTGCTGCTGCTGCCTGCGCTCGGGGCAAAAAGTAAGCCCGTCTACTTAATGATCACAGCCGGGGTGATCCTCTTTATCTATCTTTTTTTCAGCCGATTCCTGATGGTCCAGCTGCCCGTCGGGTTGATGTTTGTTTGAGACCTGAGGGAGAATCTTTGCCATGCCGGACATCCTGATCGTTTTATCCAATCTTTCATCATCGTCGAGCATCCTGGCCATCCTGGGAGGCATCTGTGGCGGCCTCGTTGTGGGTTTTCTTCCGGGACTGACCTCAAACATGGCCATCGCCCTGCTGCTTCCCGTCACCTTCGTCATGCCGCCCATTCCGGCGCTGCTGATGCTGGTGAGCGTCTATGCTTCGTCAATTTACGCAGGATCCTTCTCGGCGATTCTCCTTCATACGCCGGGTACGTCAGCATCGGCCGCCACCGTTTTAGACGGTTTTGTGCTCACCCGGCGGGGCGAGTCCAACAAGGCCCTGCGCATCGCCACCTTCAGCTCCATGGTCGGCGGCGCCGTGAGTGCCCTGGCGCTGCTGCTTTTGGCGCCACCCCTGTCGCGGATATCCCTTTTGTTCGGCCCTGCCGAATACTTCTTCGTTGCGGTCTTCGGCCTTTCCGTTGTCGGCTCCCTTTCCTCGGGCAGTGTTGCCAAGGGGCTTCTTTCCGGCGCTCTGGGGCTGTTGTTTAGCACCGTCGGACTGGATCTGGATTCTGGCTACCCGCGTTTCTGTTTCGGTTTCAACGGCCTGCACGCGGGTCTGGCGTTCGTCCCCGCCGTCATCGGCCTGTTTTCGATGGCCCAGGTGCTGGTCATGGCCGAGTCGTCGCACAAAAGCATCCGGCGGGTGGATGCACCCGGCGGGTTGAAATGGCGCGTCTTTCCCCGCCTGTCGGAAATCCGCAAGATCAAGACCACGGTCCTGCGCTCGTCCTTTATCGGCGTCCTTTTGGGCATCCTTCCCGGTGTGGGCGCAGATATCTCTTCCTGGGTGAGCTACAATGAGGCGAAACGCTTTTCCAAAAAACCGGAACGTTTCGGCAAGGGAGCGATTGAAGGAATCGCCGCCTCGGAGACGGCCAATAACGCGAATACAGGCGGCGCAATGATTCCCATGCTGACGCTGGGCATTCCGGGCAGCCCCTCTGCGGCGGTCCTGATGGGCGCGCTGGTTATTCAGGGGCTCGTTCCGGGGCACCAGATCTTCGAGTCCCACGGCGACATCATCTACACCGTGATCATCGGATTTTTTCTGGCCAACATCCTTATGGGGTTCATCGGAATGTACGCGACGCGCTACCTTTCCCATATCACCGCATTGCCCAACTATATGCTGATTCCCGTCATTGTCCTGTTTTCCGTGGTCGGCTCATACTCACTCGACCACAGCATGTTCAGTGTCGTGACGATGCTCTCCTTCGGCTTTCTGGGCTTTCTGATGCGTAAGATCGGTATGCCCCCGGCGCCGATGATTCTAGGCCTCATCCTCGGGCCCTTTGCCGAAACGGGATTTCGGCAGGCTCTGATCCTTTCGCAAGGGGACCTGCTCTCCTATCTTTTCAAAAGCCCGATCAGCCTGATCCTGATCGTTCTGACTATCCTGTCTATGGCCACAACGGTTTGGCTGAACTTCCGCAAGGGCCGAAAGCCGCTCCTTGCGGGGCAGGAATCAAAGGAAGAGTAGTCGAATGACACAGGTGACTAACAAAGAAACATTCCTTCAGGATTTTCTTGACACGCCCACAGTCGCTCTTTATACTCCCGCCTCCGGTGCGGTCTTAATTGGAATAGCGCAACCCCGATTCGAGAAAACGGCCTGCGGCGCGCTGGCGGACCCCCCAGGCAATCCCCGGTGGAAAGAATCATGATAATGATAAAAGATGCATACGAAAAAGCGACCGATCTTTTTGTAAAGTTAATCAACAGACCCTCCCGATATCTTACGGCCTGGCGGGAAGCCCGCGACAAAAGCTTTGCCTGGAAGGTTCGCTGGCGAAAGAAACATGACCGCAATCCTCTGTTTGTCGCCGTCCAGGATAAACTTGCGGTCAAGCAATACGCCCTTGACCGGGGTGTCCTTTCGGCGGAGGTTTATCATGTCACCAATCAGCCTGAAACCCTGCCGTTCGACAGGTTGCCTGAAAATTATTTCATCAAGGCAAACCATGGCTGCGGCTGGAACATTGCCTGTATCGATTCGAAACTTTACCGCTTCGCCAACGGGAACGCTTTTATCCAGCCGGACGGTTCGCCCATGGAACCGCGCGATCTGGAAAAATTCAGGCTCTCGCGTGAGCAATGCGTTGCGCTGTGCCATCAATGGTTGCACACAAAATACCTGGCCGATGAGTGGGCCTATCAGCCGATCGAGCCGAAACTGATCGTCGAGGAACCGCTGAGGCAGGCGGACGGCGGCGCTTTGAGAGATTATAAAATTTACGTCATGGGAGGATCGGTCAAAGCCATCAGCATCACGGGGGCCATCTTCCGGATCAATCATGTGGACCGTTTGTTTTTCGATTGCGACTGGAATCTCTTCCCCGAAACGAAGACAAAACCCGTTCTTGGCGATCAGCTTTATCAGCGGCCCGACTCACTCGAAGAAATGGTTGCGGCAGCCGGGCGCCTGGGACGCGAACTGGATTTCGTCCGGGTGGATATGTACAACACCACACGCGGTCTGCGCCTGGGGGAGATCACGCTTTATCCCTTCGCCGGATCCCCCGGCTCTCCCAGTTCGAGTGCGGCCTTCAACAAATGGCTGGGTGATCAGTGGACCCTGCCGAATGTGGGCTGACATCACACGGTGATCCATTTCAATACCCGTTGACTTCTTTGAAAATGCTGTCATCATAGCCCCTGATCATCCATGATAGAATTTCCTTTCAAGGAGGCATGTCCATGGCTTCGAAAGAATGTGCGAATTGCGGATATACATCCGAGGCGCCCTTCGATGATGATATTTGTCCCGCTTGCGGACAGACGTTCTGGAAGTGCAGGGAGTGCGGCTATATCCTGAAGGCGCAAACCCTTCCGGAACAATGCCCGTCTTGCTTTAGAAAATGCGAATTTAAAAATGTCACCTGTTATACGCCGGAATGCGGCGGCCCGGGAAATATTGACAAGACGTTGTAATCCGCGTGAAAAGCCCGTGGAAAAATTCTTACAGACTTCAATGAAAGGAGGCGTCATGAAACGCGTTGTGACGATTTATCTGGTTGTCGCTTATGCGATCGTTATGTTCGGTTGTTCCAGGCAGACCGAAGAGGGCCAGGTGAAAAAAGTCATTGCCGACATCCAGGCAGCCGGTGAAGAAAAGGATGTCAAAACGATTCGGCAGAATCTTTCCATGAGTTACCGCGATCCACAGGGCTTCGACTATCAAGGCATTCACGGGCTGCTTGTCGGCTACTTCTTTCGATACCCGAAGATAAAGGTTTATATCCGCGATCTGGAGGTATCCGTTTTGAATACACAGGCCGATGCCGTATTTCAGGCCGTCCTGACCAGTGCAGAAAATGCCGGGTCTTTGACGGATGTGATTCCACAGTTGCTCGGTGTCTGGAACTTTGATGTCACCCTGAAAAAAGAAGACAGCGATTGGAAAGTCACCTCCGCCAGATGGCAGGAAGCCAGTCTCATGAAATCGGAAGAATGATCCGTCTGCCGGACGAAGTTGTTTCCGGATCTCTGTTGCAAAAATCACTTCCAGATTCAGGTCTCCCACAGGCTTTTAGAAGCCTGTGGGAGAACCATTGACTGCCTGCTGATGCGCGTTTCATGTCAACGCGGCCCGTGTCATTTCGGAGGTGTTTTCCCGACAGAGGAATCCTGGATTTCTCCCCGGCGGCCGAAGTGACATGACGTCCTTGACGCAACACTAGAACCGGATCGTCAAGCCGGTCAGATACGTCCAATCCGTTTCCGTGGATGTCAAACCGTACTTCACACCTGCATCGATCGTGATTTTTTCCGAGACATCATAGGAGATACCGCCCAGGGCAAACGCCGGATGGTTATCGCTTCCCGGATCGGCGTTTCTTTCCGTGCCGATATTGGCCATCAGCTTGAGGTCTTTGATGACTTCTACCTCGGCTGCCACGGAGGCATGCCAGATGTCCCTGCGCTCGTCGGCATTGTTTTCGTTACGGATGTAGCCCGCGTTGGCGTGAAACGCGGCAGGCCCGAATTCTTTCGATCCGATCAGGAACATCCGATAGGCGGCGCGTCCCGCCCCGAGACCGCGATCCTCATCGCCTGTGGGCAGACTGAGTCCCGGTTTCAACGCCAGCGCCCAGCCGTCTTTTTCAAAGAAACGCCATTTGACGTCAAACGCAATATCCGAGATTCCATCCGCACGATCCAGGCGTACATCGTTTTCGTCGAGGGTGTACCACACATAAGGTACACCCAAAACGATGTCGAGGGTCTCCATAAGGCCGATGGTCACACCCACAGCCGCCTCTCCGCCTTCGGTTTTGAAGGTTGTCAGTTCATCAGTCTTGTCCTTGTCGTAGAAGAAAGACAGGCCCACTTCCACCTGGCCTCTGCCCTTACCCGCGGTTCCCGCATCATCCGTCACCAGCGGATGCCCCGCAAACGCCATACTGTTCATCACAAAAAAACCCATTACCGATAAAACTACACGCTTCATTTCTTTTCTCCTTCTATTTGAATTTGTAAGCAATGATTTCAAACCGAATCCAACGGAATCGCAAAATACCCCGCGGCAGGCAACGGTCGCGACCAATCTCTGCAATTGATTTTTCACGAAAGCCGTATTGGGCGGTCTTTCTCCTTGTGCTGATCCTCCGAGCAAGAGCATCCGGAGCAGCCCGCGCAGCCGCCCTTATTCCTGAAGAGGCTACGGTAAAGCAGCCACCCCGCCGCCGTCACGATACACACAGCGAGAATCACATCCAATAAACTCATATCCATCTCCTTTTTTGCTTCCCCCTTTTCTAAAGGGGGATTGAGGGGGATTTTAAAAAATCCTCCCCGACCCTCCTTTAGAAAAGGAGGGCCACTGCATCTGCGGTGCAATCCACCATTCACCGCCTTCATCCCAGTCCTATGATCCTTCCCCCCTGGTAAATGACAAACGCCACCGTCCAGGCAAGCGCAGTCTGATAGGCAATGGTCACCCCTGCCCATTTCCAGCTGCCGAATTCATGTCTCATGGCGACGAGAACAATGAAGCAGGGCAGATACAATAGAACGAAAGCCATAAAGGCATACGCCGAAAGAGGTGTGAAGGCTTTCGCAATGACTGATCTAAGACCCGCAGTTTCTTCGTCTTCTTCCGCGCTCATGGTGGCAACACCAACGGTGGAAAATACATTTTTAGCCGCGTTACCAAAGGCGCCAATAAAAGAGACACCGATTTCCTTTATTTCTTCGCCAACAGTTGGCGCTTCTTGATTTTCTTCTTCTTCGGTTTCGGGGATATAGACTTGGCCCATTGTCGAAACGACAATTTCCTTGGCGACGATGCCGGTCAGAAGCGATGCGGCGGCTTCCCAGGTGCCGAACCCCAGCGGAGCAAAGACCGGTGCGATGGTTTGACTGGCTATCCCCAGATAGGAATCCTTCTTTGATTCAACGCCCCACGGCATATTCAGGCCGAACCAGACAAAGACAGAGATGGCCAGAATCCACGTGCCGGCTTTGATGAGATAGTGTTTTCCCTTTTCCCATGTGTGAATCATAAGATTTTTCATAGTCGGCATCCGGTATGGCGGCAGCTCCATGATAAAAGCCGGTGATTCGCCGCGAAAGAGCGTTTTCTTGAAGAGCCAGCCCACTGCCACGGCCAGCGCAATGCCCAGAATATAGAGCGACCATAAGACCGTTCCGGCATATGCGGCAAAAAATACGCCTGTAAAAACCACGTAAACCGGCAGGCGCGCGCCGCAGGACATCAGCGGTATCAGCAGCGCGGTGAGCGCCTTGTCGCGCGGGTTTTCCAGTGTGCGCGTGGCATACACCGCCGGCACATTGCAGCCAAATCCCAAAAGCAGCGGAATGAACGATTTGCCGTGCAGTCCGATGGCATGCATTACGCGGTCCATCACAAAAGCCGCACGCGCCATGTAGCCGCTTGCCTCCAGAAGCGTGATGAAAAACATCATGGCGAAGATGGGCGGCAGAAATACGAGCACAGCGCCAACACCGCCGATGATCCCTTCGGTGACCAGTGATATCGTCCAGTCAGGTGCGGCAACAAGCGCCATCAGGGTGGAGGTCCAGCGGGTGAGCGGCCCTGCGACAACGCCGTCGAGCCAGTCGGTGAAGGGGCCGGCGATATCAAAGGTCAGTTTAAAGATCAACCACATCGCCACCAGAAATACGGGGATTCCCAGGTAGCGGTTCAAGACAACGGCGTCGATCCGTTCGGTCAGCTCCCTTTTTCTCTTTTGTGGTTTTTGGAGCGCTTCACGGGTCAGTCCCGCAGCCAAAGCGTATCGGGTATCGGCCATCAGTGCCTCGAGATCCTCGCCGTGTGCCGCCCTCAGATGGCGTGTGGCTTTTCCCAGAAATGGCGCATTGACTGAAATGCCGCTTGCCTGCATCACCTGGACGTCTGCCTCCAGCAGCTTAAGCGCAAGCCAGCGAGTATGCGGTACACTCGAATACGCAGGAAGCTCGGAGAGAATCGTAGCCACGGCTTTTTCAATATCTTCTCCGTAAGACACATGGCCTGCCGTGTGATTTTCCGGATCGGTGGCGAAAGACACCGCCTGTTCCAAAAGCCTGTCGAGGCCGTCGCGCCGCGTGGCGACCGTCGGAACCACCGTGCAGCCGAGCATTGCCGAGATTTTCTCCGTATCGATAATAAGCCCTTTTTGCAACGCCTCGTCATGCATATTGAGCGCCATCACCAGCGGGATGTTAAGCTCCAGCAATTGCATTGTGAAATACAAATTACGCTCCAGATTGGTTGCATCGACCACGTTGATGATCACATCCGGTTTTTGAGTCACCAGATAGTCGCGGGCAATGACTTCCTCCTGCGTATAGGGGCTCAAACTGTACGTGCCGGGCAGATCCACCAGCGTGATCTGCCGGCCCTTAAACTCGAAGGAAGCGGATCTTTTCTCCACCGTTACGCCCGGCCAGTTGCCCACGTGCAGCCGGGAACCGGCTATGGCGTTGATCAGCGTGGATTTGCCCGCGTTAGGGTTTCCCGCCACTGCGATGATCAGATCTTTTTTCTCATGATCCTGCCTGGACTTGCCTGATGTGTTGGATTTCATTTCCATGGTCACGCAGCCTCCACATCAATTTTATCTGCCTCACCACGCCTGAGCGAGAGCTGGTAGCTTTTAATGTGTACCTCCATCGGGTCCCCCAGCGGTGCGACCTTTTCCACACGCACCGTGGTTCCTGAGACCACCCCCATATCCATCAGGCGGCGCTTCAGCGCACCTGAAACATTGATCTTTGTAATGATCCCGCATTGCCCGGGTTTCAAATCCGCCAGTGTCATCCTTCAATCCTCCGAACATAAATTTTCATGGCCGCGCCGCGCGCAACCGCGATGCGGCATTCATCTACTCTTAAGACCAGCGGGCCTGCACCTCTGTTGGAGAGCATTTCCACCTGTTTTCCAGGTCTGAGGCCCATATTCATCAGGTGATCCGATGCCTGATGTTTGGTCCCGTGGCTGCTGCACGTCTTACAGCCGCCGCAACAGTCGGCATGACCGCCGTGCCTGTGGGTGTGGCCATGACCGTGATGATGCGGGTGTGCATGGTCCAGCCCCGCAGCGCGCTCGACAATTTCTCCTGTTTCTCCTTCATTGAGTAATGCCAGTGGCGACATCATTGTTTCTCCTTCCTTTGTCCGATCTTGCTAATGATTATCATTATCAATAGTAAATTTAAAAAAATGCTGATCAATTCATCAGCTGTCATCCAATAAAAAAGGCTCACTTACTGCAGTTCCCGGATGACGGTTACCGTGGGCATTGAATCGTCCCCCCCTCCTTTCCCAAGGATGATAAGTGGGATTAGAACGAAACTCAAAGCATTTCCACTTTTTTTAAGGGGGAACAAGGGGAATTTGAGAATGACTCAGGTCTTCCCCCCTTTTTTAAAAGGGGATTGAGGGGGATTTTTTAAATCCTCCCCGACCCTCCTCGTGCCACCTCGTGTGACCTTCAGGTCATTAGGTGTTTAGAAAAGGAGGGCCACTGCCCCTGCGGCGCCATCCACCATCCGCTATCCGCTACGATGTCCTTTCCGGCATTCCGCGCAATTGCCATAGAGATAGAGCGCATGATCCGTCAATACAAATCCGTACTGTTCAGCCACGCGTTTTTGCAGCTCTTCGATTACCGAGTCCACTACCTCCACCATCTTCCCGCATCCCCGGCAGACTAAATGGTCATGGTGGGGGTGGTTGTAGTTGTGTTCGTAGCGTGTCACGCCGTCGCCGAAATCCACCTCTCGCGCCAGGCCCGCCTCCGAAAGAAGCTTCAAATTACGGTATACCGTGGCCTGCCCGATGGACGGGTCGCGCTTCTTGATGATGTCATAGAGTTGCTCCGCGCTGACATGCTCCTCTCGTTTTAAAAAGACGTCCAGAATGAGTTCCCGCTGCGGCGTGTCGCGCAAATCTTTCTGTGCAAGAAATTTGTGGAATATGTCCTGCTCCGCCTTCATTGTATTTCAAAGCCTTTCGTTATTGATTATCATTATCAATTGGAATGCTAAATACCTCAGCCCCGCAGGGTCTGTCAAGAGAAATATTTCAACTTTTTTGATCAACCAGAATTAAAAATATAAAACTTAATAATCCAGAAGACTTTGTTTCTGGAAACGGGCTAAAGCCACAGAAATGCATTTTTCTGCTTGACATTCATTGTTATAAATACTATTGCGCACAATACAAAATGAGGCAATTAAATAAATTTAAGCGATAAAAGGAGAAAAACATGAATCAAAACAACCTGGATAACCCAAACAGCGGATCCGAAGACCTCGTCAAATCATTCCGGCTGATGTGGGATGGTTTCCCCCATCCGGTGCTGCTTTTGCGAAAAAACAGGATGATTGTCGATTCCAACAAGCTGGCCCGCGATCTGGGCGTGCCTGCCGGAGTCAAATGCCGCGACATTTCGCCTTATCCTGCAAAGTGTAAGAAGAGCTGTCTGGCGGATAAAGCGCTGGCTTCCGGAACGACCGAACGCACCATCAGCCGCCTGGGCGGAAAGATCACGGATACCTACTGGATTCCACTGCACCCCGACCACAGCGATCTGTATCTGCATTTTGTCGTGGATCTGCCCGAGGCGCTGATTCAGGAACAGACAACCAATGCATGATGAAAAAAGCAGTCAGCGAAATGGCCGGCGAGGCGGCAGCCGGAATGATGTTTGCGGCAGCAACGTTTTCAGTTACCGGCGTCAGGCCGCTTGCCGATTTCGGTCAGGGGTGGGAGAAGTCTGTCTGAGACCCCATTGCTTGCAAATGAAATGAGCAGAAACGATCAAACAAACCAAAACTTGAATCAGGAGGAACACATGCGTGACGTAAAGAAGCTTATTGTAATGGTGGTGATGGTGGCAGCAGTCCTGTCGGCCTGCGCATCCACGGATGTTCAAAAGACATCCAATGCGCAGAATGCAACGGCACATGATTTTACGCTGCCCGATTCAAACGGGAAACCGGTGAAGTTAAGCGATGTCCTCAAGGATTACCGGGGAGCGGTGATCGCCTTTTATCCCAAGGACGACAGCAGGAATTGAACACCCGAATTTGTTGAGTTTCAACAAAACATGAATCAATTCGAAGCACGCAATATTAAGGTTCTGGGGATCAGCAGAGACTCGGCGCAGTCCCATCGCAATTTTATCGCCAGGCACGGCCTGATCAATGTGACATTACTAACTGACGAAAAAGCTGACGTCATAAAAATGTATGGTGCCAGCCACGCATTGCTGCCGGTCTCGAAGCGGGTCTATATCATTGTGGACAAGCAGATGAGGATCGTCTACAGAAAGGATACGGGGTTCGATCTTCTGCCCGATCAGACGCGAACACTGATTGGAGAAATCGACCGCCATATTCCATGAAAGCGAGTTTATATGAAAGAAGATGAATTTCTGAAGCTGGATAATCAACTGTGCTTTGCGCTGTATGCCGCCTCCCGGGTGTTGACGAAGCTCTATGGGCCTTTTTTGGCCAAACTGAATCTTACGTATCCCCAATACCTGGTGATGCTGGTGTTGTGGGAACATGAGACCTTGAGTGTGAGCGACATCGGCCGGCTTTTGTACCTGGATTCCGGTACGCTCACACCGTTGCTCAAACGTCTGGAGGCAGCGGGTTTGATTACCCGGAACCGGCTTCCAACGGATGAACGAAAAGTCATGGTGGCGCTCACACCTCAAGGCAGCGCCATGAAGCAGCAGGCTGCAAGCGTCCCCATGGAGCTTTTCTGCCGCAGCGGTTTGACGGTTGAAGAATTTCAAGCCATTAAACAAAATGTCACCACGCTTCTGGAGCGGATGAACGAGGATGTCCATCCCCCGGACCAGTGCGCGGATACAGCCGGTGAGAGCAAAATTCCTGATCGATAAAAACGGGAAAGTGGTTCGAAGATTTGCCCCCGGCACGAAACCGGAAAAGCTGTCCAGGACGATTGAGAAATTACTCTAAAAGGAGATGCGAATCAATGGCCATAAATGTTTTATACACAGCCAATGCAGTAGCGACAGGAGGCCGAAACGGCCATACACAATCGGACGACGGACTGGTCAGTGTGAATTTGTCCATTCCCAAGGCGATGGGCGGCCCCGGAAAAGAAGGGACCACGACGCCCGAGCATTTGTTTGCGGCGGGATACGCCGCCTGTTTCGGAAGCGCCTGCGAGTTTATGTCTCGCATGCTAAAGCTCATTCCGAAAAGTATCGAAGTGAAATGCGCGGTGGGCATCGGGGCGAATCATGAAGGCAGCTTCGGCCTGACGGTTGATATGGAGGTGAGCGTTGCCGGACTTTCTCAGGAGGATACCGAAAAGGTTGTTGCGGCAGGGCATCAAGCCTGTCCGTATTCGAACGCCATTCAAGGGAACGTTGATGTCAACATTAAGGTTGTGGCCGTCTGATCTTCGCTGCACCCGCTCAGCCGCAGGTTTTTTCAGCGGAGGATACGGGCGATGACCGTGCCGGACGCCGTCGCAGGCAGTTTGGGCTCTAGTACCCGACGAAAAGAAGCAAACCGAATCCCAATACCAGAAGCGCACCGCCGATCGTCAACCCGTTTGATATAAACCTGCGGCGCGGCCACAGGGACTGCCCTGCAAAGAGCGCTGATTTTCCGGCGGCCAGAGACAATGCCCCAATCAGGGTGATGGTGACGAACATTCCCGAAGCCATCGATAAAACGGCAAGAATACCGGCGGGAACCATCCCGAGGTTAATCGCAAAGAGCATGATCAGCATCACGCCCGGGCACGGAATCAGCCCCACCGACAAAGCCAGCGCGAAAAGCCCCTTGTCTTTTCTGAGTCCGGGGGGTGCATTTGAGTCTGTTTCTTTCCTGAACGCGCTCAAAACACCCCGGATTAAAAGATACGCGCCCACCAGGCAGATCAACGCAGCGCTGATGAGTTGCAGGCACCCCTCCGCGGCGGTCGTGCTTTCCATTGTGGCCGTTTTGAAAAAAATCAGAAAGGCGACAATCAGTATCCCGGCGCTGAGCGTATGGGCCGCCACGATGGTCATGGCCGCCTTGACCGCATCGATAAACCGTGATCTCCCGGCAATCATATACGATCCGATAAACACCTTGCCATGCCCGGGACCGGCGGCGTGAATCATGCCGTACAAAAAAGAAAAAAAGGCCAGAAGCAAAACCGTCTTAGGCAGCGCCTTGTTGCCATGGCCGGCCAGAAGGTTTTCCATGTCGCGGCGCACAGCGCTTTGCATTTTCGCTAAATGACTGGTCAGGAAGCGAACCGGCGTCAAAGATGTAAGCCGGAAGCGATCTTTGCTTTGCATTTCACTTGCGGCATCATCCGGATCGCCTTGTGCGTCCGTGGTGACACCCTCCGAAGACATAAACGGGTTTTGGGCACAGGCGCACGCCGGTGAGAAAAGCAGACAGGCAAGCATGAGGCAAACATAAAATTTCATCATCACCGTTTCTTGTATTGAAGGCTCAGTTCCTCAAAGGCCCTGTTGCGGACCCATCCATCCCGGGTTGCAACGATTTTTGTGTAAATAGCGAAATCCGGCGGCGCGGACACGGAAAATGGCCTGTCCGCAGGAAACTGAAAATCACAAAAATTGGTCTTGTCGAAAAACCCGATAAAAATATTTCCGTCGAGCTGATCCCATGGCTGCTCATACGGAACAAAAAAGGTATACGAAACAGTCTTTCGGGATATCGAAGCTTTAAAATCGGACACCTGGCGGACGTCGTGTCGCCGGTTGCCGATGTAAATGTAGGTAAAATAATTAAACTTGCTCAAATTGGAGAAAGCCTTTTTCTCAATTTGGGCGATCTCCCCGTCATCAAACCGGCCGTTTTTGTCCCGATCATAGTCAGCAATAATGCGATTTCCGAACATGGCGTCGAACACCCATTCCACCTGGATGCCCAAAAAACCGTCAGCGTCAAACTGCACGTCCATGCGCGTTTCGATAAATACATGCGGATGCGCCTGGGCCGGTTGCGCGACTGCCAGAAGCAGGCTTGCTGCAAGGACCCATTCTATCCGCAGTATGGCTGCGATCTTTTTTTGCACGCAGGACGACCCTGTTTGCGAAGTTTGCGCCCGATATGGCTGTATTTGAAAAAAGTCTGGTGGACGCCGCAATGCGTTAGCCCTAACACATTAAAGCGAGGGAGACAATTCATTCCGGACCGAGGGCATGCATGCCGTCATGGCAAAATGACGAGTCCCCTGATGGGAAAAGGAGACAAGGCATTTTCAGAAAGGTGATCTTGATCAAGCAGTCTGTTGCTGTTTGTCGAAAATCCGCCTCATGGCTTTGGCCAGTTCAACTCGTGTAATCGGTTTTCTGATAAATTCGTTGATGGCTGCATTTCTTATCTTCATCTCAACGTTTTCGTCCAGATAGCCAGAGCAAAGGATAACGGGGACATCCGGTCTGATCTCTCTAATTTTTCCGGCCAATTCGCATCCGGTTATTTGGGGCATGGTATAATCCGTAACGATCGCGTCAAAGGCAAGTGGGTCCTTGGTGAAGTGGGTCAAGGCATCCGTACTGTTTGTAAAGGCGCTTACCTTGTAACCAAGGTCCTCCAGTATGGTTTTTCCCACCTTGACTAGGGCCTCCTCATCATCCACCAGCAACACCCGTTCCGAACCGCCGGGTACGTCTTGCCGGGGCGTTGGCTCGTCATCCCGGGGAACATTCAAGGTAGTCACTGGAAGATAAACAGTGAATGTCGTTCCTTTTCCCGCCTGACTCGAAGCCGTAATGAGTCCTTCCATGGATTTAACAATGCCGTGAACCACAGAAAGGCCGAGCCCTGTGCCCTCACCCTGTGGTTTGGTCGTAAAAAAAGGGTCAAAGATGCGATCGACAATTTCATCCGGGATTCCATCGCCGGAATCGAAAATTGCCAATTTTAAATACTGCCCGGGTTTGATTTCCTGGTGCCTCATGGCAAATTCCTCATCCGCCTCAAAATCATCCAGAGTGACTTTCAGGATTCCACTGCGTGCTTTCATTGCGTAACCGGCGTTGGTGCACAGGTTCATGATAATTTGATGAATCTGGGTCGGATCCGCCAAAAGGAATGAGTCGCTTTTCACTTCATCGACGATCTCAATAGTCGAGGGCAGCGACGCGCGAAGCAGCTTCAGCGTATCCATGATGATGTGTTTGGGCGTAATCAGTTGCTTTTGATGTTCCGACTGGCGGCTGAAGATCAGGATCCGGTTCACCAGTTCACGAGCGCGTTCCGCGGCCTTCAATATTTCCGCCGAGTAGAGTCTTGGTTTTTCATCGTCTTTCAGGTAAGCGAGGGTCAATTCCGAGTAACCGATGACGGCGCTTAGAATATTGTTGAAGTCATGAGCAATGCCGCCGGCAAGAGTTCCGATGGCTTCCATCTTCTGACTTTGCCTTAGCTGCGCCTCCATCATGAGCTCTCTTGTGATGTCCCTGCCGATACCCAGGAAACTACTGATATGGCCGTTATCGTCCCACACGGGCGTGATGGTCATAGTAATGGCGAAATTCCGGCTATCTTTCCTCGCACCCTGAATCGAGCCGCTCCAAACAAGCCCTTTATTCAATTGCTTCCATATCTCGTCACTGCCGTTCAGTTCATTATTTTCGAGATTCGGAAATTTCCCGACCAAATCATGGGCCGAACGATCGACGATTGTCGCCATGGCGGGATTGACATATTGCACCCGTCTGTCAAGTCCGATGATGAATATTGCTTCGGTGGCCTGTTCGATGGCCTGATTCAAGGTGATAAGCGATTTTTGAACAGGAGCGCTGATCTTGCCGGAGAGAAAAAAAAGCGCCAATACCGTTAATAAGAGAGAAAAACCGCTGACCGCTAAAGTCAGATCTCTGTTGGCGTAAGCCAATGCCATGACCTCTTCCTTATGCTGCGTGACGCCGATTCGCCAGCCGGTCGGCTCTACCTGCGAGAACCCTATAAGTCTTTTTATTCCCTGGTACGTGTATTCCCCCGTACCGCTTGTCCGGCTCAGCATGATCGATACAATTTCCGCCAGCCCTTCTTCATTGCGCGCGTTCATCTTCAGGATGTAATCCTGATTGGGATGAGCGATAACCAAGCCGCTCGGGTCCAGCATAAAGGCATAGCCGGTTTGGCCAATCTTCAAAGAGGATATATATCGCATCAGGAAGTCGGTTTTGATGACGCCCAGAACGGCGCCCAGAAACCTGCCGTCTTTCGTCACCATCGGGGCGCAAAGTCCGAAAATGGGCTTGCCGGTGGCTTTGGAAGCCGTGACCAGTCCGATACCCGGTTTGCCCTGCCGGACCATCTGAAAATAATCTCTTTCAGCAACGGAGATGCCGATTCGCGTCGTGTCGGCGCCGTCATAGCGGATGATGCCTTCGGTGTCAAAGATGGACAATCCTTCATAATCAATTCCGATCTTGGTATAAAGATCGGCAAGGATCCTATTCAATCGATCGGATTCATGTCTCAATACACCTTGGACGATCTGTGGATCGTTGGCTATGGAACCCAGGATGACCAGATTTTTTTCAAGACTGAGCTCAACCATGCTCGAGAGGCTTTGCGCAAGTTGCATAGCCTGGACCTTTGATACATCTTCCAGCTCGCGCGAAGACTTGATAAACGTGACTGCGCCGGCGATGGTCAGGGGAATCAAAGCGATTAATATACCCCCGAGCACCATTTTGGATCGTAGCGACAGATTTTTCACTAGCTCTGAACCTCCTTGCGGCGGTTGTTGGTCGACCATTGCTGGTGGCTTCCTGACGCTTCAACTCCTGATGTATTTGATAATACGTTAACATGTCTGGCGATGAGTATAAGGTAAGCCGCTTTGGCGTGTCAATGAAAAAGGCATGTGATCAGAGGCGCTTCTTGTTTTTGCCGCAAAAATCCTCTCGCGAGACATCGAACTGAGACAGAGTGTAGAGCGTTTTTACTCCCTTGACAGTTCAAAAAGGTAGTATAAAGTCCGAACAAATAGTGAACGGCGGGCGCTTTTGCCGGCCGAGGCAAATGCGGACCGTTCGGTATAATATCCATTCAGAAAGGGCGTCATGCCGTGGAAACGTTTGTAAAAGCCAAAACGTTGGAACCCAATCCGGGATTTCAGAAACAAAAAGAGGCGATTTTGTCCGGCTTTGCTTCGGTGGAGATCGATCCGCCTCTTGTCGGCTTGATTGCCGGTCTGAATAAACTATCCGGCTCATTTACGCTGCAATGCTGCTTCGGCCATTTTCTGCATAAAGCCAATCGTGATCCTATGAACACCGAAGCGTTGCCGAATCTGCAAGACATTCGGCGGGTGGACTATAAAATCGCTTACCTCGCTTTTTGTCTGGACGAAAGCCCATCCGGACGGGAGCTTTACCGGAAGCTGGAAGGCCTGACGGCCGTTGATCCCGGCTATATTCAGTTCGGATCGGCCCTGTGGTTTTGGGAAAGGCAGGTCAATTCTTATGTGTTGCAGGTGGAACCCGACCGGTTTAAAAAACGCGACAAGGCGAGACTGACATATCGGGAGGCGCTTCGTGTGGAGACGGCGCGCAATGAATGCTTTAAGCGGCTTATGATCGGTATGCCGGAATAAAGGGGGCCTGTATGAACGACGTGTGGATCGCTTTGGGGCTGACTCTCTTTGCCGGAATGGCCACCGGCATCGGCAGCGTGATTGCCTTTACGGCCAAACGGACCAACTACCGTTTTTTGTCCGTGGCCACGGGTTTTTCCGCAGGTGTGATGCTGTATGTGTCTTTCGTCGAAATCTTTCCGAAAAGCATGGACATGCTTGGCATGCGCTATGGCGATTCCTGGGGGCCGTGGTTGACGGCGGCATCGTTTTTCGGCGGTATGATTTTGATGGCAATCATCGACAATGTCATCCCATCCGCCGAGAACCCCCACGAAACGCATACCGAAGAGGAGACGGCGCCGCTTCATGATCCGGGCGCGGCGCTTCCGGATTTTCAATCCGCTTCCTATCAGGACGCTCATATGCGTCCGCCCGGAGCGCACGATCACCGTCGCACGCATGCGGGGCTTTTGCGCATGGGGTTATTTATGGCGCTGGCCATCACCATTCACAATTTTCCCGAAGGCATCGCCACGTTTCTGGCCGCGCTTCATGATCCGGCACTTGGCGTGGCTATTGCCGTGGCGATTGCCCTGCACAATATCCCGGAAGGGATCAGCGTTTCCGTTCCGATTTTTTATGCAACCGGCAACCGCAAGAAAGCTTTTTTCTATTCGCTCGCCAGCGGGCTTGCCGAACCGCTGGGAGCGCTCCTTGCTTTAGCGGCGCTTTGCGTGTTTGCCGAAAGCGGCACCTGGGCTGCGCCGACGCATGTCATGGGTGTTTTATTCGGGGGTGTCGCAGGTGTCATGGTCTATATCGGTATCGATGAGCTCCTGCCCACCAGCCGGGCCTATGGCAAAGGCCACGACAGCATTCTGGGGCTGATGGCCGGGATGATGGTCATGGCGGCAAGCCTGCTTTTGATGCGCTAGATCATCCTCACGGCTGCCTCAAGATAGCAAATAGGATGCGTGCTTCAACACTCGAGCTCAGCCATCACACACAACCCTTGCCACTTTTCTCCACCCCCGGCGCAAAGCGCCACCCCCGCCAGCGGGGGACAAGGCAGCGTTGACATATTCCGGTCACGGTTTTCCAGCGCGAAGCGCTGCTACTTAAAACTTAACACCGAAAACTTAAAACCATCTTTTCTGTCCTTGAACCTTTTACCTTGCACCTTTAACCTTTAACCTTGAACCTTGAACCTTAGATGGCTTTTTGTAGCGAGCGAAAGCTGGCTAAACGATCGTCAACCCATTGTATAGAGTACTGACTCCCCAAAATGCGACAGCCACGCCCCCCAGGCGAGACAAGATGGCGATCTGGTTGGGGATACGTGCAGCAAAACCCGCGCCCAGCCAGCCCATGGCTGCGGCAAGAATGACGAGCGGAGAGAGGCTGGTTCCCAGCGTGAAGACGGCAGCCACCGACGCGCCCTTCCACAAGGATCCGGATGACGCTGCCGCGGCCATCATGGCGACATAGGGCAGGCAGGGAATGAGCGGACTGGCCAGCCCCAGAAGCAGCGGCGGCGCACCGGCTTTTTGGCAACTCGTACATGCCGCCTTGCGCGGACGAGCCATCAGGTACACGCCGGCCGCCAGGGTGACCAGACCGGAGAGCGCAATCAATGATGAACCATCCAGTGCGCTTTTGAGCACGCCTCCAAAAACGCCGCAGATGCCGCCCAAAACGGTAGCTGTAAAAAGCCTGCCCAGGGTGAAGGCGGCCGCCGCATAAAGACCGTCTGCAGGCCGTCGGCTGTTTCCCAAAAGACACGCCCCCATGAGCGGCAGGCAGGTCGTGCTGCATACGCCCAGCCCTAAAGCCAAGCCGGCTAAAAACAGGGCCGGATATTCCAGCGGCAAAGAAAAGGCTGTCATCAGGCCGCCTCGGCCAGATGCGCGTCGCGCGCCAGAAGCGCCGCGCCGATGGCGGCGGTGATCTGCGGCCATTTCGGCACATGGATGTCGCAGGCCAACTCATCTTCAATGGCGCGCACGAGTCCCGCATTGAGCGCGGGGCCTCCGTCGAGCACCACGGGCGGATTGACACCCAGACGTCTGGCCATGCGCGATAGACGGCGGGCAATGGCATAGTGCGCGCCTGCCGCAATTTGGGCCGGGTCCTTCTTGCGGGCAATCAGTGAAATAATTTCCGATTCGGCAAACACTGCGCACGTTGCGTTGATTTTCAAAGGAATGTCCGCCTGCAATGACAAAGGCCCCAGATCGGTGAGGTTGATTTCCAGAATCCGGGCCACGGTTTCCAGAAAGCGCCCCGTACCGGCAGCGCATTTGTCGTTCATGGCGAAATTTTCCGTCACGCCGAAAGCGTCGAGCGCGATGACCTTGCTGTCTTGCCCGCCGATGTTGAGGATGGTGCGCACCGGTTCGTTCAACTCCGTGCAGCTCCAGGATGTGCCGCGTACATTGGCGGTGATTTCGCTGATGACCTCGTCGGCAAACGGGATCAGACGTCGGCCGTAGCCGGTGGCCACGGTTTTGCGGATCTCGTCGCGGCTTGCACCGTTTTCTGAAAGCAGACAGGTCAGTGCACTTTCCACTGTTTCCGTGCAGTTGACACCCGTGGGCTGAACGCGGCTTCCCAAAAGTCCCTGCGGGTCCATCAGGGCGAGTTTGGTTGTGGTGGAGCCGATATCGATACCCAGATAAAGATCCATGCTGTCCTCCTTAAAAAGATCCGCCCGATTTCAACCGTCGGCCTTTGAGCGTTTCGATAAACGCTTCGATGCGCGTGCGCAAAGGCTCGGTATCCTCCGGGCTGTAGTCGGTTTCAATTTTCAATTGCGAAACACCAGCGGCGGCTAATTCCGCCTCAAGGGGTCGCAACTCCATGTCGTAGGGGTGACAGCCCTTGAGCACGTGATGCACCACGCCTTCGACGCGATAGTCGCGGATCATGCGCAGAAGCTTCACCCGGCGGTCGTTCGCGTCGGTGAAGACCGGACAGGTGCAGGGCATCAGCGACCGGTCTGCCAGCGCGTCGAGCATATCGTCAAAAAGCGGCTCGTCGACGCAGGCCATGTCCCACAAAAGCCTGCCGGAACTGCAAAGCTCGTCGCAAACGAGTGCGCCACCCGAGTTTTCAATCAAAGAAGGAATCTTCCAATTGGGGAAGATGACCGGCGATCCGGTCAAAAGCACGCGCGGCGCGGATTTGGGTATCACCCCCAGACCGCTTTGCTTTCGCTTATGCAGTTCTTCGTTCAGGCGTCGGACGTGCCCGGTCCATGAGGCCGCGTCCATGTAAAACCAGGCGTTGGCCACCTCGGCCGCATCGCGCCCGCTGATGAGACACAGATCATCCGCCCGCAGATCCTGAAACCGCCTGAATTCGGCCTGAGCCGCATGAATCAGTGAAATGGACGCCCGGAGCCTGGCGCGCGTGATGCGCGTCTGTGTCAGTTTCTCCAGAGCCCGGCAGAGTCTGCGGATTTCATCGTACCAGAACAGTCGGGCGGTTTCGGTGGTCTTGTGCTTGGGCACGTTGAGCATCAGCACCGGCACATGGCGGCTCAGGATATCGCCCAGCTTGACCTTCCAGTCGCAGGTGGCCGGAATCACCACCAGGTCGCACTGCCGGTAGAACGGCAACGCCCCTGTGCGGGTGAATCCGGCGGCCGACTTTACCATCGGGCAGGATACGTCCGGAAACAGCGCCTCGCCGGCTTCGGCTGCGTCGGCGCTTCCCGCGCACAGGCGCACCGGCAGCGCGCCTGCCGCGTAAACGATTTCTTCGGGAACCGTCATGCAGTAAAGGCCGACTTTCTTAACGGGTTTTGCAGGCAGAATATCGTCCGGCGCCTCGGCAAAATTCATGAAAAGCGCGTCAAACGGCCTCATGGCAACGGGGCGGTTTTGTTCAAGCGCGATGGCGTCGAATATCTCGCGCACCGACATGGCCAGGTGCAGCTTCAATCGTCTGGTCAGCTTTTGGTCACGATCCGTTTGAATCTGTATCATGGGGCAAATCCTCTTGGGTCAAGGGCGGCTGGCCGCCGTGTCGTTTCAGAAATCCATCCGCCGAGGCGGTAAAAACGGGAAATCCCAGAAAGGTAGCCGACAGCGCCTTGTTTTCCGGGCAGACCTCAATGCAGCGCATGCACAGCATGCAGTCCTGGGTGACCATGTGCTTGCGGTCTCGAATATCCGCGATTTCGCGGATCTCCATGGGACAGGCGCGATAGCAGTTGCCACAACGCGTGCAGGTGTCACCTTTCTTTTTCAGGCCGATCAATCCGATACGGTCAAACAGCGACAAAAGCGCGGCCATCGGACAGTACAGGCAAAACCAGCGACGCTTCACAAAGCCGCCGACCAGAAACAATCCGGTCAAACCCATCAGCAAGCCGCTCATCGCCAGTTTGACAGGCGATGAAAAATCAATGATCAGGTGGCTTATATCACCGGAAAATAAAGGCAGCAGCGGCTTTCCCGGACAGATCTGGCAAAAGGGCACCGCCCAGTCGCCGCTGAGTTTGGGAAGCCCGGCCAGGCTGCTGCCGATGCCCATGGGGATGAGAATCAAAAGCGCCAGAAGCGCGTATTTCACCCATTGGAAACGCTCGCGCGACGCCCAGCGAAATCGCGCGCCGTCAATGCCCAATAGGTGTCGCGCTTTTGTCAGAAGATCCTGTAAAAATCCCAACGGACAGATCCAGCCGCAAAACGCTTTTCCAAACACCACCCCCCACAAGAAAAACGTGCCCAGATAAATCAAAAAAGGGACAATGGTGGCGGCGAGAAGCGTGCTCCACGGAAGCGACATAAATCGTTGAAACGGGTATAGAAAGCATGAACCGCCCCGATCCTCGGCATAGATGCACGCCATCGTCGGAACCGCATTACCGATGGAGAAACCCAGGATGCCCCCGTAAATCAGAAAGATAAAGAAAAGTGCCTGAACAACCAGGCGAATCCGGTCTATGCGCATGGCCGCCTCCTTTGCCGTCTGCGAATCGCCGTGGCCACGCCGACTGCGGCCATTACCAAAACCAGAACATAGATCCCGGCGGATCGGCTTTCCCAATCCAATGGCGAGGGATAAACCATAATGGCCAGAGCGGCGCGCAGGACTTCTTCCCGGTAACCGTCTTGCGAATTGAGAGGCTTACGGATTTCGGAGGTGACAAAGTAGGTAACCGGCCGTTTCTTCGTCCCCTCATCGTGGAAGCTTTCCTTGATCAGGGCAAAAGTCACTTCGCCTTTTTCATCTGTCTGCAAGGTTTGACGCCAGCCTGAAGCGGTGGCAAGCGTCACAGGCTGTCCTGCCAACGGCAATTCATTCAGATGCATCCTCAATGGCAGTTTGTCGCCTGTGTATTTGCGATGCACGCGGGCGAAATTTTTTCCGGGGTCGGGACTGAGATCTTCCATCACCAACCGGGCTTTGTCTGTCTCGAAATCCGTCTGATCGGGAAGGACATCCCCTTTGGGTTTTTCGCCTGTGTTGCGCATCACGGTCTGTGTATAGAGGCGGTAGCGTGTCGTTCCCTGCGTTTGGCGAAGAGACGCGGAAATGAGGTATCTTCCCTGGATTAGCGCAGCATCGCGGATGCGTGCGACATCGGGCGTTTCGAGACCGGGGGATAGCTTTTGTGTGGAACCGTCGGGCCGGATAATGGCGGCTTTGACCGCAAGCAGCGACTCGTCGCTTTTCCCGGGACCTGGCGGCCATCCCAGCATGAGCGTGTAATGCGCCGGATGCGACATGGCGGCGCGCTTTTCCCGGGGTGGCTTTTTTTCATCTTTTTTCGCCGGATCGGCCTGCGCGGATGCTTTGCGTTCGGTTGGCGCTTCGGGCGCGTGCGTGGTCGATCCGGCCACGTCGTGGCCGGTAGCCTGACGGCTTGCCGCGGCAGGCGAGGAACTCGAATTTCTGTGTTCTGCGCGACTTTTGCCACCCGTATCGCCACCGCCCGCGCGACTCATCTGCGGGCCTGGTTCCAGCCACAAATAGCCGGGATCGGCGCCCGCCTGCCGGGTGAACAAAAGACAGAAAAGAAAGATCATAAGTCCTGTGATGTATCGTGTTCGTTTGGTCATTAACTTTTTTCCATTGTGTTTCAGAAAGCGGCTCTATCCGCCAGCGTTTTTATGTGCTGCCTGCCCATTCCTTCATCGCTCCGGGAAATGGGAGCGCGGCGCCCGGACGGGCGCCGCTGAATCTCCCGGGAAGTAAGGCCATGCGCTTGTTTATATTTGCCGGGATTATGGAATTTCCAGCGTCAGTGTCGCGGTGTAGTTCATCCCGTCGCACAGCTCTTTCATGTCTTCGGACGGCGGCGTTTTGAGATTGGCTTTGATCAACCAATTCCCCCAATGCAGAAGCCTGATATGGGCAATGCCCTGACCGTTTGCCACGGTCGCAAAGGCATAATCATCCGCTGTGGAAAACCCGCTGTAGGTGGCCAGAACCTGCACATAGCGCGCGGGCTTCCCATTGAACAGGATTTGCACAGGCAGCATATCGCCTCCGTGCCCCTTGAGCGTTGCGGGATTCTCCAGCGGGATGATCTCCAGCCTGTGACCAACCGGTGTTTTGTAAGCGTCACCCTTCGCGTCGCCGACACTGATCAGGCTTTTGGCGTATTGCTCGAAGTGGTTGCTTAAGATAATGTTGGAAAGGCCCGTCTTGGGCCCTGTCCGGTGGCGGATTGCGCCATCTTCCTCGTACATGGTATAGAAGCCTGGTTTCCGGATGACGGACACCAGGTAGTGGCCGGGCTGTTTGATGCGGATATCTGCCGCAAGGAAACCTGCGGCTTCAGACGGTGTGATCTGGGCCTTCTTTCCGAAAGGATCAACCAGACTGTAGTCCAGAAGCGTATCGACCGACAGGAAGTCCTGAACCGGCTGACGATGTCCCCATCCGGTGTAGGCCTTTGTCTGGGCGCCGAACTTCGGATGAAATGCCGGCTGGTGATCCGTGATGTTGATCCAGAGGCTGTGCGCAGACGCGAGATGAGGTGCGCCCGCAGTCATAAGCACGATGGCCAGTGTCGTTAAAAGCAATTTCTTCAGTGTCATTTTTTTCCTCCTGATGAGTTATTGGATATCTGTTAGAAGTTCATCTTTGCGCCGAACATGAAGCGCGCGCCATCGAGATCGTATTCGTCAACCACATCCTTCTTCCCGAAAACATTATCGGCCCTGGCAAAAAGCTGGATGTTGTTGCCCAGATCTTTCGTAACGGCGACATTCCACAAGTCATAACCGTCAAGTCCTTCATAGGCACTGTCGAAGCGCTCTCCGACATAGAGGCCGGTGACATTGATATTCATGCCAACTTGCGGGATTTTCTGATTGAACTCGAGCGTCGCCCGGTGTTTGGGCCGCAGGGTCAACTCCTTGTCCAGTTTCTTGTCGCGGGTTTCTAAATAGGTATAGCCCGCCTGGGCTGTAAGCGTGTCGGTGAGCCGACTGGTGAGACTGACTTCGACGCCCTGCGTGTAGGCTTCATCGATGTTTTCCCAGTACATGCCATAGGGTGGCGGCGGGGTTCTGACAATTTTGGAAACGATCATATCCTCCACATCGTTTCGGAAGACCGACACCTTGGCCAGATGGCGCTTCTGAAAGGTATATTCCACACCGAGCTGATAGCCGATGGATTTTTCCGGTTTGAGATCCGGGTTGGCATGGACCAGATACGGCCCCATGCGCCAGCTGTCAGCGTAGAGTTTCGCCAGACTCGGGCTTTTAAACGCTGTTCCCACCGAGCCGCGCAGTTTGAGGTCGTTGGTGATTTTGATCAAAACGCTGCCTTTGGGATTGATTTCCGTACCCCAAAGATCGTGATCGTCCACGCGCGTACCCAAAACGAAAACGACGGGATGGAGATTGATTTCCGACTGCAGATAAAAGCTGTGCAGCTTTTGATCGGCTTTATAGTCTTTGCCCTGGTCGTCAATGTTTTCCTGTGCGTATTGATACCCGCCGGTGAGAAGCAGGCGATCGAACAGCAGCCGGCTGTACATGATTTCACCATCGTAGGCCAGGGTGCTCCAGTTCGAACTTTCATCACCGGTGTAGTGGCGGTAATCAAAAAATGATCCGCTCAGGGTCAACTTCGAGAGGCTGTCCGGCACCCATTCAATCGCAGTGTTGACACCGATGCGCTCCTGCGTCCGCTCCTGATAGATCATCTTGTGTTCGGAATAAAAGGGTTTGATATTCACCTTCAGGGCTGGCGAAAACTCGTAACCCAGGGCCCCGGAAACCAGATGCTCGCTGTAACGGTCCGTTTCTTCGTCCACCCCGTCGGATTCGCGGTAGGTGTAACTCAGCAGGCCTCCGAACCCGCCCTTTTTGATGCCGCCTGTGACCGAGTGAATCTGTGTGGCGCGGCTGCCGATGGCCGATGACGCGGAAAGCGAGTATTCTTTGTAAGCCTGCTTGGTGATGATATTGACCACGCCGCCAATGGCTTCTGAGCCGTACAAAGCGGAAGACGGGCCTTTGAGCACCTCAATGCGTTCCACCATTTCGATGGGAATCGACTGCATATCGGTGGCATCGCCGTGTCCGCCCAGCCAGCGCTGTCCGTCCACAAGAATCAGCGTGTGCTTGGCATCGAGCCCCTGCATCTGAATTTTTCCCTTATCGCCCCATGAACCGGAACTCTGATTGATCTCCACACCGGTGAGCAGCTTTAGTGCATCAGCGACGGTTTTGACTTGTCTTTGTTCAATTTCCTTTTTGGTAATCACCTCCGCGGCCACCGGCACATCGCCCAGCGTGTGCTCGGTTTTGGTGGCAGAAACCACCACCTGGTCAAGCTTCAGCGGATCGCTTGCTTTGGCCGCCTCAACCTGTCCGAAGACAGGGGCGCCCGACGTCAAAAAAACTGTGATGGCCGCAGCGCCAAGCATCAGCGCCTTTTTGCAACCGGATACACTCTTCATCATATCCTCCTTTGAATGCTGCGCCTCCGGTTGTCCAGTCGGCTTATTTTAAATGATCGGTTCCGGGAACATACCCGAAAACCCTTCATGTTTCGTTTCGCTTTGATTGGTTATGCGGTCATGGAACACCTCCCCTGAATCATCTTTGTCTTAATCGGTGATCGTACGGCTCGGAATTTCCACCAGGTGTCCGGGGCCGGCATCGAATATCACCGTGAAAGTTCCGGATGGCGATTTGAACTCAAAGGTGCTGAGCCGGTCCATTTTACCTTTAATCAGTGTCTTTCCTTTGTCGTTTCTGACTTCCATGGAAACGCCGGCCGCAGACGACCCGTCTGAAAATCCACCTTCGCAAAGGATGGTCCCGTCACCGTTGTCCATACACACGCAAAGCGGCGTGTGAGCGTGCCCGAAGCTTGCCCCGGATAACGCGATCAGCATGAACGCACCTGATAAAATAAACTTTGTCATATGTTTTCCTCCTTTGATCTTGTCATTCGGCCCCGGGGATGGATGCATCCCGCAAGAATTGTCAGTGACAGCGCCAGCGCATAGAAAGCCCCCAGCGCGGTGATGCCGGTCATCCCCAAAAACTTACCCCCGGAAAAGATCAGCATGGCCGAACCCAGGCCCAGTGCGGCCGGAACGCCGATGGCCAGAAGCATTAAGGCGACGCTGCCTGCCTGGATCTTCACCGCGATGGCCGCCGCGACGCAAGGCGGGAAAAACACCATGAAGATCATAAGCGCCGCGGCATGAAGCTGTGTCACTCCCGTGTCGTCTGCGGCCATCCGCTCCTCCAGCGACCCTGCGTTTTCATCGGGCGCGTAGATCGCGCCCAGCGTGGCCACCGTGCTTTCTTTGGCGGCAAGCGCCCCCAGAAGCGCCACGTTGATTCGCCAGTCGAATCCTGCCCATGCAGTGACCGGTTCCATCGCCTTTCCCAACCGCCCCAGGAAACTGCTCTCCAGGCGGTCGCGCCTTGCATCTAAAAGCAGGCTGTCGCGCTGGCGCGTTACAAGCCTCAAGGCCCGGTTCACTTTTTGAGCCCCGGCGTCCACCCCCGGGCGGACAATGGAAAAATACAGTGCGTTTTTCTTTTCATAGCGCTTATCGATTTCCGAACGCTTAGCCGCACTCCAGGCGGCCATTTGGGACTTTCGGTAAGCCTGCCCATATAAAATCAAATCGAGAAGCGAATCTTCGGATTGGGCAATCCCGGCATAACGCGTGCCGTAAACAGCCTGGTTGAAATCCGCGACCATCAACTGCTTTTGTGCCTCATAGCGGGCCGTTTGCGCCTCATCCGGACCGGGAAACTGAAGTAGAACAAAGATGACCGCAGCCACGGCAGCGACAATGGTCGTGATTTTTTTTAAAAACAACCAGACGCGCTCGAGAGCCTTGCCCAAAACTCCCCGAAGCGCAGGCAGATGATAGTCGGGCAGCGTCATGACAAACGGCGCGGTTTCCCTGTGCTTCAAGACCGTCAGGCTCAAGAGCTTTGCCACGGGCAGCACGATCAGCAAACTGATGCTGGAGATAAAAAACATCGCCATGCCCTTGTGCGCCGTGAAATAGGCGTTCACCAGCAGGATATACAAAGGCACCTTGGCCATGCAGTTGAGCATCGGCACGGTCAGAATCGTAGCCAGACGCGAGCGTTCATCGGGAATCCCCTTGCAGGCCATCACGGCCGGAACCGCGCAGCCGCCGACATAGATCCCGCCTAACACCATCGGCAAAACGGACTGCCCATGCAGACCGAAGCGGTTGAGCAGCCGGTCCATGATGAAGGCCATACGCGGCATGTAGCCTGTATCTTCCAGAATGGCGATCAGGGCAAAAAGGATGAAGAAAATCGGAATGTAATTCAAAAGGGCGTTGACGCTGTCGGTCAGCCACAGGAAAAACCCCGTGACCAGCGGCGCTTCGATAAATCCCGGCGCGGGCGTTACCCATTCAACCGCCTGCCGCAGCTGCGCCAGAAGCGGCCAGGTGTATTCCGTCAGCCGATAGCCCTGAACGATGGAGAGGTAATATAACAGATAGATGATGGCTATCAGAATCAACGGGCCCGCGAGGCGGTGGCAGACAATTCGGTCAATGCGCTCGGATGTTGACAGTTTGTTTCGGTTGAAACTCTCAACACAGGCCGAGGCGATGGATTCGGCCAGTTGCCTGCGGCAAAGCGCAATGTGTACGACGGATGCCAGCCCGGTTTTCGCTTCAAAGGCAAGCCGGTTTCTTTCGGCAAGCGCAAACACCTCACTGGCCCCCGGAAATCTCTCCTGAATCAGGGATCGAATATCCGCGTGGCCTTCGATCAGCCTGACGGCCACCCAGCGCAACGGGATGAATGAGCGCCCGGGTGATTCCACCAAAAGCTGTTTTTCTAAGGCGCGAAGAAAAGGTTCCATCTCGCCATAGTCAACGGCAAGGGGAGGCGAAGTGCCGGGTGCCTGAAGCTGTTCTTCGATGGTGTGTAATAGATCATTCGCGCCGTGTCGTCTGGCCATGGACGTCGTTACAACGGGAGCGCCAAGCAGATTTTCCAATTTCCCCGGAAATAATGTCAGGTCGCGGTGAATGGCCTTGTCCATCATGTTGAGATTGACGATCAGGGGAACTCCCATCTCCAGCAATTGAATCGTCAGCGTCAAACCCTGCCTGAGGCGCGTCGCATCAATGACATTCACGGCGAGGGCGGCCCGGCCGGAAAGCAGGAAGTCACGGGCGACCCGTTCTTCAGGCGATTGCGACGTCAGCGCGTAGGTTCCCGGCAGATCGACCACTTCCACGCGGCGACCGCCGATGATACGCCACCCGCTTTTGCGATCGACGGTGACGCCCGGCCAGTTGGCCACATGCTGATGCGCGCCGGTCAGCGCGTTGAACACGGTGGACTTTCCGCAGTTGGGTTGCCCCGCAAGCGCTATCATGACATCGGGGCTTTTCACGACACGGGAACCACTTCGATAAATTGCGCCTCTTTGCGTCTAAGGCTCAGAAAGATCTGTTCGCATTCGATTTCCATCGGGTCTCGAAGGGGCGCATTACGGACAACACGCAGGATCATTCCCGGATAAACGCCCATGGTCAAAAGGCGCACACCGAGACGGTCCGCGTAGGTTATTTTCAAAATGCGGCAGTTGCCGCCGGGGAGAATTTGATCAAGCGTCATGAAAGGTTTTCTTTCTTTTAGTTTCCGTTTGCGTTCAATGCCTGAGAGACGGCGCTCAGGCTGAAATTGGCCAGCATGTGCACGGGCTTTTTGTGTTTCTTCCCCAGGTTTTTAACCCGGAGGCAGGCTGCATGACTGTTGCAGTTGACCGGGCACAAAATGATGTCCGCGCGTTTGAGAGAACTTTCCAATTGCCTGGTACCGCCACCCTTCATATGGCCTTCGTGATATTCCAAAACGCCGCCACCTTCCTCGATCATCCGCCGGTAGTGAGCTTCCATGCGTGCAATGCCACCAACGATTAAAATGCGTTTTTGGCACAAATCGAAGGATGGACACTCCGGTGAGCAATGGCCTTCAGCCAGCAGGCCTTGAAGCGTCTGTTCGGCCTCATGGTGAAACATCACATTGGCCTCTTTCCGGTCTCGAAGCGCTAAAGACAGCTTAGCCTTGCTTTCTTCCAAATCGACAAGTCTTCGTTCGAGACTTTCAATCCGATGCGTTTTTTCTTCCACTGTTTGCCTCAGACGAACCACTTCGGCCCCGGTATCGACGAGGCGGATAGGCATAGCCGCAGCTGGCATGGGCATGCCATTTTCTTTAGAGGCGCAGTGCAACGCTGCTTTCAACTCTTTGTGCTGCTGCTCTAGCTCTTCTTGCTTTTTTTGCAGTTGTCGCCGCATCAACGTCAGCGTCTTCACCTTTTCTTCATGCCTTGCACATTCGTTTTGCAAAAAAGCGATGCATTGCTTGTCCCGACAACGCTCCTGGGCTGTGGCATGCATAGACATGTGTATCGCGCCGAATACTTCCAATTTGCCGGCGGGCGAGAGATCCGGCCGGCTGGCAGCCGCCCAGAATGCGGCCAGGTAATCGCCGCTTTGGAAACTCTCCCGCCATTGTTCCAGAAAAGTCTGCTCGTCTTGCAAAAGCAGATGTCCGGCTTTTGAACTGTATTTCTGAGAAAGAACCATGTTGATCCTGACGGACAGTTGATTTTCTCTTCCAGCGCTGGCGACGAGCAGTTCATGGATGTCGAAGGGGGTTTTGTCCTTGACCGGAAGCCCGGCTTTTTTCACCACCGTGATTTGTTCGGCCTCGGTCAGACACATACCAACCATCGGGCAGCGGAAGCAGACATCGATTTCCCAAAACTGCAAACGACGGTATCCAGAGACGATGTTTTTATCGCTGCAGCGGACATCATTGGTCTGAACGCACATGGTTTATTCTCCTTATTTTAATTCCGAAAATCTTGTTTTTTCCCGCTTTTCGATTTGTACAATTCTCCCATCATGAATCGTGATCAATACTTCTCCGTAATGGATCCGTTCGAGGCTTTGAGCGATTTCTTCCAGGACCGCGCTTCTAACCTTGCTTGGGCGAGCGCTCCGGTCTATGACTCTATCCGCTGTCTGTTTGAGTGTTTCCCGCATGGCGATCATCCAAACCGGTACTCAATGGGAATGATGATCTGCGCACGAACCGGGGGACGGGGAAAAGGCTGGATTCGCCTGATGGTTTCCACGATGCTCTCGTCGAGAATTTTGTGGCCGGAACTTTTAACAATTCGGATATTTTCCACAAGACCACCTTCGCAAATAGTAAACGACACCGTCACGGCGCCACACCATCCCATCTTTCTTGCCATGTGCGGATAGGCAAGATTCTCCTTGATGAGTTCCCGGATGAAGTTGAAGTGTGCCTTCATATAGGCGGATCCGGTCGCATCGCCTGCGCCAATTTGCGCCTTGCCGGCAAAGGCTTGCGCGTCTGAAGCGAGTCCTGTTCCGGCAGACGCAATCGGTGACGTCTGATAATCGGATGGATCGAATAAATGAGCCGGTTCGTTTTCGTTTGCGGCCATGACAACCGCGGAGGCATCATTCGTTCGTGTTTCCGGGAGATCAACACGCTGGTCCGGCGCGGAGACCGCATGACGCCGCAACGGCGTCTTTTGGGCCGGTATTTGCACCTGTGTGCTTTGAGGCCCGGGGGCGGCAATGCGGTAGCTTTCGTCCGGGTTGAAATAGACCTGCCCGTCAAGAACGATGGTGATCGTCTCACGAGCCGTGACGGCAGCATGTCCGATGACTGCCATGCTCGAAAAGACAACGACCGCATGAATCAGGGCAGAGAGCCCCAGGCTTTGTTTCCACTTTTTTGTTTTATTCTCCACCATCTCGATGACCTCTTGTTGCTTTTGTAAATGCTTGGTTGTTGACATCTTATCCTATCGGGCTTGTCGCTCCGTTTGGAGGGCAACCCTGTTGAATCCATTGGCTGCAAGCATATCCAGAACATCCACGCAGGCCTGCACCGCAAGATGACGATCCGCTCGAACCAGAACCGGTGTTTGTTTCTCCGCCGTTTTCAGTTTAGCGGCCAGACGTGCAAGCGATGTGGGTATGGCATCGAAATAAATGATGCCGTCGCCGTCAATGACAATCGTCAGAGTTTGCGCCAGTTGCTTCGGATCTTGCGACGCTTTGGGCAGATCTACGGGAATCAGTCCGCTGGCAATGAAGGTCGACGTCATCAAGACGATCACCAAAAGCACCATCATCACATCCACCAGCGGAATGACATTCATGTAGTCAAATTCCTTTTCGTCCATGAACAATCTCCCATTTCATCATCAATTCCTTTGCCCGCCGCAAAAGAAAATTATAAAGAACGACGGCGGGAATCGCCACCAGAAGGCCGATAGCCGTAGCCTTCAGCGCCAGCGCCAATCCGGCCATCATTTTCCCCGGATCCGTAATTCCGTCCTGACCGATTGAGGCGAAAGTAAACATGATGCCCAGCACCGTTCCCAAAAGCCCCACGTAAGGCGCATTGCTTCCAACGGTGGCGATAATGTGCAGCTTACGGGTCAGATGCAACTCCAGTTCTTTTTTATCAGCAAATGCATCGAGGCTCGTGTTGGCATACAAACGGAAGCGCTCAATTGCCACAGCCACAGCGATGATGCTCATGCCAAGGAGAGTCCCGATAATCCCGTAATCAATTACCCAAACAAGCCATCCCATCATTGCCGCGCCTACCTGTTTTTCTTGCTGTCGCATGTGCAGTTGGCGCATCGACCCGGGCAATCACCGCTTGTGCAACCGCAACGGCTTGAACCGTGAGAATTTTCATGCACCGACAAATTTTTTGATGGCGCCTCCGCGTCAACTTTGGTCTTTTTTTCCTGAAGTGAAATTACCGGTGACATTTTCCATCCTCCTTCAGCTAAACATGTTATTGATAATCATTATCAACGTCAGATTAAAAACCAGCTTCTAATTTCTTGCGCCAAGACTATCTTCACAAAAACCATAGCAATAGTTTTCTTATCTGTAAGTTAAAACCGAACTTCATCGAAAGGCGTTTGCAGAATCCGATGATGACCGACTTCACGATTTCCGAGGTTGTGCCGCATCCCTTGCGGGCCGGATGATCATGGTGCTGATGAATGTAGCCAGCCGCACGGCATTCTTTTATATTGCAAATGATAATCATTATCAATTGGGAAGTTCAATACACGAGCCCGGGGGTGGCTGTCAAGAAAAATTTATAGAAAAAATTTACGAGGAAGTAAAAGCATGTTTTTAAAGGAATAAATATTTCCGTCGCGAACCGGTTATCCATGCATAGACCACGCGTGTTCTTGCGCGTAGCTGAAGAGATCACGTACAATACACCTCACATTATCTCCATCCACTGCTTCATATCATCGCTATATTTCTTTTTGACCCCGGCAGCCTGAATCGGTGGAACAAATGAGGCCTGTCGCCGGAGATCAATGTGAATGCCCTATTGTTAAGCTTCCTAATATCTATTTCGGCGGTACTATACCGGGGTGTCATACGGGGGGTTGACATTGTCGTGTTAATGACGTACCGTATGCAGTACGGTAAGGAGGTGACGTAATATGACAACATTAACAGTATCGGACGCAAGAAAGCGCCTATACAATCTTGTTGACGAAGTAAAGGACACACATGTTCCGGTTCAGATTGTCGGTAAGCGAAATTCCGCTGTTCTTGTTTCTGAAGAGGACTGGCGGTCTATAGAAGAAACTTTGTATCTGACAACAATTCCCGGCATGCGCGAATCAATAAAAAAGGGTTTGAAGACGCCTGTTGAAAAATGCAAGGAGGAACCAGGCTGGTGAGTTGGCAATTGGTTTTCACAAGGCAAGCGCAAAAAGATGCAAAAAAAATTACACAATCAGGTCTTAAGCCACAGGTAAGTCGATTACTGGATTTGCTGAGAATAGACCCATTCCAAAATCCACCGCCCTATGAAAAGCTCGTAGGCGACCTTTCGGGGGCGTATTCCAGAAGAATCAACATACAACATCGCTTAATTTATCAAATACTAAAAGATGTCCATACGGTAAAAGTTATCAGGATGTGGACGCATTATGAATAACGCTTGAAAAAACAATGAGGGGCTGTCTACTTATGCATTTTAACGAGGGAACTGGGGAACATTATAGGATGTCCCCCTGCCCCCGATAAAACATCCCTCAATATACTGAGGTTCCACCAAGTGTTGAGGCCAAAAGAATCCGTTTATCTTTTGGGGCTTGCCTTTCTTATTCATCTAATTGACTGTTGTTAAAGAAATAATTCCAACTTCTGTTTTTCCCTCGGCCATTGGCAGGCTATTTGCTATTACTATTCAAATGTTGGGCATGGATAAAGTTTGTAAATTCAAAGGAGGTGATGAGTGATGCCAAATAAAGACGGGAAGGGACCCAAAGGTCTTGGTCCACGCGACGGGCACGGAAATGGAAAGGGTAAAGGTAAAGACGCCACCAAACCGGTCGGCCCGAAAAAAGGGGCGAAGAAAGGCGGGTGCTAATCGCCAGACTGCAATAAGACATCCAAATCATGCGCGATAGACTGTTCGCAACAGTTAGAATGTATCGACTGGAACCCCGGTGCATGCTGACAGAATAGCAGCTGAAAGAAGAAAAAAAAATGAAAGCAAAAAGAATTGCAAGTGTAATGATCGTTGCGGTATTTATTTTAACCGCGTCTCTGGCCGTTGCCGGTCCGGGGCGCTGGGAAGGCCGCGGGAGCGGCGGCTGGGGTATGGGAACACCCTATCAAGGGGCTTATAACCCAGCCACACAGGAAACCATTGCCGGGGAAGTTATCGGCATAGAAAAGACTGTTCCCATGCGCAGGATGAACGAGGGCCTCGCGCTTGTTGTTAAAACGGAAAAGGAAACGGTCATCGTGCATCTTGGCCCAACTTGGTATTTGGAACGCCTTGATGCAAAAATCGTCACGGGCGATCAGGTGGAAATCAAGGGCGTACGCACGACTCTTGCGGGCAAAGCCATTTTTCTCGCCGCCGAAGTCAAAAAGGGCGATCATGTTCTTGTCCTTCGCGATGCTGCCGGTGTTCCCGTGTGGGCCGGCTGGCGTGCGAGACAGTAGTAAGATCGACACGCAAAGAAGCAGATCAGAACCCATCACGATCAGGGGATGATTCATGCCCCTGATCGTGTGAAAATTATTGAAAGGGGAATGCGATGAGCATTTCTCAATGGTTGATGGCTTCTGGCGACCTTATATCGAAAAGGTCATCTATCGCGGTCGTTCCTGAAAATGAACCCGTCCCCGGCGCGTTATATCATCCGGGCGTATTTCACGCAGGAACGCATGTGGTATCCGGAACAGGAAGGAACGGTCGGTTATCGATCCAAAGCCTCCAATTCCCACGTGCATCCTCCACATCAACAAGCAGATGCCTACGCCGATCCTGAATACTCAACTGTACCCTTCAGGGTGTGGAAGCAGGCTATATTTCCGAAAAAATAAATCTTAGGATTAGACTATGAAGATAGTATGTGCCTACTTTTCCAGGACTGGAAACACTGAAAAACTGATAAAAACGATCGGTTATGCCCTTGAACAGCAGGGACATACCGTTGCATGGGAGAAGATAGAGACCGTTAAAAAAGCATCTCGTTTTGGTGAATTGAAAAAAGACATTCACAATTACCCGGGGGTATTTATTGGTCTAATGAGTTCTTTTTTAAGGGAATATTTTTTAAAAACATATCATCAGACCGAGGAGGACATCCTCCCTCTCACCTATCCCGATGTAAGCCAATTTGACAGGATCATCATCGGCGGACCAAAGTGGGCGCGAATATCGTATCCGGTTGCCCGATATATCCATTCGGTAAAAGGATTGAAAGGGAAGAATGTTGCCTCGGTATCAACCTTCGGCGGACCGCCCTTGAGGGTCTTTGAGATAGAACTTATTGAAAAGTCGACGGAAAGAATTCTTACGCAAGCCGGGGCTTCGGTCATTTCACACCTTGGGTTATCCAGCGGGTACCATGAATTGGGATTAATGCCTCTGTTTCGTTTTATCAGCTACATTCGATTTTTAAAACCCGTCAAGGAATTCATCATCGGCTCTGCATACTCAGAACCGTTGCTGACATCTTTCTGCAAAACGCTGGGGGAAAGAGACAGTCCGTCTCTCATGGATCCAAGAAGGCATCTTGGAAGCACTCCGCTGCTTGATTTCGAGGATCCCCGTATCAAGAATTGGGGAAAGACGATGCCCTGACTGGCACACACGATGAAAAGAAGCGGCAGCTCTTTTTGCCGTTCGCCTTATTTGCTTGTGATGTGTATCCTTGTGCCGGCAGCCGGATCCTATTTCGCCTTTCCTTGCTTTTCAACCGCTGCTATTGCGTCCGTAAGCGTATTCTGGTCCGCAAGATAGTAATGATGTACAGGCTTGAGATCAGAATCAAGCTCATAAATCAAAGGAATCCCCGTAGGAATATTGAGTTCAATAACTTCTTGGTCCGTGATTTGATCTATATACTTGACGAGCGCCCGAAGGCTGTTGCCATGCGCAACAATGAGAAGCCTTTTGCCCGATCGAATCTCTCGGGACAGTGTTTCGTTCCAGTATTCGGTTACCCTCTCAACGGTATCTTTCAGACACTCGGTTTTGGGAAGTCTGTTCTTCTCAATGCCAGCGTACCGTGGATTGTTGCCGGGAAAACGTTCGTCCTCTTCAGAAACAGGTGGCGGTGGCGTATTGTAGCTTCTTCTCCAGATCAGAACCTGCTGCTGACCATATTTGGCGGCTGTCTCGGCTTTGTTGAGCCCCTGCAATGCCCCGTAATGCCGCTCATTGAGCCTCCAGTCGCGAACGACTGGAATCCACATCTGGTCGAGTTGGTCAAGAACCACCCAGAGCGTGCGTATAGCCCGCTTGAGCAGTGACGTATAGGCTTTATCGAATTGAAACCCTGCGTCACACAGGGCTTGCCCGGCTTGGCGTGACTCCGCCATTCCTGCGTCTGCCAGATCCACATCATGCCAGCCGGTAAAGCGATTCTGGATGTTCCATTCACTAAGACCGTGGCGAAGTAATACAAGTTTGTGCATGAGATTTTTAATCCTGTAGTGTTCCAATATCTCTTACGATTAAATCACGCGGATGATCCAACCGTCTCCATGGCCTGGGCATACTTTCCGTCACGAGCCAAACCGTTTAACTGGCAGCGCTTCAAGAATGTCTTCTGCGCAATGTACAAATTACCTTCCTGCCCCTTCCATGCAGCAAGCACCGGCGCCTGCAGCGCACGCCCATAAGAAAAACTGACCTGCCACGGATGCGGGCCCATCATGTTGATGGCGTTGAGGTGGTCAGTGGCGTCTTCTGCACTCTGCCCGCCGGATAAAAATACAATCCCGGGAACAGCCGCCGGCACGTAGCGGCTCATGCAACGAATCGTTGTCTCGGCAACCCGCTGCACGCTCTCCCGACGCGCGCATTTCATGCCGGAAATAACCATATTAGGCTTTAGTAACATCCCCTCAAACAGCACACGGTGAGCATCAAGCTCGGTGAACACTGCCTCGAGCACCCTGGAGGTAACCACTTCACAGCGATCAATGTCGTGGGTGCCATCCATGAGCACTTCCGGCTCCACGATCGGCACGATATCCAATTCCTGGCAGAGCGCCGCGTAACGCGCCAATAAGTGGGCATTCGCACGAATACCGAACGTGGTGGGAATATCGCGCTCGTTGATCTCAATCACCGCCCGCCACTTCGCGAACTGGGCGCCCATCTGTTTATACTCGACGAGCCGTTCGCGCAGACCGTCGAGACCCTCGGTGATTTTTTCACCAGCATACAGCGCCAGGGCTTTGGTGCCTTCGTCTACCTTGATTCCTGGTATAATCCCCCTGCTCGATAATAGCTCCGCAAAGGGCATGCCGCCTCGAGTGGTTTGGCGCAGCGTTTCATCGAAGAGAATGACACCTCCGATATAACGTTCGATCCCTTCGGTCGTAAAAAGGATTTCACGGTATCGCCGGCGGTTTTCTTCAGTCGACTCAACCTGGATCGAATCGAAGCGCTTTTTGATCGTGGGATTGCTTTCGTCTGCCGCCAGCACACCACTCTGTTTCGCGACGATGGCTTTTGCTACAGACCTTAGTTTATCGCTGTTCATTGCAAGCTCCTTTTCTCGTTTTGTTTCTTCACACCGAACGGTGTGATAGTCGGAAAATATTCCATCATATCAGAGCCTCTTGATGGAACGATTTTCCACTTATGGCGATATATGGCGGCAAACATGGAAACTTGGGTTTCCGCCCTTTTTCCAGCATTCCGCACAGGATGAATGATGGCGTTTGTCCGTTCCTGAATTCATGGGGCCAAGTCCTTTTTCAACCCATATCCGCGCCGGGTCTCGGTTGGACGTTTCATGCTTTGCTTGGACTTTCTTAAATGAGATTTCATCTATCATGATACGCGCTCTGGAAAAGATTGCAATATTTTTCCCGGCGGATTGTTTGAATTATCCGGATGCGGGATCCTCCGGAACGACCCGGGAACTGAAGTCCGGCATGACCATCCATGATGAAATCAATTATTTGCGGGTCGGGAGGTCCGGATTACATTTTTTTATGCGACGCGCCTGCCGATGCATGGAGAGGGTTTTTAAGGGTCATGCCGTCACGACAGGTTTATGCCGTTTCTGCCCAGCTCTCCCGCCGGTCAGCTTTGCATTCGGCCACCCAATGGGCGATGTAGGGCAGTGTAGAATATATTTTACTAAACGACGAACAACCCACCTCAAAAGGCAGATTAAGCCCTTAACGGATGACGAGTTCCTCATATGGAAGCCATCTTCCGCCACAAGGTGTTCAAGATGCTTCTGAATAAAAGCAATATCTCAAAAGAAATGGTAAAGGTGCTCTCTGCGTGGAAACATTCCGGGGGGTGGCGGAATGGATCGGAATCAGATGGCGACTTGCGACAAAATACGCATGTCACCCTTCAGGAATGCCTGTCTTACATCCTCAGGGAATTTTTCTATGGAATATCTCAGCATTGTCCGGGGCATCCTTTTATAGTGCTTCACAAGAAATCTGTATTCTGTATCATAATCCCTGTTGCCGATCTCACGAAGCATCCAGCCCACCGCCTTGTGAATGAGGTCATGTTTGTGGTTAATCAGTATTTCAGCCAGCCTGAGGGTATCCTCATACTGATTATTTCGGATAAAATGATAGGTGGTCAACACAGCGATGCGCTGCACCCAGAGGTTTTTAGAATCAGCGAATTCATACAGAATTTTTCTATCCCTCTCGAAAAGCCAGGGTCCCAGTATTAAATGGGCTGATGAGTCAACAAGGTCCCAGTTGTTCACATGTTTTATGTTTTTCAGATAGAGTTCAACAATTTTTTCACATTCGGTTTGATCCTTCATTTGCTGAAACTTGAGAATCAGCATAAAGAGGGCAGTAAGCCGGTGTTCATGTACAGGGTCGGTCAACAGATTTTCTATCTCTTTGAGGGTTATCTCCCGGTAATATTTTTTAGATACAGCCCTCTGAAGAGGCACGGTAACACCAAGAAACTGATCTCCCTCGCCGTACCCGCCGGGGAAAGCCTGAAAGAATTGATACAGGTCTTTGCCTTTTTTGCTGTTGCTCAGCTGGTTCAGTTCAAATTTTATTTTTTCAACGATTTTCATGCAGCATGAATGCCGGGCTATTTTTTAAAAAACTCCGTTAAAACACTATTAACACTCCCGGGATTTTCATAATGAACCAGATGCCCGCCTCCGTCGATTTCGTGATAGGTAAGATCCGGAATCGCTTTCTTAATATTGGATATTGAATCCTCCATGATCACAATATCAGCAGTCCCCCATGTAAGGAGAACAGGTACACCGGTTTCAGCGACTTTTTCATAGCTGGAGGTAAAATCAGATAGGGAATCTGTGCGAAGGTTCGACAGCCTGGCCCTCTTGAAGCCTTTATATGAAAGCTGTTCCCTGTATTTTTCAGTATATTCTGACGGGATAGAATCGGTATCCGCGAATACCTTTTTCGGATAATTCAGATTAATGCGGTCAAAAGCAGTCACAGCGATATAGTTGCCGATTCCGGGAACCCTTACCAGCGCGATGATTGCCTTCATGGGAAGCACATTAATAAAAGGCGAAAGCAGGGCCAGCCTTTTTACTTTTTCAGGGTGATTGGCCGTGAACTCAACAGCAATGCTGCCGCCTTGTGAAGTACCCGCAAGATTCACAGGGTCTTTGATGTTAAGTTCAGAAAGGAGTTCACAAAGCTGGCGGTCATAAAGTTCTCTTGAATAGTTCACATCAGGCCGGTCTGAGTATCCAAACCCGTAAAGGTCGTACCTTATGACACGAAATCCGGCATCTGTGAGGGCATTTATGTTTTTATCCCAGGAAAACAGGGGTGCGGCATTTCCATGCACCAGCACCACAACCTCTCCATCCTCAGGCCCGCTTACATCGTAATGAACCACTCCGTCAGAAAGTTTTAGAAAGTTTAAACCCTGCAGTTCTTTTCGGACTTCATCATTGAGTTGCCTGACCTCAAGGTTACCGGTGATGAACGGAAGAATAATCAGCAGAAGTACTAATGCGGAAACGGTGATCAATACCTTTTTCATGATGGCCTCCTGTGAAATTTTTTTAATCATAAACAGTATGAATATTAAGTCAATGATAAAGTTTTTCTTGTCTTGAAACGCAGGCTCATAATAGTTTTAAGGCGGTGTCACCATATTGCCCCGGAAAATACATTTGGGCTGATCGGGTTTATTATTCTTGAACATCTCCAAACGATTATGTTAGTGAGCCTATAGCCTATAGCCCATCGCCCATCACCTATTATTATTCTTGCATTGCTTTCAGGACGTTGTATGATTCGCTGTATACCATCAGATGATGACAAATGCGAAAAGGAGGCAGTATGGATAACAGGATGATCGACAGAACATGCAGGTGGAGGCATCATTACAAGTATGGTTTCTGCATTGCAATCCTCCTTGCCTTTTATCTTTTTCTTAGCGGTTGTGCCGGTTTGACCGACCTGTATTTCCGACGCAGTGTTGTTCCGGTCGAGGGGGATATCAGGATCGCCGGTCTCAAAGAGCCGGTGACTGTCCGCCGCGATGCTTACGGCATTCCATTGATCGAAGCGAAAAGCAAAGAAGACCTGGCCTGGGCTATTGGATACGTCAACGCGGCCGACCGGTTTGGCCAGATGACGGGAATCAAGCTGTTTTCTCAAGGGAGGCTGGCAGAAATGGCAGGCCCTGTTGTGCTTGATCTGGACATGTACATGCGCGCCATGAATCTCAGTTTGGCTGTGGAGAACCTTTTGACGAACACCAGTCCCGAGAATCTGGCGCTTCTTGCGCGATATGCCGACGGTGTCAACGCTTACGTCGCTGCCCACCAGGACCGGTTGCCGCCTTCTCTTAGGCTTGCGGGGTACAAGCCTGAACCGTGGACGCCCGCCGACTCGCTTTCCATCTTTGCCTTCGTGAATTTTGCCCTTGCATTCAATCTTCATGAGGAAATCGCCTCGCTTATCGTTGCGCAGAAAATCGGCGCGGAAAAAACCGCGTGGGTCATGCCCATTTATCCGGATGAGCCTCTGCCTTTTGCCGAGGCGGCCAAACTCGAAGGACTTGACCTGTCAGGCGTGTCGGAGAATTTATCGGGCATCGCAGGCCTGTATCCGCTGCTTCATGCCTTCGGCCTGAGCGGCCAGGCCGCATCCAACAATTGGGCAATCGGCAAAGACAGGACCGAAGGCCGGGCGAGCATTCTGGCCAATGATCAGCATCTCGTTTTAAGCATGCCGGCCATCTATAACCTGATGCATATCCGCTGTCCCCAATTCGATGCGGCCGGTGTGAATATGGTGGGCCTGCCCGCCATGGTTGCGGGTTATAACGGACATGTGGCCTGGGGGATGACCATGGTCATGGCCGACAACCAGGACATCTTTCTCGAACAGATCAAATCCATCCGTGACAAGCCGCATTACCTTTACAAAGGGCAGTGGCTGCCTGCAACCGAACGAAAAGAAATCTTCCGTGTCAAGGGCAAAGAACCTGTCAGCCTGACCATCCATGAAACAGTTCACGGTCCGCTTTTGAATGACATTCTCGGCAGGAAACCGGTCCATGTCATTCAGTCCAAAAAGCTTGATCTCAACTATGGGATAGCGATCAGCCAGGCGAATATCGCAAGTGGAGACAAAAGCGTCGATTCCTTCTTTGCGCTCAGCATGGCCAAATCCGTGGAAGAGGCATCCACGCTTATCAAACAGATTCGCTCCATCCCGCTGAATATGGTTTTTGCCGATCGGGATAACATTGCCTGGCAGGTGACCGGAAACTACCCGGTCAGAGCCGCAGGACGAGGCATGATGCCTTCGCCGGGCTGGAAAGGCGAGTATGACTGGACCGGCTTTTTGGACGAAAGCCAGCTGCCCTTTGCCGTCAATCCAGCTGCCGGATTCATCGGCACGGCCAACCATCGCACCATTGCCAAAGATGATCCCCGCGTGCTGTCTTCTTCATGGTACTGGCCGGAGCGGGCCGAACGCATCGAACAGATGATTCTGGCATCGGAGAAGCATACGTTGCAAACCTCCATCCAAATGCAGATGGATACCCAATCCCTTTTTGTCCCGAAGCTCAAAGAAATCGTTCTGACCGAAGCAGTCGTCAGAGAGATAGCCGGCTGGCCGGATGCCCGCCAACGCCAAAGAGCGCATACCGCCCTGGCGCTTTTGAAGGATTTTGACGGAAACATGACCGTCGAATCGCCTGGCGCTGCTCTTGCTTCGGCGTTTCTGGATCAGGCCACAAGGAATATTTTTCTTGATGAACTGGGGCCGGCCGATGCCAACATCTGGCAGGCTTTTTTGGTCCTGAACAACGAAAGCTACAATGCCACCTGCGACCATCTGCTGATGCGGGGTGACGAGAGCCCCTTCTGGGATGACATTCGAACGCCGCTCAAAGAAACCAAAGTGCAGATCCTGGCACGATCCCTGGAGGATGCCGTCGCCTTTCTGGAAAAAAAGCTGGGCAGCGATGCCCGAAAATGGCGCTGGGGCGCTCTGCATACCTATCACTGGGAAACCGACAGCTATTCGCTATTACCCCGGATGGGCCGGATCGAACGCACGGCGCTCAACGTTCTGCGCCCCTACTTCAACCGCGGGCCTTATCCGGCGCCGGGCGACCACACCACGCTCAACGTTTCCAACTACATGATCGGGAAGGATTTCAAAACATGGATTATTCCAAGTGTGCGCCTGATTGTTGATTTCAGCCGGACAGAGCCGATGATGGCCGTCAACAGCGCCGGCCAGTCGGATCATCCTTCCAGCCCCCACTACGCCGACGGCATCACGCTGTGGCGGGAAGGCGGATACATTCCATTCCACTTCCAGGATGAGGGGATCAACGCCCGCTACAACAGAATTCTTACCCTGCATCCGATAGAGAAGGGGCAGTAGGCAGATAAAATAGCTCCTCTAAGGGGCGGCGGATGGTGGATAGTGGATAGTGGATAGTGGATAGCGGTCCACTC
>DDWS01000052.1 GCA_002347685.1 Syntrophaceae bacterium UBA2280
TTGACTTTTTCAGGGACGACTAATTTATTTGTAAAACAATGAATATAGCATGTGCGGTATTTTCCGAAAAATCGTTATTTTTATACTCCGATCGAAAAAGAAAGGAAAGAGAAAATTCCTTTAAAAACAAGAAACATTGACAGCCGCATTGGCTTCTCTTGATGATAAAGGCCGGGCAAAAGTGTAAAGAAGTTCGTCATTGGAGACAATAATGCATTCGATCATGGCGAACATTCATGATCCGAATAATAACTTTCTCTAGTCGACTCCAGCAGGCTTAGGAAATATTTGTCATCGTGTAAACAGGCAGAACGCTGTTCCGGATCTGTAACGCGTCCATGCTCTCTGAAAAATCTGTCAACCAGCCGTTCGTATTTACCCCGCGCCCTTTTGGCAGCCCACGGGCTTTTTGAATTCAGGTATGGCTGGAGGTCGTGCAGATCAGCTTCAATCTCATAAATTGATTCTATTGCGGTCATTGTAGAATGCCCTAATTCATGCTTTCGGCTTATTCATCTTTACCTGAACGTTTTTCATTTCTACCAGAAGCTCTGTCTTGGAAATGATTCCCTTACTGTCCAGGATACTCCCTGATTATTTGATTAAGAGATATCTTAACGGCTTACCATCTTTTCGGAATTCGACTGCTTTCAATATAACACTTGTATTCCATCTAGACGACTTAGTATTTCCACAGTAATCTGAAAAGGAACCATACGTAGATGCCTTCAATCCCAGTTCACTGGGTTTAAACGCGTCAGTGTAAGGATCGATTCCTCTCTTATTCGATGCCTGCAATATGTCGTTTTTAAGCGGCATTGATTACTCCTTTCTAATTATCGTCCTCCACGATATATATGATCCTTATAATTGCAGAGCGGCTTAATCCCCGCCACTGACTTTCAACCTTTTACGGAAAGCCCTTGGCCGCTCATAGTCGGGCAGCGACCATATACCCCGCCTGGCTGATTTCGCTTCCCTCTCTGCATCTAGGAACTCTGCCCGGTATGGTGGTTTCAGGTATTCGATAAACGCCTCGGCATGGCCCTCGGTGACCATCTCCAGGTTAATGTTCCTGTCACCCAGCCAGACCATGCACACCAGGCGCCTGTATTTGTCTATATCGATGACGTCCAGCCTTATCTGCGCCCCATTAACTTTATCCGCCAGCGCTCTCCTGGATTCTTCGGCATAGGGTTGCCCCGCCTTATTGACCTGACCGCTGTGAGCGTTGACCTTGGCCGTTTCCGGGGCATCTATGCCATACAGACGGACTTTGAGTTTGGTATGTTCGGGTGTGACAACCTGGATGGAATCGCCGTCTGTGACTTGGATGACTGTGCCAGCGACGGTGCGGATGACGGCATGGGAAGCTGGGGTGTTGATTAATGTTATCACTCCTGTGAAAAACAATAAAATGATGACTGCTTTATAAAGAAATGTTCTGGGGTCTATAGTCTTTGGAATTCGATTTACCCCCTGTGTTTTCGTAAATAACCAATTGGTGTAAGATAGCATAAGCAGGGGGAACGCCATAGCACTTTAGCGCATGGTTACGATTTGTCGGGTAACTGCTCAACGACGTTATGTGATTGAACTGGCTTCTCTGGTCGCTTCCAGTCTTTGAATGAAAGCACGGTAACACCAGTGATTGATTGCGTGGGCTTGCCTTTCAGCAACTGCGAATTGTTAAAATGTGAATTAAACCATAGTGCTCCAGACCTGCCGGTCACCAGATTTTTAAACTCCTTATCGCTTAAACCGATCAGGACGCTCTCTATGCGCGCTCGAATGAAATCGTATATTTGCGCTTCATTCTCCTGAAACGATTTCACGTTGATGCCTCCGAGCTCTTTGACATTCGCTCTCACTGTACTATCGGATATTCCCAGTATCTTGGCAATCTGAGCATAACTCAGCCCGGCATTCCGGAGCTTATAGGAGGCGAACAGCTTGTCATCTTGCTTGCTGATGGCGCGCTTCTCCTTATTCCTCAATATCTGGGCATCAACCAGTTTCTTGCGGTCGGCCCTGGCTTCCAAGACCTTGCGGGAGTATTGGATATGGCGGCTCTTTGAAGCCTTGTTGCCTGGTTCGTCTTCAGGCGATTTGGCTGATGGGTTCAGTGATTCCTTGTGGGAAACGTGTTGTGGTGTGGTCTGATCAGTCTCGTTCGGCATGTTGGGTTCTCCTGATATTTATTTTGTCTATGACATTGGTAACACGTTGAGGTGAGATTTCAACTGACCAGATGAAATTGACTAAATATTTAATTGATTATCTGTGTGACGCAGCCCGATTCGGACTTCATTCCGGGCCTGATTGATCCACCGGTTAATTGCGTTTCCCTTTTTTATGGTTCAGCCGCTTTTTTGCGTATAGTAAGCTGAAATCAGTAAAACGTCTGGAAACGTCAACCTTGAAGAAAACACCTTGAAAAAAATGCTTGATTTCAACTGGAATTAAAGCGTATCGTTCGTCTCGAAAAGCATATGCGACGATTTGCGGACAGCTTCCTGTAACAAACAGAACGGCAACCTCAATGAAAAGGCTTTCTTTCAATTCGTAATAAACGAAATTCACGACCGGGTAGTCTTTCATTCGGGGCGATTCGGGAGTGGTTATTCCCCTTGACATATCATAGTAACAGCTTTAAATTAGAACAAGATAAGTTGATATGGCCATTCATTGAGGACCATCACCCATCATAACAGTCACTGGTTAACTTTCCAGCCTAACAGATCATCAAGACGTGTTAGGAACCCCGTGAAAGATCAATCCAAAACAAAGCGGACACAGATTAAAAAAAAGGTGTCTTTAGATGAAGCCGGCGAATACGCCGAGAGCATCATCAACACTGTGCGTGAACCCTTAATCATTCTGGATCAGGATTTAAGGGTAGTCACCGCCAGTCGTTCTTTCTATGATTTTTTCAAGGTAAACCCTGACGAGACCGAGGGACAACTTATTTATAACCTGGGTAATGATCAGTGGGATATCCCCAAACTGCGGGAACTTCTGGAAACCATCCTTCCCCAAAAGACAACCTTTGACAACTTTGAGGTTGAACACGAATTTGCCGGTATCGGCAGTCGCACAATGCTGTTGAATGCCCGGCAAATTATAAGAGCGTTGGGAAAAGAGCGGATCATCCTTCTGGCCATTGAGGACATCACCGAGCGTAAGCAACTGGAACGTTTATTAATAGACTCCGAAGAGCAGTATAGGCGTCTTTTTGAGACTGCAAGTGATGGAATCGTACTTTTAGAAAAAAGCGAAGGGAAGATAACCCAGGCGAATCCGGCCACCGAAAAGTTATTGGGCTATACCGAAAAGCAGAGCATTGGGAAAAAGCTTCAGGAGATCGGTGTTGTGCTCGATACGAGTGATTTCCAGACGACCATGCATAATTTGAACAAGAGCGGCATTCTTAATTACAAAAATGTAAAGGTAAAAACCAGCTCTGGCCAGCATATCGAAACAGAGATCTATCTTGTAGACAGGGCAAAGTTGGTACAATGCAATATCCGTGATATTACCGAACACAAGCGGGCAGAGGAGGAGCTAAATAAAACCGAGGAGCTATATCGTTTGGTGGTCGATAACATCGCAGACGTTATAACGGTCATGGACATGAATCTGCGTTTTACCTATGTCAGCCCCTCCATCCAGCGTTTGCGGGGATACACGGCTGAAGAGGCCGTGGCTCAGACCATTGAACAGGTCATGACGCCTGAATCCCTGCAGATTGTTGCCCAGGTATTTGAAGAAGAGTTGAAATTGGAAGCCAGCGGCACGGCAGACCCCGGCAGAAGCCGCATCCTGGAATTGGAGGAATACAGAAAAGATGGTTCCATCGTTCACATGGAGAACCAACTGTCATTTTTACGGGACGAAGCACAGAAGCCCGTGGGCATCATCTCGTTGACCCGTGACATTGCTGAGCGCATGATGGCCGAGAAAAAGTTGAAGCAAACGAACATTTTTCTTGATTCGATCATCGAGAATATTCCGAATATGATCTTCCTCAAGGATGCCAGAGATCTCCGGTTCATCCAATTCAACCGGGCGGGAGAGGATCTGTTGGGTTATTCCAGGGAAGAACTGCTGGGGAAAAGCGATTACGATTTCTTTCCGAAGGAACAGGCAGACCACTTTACGAAGAAGGACCGGGATGTTCTAAACGGGAAGGAGGTTGTCGATATCCCGGAAGAATCCCTGCAGACCCGCACCAAGGGGGAGCGCACCATCCATACAAAAAAGGTGCCGCTCCTGGACGAAAAAGGAGAACCCGAGTTTCTACTTGGGATTTCTGAGGACATCACCGAGCGCAAGCGGGCCGAGGAACAAGTCCGTGAAAGCCGGGAGCTGTACAAGCTGCTGGCCGACAACACCGTCGACTGCATCTGGATGCTGAATACGGATCTGGTTTTCACCTACATCAATCCGGCCATCGAGGCGATGTCGGGGTACACGCCCGAGGAGTGGATCGGCTCCAAGCTCAGCGACCACTGTACGCCGGAACGTTTCGAACAGATGGCTGCACTCGTTCTGCAAACAATTGAAAAACTTCCGGATACTGCTCCCATCACATTCGAGACCGAAATGCTCAGCAAGGACGGCAGATCCATCCCCTTTGAGATTCGCTCGGCAGTCATTACCGACGACGATGGAAACTTCGTTGCGTTGCAGGGTGTTACCCGGGATATTACGGAACGTAAAAAGGCCGAATCCGAAAGCGAGAAGCTCCAGGAGCAACTTCACCAGGCCCAAAAGATGGAATCCGTGGGTCGCCTGGCCGGCGGAGTGGCGCACGACTTCAACAACATGCTGGGAGTAATCCTCGGGCACACGGAGTTGGCCATGGACAAGCTCGACCCGTCGCAGCCCCTTTACACGCATCTTCTGGAAGTCCGGAAAGCAGCCGAACGATCCGCCGACCTGACCCGGCAGCTGCTGGCTTTTGCCCGCAAGCAGACCATCGCCCCCAAAGTGCTCGACCTCAACGACACGGTTGGAGGCATGCTCAAGATGCTGCGGAGATTGATCGGCGAGGACATTCATCTGGCCTGGATGCCGGGTGCGAACCTTTTTCCGGTTAAAGTTGATCCGTCCCAGATCGACCAGATCCTGGCCAACCTGTGCGTCAACGCCCGCGACGCCATTGAAGGCGTGGGGAAGATCACCATTGAAACACAAGACATCACTTTCGACGAGGCCTTTTGCGCCTCGCATATGGACTTTACCCCCGGGGAATATGTCCTTCTTGCCGTAAGCGACAACGGCTGCGGCATGGACAAGGAGACACAAAGTAAACTGTTCGAGCCTTTTTTCACCACCAAAGAAGTGGGCAAGGGCACCGGCCTGGGTCTGGCCACCGTGTACGGTATCGTCAAGCAGAACAGCGGATTTATCAACGTCTACAGCGAACCGGGCCAGGGCACGACCTTCAAGATCTACCTGCCGCAGCATGAGACCGGGACGCCGGTTCAAACTGATACGGCAACGGCAAAACCGGTGGCATGCGGAAACGAGACCATCCTGCTGGTGGAGGACGAGCCGACCCTGTTGCGCCTGGCCACGATAATGCTCGAAAGACTAGGGTATGTCGTGATTGTTGCCAAAACCCCGGGTGAGGCCATCCATCTGGCCCATGAGCACAGCGGCCCAATCCACCTGCTGATGACCGACGTGGTCATGCCCGGGATGAACGGCCGCGACCTGGCCAAAAACCTGCTGTCCATCTATCCTGGCATCAAAAGCCTGTTCATGTCCGGCTATACCGCCAACGTCATCGTCCACAACGGCGTGCTAGACGAAGGGGTGCATTTTATCCAGAAACCATTCTCGTTGAAGGATTTAGGGGCGAAGCTGCGCGATGTTCTGGAATACTGACAATTGATTATAGGCGAACGCTCCGCATCAACCGGATTGCTCTTTTTTATTTTTTGTGCTATTTTTTCACTCGCCAACGTTGGTATCTGTCTCATGTTGGTGGTCGGAGGGGTAGGCCAGGGAAGGGGAGCTGATATACAGAAGCCGGGGTCGCTAATGGATTCTCACCCACCCCACCCCCCTAGAATCCGGTGGCCTGAAAAAAGGGGGGTATGTGGTTCACGGCTGTGCCTTTTTCGTGCCCGTCACGACCGAAATACTGCCAACTCCAGCCAACTGTGGCCAACTGCTGGATTTGATGTTTACTTTGCGATATCATATATTTAAAAGGAAAAACGAGGGCTTAAGTTGCCCCCGTCTTTCTTGTGTTTCGGACTTAAAATCCCTCGACTCTTGCAGTTGTGTGGGTTCAATTCCCACGCCAGTACCAACAACAATATTAATGGTTTCACCTCATCAGAGATTCAAGCCCCATTTTTGTCTTGTTAAGGTTCCGGTCCGATGGACCTGACATCGAAGTATAGGCCAGGCGGGAGACACATGTAAGCCCGGGCCCGTTTACGGTTTCAGTATATCCATGAAATATCTATCGTGCAAGGATGATCAGATGCTTTTTTCACTTGCGGGTTTTTATGGAAAAGCCCTGTAATGATATTTAGTGAAAATGCTACAGGAACATATTACCTGGAAAGAAAATCGCACCCGGAGAAAAGCATGAACTGGAATTATGCTAAGTACAGTTGGGAGAGCATCGAAAAGTTCGGCGAGTATAATATTCTGACGTACGAAGAGAAGACCATCGAGGAACAGCACAGCAATCGAGCATTATTTAGCCGTTCCCATACCCTGGCGGCCTCTCTTATGGGTCTCGGCATCGCGCGCGGCGATATCGTCGCGGTTGTCCTGCCAAACCATCCTTCCGTTCCCGTGGCCTTCATGGGAATTTTCAAGGCGGGGGCCGTCTTTCTGCCCGTGGTTTTCGGGCTGGCGGCACAGGAGATCCACTACATCCTGAAAGATTCAAAGGCTGTTGCAATCATTACCAATATGGAACTGTATGCAAAGGTTTTCGAGGCGGCAAAGGGGCTGGCGAACATAAAACATACGATCATCACGGGCAATGACGTACTTCCTGCGGCCGCCATATCATTTGAAAGCCTCACATCCGGTCAGCCGGCATCATTAGAGATGGCACACATGGACGCGGATGATCCGGCGGTGTTGATGTATACATCGGGAACAACGGGATTCCCTAAAGGGGTTGTGCTGACCCACAGGAATATCTCATCCAATCTCCTGGACGGGCTTCCTGCCTGGTCAACGGGTGTGGAGGACATATGCCTGGTTCCACTGCCATTGAATCATATTTATGGCATGCTGATGATCAACGAGTGTAACATCACAGGGGCTCGTCTGATCATTCATAAATGGTTTGATCCGGAGCTGGTGCTTTCGAGCATTACCAAACACAAGGTGACCCAATTCGTTGGTGTACCCACCATGCTCATAAAACTGCTGGAAACATATGATCCTGAAAGGCATAACCTGAGCTCCATCCGACGCTGGATCAGTGCCGCCGCACCGCTAAGCAGGGAGACATTGAAGGCTGTGGAACGAACATTGGGTGGAACCGTCTACGAAGGTTACGGCATGACGGAAACATCGCCCACCATTTCACGGCAGCGAGAAGGGAACGCCAGGAAACCCGGTTCCGTCGGCACCGCCATCAGCAATGTAGAGATCAGCATCTTCGACGAACATGATAGGTCCTTGCCTGTCGGCCGGGAGGGCGAAATCTGTGTCCGGGGGCCGAACGTCATGAAGGGTTACCTGAACCGGCCCGAAGAAACATCGGATACTTTAAGAAACGGTTGGATGCACACAGGCGATATGGGACATCTAGACGAGGATGGCGACCTTTTCATTACTGGCAGGAAGAAGGACATTATTATTCGTGGCGGCGAAAATATTTCTCCCGGCGCAGTAGAAGAAGCGCTGTTCACGCACCCGGCGATTCAGGAAGCTGCGGTGGTCGGGATTCCGGATGCTCTCTATGGTGAGGAGGTGAAGGGATTTGTTGTATTGCATGACGGTTGTACAGTCTCGGAAGAGGAACTGATCAATCATTGTCTGAAAACGATGCCACGGTTTAAAGCACCCAAGTCGATTACGTTTCTAAAGGAGCTTCCCAAAAGTCCTGTCGGGAAGGTTCTGAAGCGGGAATTGCGGCAGATGGGTTAAATATCTTCAGAACAGTAGTTTTCTTGGAAAGGTAGAACTGCTCTGTGAAAATCGGAAATCAAGGGCAGTATACAGAAGGGAATGCAGGATTAAAAAAGGAGAAGCATTGATGAGGAAGAATAATGTATTTATTTCGACATTCATAGCCGTATTTGTGTTGAGCGCTTTTGGTTTTAGCCAATCCGGCAATGCGGGCACCCAAAGTCGTTACAACATCCATATGCAGTATGACGTTTCTAAAACCGTTATTCCGGACAATGTGAAGGCCGAAGGAAAAGCCCAAGGCGTCATCATTTCGATCGCTGAATTTACCGATATTCGTCAAGTGGATGATAAAAAGATAATCGGTTATGTTCGAGAAAGAGACGATACAAGGGTTCCCATTTTTACAAAGAATGATGCAGCAACCATGGTTGTTGCAAACGGCATCAAGGAATATTTGAAAAAGGCCGGATATGGAGTTGCCGATAAGACGATACAATGGAATTTAAAAGAAGAAACCCTGCCGAAAGGAAGTGGTAAGGTGATTATCGGCGGTACCATAGAGTCAATGGAAGTGACCTGCTGGAGAGGCGTATTCAGTCATGACTATAAAGCCAATATGAAACTGAACCTTGTGATTGCGGATGCAGCCAAAGGCGAGATATTATATCAAGGCAGTGTGACCTTTGCCTATTCCAGGACGGATGTTTCTTTTTCTGAAGGTGAGCTCGGTCGGGTGGCAAGCATTGCCCTGGGCGAGGCCATTGAAAAAATATTTGAAGGAAAAACCATAATGGAAAAGATAAAAGAAGCAGTGAATCTTCGAATTTCCGATCACCGGGTTGATTTCCGGGATTTGGGAGTGTAAATCTTACTGTGTAAA
>DDWS01000021.1 GCA_002347685.1 Syntrophaceae bacterium UBA2280
TTCCGAAAACATTTGTTAGTAGATGCAATAATTGTCAACGAAAGGCGAAAGAAACATCGCCTGTCTAGTCAAATATCGGCCAGTCATTTAATTTGATTTGGTTTTAAACTTTAAACTTTAAACTTTAAACTTATTCTCCTCCTCCTCCATTTGACAACACACCGGATCATCATTAATCTTTTAATTAAGCGTTTAGTGCTTGAAAAGGAGGTATGACCGTGAAAGGGTTTTTGATATATTTACTCGCGGCGGCAATGCTGATGAGCTGCAGCCCGGGCAGTTTACAAACGATGGAGGCGAAAAAGAATATGGATCAAAGCAAAGATATCATGAATGCATCGGTAGCGACGCTGGCGGGAGGGTGTTTCTGGTGTGTAGAATCCGATATGGAAAAACTGCCCGGCGTGATCGAAGCGGTCTCCGGTTACGCAGGAGGCACCGGAGAAAACCCGACATACGAGTCCTATGCAAGAATGGGCTATATTGAGGCTGTTTCAGTGTATTACGATCCGGACCGGCTTACCTATGAGCAGATTGTCGATTACTTTCTGAAGCATATCGATCCGACGGACGCAGGCGGACAGTTCGGCGACCGCGGTCCGGGGTATCGAAGCGCGATATTCTACGCGACGGATGAGGAAAAAAACACCGCGGAGAAAGTCCTTCAGCGCATGACGGCATCAGGAAAATTTGAAAAGCCGATTGTTACGGAGCTGCTGCCGATGACGGGATTCTACCCGGCGGAGTCTTATCATCAGGATTACCATCGCAAAAACCCGTTGCGCTATAAATATTATCGCAGTGGTTCCGGGCGGGAAGATTTCATAAGGCTAAACTGGGGGGACGACTCAGGCGTCCGGCCGCCCACCCAATCCCCCAAATATTTCCGGCCGGATGAGGAGACGATCAGAAAAAAACTCACAAAAATCCAATATGAGGTCACGCAGAAAAACGGCACGGAACCGGCTTTCCAAAACGAATACGCCCATAACAGCAAAGAAGGCATTTATGTTGATGTTGTATCCGGAGAGCCGCTTTTCAGCTCTCGGGATCAATACGATTCCGGCACCGGCTGGCCGAGTTTTACCAGGCCCCTGGAACCGGACAACATTGTGGAGCATGAAGATCACTTTCTTTTCGAGACACGAACAGAAGTCCGCAGCCGTTATGCCGATTCCCATCTGGGGCATGTTTTCCCCGATGGACCGAAGCCCACAGGCCTGCGTTACTGCTTGAATTCAGCGGCGTTTCGCTTCATTCCCAAAGAGGACCTGGAAAAGGAAGGCTACGGGCAGTATCTGCCGTTGTTTTCAGCTAAGGATTAAACCCGCGACGGCCGGAAAAACATGCCGCCGCTGATCCCTCACGGTTCATCGTCCGGGTTTTCGGGCGGCGGGTCAGGCGCACAGTATCAGCGTTTCGGCCTGCGACCGGTCGATTTCCAGAAGCATCAGTTTGGTTTTAGATAACTCTTTGAGCGCTGTGCGCATTTGCGGTGTTTCCTTTCCCTGCCTCAGGTCTTCTTCGCTGACATGTTTGCAGATAAAATCCATGGTGTCGGAAATATGCGCAAGGAACTTTTCCGCGCCGATGGAGCCGGTCACGACATGGTAGACGGAAATGTTGTCTTTAAGAAGTTTTTCTGTTTCCCGGTGGGCGATTTTGAGCCACTCGAGCGTCAGCAGGCAGATCTGGGGTGTGAGGGCGGGCGCGGAATCCCAGAGAATCAGTGCGAACATGTATTTTATGTGGGGGATGTTGCTGCGGCACAGCACGAGATTTTCATACCGGGCAATCACCAGGTTTAAGGTCAAAAGCATATTCTGAAATGTTTTTTCCAGTTTCTGCTGGCCTGAGGGAAGGTCGTCTCTCAACCAGCCAATGTTGCGGAATACACGGGTGACGACATCATGAAAAATAACGGCATTGTCGGCATGCATGCTGAACCTTGGCTTCCCCATCGCCCTTTCATCGGATGAAAACAGCTCGATGAGGCACTGCGTGTAGATGAACATGTACAAAGAATGGGTGGCCTTGCCGGTTGCGGAAACCGTCATACTCTTGAGAAAGGCTTTGTGCGCGGTTCTCAGGTGGCGGAGGATGTCCTCTTTGCTGATGTGCAGACGACGGGCCGGATTTTTGTCCCGTAAAAAATTCAGGTATTTGACGCTGCGGCTGAAATGAAGAACGCCGATTTCATGCCAGATATCGCTTTCCGGCGTGCAGGAACCGACGATAAAATCACCTTCGGCTTCGGCCCGGTCAAAGGCCAGATTTGCGGTGGGCGGATCCGATTGCGACTGGGCGATATTGGAATAAATCAGCATCCGCATCAGACGGGCCACGAGATTCAGGGGGTTTGATAACAGCAGGTTGGCCAGAACCGCGTCCGCTTCAAACGGCATGTTCCGGGCACGCAGCACCTTTGCGATTTCGGTCAGCAAAAGCGCGCTTTGCGGATAGCGGTGCATGGCGCCGATGGCGCCGAAAGCGCTTTGTCCCGCTTGTTCCGGAAAATGCAGCGCGCGCTTGAAATCCTCGTAAGATGTGCCCGTGGTGGCTCTGGGCAGCATCCGCTCTTCCAGCAGGCAGGGGATATAGTCGTAGTAGTTGTAGGACAGAAAGTGGCTGACCGACCAGATATCGCCGCCGTAACCGGTTGCCCTCTGGGGATGCTTCGCGTAGAGTTCAATGCCGGCTTTCACGGAAGCGTAAAGAGCGCACAGGCGGGCGAAGTCGGTCAGGTAGATGCCGGATTCTGCCGTGAGGCTGATCTCCAGAATTCGTTGAGTGATGAAGTGCGATTCGGCCATGGCCCCCGCGTAGACGATGATGATCAGTTTCTTCTGCGGGCTGCTGTGTGTGGACAGAAGCCAGCGCGCGGACATCTGGTGCGCAATCGCCATAAGATTGCGGACGGCTTCATGATAGAGGCGTGGTTCATCCTGCGGGCCGCTCTTTTTGGGAGACCGCAGGCTAAAGGATGTGGCCCCGATGGTTTCAATCACTTTTTTGTTTACATGGCTTGCCAGCCTTAAGTAGTCGATGCAGTCGGTCAGTTCATTTTTCAGCCATGCTACGTCGGCGGGAACAATGATCTCGCCCTGGCCCTGGAGATGGAACGTCGTTGTGACCCCCGCCGTTTCGTGGACGTGTTCGACATCAGCCGTTGATCGAACCGGCAGCTGCATGAGGATTTCGTAATGCCAGTTGAGGTCCGGACACTTCAGGGCCAGTTTAAAGGCCAGAATTCTCAATAGCGCGCGCTTCTTCGGCGTGTTGACGACGAACTTCTTTTTGAGTCTTGTGACCATCGGCGCTTGAATTTCCGGCAGGGAAAGCTCCCTGGCGGTTATCTCTAATTGCGCGATGAGGGCGTTGACAGAGAGATTTCCGGAGAGAATGTCCATAACGTCTGAAAAAGTCAGCCCGGCCTGCAGGGGCTTGTCCGATGGCGGCTGTTCGTTTTTCTGCAGAAAATCCATCAGCGCTTCTTCGCTTTCCTGCGCGATGATGTGATGCATAAAAGCAAATCGGATGATGCCGGGAATAGCGTGCCGGGAGATTTCCCGGTCGTTTTCTTTAAAGTCGGTAAAACTGGCAGCTGTGGGAAAGGCCCCCATCAGAGCGTTCTGAAGAAGGATATGATCCATCATATTAATTGTCCCTCCGTAAAGAAATCCTATCTGGCATAAATCCTGTTTACTTTCAACCGGATTTATGGCCTTGCTGAATTTTACGGAAGTGTGCTCAGGCGACTTTTTTATGAATCGCTTGTCAAGTTGATTGTGTGTTGGCGCGTTTGCCCCGGATCTCCGACGCGATGTGGCGGACGTTCTCCATGGCGGACGCAAGGTCAATGGTGAGCAGACGCCTGTCGAGCATAATGATTTTCCCGCCGATGATGCTTGTTTTCACATCCGCGCCGCGCGCCGCATAAACCAGCTGCGAGTAGGGATTGTAAAGCGGCGTCAGGTGGGGCTGGTTCATGTCCAGCAAGATGATGTCCGCCTGTTTTCCCACTTCGAGGGAGCCGGTCAGGTTTCCCAGGCCCAGCAGGTGCGCGCCTTCGATGGTGGCCATCCGCACGACGGTTTGCGCATCCATGACGGTGGGTTTCATCGCGGTGACCTTGTGAATTTTGGCCGCTATATTCATTTCGGCGAACAAATCCAGTTGATTGTTACTGGCGGCCCCGTCCGTGCCCAGGCCCACCGTGATTCCTCTTTCGAGTATTTTCGGAATCGGCGCAACGCCCGCGGCCAGTTTCATGGAACTTACGGGATTGTGTGAAATACCGACGCCCAGATCGGCAAAAATGGCCATGTCCTCTTCGGAAAGCCAGTTGCAGTGTACCGCGATGGTCCGGTCGTCTAAAACGCCCAGATCCAGGAGGTGACGCACCGGCTTTTTGCCGTAGCGCTCTTCGATGATATTGATCTCGTCACGATTTTCCAGAAGATGCGTCAGGAAGAGGATTCCCGCCTCCCGGGCGGCATCCTTGACGCTGACCAGCGTTTGCGGCGAACAGGTGTACGGGGAATGGCAAAAAAAGGCCGGTGTGATCATCGGCGCAAAAGACTGCCAGCGTTCGACAAACCGCCGGGCAGCGGCCATCATCTTTTCAAGGTCAGGATTGTCCGGTGTGGCAAAATCGGCAAAGCCCTGCGAAACCACCGCGCGCATGCCGCAGGTCTGCACGGCTTCGGCAATTTGATTTTCAAAAAAATATCCGTCGCAGAAAGTGGTCGTTCCGGAAAGGATCATCTCCGCCATGGCCAGCAGCGCGCCGTCATAAACCATTTTTTTGTTGACGAAGCGTGCCTCCGCCGGGAAGATGTGTTTCGTCAACCAGTCCATCAGCGGCAGGTCGTCGGCCATGCCGCGGAAGCAGACCATTGGCAGATGTGTATGTGTGTTGACCAAGCCGGGCATGACCAGGCATCCGCTCGCATCGATGTATTTTCCCGCGGCCGGCACAAGACCACAAGGATCTTCCTTCTGGATCATGGCAATCCGGCCGTCTTGAATACCGATGAGTGAAGGGTCGACGATGTCCGCTTGCGCGGACATCGTCAGCGCCTTGCCTCCGTGAATAACCATATCAAAATTTTTCGTCTGCATTCCTTTTCCACCTTCGGTCAGTTGAATTCCAGCTTGTAGTATATATCGATACCGCTTGCTTCTCCCGTCTGGCTTTCAATCTGCCAGCGCTTGGATAGATCATAGCGTAAAAACAGCAAATTGCCCCCGGAAAAAAGCGACCGGCCGTAACTGATATAGAGTTTGGGAGTCAGATATTTACCCACTACCAGCATGGTTTCCGAAACGCCTGCACTGGTGCCCGTTTCGCCTGTAAAGGCCGGTGCGACGCTGATGCGTTTATACCCCCCCATGTAACCGGTTTGTGTCATAACGCCCTCGGATATTTCAAACGTGTCGATACCGAGCCGGCTCTTCATCTGATTGAGGATCTTCTCGGCTTGCTGTGACGTGAGCAGTGCGCCTGCCGCCATCACCATCAGATTGGCCTGCTGTTTGTCGCTGCCGAGCGGGTGACCTAGAACGATGTAGGCCAGAATATCCATGTCCTGCATGAAGGGTTCTGAATACAGTTTCACCAGGGGATTTTGAAGTGTTCCGCTGACGATGACGCCGGCGCGCACGTCACCCACTGTGCGCAGAGCCAGAATATCGAGGGCCGGCTGGTTCATGGGACCGCCGGCATAGAAAAGGCGACCGCGTATAATTTCGAGGTTCACGCCGTAAGTACGAAAGCGGCCCTTGATCACACGGATTTCACCCCGACCTGAGATATTCTCCAGGTCCTGAAACCGCAGATCAATCCCGCCGCCAAGCTGCGCGTCGATGCCTCCCGCCCTGAATAAGACGGCATCGCCCATGATCAGTCTGATATCCATGTCCATGTCGAAGGGCAGTTTTTTCGCCCCGGATGCCGTTCTTCCTTCGATAATGACATCCGGGCTTGCCGTAATCATTCCTTCGGATTGCGGTCCGATCACTGAAACCACAGGCAGCAGGACTTCCCCCCGAACAGACATTTTTTCAGGTGTACCGTAAAAGGTCAGTTTGGGCGACGTCTGCACCTGAAGTTCAGGGTGGTAAATCGTCTGAAACCGCGAGCCGTTCAGATGCCCCTCATAGCCTTCCACCTGCTGCCCTTTCATGCGAATGATTGCGGCACCCTCGATATGGCCGGGACCTGAAACGGCCCGGAAGGAGTCGATGTGGATCGTATTGCTGTCAAGACGCGCGGCAATCTGAGCGTCTTTGATCGTAATTCCGGCGGCGGGCAGATAGCCACCTGCTCCGGATAAGCGGGCATTCCCGAAAACGAGCGGGTCGGCCCAGGTACCGCTGATCTTTAAATCGACATCGATCTCTCCGCGGCTCTCCTGGATCAGTTCGGGAAACAACATGCCCAGAGCGCCCTTTTCCCGCACCTGTCCTGAAAGCGAACCCTGAAGTTTTCCTCCGGGGTCCATGGACACCGGAAGTCGCGCGGGCAGCGGCAGCTGGAAATGGCCCCGCAGTTCACCATGTTGAGCCAGGGCCATGCTGATCTCGCCTGTGAGTGTTTCGTCGCGCCAGACCCAGTTGATCAACGCCTGCCGCAGATCGACGCTGACATCGCCTCGCTGCCCCTGCCAGGTGATCTTGGATTGTCCAAGCGATGCCCGGCCACTGAGATCAAAACGATGATCCGGAAGAAGTTCCCCCGAGGCCTTGCCCGACATGCGGCCTTCCAGTTTGCCTGTGCGGGGAGGCCAGTCAGAAAACTGGCGGATATCAATGTCCTGCCAGGAAAAATCGACAACACCTTCATCCGGCAGTGCCAGACGGGCGGGTGTCGATGAAGTAAATGTTCCCTGAATCTCTCCACCCTCCGCAAGATGGATATTCACCCGGGCCAGGGTGCCCTTTTCATCCGCTGTAAAAGTCATCTGGCTTTGCCGGATGGTGATCGTTTGTTCCCGTGTCTGAAGGGTTCCGGACAAAGTGAGTTCTCCCTTCAGCGTCAAGTGCTTTTCGGGCGAGAGGTTGAATTGAATATTTCCACTGCTTTGTCCCGTGACCGGTCCTGAATGCATCCATGCGCCGGCTCTGGCCAGATTCAGATGATTCCAGTCCAGAGACAGGGATCCGCTCAGGGGTTCCGAATCCAGTGTGCCGGATATTTTGAGCGATTCTAAATCCCGTCCAGTGATCGTCAGCGGTTCAAGCGACAGGCGGTTCTGCGTGAAAGACAGCGCTGCGGGACCGGCCAGTTTCCACGGACCAATACGGTCCGTTCCGTCAAGGCGCAAAACCCGTCCCTGCCAACCGCCGTCAAGATAGGTCCCGGACAGCGCCAGGTGGATATCATGAGGGGGGCGGCGAAGCGAAACGGCCAGCGTGTGGTCCGCTGTCGTTCCCCTGGCCTCCAGGGTCAGCGCATCTGCTGTGAAGCTTTGATAACGAATTTTTTTGAAAGTCGCGTTGGCAGACAGGGGAGATGTCTGCCGGTCACTCAGCGTGGCGTTCAAATCTGCCGAGGCGATTTCCAGACCGTAGACCGCCAAATGGCTGCCTTGAGCGGAAATGACACCGCTTAGTCTGCCTTCGTGCCAGCGTGCCCGGCCTTGTGCCGCAAGCGTACCTGAGCCTTGCGGAATCAACCGGGATACATCGCTGATGCGGGCGGTGAAGTCCAGTTGGCTGTTGACGGATCCCGCGGCATGAAGATGAAAACCCTTTCCCTGCAATACCAGGTTTTGAATCCGGATATCGTCGTCGACAAAAGTCGCGCGCAGATCTCCGGTCAGTTGCTGTCCGTGCAGGCGGCTTTCAAGCAGGGTGAGGATGATTTCTCCGCGCAGCGGTTTTTGTTCCGGCACGGATATTTTTCCTGTAAGGTCAAAATGAATCACGCCCGCCCAGGCCGGGTCGATTTCCGCCGGATCGAGATCCCGACCGGAGAGCACACCGCTCACCGTCAGGTCTTTTTGCCAGTCAAGATCCAGCCGGCCGCTCAGCGTACCTTTCAGCGCGTCCCCTTGTGTCGCGTTCAGGGTCAGGCCTTGAGCGTTTCCCGAATAGTTGCCGGCAAGATGAACGGTTTTCCAGTCTTTTGCCTGATGGGCGAGCGCGAAGCGCCCCTCATAATTCCGGCTGGTTCCGGCGAAGGTCAAAGAGCCGGAGAGATTCGTTGCGATTTGAAATGCCGGGCCAAAATCCAACTTTGCCGCCTGAGCACTCAGTTCCAGAAACGGCTCCGGTCCACTCAGAGTGAGCATGCCGTCCGCCGTGATCAGGCCCTCATGACCAAGACGATGCAGGCGGATATTCTTCAGAGGAATCCCCCCGGACGTCACGCCGGTATCCGTTGTTAATTCCCATATTGCCTGCGTATCGAGGCCGCCGGTCAGACGCAGGCTTCCGTAGAGTTCGCCCGGGCGCTTCCCCGGTCCGAATTTCCCGCGTACCTGAAAAATCTCCATGCCGGCCAGTGGTTGGGATGGTTTTGTCTCGATGGTCACTTCCAGCAGGGGGCGGTTGAATCCTGCCAGGATGCTCCCCTCCATATCGCCTGAGTCGGACACCATTTGAAGACGGCTGATGGACAGTTGCGATTTTCTCCAGGCCACCGATGCGATGATGCTCTGAAAATGCATCGGCTCTTTTTCAACGTGGCGGTAGGTGAGGTCATCGATTTCCAGGCGCTCGATTTGACCGCTGAAAAAATGGAGCAGGCCGGATGCCGCAGGCCAGTGGAGCACCGGCGGCGCTTCAGGCGCCCGGTCCGAAATCGATACATTCCTCAAGGATAGTGTCTGAAAGCTTATCCGGCCTGTCAAAAGGTCCATCGGTTTGGCGCGAAGCGCCAGGCGTTGTATCCGGACTGAGCCTTGCGGCCAGACAACCTCCAGATTTTCCAGAAGCAGACCGCCTGCCAAACACCCTTCGATTTTCTCTGCGGAGATTTTCAGATTGGTCCGGTTCGAAAGGGTGTCCAGAATCCGGCGCGTGCCCGCGGTTGTGCCGAGAAGCCATACGGGGAGGGCAAGTCCGGCCAGCAGTGCCGCCAGGGCAATTCCCAAGGTAAGATATTTCAGCGCTCGTTTCAAAATTCGAACCCCACGGTGAAATGAATGCGATAACCGGGATCTTCTACGTCCAGTTGTCGTGCCAGATGCAGGTTCAGAGCTCCCACCGGCGAATAGTAATGCAGCCCCACCCCAGCAGCCTGATACAAGGTGAGATCGGAAAATGAATCAAAGGCATTGCCCGCGTTGTAGAAGACCGAAACCGCCCAGCGCTCGAACAGCGCGCGCTGCAACTCAACGCCGCCGGTCAAAAGATGCTTTCCCCCGACGACCCGTCCGGATTCGTCACGCGGCCCGAGCGATTGATAGGCCCATCCCCGGACGCTTTGATCGCCGCCCGCAAAAAAGCGCAGCGACGGGGGGATTTCATATACAGGATCCGAAAAAAACGTCAAACCGGCTCTGGCCCTGCTGTGGAGTGAAAGGCGCCATGGCAGCGACAGGATGTGAGTGGCTTCGGTGATCAGCTGCAGCAATTCGGTGGTCGAACCCAGCAAACGGTGCGTGCCGCGCAAATCAAAGGCGTAGCGGAATCCCCGGCCGGGCCGGACCGGGCTGTCATAATAATTGCCGGAAAACCGCAGGCCGGGCAGTACGTAACGTGAGGATGAATCCTGAATGCCGATGGTGAATTCTTCCTGCTGGAACCGGATATATGCTGTTCCCTGGTGCCGGTCGCTCACACTCCTGCTGTGGGCCAGTTCCAGGGAGATCAGCCGGCTTTCGTATGTGGTCACGTCTTCTTGTTGAATGTTGATCTGAGCGGAGGTGAACGTCCGGATGTCTTTATGGCTGGGAATGATGTAGGCGGTGGCGAGCCCCTGCAGGTGCTCCGAAATAAACAGGTTGGAATGAAGCTCGTGGCCCTTATGAAACAGGTTCAGATCGCGGTAGCGCAGCGAAAATCTCGCCCCTGTGTCGGTGCCGTATCCGATTCCCGGCCGCAGGCTTTTTCGCGGCATCTGTTTGAGTAAGACACGAACCGGTATTTTGAATTCCTGCGCCTGCTCTTTTTCCGCCCAAACAACCACTTCACGGAATCTTTCAGAGTTATTCAACTGGATTTGAAACTCGGCAAGTCGTGCATAAGAGAACACGTCGCCTTGGGCAAAGGGGATGTAGCGCCTCAGGAAAGCATCGGGGTAGTCCGGCGCGCCTTCAATGGTGATATCGGCAAAGGCGTATCGCTCGCCGGTTTCCAGAATCAGATGGATACGGGCGGCCAGGAGGGCCGGATCGACGCGGATCTCGTGGATGGTATATTGCGCGTCCAGATAGCCCAGTTCCTCTGCCCGGGCCTGAAGACCCCGCCTGGCGAGCTCGTAGGTCTGGTGCAAAAGGACGTTGCCCGGTTTCAGCGGGAAATTGGCGGCCTGTGCGGCAAGCGACGGTTCAGACGCACCGGGTCCGGTGACAGACACCGAAACGTCCTTCAGGATGACCGGCGGGCCGGTTTCCACATTGACCATCACCCGGTATTGATTTGCTGCGGGTGTCTCAATGCGGGTGGTGATGCGGGCAGAATAATAACCGAAGGGTTCGAGCGCGGCAATGACTTTTTGGTCCGCCTGGCGGACAAAGCGCTCCAGCCAGAGTTTGTCTGTCGCCCCTTCTTTCACCAGACCATAGGGAAGGGCCAGCGCTTCGAGAACATTCTTACGCGCGTCTCCCTCGACACCCTCCACGACAATCTCAACCGGTTCGGCGCCGCAGGACGCCGCCGGGATGAGCACCCAACCGTAAAGCACGCACAAGATGAGGGGGATACCAAACAAACGGCCGAATGAAAGGTATGCAGCGATATCCCTCAAAAAGAGGCGGGCGGTTTTATGGAAAACAGAATCCTGCCGCCTGTTTACATGTTTTACCGGTTTGTTTAACATATTTTCTTGCCATTGGTTTCGCTTCCCCTCCGGTGCGCATTTTGCTTCTGTATGCCCGGAAATGGAAAAGCATTTCAATAATGAATGTAAGGCATCCGGAGGGGGAATGCAAGGCGTTCGGAAAGTATTGAATCTTCGAGCCGGGAAAAAAGGCTTGAGAACATCAGCCGTGAAGCGTTGGCGAATGGCTCCTCAAGCCAGGAGTGTTTATAGTTTTACAACCGTCCGGGTTCAGGGGGTTGTTTTGCCGACGGTGAGGGTCGCGGACTTATTTCCCTGAAGGTTGCAGTTGGCGATGGCTTCTAAAACATCGCCCGCTTCAGCCGGAACCTCATAGGTTTCCGTGAAGGTTTTTTTATCCGGCTGGGATTTGAATTGATATGAGCTGACCGGCATGCCGTTTTTCCTGATGTCGATCTGTTTGACATAGTGCAGGCGCGAAAAGGTTGTATTGTGGGTCACGCCGACGGTCAGGGTCTGCTTTGCGTTGTCGTAGCTCAATGCGACATCCTGCGGCGGGTCAGCGAAAGCCGGTCCGGGATTCAGCAGGCAAAACATGGTCAGGGTGACGGTTACCAGATAAAACAGAGGCCGCAGATTGGCTGGTCTTTTCATATTTGATTCCTCCTTATTGTCTAACGGTATAAACACTCGATTTTTTAGTGTCTCCCCGGCTGCACGTTGCGGTGACTTCAAACATGTCGTCATCCAGCGCCGGGATTTTGTAAACATAAGTGAAATTGTTTGTGGTCGGCTGCGAGTCGTAGGTGTGGATGCCGACGATGGATCCGTTTTTTGTAATTTCCACGAACTTGATGAAGTGATTGCCTCTCTTTGACTCGTGCGTGATTTGGACCACCAGGGTCTGGGTGGGATAGCTGTAGCGCACTTCGATTTTTTCGGGAGGCGTGGCGAAAGATGGCGTCGTAAGAGAACACAGCAGGAAACAAAACGACGCTGTGAGAGTGAAGAATGACCGGACAATCCCGAAGTCTCTTGACATGGTTCTACCTCCTGGAAACATGATTGCCGTTTTTTCGTACAAAACGGATGTTGATCTGTAAAAAACTACCGCCCGTCGGATTAACCGGGAAACTTCGCGTCCAGAAGCTGTCCGCCGATCAGTCCCAGAAGGGCGCCGCAGGCCGCGGCGATGACTGTAAGCAGGATGAAGATGGCGTGCAGGGTCGAGACGAACATCTGATCCGATAAGGCAAGGACAAAAAGGGCGATGGATGTGAAAAGCAAAATCAGCCCCAGGATCAATTTCTTTTTTAACAGCGGGGTTGTAACTTTCCGGAATCTCAGTTTGCCGTCGACCAGTCCGGTCGCAATCGACACAAGCACAAAGAACGGCAAAAGCCATGAAAGCACCCGGGCCGCGGACGTCAGGTCGCTTTTAATGCCCGTCGGAACGAAGAGGACCGCAACCGACAGCATAAGCAAGGTCAGCGAGAATGCCTGGGGGAAGTGCACCGCCACCGGATGGGTGTGCAGATCGAGGATTCGCCGCCGCTGGATGGAAACGGGATTTTTGTAGGGTTCGAACATCCTGGCCGGTACGCCGCAGGCCGGACAGACGGCGCCGACCCTTTTTTCGGATGTGATGTAACCGCAGGCCTTGCATCTTACGAAGTTATCCATCCCGATCACCCCTCTTTTGCGAGATTGCCTCTGTAGCCTAAATCACTTCCGTACGAATGTATATCAGTTGATGAGTAAAACTTCAAGCATCTGTGAAAGTAAAACAAAGCAAATCCCGTGCCCATATGTGGTGAAATCCAGCAAGCCCTTTGCCCGCATGCAAGTGCGCTTGTCCGTTGTCCGGCCCGGGTATGTGCTGATGGGCAGGATGACCGGCTCATTTTGAATCATTCCGGATCATGATGACATTTTGGCACCAGCCCGGTCGGGAAAAAAGACCGTGTTTTAATCATTGAAAAAGAAGCGGGAATTCTATACTCTGCAAACACTTTACCCCATTTCGGAGGAGATTATGGACGCAATACTCCTTGCCCGGCTTCAGTTCGCATTTACGATCGGTTTCCACTTTCTGTTTCCCGCGATGACACTGGGCACAGCGCTTGTCATTCTCATATCGGAGTCCATGCACCTGATTAAGAAAGATCCTCTCTACGCGAAGATCACCGATTTTTTTGCCAGGCTGTTGGGGCTGATCTTTGTGGTCGGCACGGCCACCGGCATTGTGATGGAATTTTCCTTCGGCACCAACTGGTCCGAATATTCCAGAACGGTCGGCGACATCTTCGGACCGATTCTGGCCGCCGAAGGCGTCATTGCCTTTTTCCTTGAAGCCGTCTTCATCGGCGTGCTGATCTTCGGCCGCAAGCGAGTTTCCCCGAAGGTCTACTGGCTGTCCGCCCTGCTGGTTTTCATCGGCGGTCATCTGTCGGCCTTCTGGATTATCGTGGCCAATTCCTGGATGCAGACCCCGGCCGGTTATGAAATCGACGCGGCGGGACGAATCGTTCTTTTAAGCTTCTATGAAGCCGTTTTCAACCCATCCACGATGGTGCGGCTGATCCATACCGTTTTGGCTTCCTGGGTCACCTGCGCGATCATGGTTTCAGGCATCGCCGGTTACTATGTCCGCAAGGGTCTGCACGGCGAAGTTGCCAAAACCATGCTCAAAATCGGCATCATCCTGTTTGCCGTCACGCCGCTTTTACAGCTGGGTGCGGCGCACGCGCACGCAATCCAGGTCATCGACACGCAGCCGGTCAAGGCCGCCGCGATGGAGGGGCATTTTGAAACAGGGCGCGGCGCGCCGCTGTACATTATCGGTTACGTGGATGAGGCTGCGGAAAAGACGGTGGGGATTTACATTCCGAAATTTTTAAGCTTTCTTTACAATTTCGATTTCAACTCCGAGATCCGGGGGCTTAAGGACTACCCGAAGGAGGAATGGCCGCCTGTGAATCTGGTGTTTCAGTCGTATCACATCATGGTGGGGCTGGGCATGCTGTTTATTGCGCTGGGGCTTGTCGGCGCGTGGCTGCTCTGGACGGGAAAGCTCTATACCGCGCGCCGGTATCTGTTCGTGCTGCCGTTTTTGATCCCGCTGCCGCATATCGCGCATGAAAGCGGCTGGATCACCGCCGAGGTGGGGCGTCAGCCCTGGATTATCTACGGGCTGATGAAAACCGCGGATGCGGCGTCCGTGGTCGTATCCGCCGGACAAATATTGTTTAGCCTCATCATGTTCGGCCTGATCTACACGCTGCTTTTCGTCATGTTCGTGATGCTGTTTGTAAAAATCGTCAAACAAGGTCCTGCGGCATAAGCGTATCCGCAGGGTATCCGGGGAGGGACGCTCGCGATGGAAAATATTCAGAACTTTCAGGTGCTGTGGTTCATCCTGATTTTTATTCTACTGATGGGATATTCGCTGCTGGACGGCTTTGATCTCGGGCTGGCCGTTTTATTGCCGTTCATTGGAGGAAAGAAGGAAGAAAAGGACACGCTGATTGCGTCCATCGGTCCCGTGTGGGACGGCAACGAGGTTTGGCTCGTCACCGGCGGCGGCGCGCTGTTTGCAGCTTTTCCGCACGCCTATGCCACAGCGTTTTCCGGTTTTTACCTGGCGATCATGCTGGTTTTGTTCGGACTCATCTTCCGCGCGGTTTCGATGGAATTTCGCGCCCATGATCCCGCGCGCGCAGGCCTGTGGGAGGCGGCCCTTGCGACTGGAAGTTTTGTGGTCGCGTTCCTGTTCGGTGTGGCGCTGGGCAACGTCGTCTACGGTGTGCCGCTGGACGCGGAGATGGAATATGCAGGCGGGTTTTTTACGCTGCTTCGGCCCCTGCCTTTGCTGTTCGGGTTGACCGGCCTGACGGCCGTTCTGCTTCAAGGTGCGACCTGGTCGATTCTCAAATCAGAGGGCGCTTTGCGCGACAGGGCATACCGGGCGGCAAGCGTTCTTTTGTGGATCAACATGGCCGTGTCGCTGGTTTATTTTTTCGCGCTGGCCTTCACTTTTCCGGATATTTCCGGCCATGGTTTGTTCTACGTTGCGGTCATGGCCGGTGTGATCGGCTGGGCCGGTTTATTCTTTTCGCTTCGGGCAAGAAATGATGCGAGGCCTTTCTGGGCTGCGTCGCTTTCGTTTGTCGGCCTGTGGCTCGCCGCCGGAGCGGCACAGTTTCCCAACCTGATCCGGGCGTCAAACGCTCCGGAATGGAGTCTGACGATCTACAACAGCTCGACGGGCTTGTACACGCTTCAGGTCATGACGGTGATTACGCTCATCGGCATGCCCATTGTTGTCGGTTACACCATCTTTGTTTACCGCCTGTTCAAAGGCAAGGCACGGACCGATGATCATTATTGAAAAGAACAGGTGAGGGGCGATAGGCGATAGGCGATAGGCGATGGGCGAGGGGCAAGGCGAGGAGAAGGAAGTTTTAGGATATGGGGGGATGTGTGGAGATGAATATGAACAGCCGGGTTGTGCGCCGTAGCGGTCCGATCGCGGCGCCTGTGGACAATGAACTGGTGATGCTGGACATTGACGCAGGCAAGTACTACGGCCTTAATGGGATTGCGTCGGCTATCTGGCAGAATCTGGAAGAGGAAATCAGCGTTGGCGATTTGTGCAGACAGCTTTGCGAAAGCTACGACGTCGGGATGGAACAATGCTCGGCGGAAGTTCTTTCATTCTTAAAGGAACTGGAAACCCGAAACCTGATATCAGTGGAATGATGAGGACATCATAATCAATAACTCATCATATCGGTATTGGAATTTTCTCATAACAGAATCACCTCAATTGAATGTCCTCCGCTGGCGGAGGTGGCGCGTGGCGCCGGAGGTGGAACTATGCTGTGACAATGTACGGCTAATGAATATTACTACATTGTCAAAGACATCCACCCCCTGCCCCCGCCGGCGGGGGACATTATTATAAGGTAACTATGAGCGGCATTTTTGGGTTTATTAACCTCGACGGCCGGCCTGCAAGTCTTGAGAGCTTTCAGAAAATGGCGGACGAGATGGCCGGATGGGGGCCGGACGGTGTCGGCTCTATTCTTTCGGGAAGCGCCGTGTTCGGCCATGCGCTCTTGATCGTCACGCATGAATCCCGCTTTGAAAAAATGCCCGTTCACGATCGGGACCATGGCCTGCTTTTCACAGCGGCGGCGCGTCTGGACAACCGCGATGAGCTTTGCGATCTGTTCGGCATCGCACACCCGGATCGGCCCGTAACTCCGGATGGCCAACTGGTTTTACTCGCCTACAGGAAATGGGGGGCGGAGTGCTGCAAAAAGATATTCGGAGACTGGTCGTTCGCCGCCTGGCACATCAGGGAAAAGCGGCTCTTTCTGGCCCGGGACCATCTGGGCAATACCGGACTTTATTATTATTTCAAACCGCCGCTGGTGGTTTTTGCATCGGACACGGAAGCGATTCTGGCCCACGCGGAAGTGCCGCGCGCGCTCGACGAGTATCAGCTCGCCAGGAATATGGACTTTTCGCTATGGGATGACAACTATTCGCGGACCTTCTGGAAGGATCTTTGTTTTCTGCCCGCCTCGCATTCGATGACGGCAACACCCGTGAAAGCGGTGACGGAAAAGTACTGGCATCTCGAGAACGCGCCGGCCGTTCGGTTTGGTTCAGATGAAGGTTATTTGGAAGGGTTTCTGGATCATTACCGCCGGGCGGTCCGCGTCCGCCTCAATTCCGTCCGTCCTGTCGGCTCCCAGCTAAGCGCAGGGCTTGACTCCAGTTCCGTCACAGCTCTGGCCGCCGAAGCGCTGATGGAAACAAACCAGCCTCTTGTCGCCTACACGTCCGTTCCGCTGCACCCGGCCGAAAAACTCTTTCCTGGCAGACTGACCGATGAATGGCCGCTTGCCCGCGAGACGGCAGAACGCTACAGTAACATTGAGCATATTCCCGTCCGAGCCGAGGATGTCACACCGCTTGCGGCCGTTAAACGCACCCTGGATATTACTCGCACGCCACAGCATGCCGCCGTCAATATGTTCTGGATCATCTCCCTGTTTGAAAAAGCCAAGCACCGGAATCTGGGGGTCATGCTGACCGGGCAACTGGGCAACGGCGGGGTTTCCTGGAGCGGCGGCCGGGATTATATCTTTTATCTTTTCGTGCGCAATCAATGGCTGAAAGGTCTGCATGCCCTTGCCGCGTGGAGGGCGCGAAACGGCCTTTCCCGGTTTCGAACCGTCAAAAGTCAGCTGCTTCGACCCTTGCTTCTGTCTTTATGGTCTGATTGTCAGCGTTTTTTATGTCCAGAGAAACTACCAAACCTTATCTATTCCTTCCCCCAAAAGGACTTCATTAAACGGCTGGGACCACATGATAAAAATAGTGTAAATATGTCGATAGAACGTATCGATCCATTGGCCGAGCGGATGCTGACGACGATTCGCAACGGTACAATGGTCGGTCCCTTATGGCATGCCATTGGGGCTTTTCATAACATGGAGACACGCGATCCCACCGCTGACGTTCGCCTGCTGGAATTCTGTATGGGGGTCCCCGATGAACAAGACACGTTTGAAGGCGGCACACGGATGCTGATTCGCAGATCGATGGCCGGTATCCTTCCCGATGGTGTCCGCTGGAATTCAATTAGAGGCTTACAGGCTGCCGATATCCTCTCCAGGCTTATCGATCAGAATGAAGAGATGGCGCGGGAAATTGCCCTTCTGGAAACGGCGCCAAAGCTTACCCAGTATCTCGACGTGCCGGCTATGAAGTGCACATGGGAAGGTTTGATGTCGCCAAATACAAGAACGTCTCCAGCGGCTGTCAGTGCGCTTATGCGCGCCATGAATACCGGATGTTTTCTGCTTTCATTTTCCGGATATAAGTAAGTTCAAAATTTCAGCAATAATCAGCAGTAAAAGGGTGAAAAATGTTGACATCATTCTTTTTTTTAAATAAACTAAAATGCATTTGTGAATTCTTAAACACATGGAGGAATAATTATGGCAATAAATATTTTAGATAAAAAAGAAATTACATCATCAGAATCAACAGATTATTCGATAGGTATTACCAAGCAGAACTGGCAAACGCCAAAAATCATGGAATTGGATTATGCGTCAACAGAGAATTCTGGTGGCTTAGCCAGCGATGGCGGAATCGGCTCATAGTCACAGAAAAAGATTTTTATCATTGGGGATAAAATATCGAATAGATATTGTTGAATGAGTCAACAACCATGAGTTGAGAAATTGTTGACGTTTTTTAGCGGTGCGAAACATCCGTTGCCTCTTTTACCTAGATGACATTGCTTTCATATACGAGAGGATTGTTTTAATTCAATATTTAGAATTCAGATCGTTTGCCTTTATCGTAATACAATCTTTTTTATTGCTGAAAAAAAGCTCAAATATCGGTTTTGAATGTTGTTGGGAATAAAAAAAGAAGGCAGGGTTCTTGTAAGAAACCCTGCCTTTGCATTGCATTTTTATTGGCAAACAATTTACATTACTTTCTTCTTTTAAAACCAGCGATTCCGATAAGGCCCAGACCTAACAAAAGTAATGACGCAGGCTCGGGGACACTGTTCGTCACGGTAGTAGTAAAAATCCAGTTCCAGTTTGACGTTGATGCCGAATAGTTCCAATTATTCCAAGTCATATATGCATCTTCAGTAACTTGATCCCATTGACGTCCATTTGGAATCCAAACATTATTCGCATAATCGAAATCTCCGATGTCATTTAGATCTGAAAATATGCCCTCATGTCCTGGGTGTGTGGTATACCAATCAGTTAGTTCAGTAAACATTAACCAACCATCATTATTATTATCATATCCCGCAAATGAACCAGCAAGAGTTGCATATCCCGGATTCAGGGATTGATAATCTACAGTGATAAAATTCGCTGCCATTGCACTCGTAGCCATCATTAACATCACGCCTACCAATAGTGCCATTAATCGTTTTTTCATTATCCGCACCTCACTTTTATGGTTAATTGTTTTTTTATAAATTAACTTTTGTTTATTACAAAGCATGTAGCATGCCATTAGCTAGAGTCAATCCTTGTGTGATATTTATCATGCTGTTATCATTAATGGATTATAAATAAAAAATATTATACAATAAACTTCCATAAACTGAAATTGTTGAAAATGTAAAGTATTCCGACATGAAAAATGCTCTTATTAAAAGTCTTAAATAAAAAACCAATGTAATCAATTGTATAACGGATTCGGTTTTGTAAAGAATTCCGACACAAGGGCGTAATTAAATCAGATAAGCCTGGAGTGCTTTGTAATTCTGAAAATCCGCGTCGACAAACGAGGCGCCGATGTGGACACTGTCTTCCGAATCGACGACGCATCTGGACTCGCAAGACAAGCGAATGGGCATATTGCCGGAAGGCAGGTTGAAGACCACTTCAAATTTTGATCCGGGCCCTTCGATCGCCAGGCGTTCTTCTAGTTCCCGGGAAAGGATGATTTTCAGGCCGCCCAGCGAAATCTCCGAGATGGCCGCCGCCCCGACCTGCCGGGTGTCCGGCTGGTTGATCATCGCGGGAAGGGAAAGGGCCTCTCTGGGATACTGCCGTTTTTCCTCCGAAACGCCCTCCGCGGGCATCTTTCGTTGATTGAGGTAGTCAGAGAGGATAATCCCGATTGTTGAAGATAAAGACCGGCGGTCTTCCCTGGAAACTGTCAGCAAAGCATCATGTAATTCTTTGCTGGCCCGAAAGCAGATAGAACTCTCTTTTTTCATAATCGATCCTTGTGCTTCGATGGGAATATTGGATGAATAGATCATGCATATTATGTACCTTACACGGGACCTATTTGTTTGATGCGTCCATCTTGTTGTAATCATGTCAGAATGGTGATCCACGTGCCGCCGGGTTGCGGCGGGGCCGGGGGTTCCTTCCCGGGATGATCCGGCGTTTGTAAAGAATACCGACACCGGGCTTGCGGTTCGCGTCCGGTGTCTGCCATGGCCGCAATTTCAATTGTGTGCCCGTTTTTTTCGGATACCATGAGATACATGCCATCCCTGCTTTTGACAGGCAACCCTTTTTCCGATATAACGCGGCATCATATGAATGCGCTGCAGGCTTTTTAATGAAAACACCCTATTTCATTTTCGGGTTGAAGGTTCTCTCGCAGATCGCGCTCCCGGCGCCGCCCGTGCTTGAGGCCGGACCGGACTGGTCGGCGGATGTGACCATTGAAATGGGTGAAACGCCCGACCATCTGATCACCCCTTCCATTTCGGGCGCAGGCATTCAGGCCGCGCCCGGCGAATTCCTGCTTTCCGTGGATACGGTGGCCCGCTACTACATCCGAGCGGGATGCAGCATCACGGTCACGCCGGATGCAAAAACAGACCCGGAGCGCGTTTTGATTTTTCTTTTGGGATCGGCCTTCGGCGCTCTCCTGCACCAGCGCAATATCCTGGTCCTGCACGCCGGGGCCATCATCGTCAACGGTCAAAGCGTCATTTTCTCCGGCGATTCCGGCGTCGGCAAATCCACGCTGACCGCGGGATTCCATCAACGCGGCTACCGGTTTCTGGCCGACGATGTCTGCGCGATTGCCGGGGTGAACAAAAAACCCGCTGTGATTCCCGGATTTCCGCGCCTGAAGCTGTGGGCCGATGTTTTGGAAAAGCTCAATACGGATAAAGATTTGCTAAAAAGCGTTCGCTGGACACAGGGGATGGATAAATATCTGCTGCCGGTCCGGCAGGAACAAAAAGACCCTGTTCCCTTAAAAGCGGTCTTTATCATGGAGAGTGCCGGCACGGATACAATAGACATCGCCGCGCTCAAGGGGATGGACAAAATCAGCCCCATCATTGCCAATACCTACCGCCTGGGTTTTTTAAACGGGCTCGGCGGGAAAGAAGAACATTTCCGGCAGTGCGCGGCCGTTGCGGACCAAACAAGGGTGTATCGCGTCACACGGCCTGAAAAAGGATTTTTGCTGGCGGAGCTGATGGATCACCTGGAAGCGAAGTTTAACGGATGAAAGGAATGCCCCGAGGGCATAGGAAAGCATTTCGCTGATGAATGAAACCGGCAATAAGACACGTCTGAAATCCCTGAAAAAAACGCTCGCAAAATGGCGCCGCCGCAGCCGGGAAGAGCGGATTTTACTTCTGGAAGCGTTTGTGCTTTTAGGGGCGGCGCGCCTGGGCGTCCTGATCCTGCCGTTTCGCAGGCTGGCCGGGTCTCTGGGCGCGCACATGAAAGTGGCGGACGCGACCATTCCCCCCGCGGATTTGCATCTGGCCCGCATGGTCGGCGGCGCTGTCCGCTCGGCGGCAAACTATACGCCCTGGGAAAGCGTCTGCCTGCCTCAGGCGGTGGCGGCCCGCTGGATGCTGAAACGTCGCCGTATTCCCGCCACGCTTTACCTGGGTGTGGCCAAAGACGTAACCGCACCCGGGACGCTTGCGGCGCATGCCTGGGTGTCGTGCGGTTCTGTCATCCTCACTGGTGCGAAAGGCCACCGTCAATACACGGTTGTCTCGACATTTTCCTGAAAACAGGGTATCGACACCCATGAATCTTCAACAGATGATCCAACAACTCCTGCAGGCATCCGTCAAATTCAAATCACAGCTGCCTTATGTGCCGAAAGCCTTCGGCCTGGTGCATCGCGCCGCAGGAAGTCTGACCATCGTCTGGCTGATCCTTCTGCTGATTCAGGGACTGCTGCCGGTGGCGATGGTGTACCTTACCAAAATCCTGGTGGACGGCGTTGCGGCCATGATCCATGCCGGTGGCGGATGGCAGGCGCTTACGGCGCTGCTTCCGGCCATCATGGCCATGGCATGCGTGCTTATCGGCATCGAAGTGATGCAGAGCGTCAACCGGTGGCTTCGCACGGCGCAGTCCGAGCGGGTACAGGACTCCGTTCATGAATTGATTCACGAGCAGGCCATGCGTCTGGACATGTCCTTTTACGACGACCCCGGCTACTACGACCAATTGCACCGCGCCCGCATCGACGCGATAAGCCGTCCCGCCGCGCTGATTGAAAATGCGGGCACGCTGCTGCAGAGCTTCATCACCCTCATCGCGATGGCTGGCGTGTTGCTGACCTTCGGCCTCTGGATTCCGCTTTTGCTGGTGTTGGGTACGCTGCCTGCCCTTGTGGTGGTGTTGCACCACACCCTGCGCTTCCACCGCTGGCGGCTCGGCAGCACGATGGCCATCCGCCGGACCCAATATTACGATATGATGCTGACGTCGCGCGAAGCGGCGGCAGAGATGCGGCTGTTTGGTCTCGGTCCGCATTTCCGCGGGCTTTTTTCGAATTTGCGCGGGCGATTGCGCAGGGAAAAAGTTCAGCTGGCCCGAAGCGAGGCTTTCTCAACGGCCGGGGCGGCGCTGATCGGTCTGGCCAGCATGGCAGGCGCGCTGGCCTGGATGGGCCTTCAGGCATCGAAGGGGATTTTGAGCCTGGGCGATCTGGCGCTCTTTGTTCAGGCGTTTTTCCAGGGGCAGCGCATGATGCGTTCGCTTTTGGGCAGCGCCGGAGAAATCTACCGCAACATCATGTTTCTGGAGAATCTGTTTGAATTCCTGGGGCTCAAACCGCAAATCCGTAAACCTGAAAATCCGCTCCCGCATCCGGGATTGCAAAAGGCGCTGGAGGTTCGGGATGTGACGTTTTGTTATCCCGGAAGCGACCGGGCCGCCCTGAACCATTTCAGTCTGACCATTCCCGCCGGCCGGATCACGGCGCTCGTCGGTGAAAACGGCGCGGGAAAGACGACGCTCATTTCGCTTTTGTGCCGTTTCTACGATCCATCGACCGGCTGCGTGCTGATCGATGGAACAGATATCCGCGATCTCTCCGTCGAAGCGCTGCGGCGGCGCATCACCGTCTTGTTCCAGGAGCCTGTACGTTATCATGACACCGTCTCCAATAACATTGCGCTCGGCGACATCGACAACCGGCCGGATCCGGAAAAAATTGAAGCCGCCGCGCGGGAAGCGGGCGCCGATGTGCCGATTTCACGCCTGCCTCACACCTATTCGGCGTTGCTGGGCAAGTGGTTCGGAGGCGCGGAGCTCAGCGGCGGCGAATGGCAGCGTCTGGCGCTGGCGCGCGCTTTCCTGAGGCCGGCGGAACTGATCATTCTCGACGAGCCGACCAGCTCCATGGACTCCTGGGCGGAAGCCGACTGGCTGCTCCGTTTCCGCACGCTTGCCGCAGGCCGGACGGCCCTGATGATCACCCACCGGTTCACCACCGCCATGCAGGCGGACATCATCCATGTCATGGACCGGGGGCGTATCATCGAATCGGGCAGCCATGAGGAACTGCTCAATTCGGGCGGCCGTTATGCGGCATCCTGGATACGGCAGATGCGCGGCGGAAAATCATCAACGGATCAGGGGCGTCAAACATGAGATACGCCACACAGATGGAAAACCTGCTTCTGGATATTCTCAGGAAAAATCAACAGGTCGACCGGGTCGCCGTTGAATCCCTTTTGCCCGGTGAATGGGAGGAGTTGTACGTTCTGGCCTCGGAGCAGCGGGTGGCGCCACTGGTGTGGCATCGCCTCAAGCAAAAGCAGTTGGATTACCCGGTCCCCCGGGACATGGCCGCTTTGTTTCAGGCGGCCCTGCGCCAGAACACCCTGCGCAACCTCGGCCTCAACGCGCAGGTCTGTCATCTGATTTCAGTGCTGGACGCCCGGAATATCCCTGTGATTTTTCTCAAAGGCATTGCGCTGGCCAATGCGGTTTACGAATCGATCGGCCTGCGGGAAATGAACGACCTGGACCTGCTGGTGAGCCCCGGGCATCTCAGAGTCGTCGCCGAGATGCTCAAAGATATGGGCTACCGCCCGATGAACGATATCTGCCCGGAGGCGTCCGGGCCCGAAGGGCACCACCTTCCCGGTTTTCTCAGGCAGGGGTGCGCGAAAATTGAAGTCCACTGGAACATCGCCAATGCAGGCAAGCCATACAGCATCGATCCGGATCCACTCTGGCAGCGGGCCGTGCCGCTGGATATCGGCGGCGTTCGGGCGCTTTCGCTCTCAAGGGAAGATCTGCTTTTGCACTTGTGCCTGCACGCCTCCTACCTGCACCAGTTTTATTTCGGCCTGCGGCCGTCATGCGACATTGCCGAAGTGATCGACCGGTTTGGCGAAAAGATGGACTGGGACGCGATCATCGATCGCGCGCGTTCGTGGCGCTGGGGACGCGGGGTGTACCTGTCTTTATATCTGGCGCGTGAACTTCTTGACGCGGCAGTGCCGGAAAAAGTGCTCGGAGCGCTTCGGCCCGCGGATTTGCCCGACGGATTGATTGAATCCTCATGCCGGCAGATATTTACCGAAAGGAGACTGGCGAGCGGGGTGACGCAGCCGTTTGCTGATTTCGTCACCAGCCGCAGCCTGACGGATAAAATGAAAATCCTGTGGCGTCGCATATTTCTGACGCGCGACGATCTCGCCCTGAAATACTCTGTTCCTTCTGATTCGCTGAAAATCTACGCCTTTTATCCACGCCGTCTTTTCGACGTGATGGGCCGCCACAAACACAATTACAAAAAAATTCTCGACGATGATCCCGACATGAAGTCTTTTATCCAGAGAAAACAAATCCTCGTCGAATGGATGGAGCAAGGCGATGCGGGGGGGGGGAGTTTAAAGTTGAAAGTTGAAAGTTAAGGTTTCTGTTAATTTGTGAGGGTTGACTAAAGACGGGAGGTCATCTTTTTGTCTTTGCTGTTTCGATGCCGGCATGTTCGCACCTTCCGGTGGACGACTGGCGCAGATTAGCGATGAACGTCTCGCCCTCGGTGCCGGATTTGCAAAGCAATCAGAGTCTATAATTCAAATAGTCATTCCCCTATCAAGTCCAGAATAAACCGGTTTCTTAAGTGGTCAAGATTTCCTTGACACACCGGTTTGTATAGTGTTCTTTATTTAAAAACCTGTATGAAGCTCGTGGGCATATCGGCATCCTGTATGTGCAAAGAAAGAAAGGCGCTTGTTTTGCGGAGACTTTGCCGGAATCATCCCTGATTGACGGCCTCCGCTCGATTCATCATACCAACAAACACAAGGAGGGGATTTGATGACTGAAGCAACGATTCAAGCGTTAAACGGCATTAGGGATCTTTCAATGGTGAAGTGGTATGTCATACCGCTGATGATGATCGTGATGTATATTTACGCAAGGGAAATCAAGGAGGCCCGCACATCCGGCAACTGGAACGCTGTTTTTGCGGGGCTTACCCTGTTCGGCGTCGATTTTTTCAATGAAACCTGGAACGGATGGGTTATGCATCTCACCCAGCGCTCGGCCTTCTGGACAACCCCCGGCGACACCGCGCTACGGGTTATGGTAGGCTGGAACATTGAAATCATCTTCATGTTCCTGCTGTCGGGTATTGTCTATTATCATACGCTTTCAAAGAGCACGACGGAAAAGATTATGGGCATTCCGGAAAAATGGTTCTGGGCCATTGGCTTTTCGGCGTTTGCCGTGTTCGTTGAATGCCTTCTCAATATCGGTGGGCACCTGGTCTGGGAATACCCGTTTTGGTATCTTTCCTTCAAGGGCATCTGGCTGATATTCTTCTTCGGCTACTTCCACTTCTTCTGCGCTGTCATTCTTGTGATCAGTTTGAAATCAATGAAAAATAAAATCATCACCTTGAGCATTATTTATGCTGTGCCGACGATTATGAATATCCTCGCCTTCGGGTTTTTCGGCTGGAATTATTAGGTCACGGATGAAACCCTGACAGAATTGATGCTAATGGAGAATGGTTGGTTGGGGTTTTTGTTTTATTTGCTGATTTTATTGATGAACATTTTTAATTTAGAGCAGGAAAGAGGAATTAGGAATGAGTAGATGCCTGGTAACCGGAGCCAATGGCTTTTTGGGGAAACACTTGGTGGAACGGCTGATAAAAAACGGCCATGACATTACACTGCTGATCAGAAATCCTGACCATTTAGATAAAAAACAACTCATTGAAACCTGGCTCAATCAGGCTGAAATAGCCAAGAAACATGGGCGTGACACAATCATTACGATCTGGGAAGGTGATGTCGGAAAAGCAGACATGGGATTAAAGGGAAAATACAAATTATCCGATTTTCAGCATATCTATCATTTGGCTGCAATCTATGACCTGAATGCTGATGAAACCATTACCATAGATACCAACGTAAAGGGTACTGAATACCTTTTGAAAAAAATGGATAAGGATAAATTTCCGGGCTGCCTTCATTTCGTCAGTTCCACTGCGGTAGCGGGGGATTTTCAGGGTGAGTTCAGCGAACGCATGTTTGCTGAAGGTCAGAAACACGGTCATGTATACAGTCGCAGTAAGTATGAGTCCGAAAAAATCATACGCGAAAAGCGTTTAGCTCAGAGTGGTTATGAAATCAGGATTTACCGTCCATCCGCGATCGTCGGCCATTCACAAACTGGCTTGATGGACCGTATAGACGGCCCCTACTATGGTTTTCTCATAATTTCCGCCCTGAAAAAGATCTTGCCGCCGTGGCTTCCTCTTGCTGGTCCAAGAATAGATGCGCTCCTGGATATGGTACCGGTGGACTATGTGGCGGACGCAATATATACCTTGAGCATGTTGGGAAAAGCCGAACTGCCCGAAGACCTTTTTTGCTTTCACCTGACTGATCCCCACGCTCCGACCATGACGGAGGCCGTGAAACTGATCCTGCAAGCGGCAGACGGTCCCCGAATGCAGTTTATATTTTCAACTCAATGGATGAAACCTTATCTTGGCCTTATTGATAAGTCATCCGGTTTGAAAGGCATTGAACAGCTGAAGAATGCACTTTTAAACAGTCTCGATATTCCACTGCAGATCTTCGATGCTATGATGCCTGGCGTCAGGTTTAGCGCCGCGGAAACGACAACGTTAATGAAAAAAAGTGGGGTGATCCTTCCAATATTCGAAACCTATGTTGACACTCTATGGGATTATTACAACCGGCATCTGGACCCGCAACGAAATAAGGAGGAAAGAAGCAGACACGCGTTTCGCGGGAAGGTGGTGTTGATCACAGGAGGATCGGAGGGGATCGGTTTTGCCTCTGCAAAAAAATGCGCTGCCTACGGTGCAAAAGTGATTCTGGTTGCCCGTAATGAGGAAAAGCTAAACAAGGCGCTTTTAGCGCTTACACCAGTCGCCGTGGAAAGTGGCGGCAGTATTGAAGTATACAGCTGCAACGTATCTAATCTCGATGAATGCGACGCTCTGGTTGAGTATGTTCTGAAAAAACATGGTTTCGTGGATATTCTGTTCAACAATGCGGGGCTTTCCATTCGGCGCTCTATCGGTAAGGTCGTTGATCGATTCCACGATTTTCAACGTACCATGCAGACAAATTACTTTGGCGCGCTAAGGATTGTTCTGGGGCTTCTACCCTCCATGATTGAGAGGAAAAGCGGGCATATTCTGTATTCATCCACCATGGGGACTCTTGCTCCGACTCCTCGGTTCGGCGCCTATCTGGCGAGCAAGAGCGCCATGGATGCAATCAGTGATTCGATGGCGGCAGAGTTTGCCGATAGAAACATCCATTTCACATCAATAAAATATCCGATGGTGAAGACGGAGATGCTCACACCCACAACCGATTATGATAACATGCCGGCTGCCACGCCGGAGTATGCCGCACAGATGTTTGTTGATGCTATTCTGAACAAACCTCGTAAACAGATGACCGATTTGGGCATGATGCTCGGAATCATAAACATCCTCTCGCCAAAAGTCATTACGCAGATTTATAACTATGCCTATAAGGTATGGCCGGATGAAAAAGGGGATTATCCCGAAATGGAATTGGACCGAAAGCTTGTGAAAAAAGTGATACCTGCGACACCCATATAATTATATACTCAATGGTATATAATAATTCAGCTTATCCTTGAAGGGTAATCCTGATTCGCCCCCACTCTGTGCCCATGTCAGTGAGACAGAGGGCTATCCGTCAAATCAAATAAAGATTGTGACTGATCGAAGCGTATTATTCAGGACATGTCTTCTCTTTTGCCTCTTGCAACGAGCCATAAACAATAAACAATAAACTCTTAACCTCTATCCGTCTGCAAAACAGAAAACTGGATTTCGACGCGGCGGTTCTTCAGGCGTCCTTCATCGATGTCGTTTGCGGAAACCGGGTGATATTCCCCGAAGCCTTTGGCCATGATGCGGGGCGGATGGACGCCGAGTTCCACCAGGGTGCGTGCCACCTGAGGCGTCAAGGGGAGATCCGGGTCACTCGCAATTGCCCAAAATTGCGGGGTGGGTCATCTGAAAGGATGACATAGTCTTTCACTTTGTCGCTGCTGCGGTAAACCAGCCAGTGCCTTTTGCCCTCCATAGCGGAAGGCGGTGCCTTATGCGTGACCAGATGGATTCCGGATGATGTCGTTAACCCTTGGTGTGCCTTGAAGGGATCGACGCTTCCGGGGCCGGCCATATACCATGCCAATCCCCAAAAGATGCGCTCATGGGGAATATGTACGACATCACCTACCCGGACTTCTGATTGAAGAAAGCGGGCGGTTTCTGGAAAATGCCAATGATACCTGAATGATGATTGCTGAATGATGGTGCAAACCAGCAGAGCAAGGGTGAACAGAGACGCTAGTCCCGCCTGTAGACGTTTTCGATACGCCTGATTCTTCAACCAGACGGGCAAGACGTGGCAGATCAAAACGGCCAGCGCGATGCTCCAAAACGGTGCGGTGTATGCGAGAGTGCGGTGCAGCCAGATCGGGCGATACAGATAGCTGATAAGCAGGCACAAAGCAATCGGCGTTATAATAAAAGAGCCGATCATGACGCGCGCGCGGCGATTGCGCACAAAGGTTATCAGTATGCCTGTTGTAATCAGAATGACCGCCGAGCCTTCAATCCACCCGGGAAGATCGGCCCTTCCAAAGAATAAAATAAAGAGCGTGTGAATGACTTCGGTTACATCAGGTCTCAGCGTATGTCCGACCGATATGGCGACGGCCTGTCTGAGCCATGGAATGTAGAGGACGAAAATGACCGCGAAAGACAATCCGATCCAGAAGAATTTTTTCCATGCCTGAATTCCACACTGGGAAAACCGCCAGGCCGCGTAGACACCCAGGGAGCCCAGTATCATAAAGCCCGCACCGTGACTGTACAAAAAGCCGAGTGCTGAAAGCATGGTTCCAAGCAGGTAACCGATGCCGGGCTTTTGGATAAAGCCGTGTAGACAGTAAAAACTGCTTATTCCCAAAAACATCAGCATGGAATACATCCGCGCTTCCTGGGCGTACAGGATGGCATAAGGGGATAAGGCAAAAAACAAACAGGCTGTCATGGCGATCCGGTCATTGTATAGACGGCGACTTGCCAGAAAAACCATAACAAGCGTTAAAGTCGACCACAAAACGGAATTCAGTTTGATCCACCAGATACTCTTTTCTGGCAGCATCCAGAGGTGAAGCTGCATGTAGTAAAGTGGTGGATGCGGATCAAAATGGCGAACACTGCGCATAAGCTCCTGAATGGAAGACAGGCTGCTGTGGGTCACGGACTGAAGCTCGTCGTACCAAAGCCACCTGTCATGTAGATCCAGAAGACGAATGGCGACAGCAAGCACAAGGAGGATAAAAAAGCACAGGTATGAGACCGCGCTGTGTGTCAACTTGCAAAAAGGAAATCGTCTTTTCGAAACAAGAAAATTCATCGACCTACGATGCCATCCTTTCCAGGGTGTGGATAGTGCCGGGCAGTATATGAACTTGGGACCATTTTATCAATGGCTAATGCGGCAGCGGTGACCAAACCGGGAGATTGATTTGAGGTGGGGCAAAAAGGATGACTTTGTTCATCCCGGCGCAAGGGATAAACGAATGAGGAGCCGTATTGCAGGCGGCAGGCTGTTTCCGGTTTTATTCATATTGACAGATGCTGCTGGGTATTATATCCGACAGGCACAGCTGAAACGAGAAACTGCCTTTTGCCATTATGGAAATATCCTAAAATGGGTATGACAAGATGACGGGTAACAGGGATTTTTGATATGGACGTAAGATTCGGCCTGAAGGAGTGAAAATTGTCAAACATTGATCTTTTGTCGGTGAAAGCAGTGCTGGTTACCGGCGGCTCAGGATTTCTGGGGATTAATCTGGTTCGCTATCTGGCCGGCAAAGGCATATCGGGTATTGCGGTGCTGGACCAGGCCGATTTCGACTATCCCGACATGAAGCCCCACGTTAAATTTATCCAAGGCGACATTCGGGATAAAAAGATCGTGGAGAAAGCGATGCAGGGAATTGGACAGGTTATTCACACGGCGGCCGCGCTTCCTCTCTACAGCGATGAGGCGATCTTCACAACCGATGTAGACGGTACAGCCAATCTTCTCGAAGCGGCACGTAGAAACAGCGTCGAACGGTTTGTCCATATTTCATCCACAGCGGTGTATGGCATCCCCGATCATCACCCGCTTTACGAAGACGACAAGCTCGACGGCGTCGGATCCTATGGCAAAGCCAAAATTATGGCCGAAGAATTATGCCTTGACTATCGACACAGGGGCATGTGCGTGCCCATTTTACGTCCGAAATCCTTTGTCGGTCCGGAACGGCTGGGCGTATTTGCCCTGCTGTACGACTGGGCAAAAGACGGTCACGGGTTCCCCATGATCGGAAGCGGCAATAATCTTTATCAGCTCCTTGATGTGGAGGATCTTTGCGCTGCAATCTTTCTTTGCATGACGCTGGAAGACGAAAGAGTAAACGATACGTTCAACATCGGCGCCAGGGATTTCAAAACCATGAAAGAGGACTATCAGGCGGTGCTTGATGCGGCGGGCCACGGGAAAAAAATCATTCCTCTCCCCGCCATGCCCGTCATCATGGCACTCCGTTTTCTCGAGGCCCTGAAGCTATCCCCCCTTTACAAGTGGGTCTATGAAACAGCCTCCAAAGATTCGTTTGTGTCCATAGAAAAAGCGGAAAGATTGCTCGGGTTCGTTCCCGGGTATTCAAACCAGGAGTCGCTTGTGCGCAACTTCCACTGGTATCTTGAAAACATCGATAAGATTCAGGGGCAATCCGGTATTTCACATCGCGTGCCCTGGAAGCAGGGAATCCTGAAATTTGCCAAGTGCTTCTTCTGATATGAAAAAGACGATTGCGGCCTTTGATTTCGATGGAACCCTGACAAGAACCGATACCTTCTTGCAGTTTCTGCTCTTCGAGTTTGGTTTTCTGGCATGCTTTCAAGGACTGTGGAAAAACAGGGCTGTCATGATCCGCTACGCTTTTGGCAGAGTGAAGAATCACGAAGCGAAGGAGGTCATATTCTCATTTTTTTTCAAAGGGATGAGCCTCAACGATTTCGATGCCGCATGCCGCAGGTTTGCCCTGAGTAAAATTCCCCGCCAGGTGAAGCTCGATGCCCTTGAAAAATGCAGCTGGCACCGTGCAAACGGGCATAGCGTCGTAATTGTCAGCGCCTCCGTGAGGAATTGGATTGAACCGTGGGCAAAAAATATTGGTATCGAAACAGTCATTGCCACCGAAGCAGATGTGGATGATGATACACTCACAGGCCGGTTTGCGGGAGGAAACTGCCACGGATCGGAAAAAGCAAGAAGACTGCTGTCACATTTTCCCGGTCGTGAAACCTATTCCCTTTACGCCTACGGAGACAGCAAGGGAGATCTTGAAATGCTGGCGCTTGCCGATTTTCCTTTTTATCGTTGCTTCTGAAAAAGGTTGATCTGTGCTTATGAAACCCTACCTTGATATTCTCCGCATTCCCCAATACGCGAAAAACCTTTTCATCTTTCTGCCTTTGTTTTTTGCTCTGGAACTGGATGAGCCGGATCGCATGTTTGCTGTAGTGCTTGCCTTCGTTGCCTTCTGTATTTTGGCAAGCGCCGTTTATATCTTCAATGACATTATTGATATCGAAGAAGACCGGCAACATCCGAAAAAGAAGCACCGCCCCCTGGCGTCGGGGAAAGTCAGCCGACAATCGGCAATCGCCCTGATGCTTGTCCTTCTCGTGGTCGGGACGGTCATGGCCTGGTGGATGGCGCCGCGCATGTTGTATCTTTGCACGCTCTACATCGTTCTGAATGTAGCCTACAGCATGAAGCTCAAGCACATTGCTATCCTGGACATCATGGTTATTGCCGTGTGCTTCGTTATCCGAATTTTCGCAGGCGGGTTGGCGGGAGGTGTTCCCATCTATATGTGGATCGTCATTATGACATTCCTGCTGGCGCTGTTCATCGCGCTTGGAAAACGCCGGGATGATATGCTGATTTTTCTGGAAACGAATCACATGCCCCGTAAATCTATTGATGGCTATAACCTGCGCTTCATTGACGCTTCCATGATGATCATGGCGGCGGTGGTTTTAGTGGCTTATCTCATGTACACCGTTTCCCCCGGGATCATGGCTAAGTTCAATACCGACAAGCTCTACATCACATCAATTTTCGTTCTTATGGGTGTTATGCGCTATCTTCAGATTACCATGCTGGAAGAGAAAAGCGGCAGCCCCACGGAGATTCTCCTAAAGGATCGCTTTATTCAAATATCCATCGCTGCCTGGATGATATCCTTTTTCTTGTTGGTCTATTGATCATGACAGCCGCCCACCCCGGGAGGTCGATTATATCCATGCCCTGCCGGTTGGGCGCATCGCATCATCCATTTTAAGCGAAAGGGTCTGGTTCTTTCGCCATCAACCCTCCGTCTGCAAAACAGAAAACTGGATTTCGACGCGGCGGTTCTTCAGGCGTCCTTCATCGCTGTCGTTTGCGGAAACCGGGTGATATTCCCCGAATCCTTTGGCCGTGATGCGGGGCGGATGGACGCCGAGTGCCACCAGGGCTCGGGCCACCTGTGTGGCGCGGGTGGCGGAAAGCTCCCAGTTGGATGGATAGGAACGGTTGCTGATGGGGCGGTTGTCGGTGTGCCCCTGGATTTCCAAAGAAAGTTCGGGATGCCGGTCGATGAAATCCGCAACGGTTTGTAAAACAGACTGCACGGAAATTTTAAGCTCGGCCTGGCCGGAATCAAAAACGATCTGTTCGGGAAAAGTCAGCACGATGTATTGCGATCGGCGCTCGACGATAACACCCTGCTCTCCGTGCCTTTCACCCAGCGTGTTTTGCAGATCGGTCTGCAGCCCGGCGATGATGGATATCTGTTCCAAAGCGTTGTCAATGACAGGTTCCACCGTTTGCAAAACAGGTTCGACGATTTGCTTGTCCATCTCCGTCTCCGCTAAAACGGGCGCGGGTGCCGGGGTGGCGTGCTGGGCGTACGTGATGGTGAAAAAGAGGATAAAGAAAATCATCAGAAGCATCATCATGTCGCTCATCGTCAGAAGCCAGATTTCATTGGATCCGTCCTGATCCGGCTGTCTTCTGCGACGGTTCAGCGGCATGCTGGATTTCTGAAACGACAGATTGGCAAATGTCGGTGGAAGTTTCGGCATCATCCGTTACCCGTTTATGCGTTCGGCGTGTGCCGGTGTCTGTGCCAGACTGATTGCAGGTGGAATCAGCTCAGTCCGGATGCCGGCCAGCCTTTCGAGCTTATACTCCATGGCGCGGGGATGTTCCTGATCGTAGATGTCTAAAATACCTTCCTCGATGATTTCCATCCTCAAAAGATCCTGATCCATGAACTCCTTGAGCTTGTTGCACAACGGCAGAAACCCCAGGTTGGCCAGGACAACGCCGTAGAGCGTGCTCAAAAGCGCGACGGCCATGAAGCCGATGAGATTCTGCGGGTTGTCGATCTGGCTGAACATGCGGATGAGATTCATGACTGTTCCGGCCAGGCCCATGGCAGGTGCAACACGGGCCATGCTGTAGAGAATCTTGTGGGCGGTTTCGTACTGGCTGTAGGTATGAAGTGCTTCCTTGCGCAGCACCTGTTCGATGTTTTTGCGGTTGAACTGATAGGCAATCAAGCCGACACCGGTCCGAATCAGCCCCTCGGGAAGCGCATCTTCTTTCCTGTCGAGCGAATGCAGGCCGTCTTTCCTTGATGCCCTCGCCAGCCCGACGAGTGTCTTGATGGTCCATTGAGGCTCATGGTCGCTTCGGAATGAGGCAACGACGTACTTAAAGCTCTGATAGATTTTGGAGGCGGGATAGGCCAGCAGCGTGGCACAGCAGGTGCCACCGATGACGATGATCAACGCGTTGATATTGGACAGCACGCCCAGTGTTTTGACTTCCATTTGGAAAGCCAGAAAAAAGATACTCGCTAACAGGCCTGCGGATAAAAGTACCTGGGTCATCATAAAACGCCTCCTCGGGTAAAAATGTGTTTCCCGGTAGTTTCTTTTCAGGAAACGTGCCAGATTGCTGCCGAAGGGCATCTGTTTTCCAAGTCATTGTTATTGCGTAGTTGTTTCTTTGTGTGTGTACAGGGGGGATTTTGGTTTGTTGCCGGATGCGGGAAAATTATTCCTGCTCTTACCACTCGGGACAAAAACAGCCACATGCTCCTTACGTCTCATACCTCACTCCTTACACCTCACGTTTTCTCATGCAACCAGATCGTTTTGCGGATTGGTGGAGGCAATGAAAGGCGGCAGGGGGCATTCAAGTGCGAGCGCGATGATGCGTAAAAGCTCTTCTTCTTCGATGGTCACGGTTTTGTCTGAAAAGGCGCAATGGGCGCACGCGTCGATGACGGATTCCTTGATCTGAAAGGATGCCGCGTTGAGCCTGGTCAACGCGGAGCTGACACGTGTGTAGGATGTGATTTCTGAAAACTCGAAGGCCGGATTTCTCGCTGCCAGCGCTTCGATGCGGCCGACGCCCTCATAAAATGCCAGGCGTGCCTTGTTTTCTTCCCGCGGATGACCGGCGCAGGCCAGAGCGTTTAAAATCACTGCAATGTCCAGGCCGATGTGTGTGTAGGTGAAGTGGGTCGCGCTGGAAAAAAGTTTCGCCGAATCGTCGAGATATCGGTTGAGAATCCAGATGGAGGCCAGTTCAAACAGACTCATGTTGCCATCGGCCTTGACCAGGGTGTCTAAGATAAGGGAAAAGTTTCTTTTTTCCAGACCGGTGAGGCCTCGCAACGGGGCGACAGCGAGTTCCAAAAGCGGCAGCCGGAAGCGTCGATTAAGCCGGGTCATCTCCCGGCTCATCCACAAGACGTTATCCACCCGTCCCTCCAAAGCAAGGGACCGGCCGAGGGCGTCTGTCTGCACCCGCCGCGTGTCGGGATTGTCCGACATCAAAAGGGCGTAAATGACGGTGGCCGCACCCGAAGGCGTCGACAGCATTTTATCGAGTTCGTCCGGCACGCCGGAACGGATCTGTGCTGCCGCTTCCAGATGCTTTTGTCCAGGTTGTCCGATTTGATCGAGCACCGCCATGGCGGGCATGGCCGCCCAAAGAGGCGAGCCGGGCGGAAGGTTCGGTAAAGAGCCCCGATAGGCATTCGTGTATTGCGGCTGCGGTTTCGGGTCGTCGAACTCGGATTTAATCTTTATATATTTGCCGTCAAAGTCCGGATCCAGAAGCCGGATGCGGGCAGTCAGCGGCGGATGTGTGGCCAGAAAGGAGAATAGGGGATTCGGGTGACTTTCGCTGAAGAACAGGTGGCTGGCCTGTCTGGCGCTTTCTGAACTGATGCGTGATCCGGGCAGGTAGCCGCCGATTTTTTTGAGCGCGCCCGCGAGTCCGCCCGGGTTGCGCGTGAACTGGACGGCGGAGGCGTCGGCCAGCGTTTCCTGCTGTCGCGAGATGGCGTGCTGGAGGAGCTTTCCCATAAATGTGCCGATATAACCGATGACCGTCAGAAGGAAGCCGCCGATGACGGCGGCAAACCCCAGCCTGATGGTGTAGCGTCCTCTTTTGACCATCTGCCGGCCGACAATGCCCAGAAACAAAATTCCGTAGAGAATGCCGATGGCCTGGAGGTTGAAGCGCATATCCCCGTTGAGGATGTGGCTGAACTCATGGGCGATGACCCCCTGCAGTTCGTCGCGGGTAAGCTTCGTCAGCGCGCCCCGGGTGACGGCCACCGCCGCGTCCTGGGGGGTGATCCCGGCGGCGAAGGCGTTGATGCCTCTTTCCTGATCCAGCACGAAAACCAGCGGGACGGGGACGCCCGATGCGATCGCCATTTCCTCCACCACATTGACCAGTCGACGCTCATCGGGATCGGTCGGGCGCGCACCCACCAGCCTGCCGCCCAGGCTCTCAGCCAGCACGCCGCCGCCTTTTTCCAGTTGATGCATTTTATAGAAACTGGCGGCCAGAACAACCGCGAAAATGATGATGGCAGCCAGGAAAAAGGAAGCAGGATCGAACAGGCTGAAATTGCTGAGTTTCTGCTGGTAGAGTTGCGCTTCGGCTTGATTGTAAAGGGTGTGCGACTGGGTGCCCACATACAAATACCAGATGAAGCGCAGTGCCATTGTCGCAATCCCGACAATCAGCAAAACCGCGATGACAAACGCAATGCTCAGCCTCCGGCAGCTTTTGCGGGCTTGATTTTGTCTTGCAAAAAATTGCGTTGGAGAATGGACGGTCATGGTTTATGAGCCCCGGTCCCTGCGCGTTCTTCCATGAAAAACGTTGTTGTTCTACCGGCTGTCAAATCAATGAAACCGGATCTTCTGCTGAATCCGACCCGGGCAATCAGGTGAAAGACACCTTCGGCGCGTTGCGTTCATCCGGTTTTTCCACCGCGTCGAGAAGTGCCGCCATCTCGAAATTGAAGGTGGATGAAATTGCGTTTTCCGGGAACTGCTCGCGTTTGGTGTTGTACACCATCACGGCATCGTTAAATGCCTGTCTGGCGAAGCTGATCTTGTTTTCCGTCGAGGTCAGCTCTTCCATCAGGTCGCGCACGGTCTGGTTGGCTTTCAGATCGGGATAGGCCTCGACCACCGCCATCAGTTTGGACAGGATACCCCCCAGGGCGCCTTCAGCCTGGCCGAGTCCCGCCATGGCGGATGGATTCCCGGGAGCGGCGGCGGCGGTACGGGCTGCCGCTGCCGCCTGATTGCGTGCCGCGATCACCGCTTCGAGCGTCGCGCGTTCATGCGTGAGGTATGCTTTGGCGGATTCCACCAGGTTGGGAATCAGATCATAACGGCGCTTGAGCTGAATATCGATCTGCTTGAACGCATTTTGATACAGGTTGCGAAGCGCGATGAGCTGATTGTAAATATTGATTGCATAAAAAACCACGGTGGCCACGATAACGATCAGAATGATGAATGGAATCATGTTTCCCTCCTTGCGATAAGGCGCATCCTCTGCGCGGATTGATGAAGCGGATGTCTTGTTATCGGCTAGATTATTTTTTTCTTTAGCGTTTCGGCAATGACCAGATTGTCGCGGTGAATGACTTCGTCGTAGTGCCGGTGTCCCAGGACCGCCTTGATCTGAGAAGTCTTCATCCCCTGTATTTTTCGTATGTCGGCTGCATCGAAATGAACAAGGCCTTTGGCCAGAGTCAGGCCCTTTGAATCCACACAGGCGACGGGATCCCCCACGATAAATTCTCCCTCCACGCCGGTTATGCCGGAAGGCAGAAGGCTTTTACCCTGTTCCACGATGGCTTTTTTCGCGCCGTCGTCGATGATGATCCGGCCTCGGGGCTTCAGCGTATTGGCAATCCAGTATTTCCGGCTCGCCAGCCTGGAGGCCTGCGGCAAAAACAGGGTGCCGACGTCTTTACCGGCGATAATATCCGTGAGGACTTTCTTTTTTTTCCCCGGCGCGATGATGCAGGGAATGCCCAGAGACGAGACTTTCTTCGCCGCGAGGATCTTGCTTTTCATCCCGCCCGTGCCGACAGAGGATGTCTGCTCCGTGGCGGCGGCTTCGATCTCGTCGGTGATTTCACAAACAAGCCCGATGAGCTTTGCTTTTTTGGACGTTGAAGGATCGCAGTCGTAAAGCCCGTCAGTCGCCGTTAAGTTGATGAACAGGTCCGCCTCGATAATATTGGCGATCATCGCTGCCAGATTGTCGTTATCGCCGAATTTGATTTCATCGACGGCGACGGAATCATTTTCATTGATAATGGGCGTTACATGCCATTCCATGAGCGTGGTCAGGGTGTTGCGGATGTTGAGATAGCGCTGTCGGTCGGTCAGATCCGAAAGCGTAAGCAGAATCTGGGCGACAAAAAGATCGTTTCTTTCAAAGGCCTTGGAATAGACGCGCATCAGGCGTCCCTGGCCTACCGCTGCCGCGGCCTGCTTTTCGGGAATGCTCTTGAGCGGGCTTGTAATATTGAGTCGGTGTTTTCCCGAGGCGATGGCTCCGGAACTGACCAGGACAATGGAAAAGCCCTGCCTTGTGAGATCGCACATCTCCTTGACCAGGGCGTTGATGATTTTCAGATCCAGTCCGTCTGTGCCGGTAAGCACCGCGGACCCGATCTTGATGAGAATCCTTTTGGCGGAAGCAATCGTTTCCAGACGAACATTTTTCATGGTTTCTTCAGGCTTCGGAACGGTTTAACAAGGTTACGATCCTTTGCAAAATGTCGGGCAATCCTTCGCCGGTGACGGCGGAAAAAGGATGCAGCATTATCCCTTTTTTCGAAAATTGCGCAACCGTTTTTTTAACTTTTTCCCGCACGAAGGGCAGGTCAATCTTATTGAGAGCCACGATCTGCGGTTTTTCCAACAACTGCGGATTGTACAGGTTGAGTTCTTCATTAATGGCGGAATAGTTTTTCCATGCGCTGTCATGCGCTTCGTCGGAAATGTCGATTACGTGCAGAAGCACGTTGGTGCGCTCCACGTGCCTGAGAAACTGGATCCCCATCCCCTGGCCTTCATGCGCGCCGGCAATCAAACCGGGAATGTCGGCTACGACAAAACTGCGCCCCTCCTGGGATTTTACCACGCCCAGATGCGGCGTAAGCGTGGTGAAGGGATAATCGGCGATCTTGGGTCTGGCCGCTGAGACACGTGAGATGAAAGTGGATTTTCCCGCGTTGGGAAAGCCGATCAGGCCCACGTCCGCCAGCAGTTTGAGCTCCATTTTCAGCCAGTGTTCCTCGCCGTCCATGCCTTCCTGGGCAAAGCGCGGGGTCTGATGCGTGGAGCTCTTGAAGTGCGCGTTGCCTTTGCCGCCGATACCGCCTTTGGCCACGATAAAGGTTTGCCCGACTTCGGTCAAGTCGGCCAGAACTTCGCCGGTTTCGAAATCCTTCACGAGGGTTCCCGGCGGTACGCTGACGACCAAATCGCCGGCGCTTCGTCCGCTGCGGTTGTTACCGGAACCGTGGCCCCCGTTTTTGGCAACCTGGTGCTGCTGATATTTAAGATCCAGAAGCGTGTGATGAGACCGATCGGCCAGAAAGATGACATCCCCGCCTTTGCCGCCGTCGCCGCCGTCAGGGCCGCCTTTGGGAATGAATTTTTCCCGCCGGAAACTGACGCAGCCTCTGCCGCCATGGCCCGCCTTGACAAATATCTTTGCTTCATCAACGAACTTCATAATCAACCATAAATGAAAAAGGCGCTTTAAAAAAGCGCCTTGGAAATGTACCGTCTGGGATCATCTGTTTACGCGTTGTATACACTGACCTTTTTGCGGGTTTTGTCCAGCCGCTCATATTTCACCACACCGTTGATGAGTGAAAACAGCGTGAAGTCCTTGCCCATGCCGACATTTACGCCCGGATGAATTTTGGTGCCGACCTGCCGCACGATGATGGATCCGGCGTTAATGCTCTGTCCGCCGTAAACCTTGACGCCGCGCCTTTGTGAATTGGAGTCTCTGCCGTTGCGTGAGCTTCCCTGTCCTTTTTTATGTGCCATGATGTCCTCCGACTACATCGATATCTTCTTAATTTTCATGCTGGTTAATTCCTGGCGATGTCCGGTTTTCTTGCGGAATCCCTTGCGGCGTTTCATTTTGAAGATGATCAGTTTCGGCCCTTTGGTCTGAGTGACGATCTCACCTGTGACACTGGCGCCTTCCACAAAAGGTCTGCCGATCTTAACATCGTTGTCGCCTGACACCATCAAAACTTCGTTGAAAACCACTTCGGTCCCTTTTTCGCCTTCGAGCTTCTCCACAGACAAAACGTCGCCTTCGCTGACCTTGTACTGTTTCGCGCCTGTTTTTATAATTGCGTACATATACTTATCCTTATTTAACGTTAAGACTGGAGCTTATAGACAAATTGCACCGGTTTGTCAATAGATTTTAGCGCCGGGTGTATTTTTTTCGCCTCAAAGACCGATTATGTTGATTAACGCGTTATATCAAGAATTTACGTGAATTCTTCCTCTTTTGGGGCTCCTCAATGCCCAGGCAGGGGCCGATAAGACTGTTAGTAGCAAATAGAAAAGTCC
>DDWS01000031.1 GCA_002347685.1 Syntrophaceae bacterium UBA2280
ACTCCTTCAGCCGGTAGTCCTCGATGGGCAGCCGGCGGTTCTTGCCGTCCATGAATTTCGTAACGACGGGGTTGACCCGCAGCGAAAAAACAAGCTCATCGCCTTCGCAAATCATGTCGATGATACCTGACACATTCCGGAAATGAACCAGGAAATCCAGCGTGTATCTGGGCGCCTGTTCACTCAGGACAAGCACTTCGTAGCGATTGCGCTGAAAAAGGAATCTTCCCTCGAACAACTCTTTAAGATCCTGGTGAACCCGGTAGTCATCCCCGCCCATACCGTTGATTCTAGTCAAATAATCCACTTTTATCTCCTTTCGCCCCCGCACCCGCGGGGAATATTACATGACCACCATTGGAGGACGCTTTAATTGAGAACTCATGAACCCCATTTCGCTTTCCTTGTCCAACATGGACAACCATATTTTGTTATGCTTATTATACCATAACGCTTAGTATATGTCAAGATTTTTTTCCATGTCCTGTCAGGACATAGAATGGCGTTAAAAAAAGATTATCTTGATTAAAAGAATAATCAGAATGTGGTTTTACTATTGCTTTGGAATCTTGGTGGGGTCTGCTGTCGGTATCAATTTCAATTGCGAATAATTATTATTTATTGCTTGTACAGGCAAGACCTCAGAGAAAAACTCGAATCCCGCACGAAGGATTTGGTCGGCACGCCCCCACGAGCCGGTGGCCACCCCGGGGGATTTTCAAGTGGCCACAGGTGGGTGATTTTGGTGGCCGCCGGGGCCCCCGGATCGAGTTCTTGGCATTGGTGAATGCTTTTTCTGCGTCAATGTAGTTACCCGACATAGCTAGTTCGTATCCTTTTTCAAAACATTCAGTTGCGCTTAAACTATCGATGTCCTCACCAGATATTATTTGTGTTTTACTTTTTGGAATAAAATTTTGAGACATGCTAATTTTGGCAGTTATGTGATCACGCTTTGTGATATTAACGTAATCAGGCATAACTCATAGAGGGGGCATCTCCATGTTTCAAATCAATGATCAAATGAAGACCCGTTTTGCGGAAAGTCCGGAGCAATTCATCGAAGAATCCATCCAACAGTATGTCCGCGAAGAGAGCGCGAATCGCCTGACAAGCTTCGGCAATGATCCAATCTTTGAAGAACCGCTGGTTGGTTTTGCCGCAGGCGACGATCCGCTTTTTGACGAATACAGGAAAGTCGTCCATGAAGAGCATTTTTCGCCGCGTGAAATTCTGACCAGGCACCTTGCGGAAACGTTGAAGATTGAAAACCCGCAACTTGAGAGCGTGAGTGTTGTTTCTTATATTTTGCCCGCCAATCGCGAAACGCTGAAATCCAATGAACTCGAAAAAGAAGGGCCGTCACTGCGCTGGAATCACACCCGCTGGAAAGGGCAGGACTTCAACAATGCGCTCTCCCATGATCTTGCGGCGCTTCTGCAAACGCTCGGCGTTTACGCCATGGCGCCGGAGACATCCCCCTTTTTTAAGATCATGGTGATCCCCGGCGGCTTTGTCTCCAACTGGTCGCAAAGACATATGGCATACGCCGCGGGGTTGGGCACATTCAGCTTAAACGAAGGCTTCATCACGAAAAAAGGCATGGCGATGCGCTGCGGCTCTCTGGTGGTTGGCATGAAGCTCAAACCTTCCGCGAGACCCTATGCGCACTATCGCGCCAACTGCCTTTTTTACGCTGAAGAGAAGTGCGGCCGCTGCATCAGCCGGTGTCCGGGCGGCGCGCTGAGCGCGGAGGGCCATGACAAAGTCAAATGCTACCGGGTGCTCTATGAAATGCAGGCGCCCTGGCTAAAAGGAGATCACGGACCGGGATATATCGGCAAATACGCCGGATGCGGATTATGCCAGACCGGCGTCCCCTGCGCCGGCCGCATCCCTGCAAAATGCGACTGAAGAGACATGCAGAAACGGTGAATATGTTTCAGCTATACATGGCGAGCGCGATCGCCAGCCAGTTGATCATCGATATTGAGGCCATCAAGTACCGCGAAGAACCTGGTGAATATGAATCTATATTTGGGGGGAATTTAGGGAATCGTTCGGGGTAGATAATTGAAAATTACGGATAGCAAGAGGGTAACATGAACTTCGAGGAACCCTCGGTGACGTCTCTATGATGCTGTCCCAGTAATCTTGAATATCAATTTTCCTCTCATTTGGAAGTTCTAAGCCAATTGAGGGCTTCCTTAAGGGCTTCCGTCGGATCTTCGGAGACCGTACCTCTTTCCCGACGACCCCCCACCGGAGGTAACCAATAGCTTCCGTAGAAGTCTGACCCCACAACCAGAAACCGTCCCTTTCCCCCAAGGTTCTGCACATTTTTTAACTCCCGAACAATTTGATCAGCCAGCAAAAAACACTCCCGTATCTTGGCCGATGCATTGTCAGCATCCATGTATACGCCACCCCAGCCTAACTGCAGGAACAGTCCCAATCTCCCGTATACCAAATAGTACTGAAGCGCATAGGAGTTTATGCCGTGTCCAGAATGGGCAAGCATGGCATAATCTTCGACATGATTTTTCTCAAACTCCGCAATGTAGTAGTCAAGATTGTACGGCGACATATAATTGTCCCAATCAATCACCCGTGTGGAGAAAATATATTTGTCCCTCTCCTTCAGTAGAGATGCGAGTTTCTTAGGAACCATAGGAAACGCTAAACCTTGATCTCGGAAGAACCTTCTTGCTTTTCCGAGATCACTTTGGATAACTGGTCCATATACAGGGATTACATCTACAGCAGGACCTAGCTGACGGCGGAGCTCATCCAATCCTCGAACCTCTGCCCCTTCAGACCGTCCAACATAGATAATCAACAAAGTGGCTGCGTGGTTCTCTGTGTACCGGCGCATCTGTTTGGCGCACTCCGAGACATTGAGCGACCCGTCACTCCCAAGGTACTTAAACTCCAGCGATACAATGCCACCTTGAACTGCAAAGTAAAGATCTGCTCGTCGATAGCTTTGTTTCCCGGGAATTTTGACATCCACCTCAGGATGTAGGTCTCGGAAACGGCGCCATGCTTTTTTCCATTCGGTATCAGGAATGTATTGGTGGTTATGCTCCGACTCCGCCGTACAGATGACTCTAGTAGCGCTGTGAGACGAATTAATACAATTGGGAATCTCACTCGGTTCAAGCTTGAAACGTCGCTGAATATGATTGACCAAGATACAGCGGAAAAACCCCTCTACTACTTCTTCGGGTGACACCTTTTCCCCTAATCGCAACTCAGCATGGCGACATGACATTTGTCGCTGGACATTCATTATGTCCTGCTCGCTTGGAGCCGCCATCTGGAAGAATCGTGCAATCTCTGCTGCCAAGACATCCGGTTGTGTATTGATAAAGGTTTCATTGTCTTTCATGAGGTCACCATCTTTAAAAATCGTACAAGGAGGTGTTTTGTATGTCAAATAAATGTTTACCACAAACTATAGGTGCAGTGCCGATGTTTGTTGGACATGAATTGTGTTGATTATGGAATTGAAAGGCAGCATATCCGTAATAAATTCCGAATGCTCACTTACAGGAAAGAGTTAAAAATCACAGCTGCGGCAATTGTGGCGAATCCACAGGATCAGAATAATAAATTTTCCTCGTCGACTCCATGAGGTTGATGAAATAAGTATGATCACGCAAACAGTTGCTACGTTCCTCCGGATTACCAAGACGTCCATGCTCTCTGAAAAATCTATCAACCAGCTGTTCGTATTTATTCCGCGCCCTTTTGGCAGCCCACGAGCTTTTTGAATTCATGTATGTCTAGAGGTCGTGCAGATCGGCTTCGATATCATAAATTGATTCTATGGGGGTCATTGTAGAATGCCTTAATTCATGCCTTCGGCTTATTCATCGTTGCCTGCACGCGTTTCATTTCTACCAGAAGCTCTGCTCTGGAAATGATGTCCTTACTGTCCAGAAGATTGATCAGGGCCTCCGACTGAATCACTTCGGACATTAGGAGTTCCTTAACGCCAACGATTTCACTTTCATCCAACTTGTCGCCCATTGTCTCTGCCTCCGAAAAATGCCGCTTCCAGGACTTCACGGGTCACGCGGTAAATATTATCATCCTTATGAGCTCGCGGCCCGGCGATGTTCAGGACTTTAATGCCATAATTGCTTACCCAACCGTTTAACAAATCCGCGGCTTCTTTTATTGTAGTCTTGTCCATGTCCAGGTGCAGGCAGGGTTTCCCTTGCCTGCTGGCGAATTCTCGCGTGCATGATCGGTCGTCGGCATTTCCTGAAGATGATATTTATCGGGTAGCGTTCCGTCCTCTGTCTTTCGGCCCTTGGACAATCAACCCCCATACGGTATCTTGTAGTCGATGGCGAAATCTATGGCTGCTCGGTCTGCTCCTGTCTGGCCGCCGGATGTGATTTTAGTAATCATTCCTCATATCCCTCCAATAATTCCCTTATAACCGGTTTCACATACATGTCATCGAGATCGAATTGTCGTAATGCCTTGACCATAACTTGAAGTTTCTCATCCATGGTGGCCTTGGAATTCAAGATCAGGATGTATTTTCCATCAACGCGGCAGAGCCCGCCAGCACTGTACGCTTCCTCAAGAATAATGTTTTCATCGCGAATCAATATACCAAGCTGATCCGCCAGTTCTTCTAGTTGCCATAACAGGATTGCGTCATCCACGGGAATCACCTGGGACCGGTTTATCCGTGATCAAGCCAGTCGCCGCCACTCACTTTCAGCCTTTCACGGAAAGCCCTTGGCCGCTCGTAGTCTGGAAGCGACCATATACCCCGCCTGGCTGATTTCGCTTCGCGCTCTGCGTCAAGGAACTCTGCCCGGTATGGCGGTTTCAGATATTCGATAAACGCCTCGGCATGGTCCTCGGTGACCATCTCCAGGTTAATGTTCCTGTCATTCACCCAGACCATGCACACCAGGCGCCGGTATTTTGTCGAAATCGATGACGTCCAGCCTTACCTGCGCACCCTTTGACTTTGCCCGTCAGCGCCCTCGTGGATTCTTCGGCATAGGGTTCCACCTTATTGATGTCGCCGCTGTGATCGCTGATCTTGGCCGTTTCCGGGGCATCTATACCGTACAGACGGACTTTGAGCTTGGTCTGTTCGGGTGTGACGACTTGGATGGAATCGCCGTCAGATACTTTGGTGACTGTGCCGGCGACGGTGCGAACGACGGCTTGGGAAGCTGGGGCGTTGATGAATGTCGTTAATGCCGTAATTAAAAGTAAGGAAATGAATATTTTAAAGATTGATGTTATTAAGCGCATCCTATTGACGATTCTTCCTTTGATGTTTTGTGAAATCAGGATAGAGCGAAGAGCGGCGAATGTCAAAATAATATTAAGGTGGCTCGTCCGTTTCACCAACCTAGTCCTTAGTGGGAGGTATTGATCATGTCTGACAGTTATTTATTGGAAGCGTGATTTCGAGGAAATGCTTTTATGTAGCAGATTTCAACCCGTATTGTGCAGGATTGATCGAAGAAAAAATGAAATACGCCCACTATTGGTACATCTACTAACAAATGTTTTCGGAA
>DDWS01000004.1 GCA_002347685.1 Syntrophaceae bacterium UBA2280
CGGACAAATCATTTGCTCCTTACACTTGCGATTGGCGCCTTGACAGTATCTTTTGCAATGTTTATCCTATCTGTAAATTAATCGAAGGAATGAAAATGAAATCAATCAATAAGACGATGATCGAATCGGCAGTAAAGCTTGCCCGGGACGTGAAAGCGGGATGCGTTCTGATTTGCGCGGATGTCAAGAGCGAACTGGCCGAACTGCCGGAAGAGATGAAAAAATCGGCTAAATTCACCCTTGTGATGAACGAAGATGAAGATCTGCCGGACTCCCTCACGGATTTTGTGAAAAAACTGGATATTCCAAGGGTCAACCTTACCCGCGTGGGAAAAGTGAAAATCGCGATCGCCAAGGGCATTGTCTTGGGCATGTTTAAAAAAGGCGACAAGATCATCTGCCTTTCCGGTGTGCCGAAATTCGGTTATGCCGACAGTGTTTTCTTTATTGACGTTGGCCGCGAGTTTGAAATCCTGACGTCCGACTTCATCAATGACGTCATCGAAGCCGTGCAGCCGGAGGTTTTCAATGCGGCCTTAAATATCGCATGCGAGATGGCAGCACAGGGGCGGGAGTCACGGAAAGTCGGCACCATCTTTGTATTGGGCGACGATGAAAAAGTGATGCAGTTTTCCCGGCAGATGATCATCAATCCGTTTCAGGGATACTCCGAAGATGAGAGAAATATTCTGAATCCGGAACTGGAGGAAACGATCAAGGAATTTTCCGCCATTGACGGCGCGTTTGTCATCAAGTCCAACGGTGCAATCGTGACGGCCGGCCGCCATTTGAGTGCTGCGCTCGACAGCAAGGATATGCCGTCGGGGCTGGGCAGCCGCCACATTGCTGCGGCCGGCATCACGCATGTCACCAAGGCCGTGGCGATGGTCATTTCCGAGTCATCAGGAAATGTCAGTGTATTTAAAAACGGGAAATTGTTTGTCACCATCGAAAAACCAGTAGAATAAGCAAAGGAAATCATTATGAGATTCGACAAATTTACTCTGAAAGTGCAAGAAGCGCTGCAGGATGCGCAATCCCTGGCCGGCTCTCTGGGGCATCAGTCCATCGAACCGGAACATCTCATTGTTTGCCTTTTGCGGCAGGAAGACGGAATTACCGCCGCCATCCTCAATAAACTACACGCTTCACCGCAGGAGATCGAAAAAGAAGTCAGCAAGTATCTCGAAGGGCAGCCCAGTGTACAGGGAGCGGGCGCCGGCCAGGTGTATCTGGGCGGCAGGCTCAACAAACTGTTTGACAGGGCGACAACCGAGGCGGCGCAGCTCAAAGATGAATATGTCAGCGCCGAGCATGTGCTGGTGGTGATTGCCGAAGAAAAAGAAGGCCAGGCGGGTAAAATCCTGCGCCGGGCGGGTGTGACGAAAGACAGTATATTTAAGGTGCTCATCGATATCCGCGGCAATCAGCGCGTGACGGATCCCAATCCTGAAGGAAAATATCAGGCGCTGGAACGCTACGCGAAGGATTTCAATGAGCTTGCCCGCAAGGGGTCTTTTGATCCGGTAATCGGACGCGACGAGGAGATCCGACGCATCATGCAGGTTCTATCGAGGCGGACAAAAAATAATCCCGTACTCATCGGCGAGCCGGGTGTAGGCAAGACCGCCATTGTGGAAGGTCTGGCGCAGCGCATTGTCAACGGTGACGTGCCGGAAAGTCTCAAAAGCAAACGCGTCATCGGTCTTGACATCGGCGCTCTGGTTGCCGGCGCGAAATACCGCGGCGAGTTTGAAGAGCGCCTCAAAGCGGTGCTCAAGGAAGTCATCAGTGCCGAAGGGGAGATCATTCTCTTCATAGACGAAATACACACCATGGTGGGCGCGGGGGCGGCTGAAGGCTCTATGGACGCCTCCAATATGCTCAAGCCGGCGCTGGCGAGGGGCGAACTGCGTTGCGTAGGCGCGACGACACTCAACGAATACCGCAAGTACATAGAAAAAGACGCAGCTCTGGAGCGGCGCTTTCAGCCGGTTTTAGTCAAAGAACCTTCGGTGGAAGACACCATTGCGATCTTGCGCGGTCTTAAGGAGCGCTACGAAGTGCATCATGGCGTGCGGATCAAGGATTCGGCCATCATTGCGGCCGCCACACTGTCGCATCGCTACATCGCCGACCGCTTTCTGCCGGATAAGGCAGTGGATCTGATCGATGAGTCCGCGTCGCGTTTGCGTATCGAGCTCGATTCGATGCCGTGTGAAATTGACACGATCGACCGGAAAATCATCCAGCTGGAAATTGAACGGCAATCGTTGAAGAAAGAGACGGATAAAACCGCTAAAGAAAGGCAGGGCAAAATTGAAAAGGAGCTCGCCGAGCTCAAATCCAGCATGGACGAGATGAAGCTGCACTGGTCGGCGGAAAAGGACATCATAAAAAAAATTCAGCAGGTCAAAAGCCGCATAGAAGCGTTGAAAACAGAGGAGACCAACGCCCAGCGCGAAGGCGATCTGGCCCGCGCCGCGGAAATCCGTTATGGAAAACTGGTGGCGCTGGACCGCGAACTTCAGGAAGATCAGATCAAGCTGGAGGAAACCCAAAAGAACAATCAGATGCTCAAAGAGGAAGTGGATGCCGAGGACGTGGCGGAAGTCGTGGCCAACTGGACAGGCATTCCGCTGGCCCGCATGATGGAAAGCGACGTGCAGAAGCTTATTCAGATGGACGAGCGCCTCAAAATACGCGTGATCGGCCAGGATGAAGGCATCGGGGCGGTGTCCGCCGCACTCAGGCGCGCGCGTTCCGGTTTGCAGGATCCGAACCGTCCAATCGGATCGTTTATCTTTCTGGGTCCGACGGGTGTCGGTAAAACCGAACTGGCCCGGGCGCTGGCGGAATTCATGTTCGATAATGAACAGGCGATGATCCGCATCGATATGTCAGAGTATATGGAAAAACATGCAGTGGCGCGTCTGATCGGGGCGCCGCCCGGCTATGTCGGTTATGATGAAGGCGGCTATCTGACCGAAGCCGTCCGACGCAAACCCTATAGCGTGTTGCTGTTTGACGAGATCGAAAAGGCGCATCCGGATGTGTTCAATATTCTGCTGCAGATTCTGGATGATGGACGGCTCACCGACGGACATGGCCGCACGGTGGATTTTAAGAATACCGTCATCATCATGACGTCCAATGTCGGCAGCCAGTGGATTCAGGACCCGTCGCTCGATGACGAAGACAAGAGGAACCGCTCGATGGAGGCGCTTCGGGCGACGTTCAAACCGGAATTTTTAAACCGGATTGACGACATCATCATGTTTGCCGCGCTAAAACTCGAGGATATTGATAAAATCGTTGACATCCAAATGGGACTCATAGACCGGCGTCTCAAGGAACGAAAAATCAGCATTGAATTGACAGCCGCGGCGAAAGAATATATAGCCGCACAGGGGTATAGTCCCATTTACGGCGCGCGACCGCTCAAAAGAGTGTTGCAGAAACTGGTTTTGGATCCGCTGGCGATGGATCTTCTGGCCGGAAAATTTTCTGAAGGAGACCACATCGTTGTCGGCGAATCCAACGGGAAAATTACGTTTAACAAAAGAGTAAAGAGTGGGGTGTAGAACACTTGACGCCGGACCATATCGAGGGGGGGATTTATGGCAGAGGAAAAAAAAGGTGAGGGATTCGTCATTAAGGATAGGCGTTTTTCGGAGGAACCGGATGCAAAGCAAGAGCCTTTGGACAAAGAGCCGGAGGTGAAAGAGGGTACCGATGATCCGTTGGTTGACGCGGATACGGCGGATTACCCGCCTGTTAATTTCAGCAATTTCGTCATATCGCTTAGCACCTCTGCTTTGTTTCATTTCGGCGATTTTCCGGAATACTCCGGAGGCAAAGCCGAAAAGAACCTGCCTGCGGCCAAGCAGACCATCGATATCCTGGACATGCTCCATGAAAAAACCAAAGGCAATCTCGATGACAGTGAGGCCGATCTGATTCAGGGTGTGATCTACGAGTTAAAGATGCGCTTCGTGAAGGAAAAGGGCTGAGATGCACAGGCTTGCGCCCGCAAAAATCAATCTTTTTTTGCATGTTTTGCGCAGGCGTCCTGACGGTTATCATGATCTGGCGACCGTCATGCAGCAGATAACCCTCTATGATGAATTAACCTGTGTCCTCCGTCCGGATGGCATAGTGCTTCAATGTCCCGGCACCAACCTGCCTGTCGATGAAAAAAATCTTGTTTACCGGGCCGCCCGGGCGGTTTTCCAATACGCGGGCTACAAGGGCGGTGTTGAAATCACCCTGCGCAAGCATATCCCGGAAGCCGCGGGGTTAGGGGGCGGAAGTTCGGATGCCGCGACAACCCTGCTTGCCTTAAATGACCTGTGTTCACTCGGTTTGCAAAAAAACGAACTGAGGGACATCGGCGCGAAACTCGGCGCCGATGTCCCATTTTTTATTCACAGTCCCTGTGCCTTTGCAACAGGTATCGGTGACAAGCTTCAAACCCTGTCCGATGTTCCCCCCCTTTTTCTGGTTTTAATGAATCCCGCCTTTCCCATTTCCACAAAAACGGTTTATGAAAATCTTAATTTAACATTGACAAAGAAAAAAAATAGTTATAGCATTCCGCGATTTTACGCCCTAGGTGACGTGATTCGGGAATTGCACAATGATTTAGAAGCGGTATCCTTAACGATGTGCCCCGAATTGAATGATTTCAAGCAAATGCTTATGAAAGAAGGCGCCCTGGGAGCATTGATGTCGGGCAGCGGTCCCACGGTATTTGGCATATTCGAGGATGAAGGCTCAGCCAGAAACGCGCGGGAAGCGATTCTGAAAAAAGTATCCGGAAAATGTCTGGTTATCTTTGCCCAGTCACTGTAGTAGCTGTTTTCATTATGTTATTGTTTTAATAAAAAGACGATGGGGCGTCGTCAAGCGGTAAGACACAGGACTTTGGTTCCTGCATTCGGAGGTTCGAATCCTCCCGCCCCAGCCAGAAAGATTTGTGGAGAAATATCTTAATGTTAGAAAGAATCAGGGTTTTTTCCGGAAATGCCAATATCCCGCTGGCGCAACAGATGTGCGAAAAATTGGGCGTGACGCTGGGGAAGGCCAGTGTTACCACCTTCAGCGACGGCGAAACACGCGTAGAGATTAATGAAAATGTCCGGGGCATGGATGTTTTTATCATCCAGTCCACCTGCACACCGGTCAATGTGACCTTAATGGAACTGCTCATCATGATCGATGCCATGAAACGGGCCTCGGCCGATCGTATCACGGCGGTTGTTCCTTATTACGGATATGCCAGGCAGGACCGAAAAGTGGCTCCGCGCGCTCCGATTTCCGCGAAACTGGTGGCGGATCTTATCACCACCGCCGGGGCACAACGCCTTTTGTCCATAGATTTGCATGCCGGTCAGATTCAGGGTTTTTTTAATATTCCTGTGGACAATCTCTTCGCCACGCCGGTCCTCATTGATTACATGAAGAAAAATTATCAGGATAATACCGTGGTGGTGTCCCCGGATACCGGCGGTGTGGAAAGAGCCAGGGCGTTCGGGAAAAGACTTGGCGCCAGCCTTGCCATTATCGATAAAAGGCGGGAAGGGCCCAACGAGGCTCAGGTGATGAACATTATCGGGAATGTCGAAGGTAAACGCATCATCATTTTAGACGATCTGATCGACACGGCGGGAACCGTCGTTCAGGCCGCCAACGCACTCACAGAGGCGGGCGCCCTGGAAGTATCCGTCTGTTGCACGCATCCGGTATTGTCCGGACCCGCGTTGGACCGCATCGAAAACTCTCTGATCAAAGAAATCGTTGTCACGGACACGATTCCGCTGTCCGAACGGGCGGTTAATTGTAAAAGAATTAAAATATTGTCGGTATCCGGACTTTTGTCCGAAGCGGTTCGACGCATATATTACAACGATTCAGTAAGTTCATTATTTATTTAGGAGGAGAGGGGTAAATGGAAATAACCGATTTGGCGGCTCAGGTCCGTAAAGAACAGAAGAAAGGTCCGGCCCGAAGGTTGCGGCAGCAGGGGTTAGTGCCGGCGATTTTTTACGGTCGAGCCTCGGACAATATCATGCTCGCGGTGAAAAGCTCTGACCTGTTGAAGCTGCGTAAAGAAAAGAAAGATCACGCATTTATCAAACTGATTATTGATGACGGCGGGAAAAAAGTTGAAAAGCTCTCCTTGATCAAAGAGCTTCAGATGCAGCCATTAACCGGGAAATATTATCATGCGGATTTTTATGAAGTAGATATGAAAAAGACGCTCACGTTTGATGTCGCCCTGAATTTTACGGGGAAAGCCATTGGCGTGGAAAACGGCGGCGAGCTGCAGCACATCAAGCGCGACATTAAAATTGCCTGCCTGGCTGCCGATATGCCCGAGTCCCTTGAAGTGGATGTCACCGATTTGGAAATCGGACAATCCATCAAGGTCAAGGACATCAAAGTTCCCGAAAGCATGGTTCTTTTAGATCCGCCCGACGCGGCGATCGTTTCAGTGGCTGCCGTGAAGGTGGTCAAAGCAGCCCCGACGGATGAAGGAGAAGCGGCACCAGAGGCGCAGCCTGCAAAGGACGAGAAGAAAGACTAGGAATAAACGGTTCGGACACACATCAGACGGACAAAAATGATTTCCTCCGCTTTGGCAAAAATATTCTGGCGATTTCAAAAGGGTGGGGAGCAAATCATGCATTTAATCGTCGGTTTGGGAAATCCCGGCCAGCGCTACGCGGCAACCAGGCACAATATCGGCTTTATGGCTTTGGAAAAGCTTGCCGCTGCATATGAAATAGAATTGAAACAGAAGAGTTTCAATGCGTTGTGGGGCAAAGGGGCGATAAACGGTAAGCAGGTGCTTCTGGTCATGCCTCAAACCTATATGAATTTGAGTGGTACTGCAGTCAGGCAACTGCAATCGTTCTTTAAAACGGATATCAGCAATCTCATCGTCATTCACGATGACCTCGACTTGCCGTTCGGTACGGTCAGACTGAAGACAGGAGGAGGGACTGCCGGTCATAAAGGACTGGCATCTATCGGGTCTAACATGGGAACTCCCGGTTTTATGCGGGTGCGACTGGGTATTGGCAAACCGGTTGACAAATCCCGAATTGAAGGTTATGTGTTGGAACCTTTCAAAGGGGAGGAAGTAAGCATTCTGCCGGAAATTCTGAAACGGGCGGCGGATGCCTGTGCTGAAATCGTGATATCCGATATGCAAAACGCCATGGGCAAGTACCAGAATAAAATATGAATCTTAAGAAAAAGGAGGACTAGTTAATGTTTAGAGACAAAAGAAGCATTTGGACATTTTTACTAAGCGGTTTCTTCGTGTTGCTGGCTGCGGGAACCGCTCTGGCGGCTGAGGTGAATATTCAGCTGCCTGATTTGAGGGATGTTTCCTTCATGGGCGGCGCTCTCGGAGGGATGACGATTCTGAACGTCGGTCTCATTATCTCCCTGATCGGCATGGGCTTCGGTGTCATGCAATACGCGCAGACCAAAAGTTTGCCGGCACACAAGGCGATGTTGGAAGTTTCCCAGACGATCTGGGAAACTTGTAAAACATACCTTTTCCAGCAGGGCAAGTTCCTTGCGGGTTTGTGGATTCTGATTGCCCTTTGTATGATTTATTACTTCGGATGGCTCGCTGAGCAGTCCGCAGCGCGGGTCTTCATCATCCTGCTTGCATCGGTTGTCGGTATTCTTGGTTCTTACGGTGTGGCCTGGTTCGGTATCCGGATCAACACGGTTGCCAATTCACGTGCCGCTTTTTCATCGCTTTCGGGTAATCCCCTCAATATCGTGAACATCTGTCTGCGTTCCGGTATGAGCGTCGGGCTCCTTCTGGTCAGCGTGGAGTTGTTCGTTATGCTCCTCATCCTGGCATACATTCCTGCGGATCTGGCAGGTGCGTGTTTCATCGGTTTCGCGATTGGTGAATCGCTGGGCGCTTCCGTCTTACGTATCTGCGGCGGTATCTTCACCAAGATCGCCGACATCGGTTCCGACCTGATGAAAATTGTTTTCCATCTTCCCGAAGACGATCCGAAAAATCCCGGTGTTATCGCTGACTGTACCGGCGACAACGCGGGTGACAGTGTCGGCCCCTCCGCAGACGGTTTTGAAACCTACGGTGTGACCGGCGTCGCTCTGATCGTTTTCCTGTCTTTGGCACTGGCCTCCACGCCTGAGATGGGCGGAAAATTGATCATCTGGATTTTCGCCATGAGAATTCTGATGATCCTTACGTCACTGGCCTCTTATTTTATCAACCAGGGTATCAGCAACGCCATGTTCTCGGGCAAGAAAGATTTCAACTTCGAGCATCCATTGACCAACCTGGTCTGGATCACCTCGCTGGTTTCCATCGCCGTAACCTTTGTTGCCAGCTATTTCCTGCTGGGCGACTTTCCGGAGCAGTACAAGGGGCTCTGGTGGGCACTGGCGACCATCATCAGCTGCGGTACCATCGCGGGCGCTTTGATTCCGGAATTCACCAAGATCTTCACCAGCACCTCTTCGCGTCACTGCGAGGAAACCGTGAATGCCTCCCGTCAGGGTGGCGCTTCGCTGAACATTCTTTCCGGTCTGGTCGCCGGTAACTTCTCGGCTTTCTGGATCGGCATGGTGATCATGTTCCTGATGTTTATCTCCTACATGGTTTCCCAGCATGCGGCCATTCTGGCCCTCATGCCGGATGCCTTTACATTTGCGGCGCCGATCTTCGCGTTTGGTCTGGTGGCCTTCGGTTTCCTGGGTATGGGTCCCGTGACGATCGCGGTGGACAGCTTCGGTCCGGTGTCCGACAACGCGCAGTCGATTTACGAGCTGTCTTTAATTGAATCACGTCCCGATGTGAAAGACATTGTAAAAAAAGAATACGGTATTGCGCCTGATTTTGAAAACGCAAAGCATTTTCTTGAATGTGCCGACGGCGCAGGAAATACCTTTAAAGCGACAGCCAAACCGGTTCTGATCGGTACGGCGGTTGTCGGTGCCACCACGATGGTGTTCGGCATCATCATTCTGCTTGAAAATCTTTTCGGCAATGTTATCCCCAAGCTTTCGCTGGTTCAGCCCGAGATCATTCTGGGTTTGATCACCGGTGGTGCGGTGATTTACTGGTTTACCGGCGCGTCCATTCAGGCGGTAACCACCGGCGCTTATCAGGCCGTCGTGTTCATCAAGAAGAATATTAATCTTGATAAGGCGGAAGCGTCGATTGAAGACTCCAAGGAAGTCGTCAAGATTTGTACTCAGTATGCTCAGAAGGGTATGATCAATATCTTTATCGTGATCTTCTTCATGACGCTGGCGCTTTCGTTCTTCAATCCCTACTACTTCATCGGCTACCTGATTGGTATCGCCTTCTTCGGTCTGTTCCAGGCAATCTTCATGGCCAATGCAGGCGGTTGCTGGGATAACGCCAAAAAGATTGTTGAAGTGGATCTGAAGATGAAAAACACTCCTCTGCATGAAGCAGCCGTCGTGGGTGACACCGTCGGCGATCCCTACAAGGATACCTCTTCGGTTTCGTTAAACCCGATCATCAAGTTTGCGACGCTCTTTGGTCTGCTGGCCGTGGAAATCGCGGTAACCATGCCGAACGCCAATATCAGAAGAGGCCTGGCAGTTGTCTTCTTTGTGATTGCCCTGATTTTCATCTACCGTTCGTTCTACAGCATGAGAATTTCCAGCGATTCACTGGCTGAATAAGAACCCTAACCTTTCAACTGAAAAGCGCTCCCGAAACGGAGCGCTTTTTTTTTTGGGCTGACCGAAAACAAATGGTGAATCGGGTTTTCATCCTACTTTTTCTTTGCAAAAAACCACTGACTTATGCAATAGTATGCGTCGCGACGATGAAGAATTCCTGATGAAACCTATAGGAGCGTGCTGATGAAAAAAGCATATATTCTTGCCCTGGACCAGGGCACTACCAGTTCACGCGCGGTCGTTTACGATGAGGCGGGCAACGCGGTCAAAATCGCGCAAAATGAATTTACACAGATTTATCCCCAGGCCGGCTGGGTGGAACACGATCCCATGGAAATCTGGGGTTCCGAAAGAGGCGCGGCAAGCGAAGTGCTGGCCGCCACCGGTATTGCTCCCGAAGAAATCGCAGCCATCGGCATCACCAATCAGCGTGAAACCACCATCATCTGGGATAAGGCCACAGGTAAACCGGTTTACAACGCCATCGTCTGGCAGTGCCGGCGTACCGCGGGGATCTGCGATGAGCTCAAAGCCGCGGGTCTGGAAGATTACATCCGGGAAAATACCGGCCTGGTCCTCGACGCTTATTTTTCCGCGACCAAAGTGAAATGGATTCTCGATCACGTTGAAGGAGCCCGCGAGCGCGCAAAAAAAGGAGAGTTGCTGTTTGGCAATGTGGATACCTGGCTGATCTGGAATCTGACCCGCGGAAAGGTCCATGTTACCGATTATTCGAATGCTTCGCGCACCATGCTCTATAACATCCGTAAACTTCAATGGGATGATCATATCCTTCGGAAGCTCGATATCCCCGCATGCATGCTGCCTGACGTCAAGCCGTCTTCGGCCGTTTACGGGGTTACCGACGCGCGGGTGTTCGGCGCGGAAATTCCCATTGCCGGAGACGCGGGCGATCAGCACGCCGCACTTTTCGGTCAAGCCTGTTTTACTCCCGGTATGGTAAAAAATACATACGGCACCGGGTGTTTCATGTTGATGCATACCGGTGAAAAGCCCGCGTATTCGGGAAACGGTCTTTTGACCACCATTGCCTGGGGAATAGGCGGAAAAGTGGAATATGCCCTTGAAGGCAGCATCTTTGTGGCCGGTGCCGCAATCCAGTGGCTGCGCGACAGCCTGCGGGTTGTTTACGATGCTCGCGACAGTGAATATTTCGCAACGAAAGTTCCGGATTCACAGGGGGTGTATGTCGTTCCCGCTTTCACGGGACTGGGTGCGCCCTACTGGGACATGTATGCACGTGGAGCGATTCTGGGACTGACGCGAGGGACCAACCGCAATCACATTATACGCGCCACACTCGAATCCATCGCCTATCAGACCAGGGATGTTCTGGAGCTGATGCGTTCTGAATGCGGCATTGATTTATGCGAATTGCGTGTCGACGGCGGCGCCTGCGCCAATAATTTTCTGATGCAGTTTCAGGCCGATATCATGGGGGTACCCGTGGAGAGGCCCCTGATCATCGAGACGACAGCGCTGGGTGCAGCCTATCTGGCGGGTCTTGCGGTCGGTTTCTGGAAGGATCAGGAAACGATTGCCGGGCGGCGCAAAGTGGATCGTAAGTTCCAGCCGTCCATGGATGAGGACAAACGGCACAAACTCTACACCAGATGGAAAAAGGCGGTCGAACGCGCGAGGAACTGGGAGGAAGAGTAACAAAAGGCTAAAGGCCGAGGGACGAAGGTCAGATGATCAAGACGGATGTGATTATTATCGGCGGCGGGGCCACGGGGTGCGGCATTGCGAGGGATCTGGCGCTGCGCGGGGTGCCGCATTGTCTGATTGAGAAAGGGGATTACGCGGCCGGCGCCACGGGGGCCTGCCACGGTCTTCTGCACAGCGGCGGGCGCTACGTGGTCTCCGATCCTGTCGCGGCCAAAGAGTGCTACGATGAAAACCTGATTTTACGCCGCATCGGAGAGAAATGTGTTGAGAAAACCGGCGGGTTGTTTGTGCGGCTCCCCGGCGATTCCAAACGATACAGGGAGAAATTCCTGCGCAGCTGCGAAGAGATCGGCATTCCCACCGAAGTGCTCTCGGCGACCAGAGCCCTTGAACTGGTGCCGAATCTCAATCCGGAAATTGAAGAAGCCATCCGGGTGCCGGATTGTTCCATCGACCCGTTTCGTCTTTGCATGCTCAACATGAGAACGTCCGAACTCAAGGGGGGACTGAGTTTCACACGCCACCGGGTCATAAAGATCATCCAGTCCCGCGGCCGCTGCATTGGTGTCCAGGCCACAGACGCGGCCACAGGGGAAATTCTCGAAATTCATGCCAACATCATTGTCAACGCTTCAGGTGCCTGGACCAATCTGGTTGCAAAGCTTGCCGGTTGCGAGGTGCCGCTTACTTTATCCAAGGGTTCGCTGGTGATCACGAATCACCGCCTCACCGATATGGTGATCAATCGTCTGCGTCCTTCATCGGACGGTGACATCATCGTGCCGAACGAAGCCGTCTGCCTTGCCGGTACGACATCGCAGGCCGTGGAGGATCCGGACAAAATCCGGATCGAGCCTTCGGAGGCGGATGTGATTATCACCGAGGCCGGGAAAATGATTCCGCATTTTAACCAGACGCGAATTATCCGCGCCTTTTCCGGTGTGCGCCCTCTGCTTCAGTCGTCAAAGACGGACAGCCGGGAGATTTCGCGCGGCTTTCAGATCATCGATCATCAAAACGGCATGTACAGCATCGTCGGGGGAAAGCTGACCACTTTCCGTCTCATGGCGGAAAAGATGGTGGATACGATCATGAACGCCTTCAACTTGAAGAGGGAATGCGAAACGGCCGAAAAGCCCCTCGACGGTCAGGAGGAACTCAGCGGCTATCCTCTGTCCAAGCGCCTGGCAGACATGAAAAATATCGTCTGCGAATGCGAACTCGTGTCGCGCGCGGATGTGGAGAGAATTATTCAACAGACGTCCACCCGCCACGTGGGTGATATCCAGCACCGTACGCGTTTGGGTATGGGACCCTGCCAGGGCGGGTTCTGCACGTTCCGGGCGTTGGGCATCATGCAGGATCACAGCATTCTGACGCCCGATGAGTCCATGCAGGCGCTCAGGGATTTTCTCCAGAGGCGATTTCGCGGCATCCGCCAGGCCCTGTGGGGCGATCAATTGCGCGAAGAGCAGTTGGTCGAATACATCTACCTGGGCATCCTGGCGATGGAGAGAAAAAAATGAGCGTGGTGGAATATGACATTGTCGTGATCGGTGCGGGAGTGGCGGGTCTGACCGCGGGCGCGCGTCTGGCCGAACACGGCTACCGGGTTGCGCTGGTGACCACCGGAGAGCCGACGGCCTGTTTGTCCACCGGCTGCATCGATTTGTGCGCCAATGGCGCCCGGCCGCTTTACGCGGCGCGGGAATTGCCGCGGGAACATCCCCTGCATCTGGTGTCCGACACGGACATTGCAGAGGCGTTTGGCCGTTTTCTGGAAGTGATGAGGGAAAGAGGCAGGGTATATACCGGATCGCTGGAACACAACCGATGCGTTCTTTCCGCGCTGGGTACATTGAAAACCACCTGTCTTACGCCCGCCGGTATGGCAGCTTCCCCGCAGAGCGACAACGAGGTGATCCGCATCATCACGTTTTCAGGCCTGAAAGATTTTTATCCCAAATACATCCTGTCACGATTTGCCCATGCTTCCTTTTCATCATACGATGCAGGCGCATCCACGACGATGGGAATTGCGTCGCGGCTGGAAAGAGACGAGTATCTGGAGGCGTTTATTGTCTGGCTGGAAAAACTGGATATCCGGGAGAACAAAATCGGTCTGCCCGCCGTGCTCGGCATGAAAAACACAGCCGAGGTGATCCGCAGAATCGAATCCCGCCTGGAGCGCCCCGTCTTTGAAATTCCGACGCTGCCGCCTTCCATGCCCGGGCGCCGGCTGTTTAACGACCTGAAGGATCATTTTCGAAACAAGGGGGGCGACATCTTCTGGAGCTGGCCGGTCGTTGGCGTGGAAAAAGCGGGCGGGCTCATCGAAGCGGTTTTTACCCGGACAGAAGGAAAGCCCAACAGTCTCAACGCCAGGGCGTTTGTCCTTGCCACCGGGTCGTTTGTCGGCGGCGGCCTCACCGCCACCCGTCAGACAATTACTGAAAATGTGTTTGATCTGCCCGTGCATGTTCCCTCCGGTCGGGAGGGCTGGTTCGATGAGGATTATTTTTCACCGGATCATCGTATCGGCAAAGTGGGGGTTTGCGTGGATTCCTCCTTCCGTCCTGAGCATTCTCACTGGGAGAATATTTTTGTCTGCGGGGGCATCCTGGCCCACGCGCAGATTTTAAAAAACGGTTGCGGACATGGGTTGTCTCTGGCTACCGGATACGCGGCGGCCGGCTCCTGTGCGGAGTATCTGAAATGAATTTTGAACATTGCATCCGCTGCACCATCTGTGTAGAAAATTGTCCCGTGTTCCGCGTCAACCCGGACTTTCCCGGTCCCAAGCAGGCCGGTCCCGATGCTGAACGTTTCCGTTCGCATCGCGAAAAAACCGTCGATGATTGGGTACTGCTGTGCAGCCAGTGCAAACGCTGTGAGATGAGCTGTCCGTGCGGTGTGGAACCGGCGCAGATCATCCTGCGGGCACAGCAGCGATATGGCATGGAACATCCATACTCCCCTGCACATTTGCTGTTTGCCAACAACTATTATTTAAGCGGTCTCGGATCGCTGACCGCGCCATTGGCCAATCGGATTGCCGCGACGGCCACAGGAAAAAAAATATTCAACGCCATGGGAATCGCCACGACCATTCCCTTTCCGAAGTTCAGTTTCCGGACATTGAAAAAGCAAAAAAAAGTCCGCGGCCGGTCGGTCAGAAAAGTGGCCTTCTTCTACGGCTGTTTTATCAACTTCTACCGGCCGGATATCGGCAGAAAGATCATTCAAATACTTTCTGCATTGAATGTCGATGTTGTTTTGCCACCGCAGTGGTGTTGCGGGTTGCCCGCTCTGGGCAACGGCAATCTCACACTGGCCCGGTCTTTCGCGCTGAAAAACGCCGCGTCGCTTGCCGATTATATTGATGCGGGCTATGACATACTCTACAGCTGCACGTCCTGCGGGTTATGTCTGCTGGAGGACTATCAGGAGATTCTGGAAATTCCACAGGCGAAAAAGATTGCCGAGCACAGCTACGATCTGCACGAATACATCTTGAAGATCATCAATGACGACGACATCCAGCTTGAATTCGGCCAGGTCGGACGCAAACTGGCTTACCACATTCCCTGTCATTTGCGGGCGCTGAAAATCGGTTATCCCGCAGCGAAACTTATGCGGCGGATTCCCGGTTTGACCTGTGAGATCCTGGACGACGCCTGCTGCGGTCTGTCAGGCAGTTACGGGTTCAAAAAAAGCAATGAAGGCACGGCAAGGCAGCTGGGCGAGCGTGCCGTGCTGCTGATTCAAAAAACGGGTGCCGAGGCCATTGTCGCGGATTGCGGTTCTTGCCGCATGCAGCTTTCAGGTCATTCGGGAATGCCCGCGTTCGATCCGGCTGAAATTCTTTTCGAATCCCTCGGGTTGGAACAAAAAAATCGCGCAAAGAAATAATTCCAAATGTTGAACTTCGAGTTCTACAATCCTACAAAAATAATTTTCGGCCGTGACAGTATCCGTAGAATTGATCAGGAGATCCCGCCGGATGCCGGGGTGATGGTTACGTTTGGTTCCGAAAGCGCGAGACGCTATGGTGTGCTCGATGAAGTCCTGTCGGCGCTTGCGGGTCGTGAGATCACATGGTTTGGCGGTATCGAGCCGAATCCCGAATATGAAACGCTGATGAAGGCGGTTCGACTGGCGAGACTCAATCAGGTGAATTATCTTCTGGCAGTGGGTGGAGGGTCTGTCATTGACGGAACTAAATTTCTGGCGGCGGCGATTCCTTTTGATGGTGATCCGGCTGAACTTCTCAAGCATTCGGGAAAAGGCATTGCCGGGGCATTGCCGATCGGCGCAGTCGTGACACTGCCGGCAAGCGCCTCCGAGATGAACTGCCGCGCGATCATTTCACAAAAGGCCCTGCATATCAAACAGGCGATCATGAATACGTGGCTGTTTCCTGTATTCGCCGTGCTGGATCCCACCAGGACCTATTCGCTGCCTGCGACGTATGTCGGAAACGGTGTGGTAGATACGTTTGTCCATGTGCTGGAGCAGTATCTGACCTATCCGGTGGAAGCGCATGTGCAGGACCGTCTGGCGGAAGCTCTTTTTTTAACGCTTATTGAAGACGGACCGCGAGCGCTTGCAGAGCCGGAAAACTACGATGTCCGCGCGAACCTCATGTGGTGCGCCACACTGGGCCTCAATGGTCTGATCGGTGCGGGGGTTCCCCAGGACTGGGCGGCACATCGTGCCGGCTATGAATTAACCGTTCTGTACGGGTTGGATCATGCCCAGACACTGGCCGTTTTGGTTCCGGCGATGATGAAAAACCGCGCGCCGGGTAAATGGCAAAAGCTGCTGCAGTACGCCGAACGCGTATGGAAAATCCACTCCGGCACGAAAGAAGCGCGTATTGACGCGGCAATTGAAAAAACCCGCGGTTTTTTCGAGGGCATGGGGCTTGCCACTCGACTGAATGCTTATCATATCGAAGATTTCAGCATTGACCGGGTGATTGAACAGCTGAAAGCACACGGTATGGTGGCCTTAGGCGAAAAGCAGGATGTCACCCCGGACAGCATGCGTGCAATCCTCAAGGACTGTCTTTGAATACAATATTTGGAAAAAAATCTTTCATCTTGTGATAAAAATCACATTGACTCGGACCTCCCGATGGATTACCATTACTATACCAAGCGTTGTTCCCCTGTCTGAAAATTCAAAACAGTATTGAAAATCAGGTTAATGTAATCGGTTTTAACAATGAAAGGAGAAAAAGAATGAAGAAATTTTATTTGTTGTTTGCTGTCCTGCTGATGGCGACCTTCGTCAGCACGGGATACGCGCAGGTCAAGGCAGGTTCCGTCCATTTGTCCCCCACCATCGGCGGCTACATGTTTGAGGGCAATGAGGATCTCAAAAACTCATTTAGCCTGGGGTTGCGCGCCGGTTACAATTTCAACAAGTATCTTGGCGTTGAGGGGTTTGCTCATTATGTCCCCACGGAGATGCTCGGGAACAGCGGAGGGGATAAAGTTCATTTCGTCGGTTACGGAGTGGAGGGGTTGTTTCACCTGCTTCCGGATCGCGTCTTCGTTCCTTTTCTGGCGGTAGGCGTCGGGGGGGTCCACTATTCCGGAGCGACAGAGGACACGACCGAGGGAAAATATAACAAAATCGCCCTGGATTACGGTGCAGGCGTGAAATATTTCCTGGCGGAACATGTCGCCCTGCGGGCCGATGTCCGCCATGTGGTGCCCTTTGACGCCAGACACAACAACCTCCTGTATACGGTTGGTTTGACCTTCGCGTTCGGCGGAGCAGCCAAGGCCGCCACTCCCGTTCTCGTTCCGGCTCCGGCTCCGGCTCCGGCTCCCGCTCCCGTTCTCGCTCCGGCTCCGGCTCCGGCTCCGGCTCCGGCTCCCGCTCCCGCTCCGGCTCCGGTCGTTCAGGAAATGAAACCCCAGCCCAGGGTAGAAAAGGAAATCACCGAGAAGGGAAGAACAACCCTGAATATATTATTTGATTTTGACAAGTCCACCGTCAAGAAGGACTCCTTCAATGATATTGATGAGTTGGTCGCCGTTATGAAACAATATCCGGATCTTAACGTAACGATTGAAGGGCATACGGATAGTGTGGGCGCAGACGCATACAATAAATTGCTTTCCCAGAGACGCGCCGACGCGGTAAAGGCATACATGGTTGAAAAAGGTATTGATGCGAATCGTCTGACGGCAGTCGGTTACGGTGAGGAGAAACCCATTGCTGACAATGCCACGAATGCAGGGAGGGCCGAGAACCGCCGTGTAGAAGCGGAAGCAAATTACATCATTAAGAAGTAGGTAGCGGAATTTATCGTTAAAAAATAGGCTATGGGCAATGGGCTATAGGCTATAGGCGATGGGCAATAGGCGATAGGTTATGGGTAAAAAATAGGGGACGGTTTCTGCCGTTCCCTGTTTTTTACGTCCCTTTACTTCTTTGCTGCTTTGCGTAGCAGCGCGCCTTGCGGTACACGGCGCGGGACTTCGATCAGAATACGGGCACCGGGGTGTGCTTCGGATATCCTGTTGTCGTTTTCATCATGGAGCCTGCGGGTGTCAACATCAATATTCTCATCCGGTAGTAATAACTCCACATGTTCTCCGGCAACGAGGTGGTTGCGGACCTCAATCAACGCGCGATCCTGATCGCTATCGAAGGATAAAACGATGCCCGCCGGTTCGTGCGTTTGGATAATCTTGAGATCCGGGCTGGTTTCGTTTGTTTTTTCTTCGGCAAAGGCAAACCCCGTTGTGTATCCCCGGTGCGAAACGGTTTTTAGTTCCCGGCCCCAGTGCGGATCAAAGCAATATTCTCCCTGGTGTGCCGAAAGCGCATCTATGGCCTGGCGATAGGCTCTTGTGACCACCGCGACATAATAGGATGACTTCATCCGTCCTTCAATCTTGACGCTTGCGACGCCTGCGGCCGCAACCTGAGGCAGGTACTCAACCAGGCATAGATCTTTAGAACTCAACAGGTAGCTGAATCGTTCATCTTCTTCCAGAATCAGCGGATCGCTCAGACGCGTGGATTCGGTGAGCAGGTACTCCCAGCGGCACGGCTGGGAGCAGTCCCCTTCGTTGGCGCTTCTGCGGTTGCGGTGATAGGAAAGATAGCAGCGGCCGGAATAGCTCATGCACATCGCCCCGTGGATGAAAATCTCCAGTTCCATATCGGGGACGGCCGAAGCGATTTCGCCTATTTCTTTTAAAGTCAATTCACGTGCGAGGATGATTCGACGTACGCCCTGATCCTGCCAGAAACGAACCGCTTCGGCATTCGTGGTGTTGGCCTGTGTGCTCAAATGTAGAGTTGCTGAGGGTGCGACTTGACCGATCAGGCGGATCAGGCCCGGATCGCTGACAATGAGTGCGTCGATGCCGGTTGCGATCAGTTCGGGAATGATTTTTCTGGCCACGGCCAGGTCGGCATTGCGCGCGAACGTATTGAGAGCCCCGTAAACCCGGACGCCCGCGGCGTGGGCTTCCGAAACACCGGCGGCCAGATCAGAAAGCGACATTTCGGCGGATGCCGAACGCAGAGACAAACCTTCAACACCGACATAAACCGCATTCGCACCGTAAAGAACCGCCGTGCGCAATTTTTCCGGATTGCCGGCGGGGATCAGAAGCTCCGGCAGGCGTATATCAGTTTTTTTTAGGGACAATATCTGCGAACCTGTTCCATGACTTTGAAGGATTTGACTTCTTTGCCCAGCACGTAGGAGATGAAACCGTACAGGATATTGCGGGACTCGACGGACAGGTCCTCCGACAGGCAGACTCTTTTCATTTTTTCGATTTCCATGTCTTTCCCCAAAAGCAGGGTGCGCACCGTTCCCGCGGAGATGCATTGATCGTAGCGTTCAGGACGGGCGCAGGCGGCGCATTGGATACCGCCTGCTTTCGGGTAAAAGTAGTAAGCCCCGCCGTTGGTCACGGGGGTTTTGCAGCGCACGCAGGCGTCCAGTGCCGGGTCAAAACCGGAAATTTTCAGCAGACGCATCTCGAAAAAACGAATCATGACATCCGAGACAGGTTCCCGCGTCAGCAAAGACAGAAAATCCGTCAGCAGCGAAAATAATGTTTCGTTGGCTTTTCCTTCCGGACTGAAATGATCGGCCAGATCAATAAAATACGAGGCAATCAGTGTTTTTTCAAGATCCGAACGGATGGCGGCATAGTGGTCGAGAATGTCGCAGGCTTCGATAAAGGCAAGCCCGTCGCTGCTTTTTCGTGAGAACATGATGCTGGTCAGGGAGAAGGGCTCAAACACATTGGCAAACCGCTTTTTGCTTCGTCTGGCGCCTTTGGCGATGCCTTTGAGTTTGCCGAACTCCCGGCTGTAGAAGGTCACAATCAGATCCGATTCGCCGAAACCCAGCGTGCGCAGCACGAATCCGCAGGTTTTGTGGCTTTCCCTCGCGCTCATCTCTGCTTACGTCCGTCGTATTGAATCTTTCCGCCCACGATCGTTAAAACGGCGCGTCCTTTCACAAGGCGGCCCGAAAAAGGCGAGTTTTTCCCCCGTGAGTGAAATGCTTTTGTGTCGATGGTCCAGGGCAGTTCGGGATCGATGACGGTGATGTCCGCGTCCGCCCCGCAAGCCAGCGAGCCTTTGGAGAGATTTAAAATTCGCGCCGGATGGCAGCTCATGGCGGCGATCAGCTGCGGCCAGGTGAGAACGCCTTCGTGAACCAGATTCAAACTCAGCCCCAGGGAGGTTTCCAGACCGCTGATGCCGTTGGCGGCGTATTCGAATTCCACTTCTTTGTCCGTGCGGCCATGCGGCGCGTGGTCGCAGGCGATGGCGTCGAGCGTGCCGTCCGCGAGGCCTTCTTTAATGGCGGCCACATCCGCCTCGCCCCTCAGCGGCGGGCTTACTTTATAGTGGGTATCATAGTTTTGGAGCGACTCGTCCGTCAGCGTAAAATAATGGGGCGCGGTTTCTCCCGTGACGTTGATTCCCCGCTTCTTTGCGTCACGAATCAGCCGCACCGCACCTGCCGTGCTGACATGCGCGATGTGAACCCTGGTTTTCGTGTATTCCGCCATCAGAATGTCGCGCGCCACCATGACGTCTTCGGCTATGGCGGGAATGCCCGGCAGGCCCAGAACCGTGGCCCAGTAGCCCTCATTCATCAGGCCACCCGTGGAAAGATTTTTATCTTCACAGTGCTGAATCACCGGCAAATCCAGTGAACAGGCGTATTCCAGCGCGCGGCGCATCAGGGCCGCATCCATAACGGGATTGCCGTCGTCGGAAAGCGCGACGATGCCCGCCTCCTTGAGATCCCAGAATTCCGTCAACTGCTTTCCTTCCGAATGCATGCTGATTGCGCCTACGGGATAGACATTCGCCAGATTGGCCTCGGCGGCTTTCCTTCGGATGAATTCGGTAATCGAACGATTGTCGTTTACAGGCGATGTGTTGGGCATGCAGGCAATCGACGTAAAACCGCCGGCCACCGCGGCCTGGCAGCCTGAGGCGATGGTTTCCTTGTATTCGAGTCCCGGCTCGCGCAGGTGTACGTGCATGTCGATCAAACCGGGTGTGATGATCAGGCCGGTCAGATCCAGTACGGTGATATCCGGCGGCGCTTTGACGGATGGGCCGCAATCCGCGATTTTTCCGTCTTCCACCAGAACGTCCTCAATGGAGTCTATCTTTGAAGCCGGGTCAATGACCCGGGCGCCTTTTAACAAGAGATTCATTCGTTTCCTCCGGAAAGCAGATAAAGCAGCGCCATTCTTACAGCGACGCCGTTGTTGACCTGATCAAGAATGACGGAGATGCCCGGATCGTCGGCGATGTCCGGCGAGATTTCCACCCCGCGATTCATGGGGCCCGGGTGCATGACAATCGCGTCGGGCCTGGCCAGTTTAATGTTCTTGCGGGTCAGGCAGTAATGCTGGGCGTATTCACGAAGCGACGGAAAAATGTTCTGTTTCTGACGCTCCAGCTGTATGCGCAGCATCATCACAACATCCGCGTCCGCAATCGCGTCTTCGATTTTCGTGAAGGCCGCCACACCCATTTTTTCAATATCGCGCGGCAGCATGGTGGCAGGACCCGCCACGACCACTTCAGCGCCCATTTTGGACAGGCCGTAAATATTGGACCGGGCAACCCGGCTGTGCAGGATATCTCCGACAAGCGCCACTTTCAGCCCGGCAATTTTGCCTTTTTTCTCCCTGATCGTCATCATGTCGAGCAGCGCCTGCGAGGGATGCTCGTGCGCGCCGTCGCCGGCGTTGATGATGGATTGCTTGACGAGCGAAGCCAGCATGTGAGGAGCGCCGGCAGCGCTGTGCCTGAGCACAATGATGTCCGGGTTCATGGCTTCGAGATTGCGAGCGGTGTCGATCAGGGTTTCGCCCTTGACGGTGGAACTCGTCGATGCGGAAATGTTGATCGTGTCAGCGCTGAGCCGTTTTCCGGCAATTTCAAAGGATGTGCGCGTCCGTGTGCTGGCTTCGTAAAACAGGTTGATGATGCTTTTGCCGCGCAGTGTCGGGACTTTTTTTATGTCACGCATCGAAATTTCCAGGAATGATTCGGCGGTTTCCAAAATCAGGTTGATCTCGTCTACCGACATGTCCGCGATGCCGAGGATGTCTTTTTTTGCGAGTTTCATCATAGTGTGGACCTTGCTTTTCTCTGGTTGTTAGCTTCCTTCTTCAATCAGCACTTCATCCTTGCCGTTTTTTTCCATGAGATTGACGCTGACGGCTTCCCAGAGGGAAGAGGGCAGGTTCTTTCCGACATAGTCGGCCCGGATGGGCAGTTCGCGGTGTCCGCGGTCGATCAGCACGGCCAGCTGAATCATTCTAGGGCGGCCGAAGTCGATCAGCGCGTCCATGGCCGCGCGGATGGTCCTGCCGGTAAAGAGCACGTCATCGACGAGGACGACAATTTTATCCGTCAGGTCGAATGGAATCTGGGTTTTTCCCAGAGGCGGTTTTTTGTTTGATGTCGCGATGTCGTCACGGTAGAGTGTGACATCCAAAATGCCCAGCGGAACTTCCCGGCCCTCGATGGCCGATATATTTTTTTGCAGTCTTCCGGCCAGATAGACCCCGCCTGTGCGGATTCCGACCAAAACCAGATGCTCCATGCCCTTGTTCTTTTCAAGTATTTCATAGGCGATGCGGGTCAGGCCGCGGTCAATCCCCTCACTGTCGAGGACAACTTTCGCGGTTTTTTGTTTTGTCATGCTGCTTCTCCTCGGTTGTTTATTTCCATAAGCCAAACCAGATATCTTCCAGTCATCGGGCATAAAAAAAGCCTTTCCCCTTGCGGAGAAAGGCGTAAATGAACTTGTTTGATCGTTTCATCATAATTGGTGTCCTTTTTCAATCTCACCGGATTGACTTAAAAGGTTTAATTGACCTGTTGCTTACATGAGAGCAGGGCGCCTGTCAAGACAAAACAAACACGTATGACCGATTTCATGATCAATTGAGTACAGTGCCCAGGCGATTCCAGCGCAGCTTCTTGAAAAAACTGTCTTTTTCTTCACTGTTCCATGACCAGTAGATGAAGGAGGCGCGGCCCTCCACATCTTTGAGGTCGACAAAACCCCAGAAGCGGCTGTCCGCGCTTTGGTCGCGGTTGTCGCCCATCACAAAAAGAGCGTTTTCAGGGACAACCACGGGTCCGAAGTTATCACGGGGTTGGAGGATGCCCGGATAGGTGAGCTTGTCCGTGTAAATGCCATAAGCGTCTTTGTATTCCTGATCATTGAGATAGATTTGCTTGTTTCTGATTACAATTTTGTCTCCGGCCACGCCGATGACTCTCTTGACGAAATCCTTGGATCGATCTTCCGGATAGATGAATATCACAATATCGCCCCGTTTGGGATCCGACACACGCAGAATGGTTTTTCTCAAAAGAGGTATTTTGACGCCGTAGATCACCTTGTTTGCGATGATCCGGTCACCCACCAGCAGCGCGGGGACCATGGATGGTGACGGAATCGCGTAATTCCCCACGAAAAAGACCCGGACGACTGCGGCGATGGCGATGGCGAGGATGAGGGCTTCTATTACTTCTTGTGTTTTGGAACGGGTTTTCTTTTCAGACATGACAATTCCCTCGATTCAAGTTAATGACGCGAGATGAAAAAGCACGACGAAACTGGATTTCGGCTGTGCGACCGGGGAATCAGGCGAAGATCGTCAAGATCAATGCAGCAGTTTGCCCAGGCGGCTCCAGCGCAGAGCAAAATCTTCGCTGTCCCATGACCAGTAAAGGATCAGTGCTTTGCCTTCCACATCTTTGAGGTCTACAAAACCCCAGTAGCGGCTGTCCGCGCTCTGGTCGCGGTTGTCGCCCATGACAAACAGCGAGTTCGGGGGGACAACGACCGGGCCGAAATAATCCCGCACATCCTGCGGTAAACTCCGGCTGTCCGTATAGATGCCCCAGGAATCCTCGTAGTGCTGATTGTTGATGTATATTTTTTTGTCACGAATCTCGATTTTGTCTCCCGACACACCGATCACTCTTTTGATGTAATCCTTGGTCCGGTCTTCGGGATAAATGAACACAATGATGTCGCCTTGTTTCGGGTCGGTAATGGGAAGGATGGTTTTCCGGATCACCGGGATTTTTACGCCGTAAATAAATTTGTTGACTAAAAGGTGGTCGCCGACGAGCAGGGTGGGCACCATGGAACGGGAGGGTATCTTATACGCCTGGATAACGAACGTCCGGATCAGCACGGCGATCAGTATCGCGATCACAATGGCTTCGGCATACTCTCGTATTTTTGCTTTGGTTTTTTCCGGCGATTTGTTCTTGTTTTCTTTTTCTTTTTTCTTCATGATCCACACGAATCCTCAAGAGTAAATATTGGAAAGAGCGATAAAAATCATGGCCAGTGACAAAGATCCCTTGAGTGATTTTTGTCCGATCATACCCGTAAATGATCTCCAGGAGGCCCGGTGCGGCAATTTCTTTTTGGATTGTCGCCTCAGTTCCATGAGCGCCAGTCCGGACAGCGCCCCTAAAAAAAATCCTCCCCAGATGCCTATTCCCCACAGGATTGGCGTCAGGATCGTCATTCCCGCCGCAGCCCCGACAGCCGAGCTCCATACAGATGCTTTAAACAACGGCGGTTTGAGGACGTCTGTGAGGTCCAGTAAAGCATCGAGGACTTCCGCCAGCACAGCCAGAAAAAGCAGCAACACCAAAACCTTCCAGCCGATGCGCTCGAAACCGGTGACAAGCGCGTAGAATAAAACATTCGAAAAAATTAAGATGGTTCCCGGCAGGCCATACAGGGACAGATAAATCCCGATAAACAAGATGACGAAAAACAAGGCAAACCCCGCCGCGGCCAGTGTCGACAATTTATTTCTTCCTCAATCGGGCTAAGCGTAAATTTTCGAAAAGCAAAACGATCGTGCAGGCGATGAAAATTGAAGAATAGGTGCCCACGACCACACCGACCAGCAGGGCGAATGCCAGGTCGTGAATAACAGGGCCGCCAAAGAAATACAATGCCAGCACTGTCAAAAAGACGGTCAGAGAGGTCAGGATGGTTCTGCTGAGGGTCTGGTTAATGCTTTGGTTGATGATGTCGCCGAGCTTTTTCTTGGGATTGAGTTTCACGTTTTCACGGATACGGTCGAGCACGACAATTGTGTCGTTGATCGAAAAACCGATGATGAAAAAAAGCGCCGCGAGAATGGAAATGGTGAATTCCATGCCCAGGATGCTGACGGCGCCGATGGTGATGATGATGTCATGCATAATGGCGATAACCGCGCCCAGTCCGTAACGGAATTCAAAACGCCAACCCACGTAAATCAGCATGGCGATCCAGGAAAGCAACACGGCCACAATGGCCTTGCGCTGGAAATCCATGCCGATTTTGGACCCGACGACTTCGACCCGGCGGATTTCGTAGTCCTGCTGGAATGCGGCGGTCAGCGGCTGATCCAGATTGGCGGCCATGACCTGCTGATCGGAAAAGGATTCCGTCGTGCGGATCAGAAACTCGTTGGTTCCGAACTGCTGGATAATACTGTTTCCCAGACTGGTGGATTTAAGCGCTTCACGAATTTCGTCTGCGGTGATCGCTTTGTTGAATTTGATCTGGATAATGGATCCTCCGGCAAAATCGATGCCGAGATTGAGGCCGCCATGATAAAGAATGGTGCCGATGCTGAAAATGATCAAGACGGCGGAAAAGACGATCGCATATTTAATTTTTCCGACAAAGTCCAAATTTGTGTCCGGTTTTATCAACTGCATAGAATGATCTCCTGCTTGCGCGTGGATTTAAATGCTTAGTTTCTTCACATTGTATTTTGACGTAAAGTAATCAATCATCAGCCTGGTCACGAACACAGCGGTAAACAGACTGGCAATCAGGCCGATAATCGTCGTCACCGCGAATCCCTTGATCGGGCCGGTTCCGAAAATGAGCAGGAAGGTAGAGGCCACAATACCCGTGATATGCGTATCCAGAATCGTGATGAAGGATTTCTTAAAGCCTGTGTCAATCCCCAGACGAATCGTCTTTCCCGTGCGTAACTCTTCCCGGATACGCTCGAAGATCAGGATGTTGGCGTCCACGGCGATACCGATGGTGAGCAGAATGCCGGCGATGCCCGGCAGCGTGAGCGTCCCGCGCAGGGCGGCCATCACGCCCAGAATCAGAAATACGTTGATGATCAGCGCCATATTGGCCACGGCGCCGGAAAGCCGGTAGTAAACTAACATAAACATCAGAACAAATATGGCGCCGATGATGGTGGCCATGATGCCCTGGCGGATGGAGTCGCTTCCCAGCGAGGGGCCGACGGTTCTTTCCTCCAGAATGTTTACCGGGGCGGGCAGGGCGCCTGCGCGCAGCACAATTGCCAGATCGCGCGCTTCTTCCATGGTGAAACTGCCGGTAATTTCGGCCTGTCCTCCCGAAATGCGTTCCCGGATCTGCGGCGCGGAATGGACAACGCCATCGAGCACAATGGCCAGGCGCTTACGGACGTTTTCATTGGTGATGCGGTCGAAATCCGATGCGCCCTGTGCGTTGAATTTGATGGATACATGGGGTTCGCCGAAGCGGTCGGAAATGGACACTTTGGCCGTTTCCAGCGACGCGCCGGTTAAAAGCGTTCTGCTTCTTAATAAATAGGGGGTGCGTCCCCTCTGACCGGTGACTCTGTCCAGACTCGTTCCGTAGGCTATCATCGAACCTTCCGGGATGTTGCCCCGTAAAGCTTCTTCGAGGGAATTCTCATCATCCACGATTTTGAATTCCAGAAGCGCGGTTTTCCCGATCAGGTTTTTGGCCCTTTCGGGATCCTTGATGCCGGGTAACTGGACCATGATCCGGTTGTCCCCCTGGGGCATGATTTCCGGCTCGGAAACACCGAACTGATCCACGCGGTTGCGGATGGTTTCAAGAGAATGTTCCATGGTCAATTTCTTCATTTCCGCGGCGCGTCTTTCTTTCATGCTCAGCGTAACGAACATGACACCGTCGCGGGTGGTTGCTGAGGGGCTCTCAAGATCGGGAAACCGTTCTTTGATGATCGTATCGAGCGCGGTCTTTCCGGCCGGATCGGTCAGTTCCATGGAGATTGCGAAGCCTTCGGCTTTCGTCAGATTGCGGAAACGTACCTTTTGCTCCATCAGGGATTCCTTGAGATCATTGGCCTGGCGTTCCATCAGCGACTCCAGAGCCTTGTCCGTGTCAATTTCCAGGACCAGGTGCATGCCGCCTTGCAAATCCAGTCCCAAGTGAATTTTTTCCTCGGCGAGGAAACGGTTCCAGGGTGCCGGAATGTCGGAAACAAAAGTCGGCAGTAAAAAATACAAAGCGGCGAGACACACAATAACAGTGATAGATGTCCTGACCTTTAAAGACTTGAACATGAAGAGCCCCTTTCCAGGTTATGATTTCGTCGCGGGTGTCACGGGTGCTCCCGCCTTCTGAAGAACGGCGCCGATCGCACTGCGCGCGATTTTAATTCTTACTTTATCGGCAATTTCCAGCGTGATGACGGCGTCAGCCAGACCGGTGATTTTACCGTGAATGCCTCCGGTGGTCATGACCAGGTCGCCGTATGCCAGATTATCGAGCAGCGCCTTGAGTTCTTTTTGCTTTTTCTGCTGCGGTCGAATCATCAAAAAATAGAAGATGGCGAAAATTACCACCATCATGATGATAAAACTCCAATCGCCGAAACCGCCTGCCTGTGCGCCCGGCGCTCCCTGACCGCCTCCCATTGCGTATGCTGTAGATATCAATTTTCTTTCCTCCTTTTTTCCTGTTCTTGATCAGGAACTTTCTGTGTTTTTTAAAAAATTATTTCGAAACGCCCCGAACGTCCCGTCGCAAAGGCAGGTGCGAATATTTTCCATGAGGCGCATATAGTAGCGGATATTGTGAATGGTATTCAATATCATCGCCAGAATTTCGCCGGCGACATACAGATGCCTCAAATAGCCCCTGGAAAAATTTTTACAGGTGTAGCAATCGCACGTTACGTCCAGCGGTTCATTATCCTCCCGCCAACGGGCGTTTTTTATAACAATGTTTTCGGAATTTGTAAACAATAATCCGTGCCGGGCGCAGCGGGTCGGAATGACGCAGTCAAAAAGGTCGATTCCGCATGAAACACCGTGAACAATATCCTCAGGTGTGCCTACGCCCATCAGATAACGGGGCTTTTCGACGGGCAAAAGCGGTGCGATTTCACGGGCGATGGCATACATGATGTCTTTGGGCTCGCCCACGCTGACGCCGCCCAGCGCATAGCCGTCAAATCCGAGCCCGACTATCTCCTCTACCGCCTGTTTGCGCAAGTCCAGATACGTGCCACCCTGAACGATTCCGAAAAGCGCCTGATCAGGCCCGGTTTTGGCTTCAAGGCACATTTTCGCCCATTTCCGGGTGAGTGCCATGGAGTTCTGTGTTTCTTCGCGGGTGGCGGGGTAGGGGGTACAGTCATCGAGGCACATCATGATGTCCGATCCCAGAGCCTGCTGGATTTCAACGGCTTTACCCGGCGTCAGAAGGTGCTTGGATCCGTCGATGTGGGATCGGAACATGACGCCCTCGGGCAGTATTTTGCGTAGCGCACCCAGAGAGAAAACCTGGAAACCGCCGCTGTCGGTCAGAATCGGTCCCGGCCAGTTCATAAAGGTGTGCAGACCGCCCATTTTGCGGATGGTTTCATGGCCCGGCCGCAGATAAAGATGATATGTGTTGGATAAAATGATTTGCGCGCCGCAACTCCTGATTTCATCAGGACGCAGCGCTTTCACCGTGCCCTGCGTTCCGACCGGCATGAACGCGGGCGTATCGACCGCGCCGTGCGGCGTCATGATTTTTCCCAGGCGCGCTTGGGTGGTTTCATCCTTTTTTATGACATCAAACGAGAATGACATTTTCAAAATCCGTTTCAGGAAATCAGCATACAGTCGCCGTAACTGTAAAATAAATAACGTTTATCCACCGCCTGTGCGTAAGCCTGACGCGTGAAATCCGCGCCAGCGAACGCGCTGACCAGCAAAAAAAGCGAGGACGCGGGCAGATGAAAATTGGTTAAAAGCGCATCCACGCGCTTGAAACGGTATCCCGGATAGATAAACAGCCGGGTTTCGCCTGTCTGAGGGCGGATATGCCCGTTTTCATCAGAGGCTGCCTCGAGTGTCCGGGTCGATGTCGTTCCCACGGCGATCACCCTTTTGGCGTTGTTGATCAAATCAGCGGCACACGTGCTGATTTCAAAATGTTCCGGTTCCATGACGTGATGTTCAACGGTTTCGGTTTCAATGGGCATGAACGTGCCGATCCCTACATGCAGAGTGACCGGGGCGATGGATGCCCCTTTATGTCTTATGGCATTCAAAACCTCTTCGGAAAAGTGCAGGCCGGCGGTCGGCGCGGCAATCGAACCCGGTTTACTGGCGTAGAGAGTCTGATACCGTTCTTTATCGTCGGTTGTGTCGGCCCCGATGCTTTTTCTCCGTTTGATGTAGGGGGGCAGGGGCGCGCGGCCGAATTCTTCAAGATGTTTTTCAAAGCCGCCGGGGGCGCTAAAGACCATCCTCCATTTTTTATCCGTCAATCTTTCTAAAACCGTGGCTTTGCCTCCGCAGCCCAGATCGATGATATCATTTTCGGCAACTCTTTTTCCAGGGCGTGCCAGGACTTCCCAGGTTTCCGTTTCGTTGTTATTTTTTTTCATGAGTGTCAGAAGCAGAATTTCCAGGATCGCGCCGGTGCTTTTTTTGCCATAGAGACGCGCCGGAATGACCCGCGAGTCGTTGACGACCAGAACATCGCCGGGCTCAAGGAAATCCGGCAGGCAGGAAAACCGGCTGTCCCCGATCGTTTTTTTCCGGCGATTCAGCGTCATCATGCGCGAAGCGCCCCGTTCGGGACAGGGGTGCTGCGCGATGAGTTCCTCGGGCAGTGCGTATGAGAAATCCTTTAACCGCATATCTTTTTTTACCAATCGGGAAAAATTTGTGAAAAATAATCAGAATAAGGCGCCTGTGTCAATGAAATAACGTCAACGCCTGCCGAAATACAGCAGAAGGAGGCCGGTCAGGACGGCGGAAATGCCCAGGTAGCGAAGCGTGGAATCCGGCAGCTCGTTCATCTTCATCATGTAGGTTTTGAGTTTTTCCGGAAAGGCCAGATAGGGCAGACCCTCGATGATGAAAACCATGCCTAAAACGCAAAGGAAAAAATCCACGGCTATAACCCCTTTTCTTTCGCTTCATTCCACAGGGCATCCATCGCAGCGAAGGACGCTTCCCCGGGTGTTTCGCCCCGGAGGGAAAGCTGATCGGTGATGAAGGCAAAGCGGCGAAGAAATTTTTCAGTGGTTTGCGTGAGCGCCCGCTCCGCGTCCGCCTCGATAAACCGGCTTAAGTTCACCAGTGTAAAAAGAACGTCGCCGAGTTCTTCTTCCCTCTTTGAGGGATCGTCGGTTTGACAGGCGGCCGAAAGCTCGGCTAGCTCTTCCTGGAGCTTTTCCCACACCCCTTCGGCGCTCTGCCAGTCGAATCCGAACCGGGCGGCAATGGCTGTAATTTTTTGCGCTCTTTTCAATGCGGGAAGTGAGCGCGGAACATGACTGAAAATATTTTCGTCATCCGGTCTGGCGGCACGTTCCTGTAATTTAATGGCCTGCCAGTTTTCCTTGACGTCACTGACGGATTGGACGGTGACGTTGCCGAAGACGTGCGGATGCCGGCGGATCATCTTTTCTCTGACGCCTTTCATGACGTCGGTCAGTGAAAAATCACCGGCATCGGATGCAATGTCGGTGATGAAAAGAATCTGAAACAGCAGGTCGCCCAGTTCTTCGCAAAGATGCCGTGGATCGCCTTCTTCAAGCGCGTCGAGCACTTCATAGGCTTCATCCAGCAGATATTTGCCGATATCCCGCGATGTCTGCTTTTGGTCCCAGGGGCAGCCTTCCGGCGCGCGCAGTTTTTGAATCAGCAAGATGAGTTCCTGCAGTTGTTGTTTTGCAAGGTCTGTATTCTTCATTTTTTGATCGTATTCCCCCACATGGTCAGCCGCGCAGGAACCTAGCATAATCAGGCCGCGCTGACAATGATTTCTCCGGATGGGAAGTGACCTCCGGGACCACATCATAAGACAGCACAAAATATTCCAAACGGTTCATTGACACAAAAGCCCGGTTTCCCTATAGTCCGTGCATGCTGAAGGACGCAAACGCATATAAAGGAATTTTTTTCCTGCTTCTGGCGGAACTTTTTTTTACCGTGGCAACGGTATTCTCAAAGCTGCTGACCGGCATGTCCACCATTTCCGCCATCGAAGTGACTTTTGCCCGCTTCTTTCTGGGACTCATCGTCGTCGGTGCGATCGTTTGCAGGGATTCCGTTTCACTTGTGCCCAACCGGCCCGCGCTTCTCATCTGGCGGGGCGTTCTCAATACCGTCGCGGTGATACTTTTTTTCCTGGCGTCTCAGCATACGACGATCACCAACACGCACATGCTGAACATGACGTATCCCTTTTTCATTTTCCTTTTTTCCCCCCTCCTTTTTCGCAGGGAAAAAATATCGCCTTTTTTTTACCCTTTGCTCATGGTCGCGCTGGTCGGCATCTGGCTGGTGATTAATCCTGATCTTCGTGCGATCAACCGGGGAGACGTCTACGCCCTGATGTCCGCAGTGGTCGGGGCTTTTGCGATTATGACACTGAACCTGGCGCGTCGCAGTGATTCGACGATGGTGATCCTTTTTTATCTGATGCTGATCGGGCCGTATTCAACGGACTGGCCCTGCTGCCGGTGTTTGTCATGCCGCAGGGAGGACAGTGGACACTCTTGACGGCGTCAGCCGCCGTCGGCGTAGCAGGGCAGGTGTGCATCACCTACGGCTACAAATATATCACCGCGCGGGCCGGATCGCTTGTGTCCACTTCGCGTATCCTTTATGCGGTGATTTTAGGGATGCTTGTTTTCGGAGAGGCCTTGACCTGGCGGGTTTTTGCAGGCGGCGTGCTGATTATGATGTCGATTGTCACCGTGACAATCCTGTCCAAACCGGAAAAGGAGCCCTGAAGGGTGCTCGACGATACGTTTCCTCACTTGACGACGAAGACGTCTCTTTGCCGATCCTGGAAATAAGTATGATGGTACTGGCTTGTGCTGACGCGGTCGAAATACATTTCACCGTCTTTGCGGCATGCCGGACAGCATCCGTTGGGCAGGATCACCGCGAAGATTTTTTTGCCGGTGTCGGCGGCGGAATCGATCATGACCAGCCCCCCGCAGTCGTCGCATACCCGGACGGTTTCGGTCTGTTTTTCCACAATACCGTCCGTGTCGTAATAGATATTTTTCCCCCGTCGGATGTATGAGGCCTGGCCGGTGATCTGTCTTTTTAAGCTCTTTCTGGTTTTCCAAAGCGCCATAATGTTTTTTGCTTCGTCTTTGATCAGGCGGGTGATTTCCGCCGATTGCCGGAGACGGTCGGCATTGTAATCCGGTTCACGGATGAAGCTATAGTCCAGTCCGGCCATGGCCAGAATAATGCCGGTGTTGACGTACGGCAGGGCGCGTTCAATGGAATAGCCGCCTTCGAGCACGGCGATATGGGGTGCGAGTTTTTCATTGAGCAGAGCGTAACCCTGCGCGCTGAAATTCATGTTGGTGATCGGATCGCTGTAGTGGTTGTCCTGGCCGGCGGAGTTGATGATGATTTCCGGCTTGAATTCATCCAGGATCGGCAGGATCACGTTCTCCACAGCGAAGAGAAACCCTTCGTCGGATGTACGCGGCGGCAGGGGGATATTGATGGTGGCACCCAGCGCGTTGGGGCCGCCGAAGTCTTCGACAAAGCCGGTTCCCGGATACAGGGTGCGTCCGTCCTGATGCATGGAGACACACAGCACATCCGGGTCGTTCCAGTAGATATCCTGCGTGCCGTCACCGTGGTGGCAATCCGTGTCGATGATGGCAATGCGTTTAACACCGAACGTGTGACGGATATATTCTACCATAACCGCTTCAATATTGATGTTGCAGAAACCGCGGGCGCCGTGTGCGACAAGCATGGCGTGGTGACCGGGCGGGCGAACCAGGGCGAAGGCGTTGTCCACCTCGCCGGAGAGAACTTTATGCGCCGCGGTGATTGCGCCACCGGCTGAGATCAGGTGGGAATTCGTGGTCAGATGCCTCGTATCCGGAACACAGATATGCGCGCGGTTAATCTGTGCATGGGTTGCTATCCCCGGTTTGTATTCCACAATATTGTCAAAATCCAGCAGGCCTTCTTCAAAAACCTGGTCCTGCGTGTACAAAAGGCGTTCCTCCCGCTCCGGATGGTCCGGCGATATGGCCCAGTCGAAAGCGGGGAAAAAAATCAGGCCTGTTTTCTTCAGGGGTTTGGACATGGCTTACCTTTCTGCGCCGGCGGAAATCAATCCGGGCTTGATTTGAATCTTTACGCGGATATTTTTCCCTGTGGTGCAAAAATCCCGTATCATGTTGAATTCCTGAGCCTCCGTGACTTCAATGATCATGTCACGGGGGTCAGCTCCCAGTTGCGCGGCTTTTTTACGCAACGTTTCCCGTCCGACGGCCACAGCGTCCTCGATGGTAAAATCATCGGAAATCTTCTGCACCCGGCCTTCTTCGCTGATGATCAGTTCACCTTTTTCCGTATCCGCCAGAAGGGTTATTTCAGCGGTCGTCCGGGCCAGGGCCACGCCCAGGGCGTTGGAAACTTCGGAGTGATCGGGAATCGTGCAGGGCCAGCCGAGTTTCTCAGAAATATAGGGGGCAAGCGCCGCCGGTCCGCCGCAGACATAAATCATTTTCGGCTCGATCATCCGGCCCTCCAGCAGTTCGTGAATGGTATAGACCGGCTTGTTGTTGATCTCCGACAACATCATCCGTACATGATCGGCGATGGCGGCTGTGGTTTGGTCAATAATGGCGCGGGCGACTTTCTTTGTGTCCACACCCAGCTTTGCGGCAAGGGGAGCCAGCGCGTCTTGAGCCATGGATTTATCCCCGAAAGAAACGATACCGAGTACGACCATCGCGTCTGTCGGTGTCGGGAGATGTCCGCCGAGCGCGGCGGCCGGTCCCTCTCTTTCCGGACCGATGATGAGCTGCCCGTCTTGAACTTTTACGACGCTGTCACCCCCGATGCCGATGGATTTGCTGTACAGGCCGCGGATCAGAGTTTTTCGTCCGTCAATCGTGACACCGGACGGTTCGAGCAGGGGAACGCCTTCGGCGAAAACGGAAATGTCGGTGGTGGTGCCCCCGATATCCAGTGCCACTGCGTCTTCGCGGATATTGGCGGCGGCCAAAACGCCCATGATGCCGGCGGCAGGTCCCGAATGGATGGTCTGAACGGGGCATGCCAGAGCCTCGGAAAGCAGCATGGTTCCGCCGTCGGCCTTCAGGATATAAACGGGGATTTGCGCGTCGATCGAATCAGTAAATGCTTTTACGTCGGCGGCGAATTTTCGGAAAATATCGGAAATGGCCGCGTTAAGATAGGTGGTGGCAATCCGTCGGCGGAAATTCAACTGTCCGGAGAGCGTATGCCCCATGGAAATGTTGCGGGAATCACTCCGGAGCAGTCCGGCCGTGTCGATTTCCTGCTGCGGGTTGCGGCTGGAAAACTTGCCGACGATGCCGATCTGCCGGATGGCTTTATCGGCAATCTGATTGCCGATGCCGGAGATTTCGCTCGCGGAGATGTTTTCGACGGGGATGCCCCGGTGATTGACGTAGCCCCGGGCGAAGAATGCGTCTTCCCCGGGGTTGAGCATAGAGGGCGCAAGGCCGGGGCCGCTGAGCAATACCATGGCCACGCGGTTCGTCTTGTTTTGCACAATGGCGTTGGTGGAGATGGTGGTGCTCAGTACTATTCTCTCGATGTGATGGATTCCTTTTCCGTCAAAAAGAATCCGGGTCGCTTCCTGAAGGGATGCCACGATGTTGGCAGAATGGGTAAGAACTTTTGTTTTCGCAATCAGCTGAAAGCTGTCTAACAAAACCGCGTCTGTGTGGGTGCCGCCGACATCAATTCCAAGGATCATTTCCCCTGCCTTTGTGAATATTTTTCTTTGCTTATATATTTTTAAAATTCTCTTGACAAGGCAAAAAAAAGGAGTATTGTCTCGCGCAATAAGGATGAATGGTGTGCTTTGACACACTAAATTTAAGAAAGGAGAAAAGATTCTAATGAAGAAGGTACTTGCCATTTTTGTTAGCGTGCTGATGTTCGCATCTTTGTCCATCGGTATTATGGGATGCAGCAAAGAAGCCCCTGAACAGGAAGCTCCGGCAGTGGAAGCCCCCGCAGCGCCTGCAGCGACCGGTGATGCACCGGCTGCTGAAGCCGCCCCTGAAGCCGCCCCTGAAGCTGCCCCTGAAGCCACACCGGCAAACTAGAAAAAATTAGTAAATCAGCAGGATTATCTATCCGGACAATCGTATGAACCCCAAAACGGTTGTTCGGATTATTTTCGTCTTCTATAGCAAAGTCCGTTTAAATATGTTAAAGTAATTCATAACTATCAAATAGAGGAGGTAATCTATGGCGGACAGAGATTGGGATTTGTTCAGAGGTTTGGTTATCGGCGGCCTGATCGGCGCTGCGATCGGGATTTTATTCGCGCCGAAAAGCGGGAAGGAAACCCGCGAAGACATCGCAGTAAAGGCCGATGAACTTTTGGTCAAGGCCAAAGAAGAATACGAAAAAACCGCGCAAAAGAGCAAGGCGGCTTATGAAGCGGCTGTTGCCCGCCTGAAGGAAGCGGAAATTGTGGCGAAAGAGAAAGTGGATGAAATAGAGGTCAAGGTCGGCGAACTGGCGCATCAGGGAACGGCGGCTATTTCAGAAGGTAAAACCCGGCTGAAAAAAGCACTCGACGCAGGCGTTGAAGCATACCGAGAGGAAAAAACGAAGTCGCCGGTTTAACCGCAACCTGTTTTTAAACCAGGGATCACTGACATCAATACGCATCGTGTAAGGAGAAGACTATGTATCTGGAGATCGGCTTCATGCTCATCGGCGCCGTTTTGTTCATTTTGGTGCTGTTTACTATTCCGATTCTGATCAAAGTCTGGCGCGTTGTTAATCAAGTTACCGTGACGCTGGAAGCCCTCAACGAGCGTTTGCCGGGCATTCTACGGAACATGGAAGAGACTTCCGCCAACATTAATCAATCCACGGCGTCGATCAATTATGAAGTGCAAAAATACACCGCGACGGCCGAGCGTCTGCATCATGTGGTTTCCGGCGTTGTCAGGGGTATGGAATGGTTGAGTCCTTTATCCGTGCGCTCACCCTTCCTGCGGAAAGTGTCGGGAGTGGCGGCGGTGGTGAAAGGCGTGCGCACTTTTGTCCAGGTGCTTGCGGATAAAAAACGAAAGTGATTCCTGTTTGGTTCTTATGGCGAAGACGACATTTTCCAGTTCATGGGGAAAGGTGAAGGCCGTCACCAAATCCCCCGCGGCCGCCGGGCAGAAAACCGCTGAAGATATTGTGCGCGACATGAAAAATGCCGGAAAGGCACAAGGCGAAGACTACCGGGAAAGGTCGCTCACCATTCATGGTCTGATCTGCGCCCGTTGCGCGCGGGAATTTTCCGGTGTGAGCCGGCAACTGCTGACCGTTCATCACAAAGACGGCAACCACCACAACAATCCCCAAGACGGGAGCAATTGGGAAAACCTCTGTGTTTATTGTCACGAGGACGCCCACAGTCGGGAAATTCTGGCAGATCAAATCAATACCGGGTCATCCGCTTCCACAAAGGAAGCGGGTTTGGTTTACGCGGGATTGGATCAGCAGACCGGATCCGGCCTGCTGGCGGAAAAACTCAAAAAAGCGCTCGAAAAGAAATCCAGGCTGTAATCAGCGAAGCAATATCTTTGAAGGGGAATGCTCTTTCACCATTTTGTCTCCCACCGATGTTCCGCAATACACGCAGCTGTAATCATATTTTTCACCTTCAGAAAGAATCAGAAGTAGTTTTTTGCGAACCGGCACGGCGCGCCGGCATTGCGGGCAGAACAATTCCGTGGCGTCGAAATCTCTGTAGCTTTGCCGGTTCATGTTTTATCCTTGTCCGGAATGGTTTTCCAATCGGCCAGCCACACGGCGGCTTCGCTGTCACTGGGCGCCCGCCAGTCGCCGCGCGGGGAAAGCGATCCGCCGGATCCCACTTTGGGAGAGTTGGGAACACAGGAACGCTTATACTGGGATGTCTTGAAAAACCGGTATAAATAAACATGCAGCCATTTCCTGATCTCTTTGAGGCTGTAGGCGTTTCGCTTTTCGGGCGGCACATCGGGCCATGCCCCTTTGGTTTTATCCTTCCAGGCGCACCAGGCCATGAAAGCCACCTTGGACGGCAGGTAGCCGAAACGGGTGATATAGAAATTGTTGAAATCCTGCAGTTCATAAGGGCCGATGGACGCTTCCGTTTTTTGCGGCGGCTGACCGTCGCTTTTTCCCGGAATCAGCTCCGGTGATATTTCCGTGTCCACCACCGCCAGCAGAAGATCGGAGACCGCGCCGGAAAACTCGTGTGTCTGCGCGACCCAGCGGATCAGGTATTGAATGAGCGTTTTCGGGACGCTCGCGTTGACATTGTAGTGCGACATATGGTCGCCGATGCCGTAAGTACACCAGCCCAGCGCCAGTTCGCTTAAATCCCCCGTGCCCACGACCAGAGCGTTTTTCATGTTGGCCAGGCGGAAAAGATGGGCCGAGCGCTGTCCCGCCTGGACATTTTCAAACGCGATATCGTAAACCTTTTTCCCGCGGGCGAACGGATGATCAATATCCTTGAGCATCTGCAGGCAGGCGGGTTTGATGTCGACCTCGCCCGCCTCAACACCCAGGGCCTTCATCAGTTGAAGGGCGTTTTGATAGGTTTTGTCGGTGGTGCCGAAAGCGGGCATGGTGTAGGCCTTGACGTTTGACCGGGGAAGCCCGAGCAGATCCATGGTTCTGGCCGCCACGATGAGCGCGTGGGTGGAATCCAGGCCGCCGGAAACGCCGATGACCACGTTCGGGATACCGGAGGCTTTCAGGCGTTTGGCCAGGCCCTGCACCTGGATGTTGTAGGCCTCAAAGCAGCGCGAGTCGCGCAAGGCCGGGTCGGCGGGGATGTAGGGAAACCGTGCGAATTCCCTTTCCGGCAGAATGGTTCCTGCAGGCCAATCCACGTCAAATTCAATCCGGCGAAACAAAGCGATGCGGTCTTTGTGATCCGCCGCGTTTTTGCCAAAGGTGGTGAGGCGCATGCGGTCCTGCGCGAGCCGATCCAGATCGATATCGGCACAGATCATTTGCGCCGATGTGGAAAAGCGTTCGGATTGAGAAAGCAGATTGCCGTTTTCATAAATCATTGCGTGGCCGTCCCAGGCCATGTCGGTGGTGGATTCTCCGAAGCCCGCCGCCGCATACAGATAGGCTGAAACCAGCCTGGCGGACTGATTGGATGCCAGTTGATGGCGGTAATCGGATTTGCCGATTGTGACGTTGGAGGCCGACAGATTGCCGATCACCGTCGCACCTGCCAATGCCGCGTAGCTTGAAGGCGGCACCGGCGCCCAGAGGTCTTCGCAGATTTCAAAAAACAAACTGAAGCCCCGGCAGTTGCGGGCTTTAAAAATGAGATTTGCGCCGCAGGGGATGCCCTTTTGTCCTGCCAGATCAATGGTGGTCGAGATCGCCTCCGCAGCCGGCGAAAACTGCCTGCCCTCGTAATATTCCCGATAGTTGGGGAGGTAGGATTTCACGGCAACGCCGAGAATGGTGCCCCGGTGGAAAACCACCGCGCAGTTAAACAGTCGGCCGTCCAGACGCAGCGGCGCGCCGACCGCCAGGATCAGATTGAATTTTTCAGACGCCTTTTTGATGGTGACCAGGGCCTCTTCCACGCCGGAAAGAAGCGCGTCCTGGTGAAACAAATCCTCATTGGAGTAGGCGGATATGCCCAGTTCGGGAAAAATCGCCAGCATCGCTTTTTTCCGGGCCGCCATTTTTGCCAGTTCCAGAGTCTTTTGTGTGTTGAAGGCCACATCCGCCACACGGACCTCCGGGATACAGACTGCAGCGCGAAGGAACCCGTGGGAATACAGGTTATCAAACGGGGGTGCTTTTCTTGCGGCCATGTCGTTACCCTTTTTCGATGCAGGCATAAGCGCTGTGATTGTGGATGCTTTCAAAATTTTCCGCTTCGATGCTGTACCAGGTGAAATTATCGTCGGCATTGATTTTGACAGCCACGCTGCGGACCAGGTCTTCCACGAATTTCGGATTTTCGTAGGCTTTTTCCGTCACGTATTTTTCATCCACGCGCTTCAACAGGGAATATACCTCACCACTGGCGGAATCTTCAATGATTTTTATCAGATCTTCGATCCAGAAGAATTTTTCGAAGCGGACTTTCACCGTGACGATGCTGCGCTGATTATGTGCGCCGAAGGCGCTGATTTCCTTGGAGCAGGGGCATAGCGTGGTGACGGGCACGACGACACCCACCATGAAATCGGTTTTTTCGGCATTTTTTTCGCCGCTGAAGAGGCAGCGGTACTCCATCAGGCTCCTGGCTTTGGAAACCGGGGCCGTTTTTTCCATAAAATAGGGGAAGTCGATTTCCATGTGCGCTGAATGCGCGTGGAGTTTCTGTCGCATTTTTTCCAGAATGGTCTGGAAGGTTTTAATGTTGATCTGGCCCCGGAAGTCGTTTAGCACTTCAACAAAGCGGCTCATGTGCGTGCCTTTAAAATGATGCGGCAGGTTGACGTACATATTAATTGTTGCGTTGACCGGTTGCGTTCCGCGGGCTCGGTCGAGCACAATGATCGGGTATTTGATGTTTTTCACCCCGACTTTCTTGATGTCGATCTTTCGCGAATCTTTCTGGTTTTGAATATCTATCATTTTAGCCTTTTAGACTGTAGGCTGTTAGACTGTAGGGAATAGAGAATCATTAATTTCCCATACAGCCTAACAGTCTACAGTCTACTCCCCTATGTATGTTACCGCTGCGTTTTCCGATTCCCAGACCTTGACGCGCAGGACTTTGACGTTTTGAGTCTTTGCCGGAGGTTGCAGGGATTTATAAATGAAGTGGGCGATGTTTTCCGACGACGGATTTTTTCCTTTAAAAAAGGGCAGATCGTTTAAATGCTGGTGGTCCATTTCGTCGAGGATGTCCTTGAGCCATTTTTTGACCAGGCGAAAATCAATCGCGATGCCTTCCGAATTCAATTCCGAAGCGGCGACGGTGACTTCCACCTTGAAATTGTGCCCGTGGAGCTCCTCGCATTTGCCGCCGATTTCGGCAAGCAGGTGTGCCGCTGAAAACGTATTGATGATAGTGACTTCATACATGGTACGGATTCCCTAACCGTCGGGACGTGCCGACACAAAAAATAAAAGTTTTTCTCTAAACATCACCGGTTTTATTGCCGATCATCAGACCGCTCGGAAAAATAGTTTTTCAAAACGGGAGTTTATTATCACATTTTCCGGGTGCGGGGAATCATTTTCATCAGGTAGTGCAAATTGACTACCAACCGGTGAAAATGACCTGTTTATTTTGACGGCGGGTCGTTTCCAGGCGTGATACGCGTCACATAATCTTATGCAAATATTCGATATTCAATGTAAAAATAAAAACATTCATTTTGGCATGCCGATTGCTAAGAGATAAGACCAAAGACAAGATGAGTTTTTGGATGAAAACATTCAGGAGGTGAAACGACAATAGATAATCATTGAAGAAAACAAATACCTATGTAAGGAAATATAAACGATTACAAACCAATAAACGCATTATTCAAGAAGGAGGAAGTTATGTTGAAAGCATTTCGTAAAGAAGAAGGACAGAAGGGTTTCACCCTCATCGAGTTGATGATCGTTATCGCGATTATCGGTATTCTGGCAGCCATCGCCATCCCGCAGTTTGCCGCATATAGGAGGAGAGGTTGGGCGGCTACTGCGAATAGTGATGTGAAGAATGCCTATACGGCAGTAACTGCATTGATTGCCGATAACCCAAATCTAGCGGCAGCACCGGCGATTGTCGGTGCATGTCCTGCTGTATCTTTAGAATGTGCAGGTTATTTACCATCTGCCGGCGTCACTACTACATTTTCAGCGTGGACAGACACGAATACCTTTACTATCCAGTCAGCTGGTGCTGCGGCTTGGGGTCTTACTACACCCAATGCTACGATGGCTGTCGTGAATGGTGCGGCTACATTAACAACAGCCAAGCCGTAAGGACGTGGCATAACAATTTTTGAAAGGGGGCGTTATATAACGCCCCCTTTTTTTATAGCGATAACTCACAACTGGAATTTATTGCTCGTAATGGACAGAGCATCAGAATAGTTATAGAAATGTATACTTGGGGAAGGGGCAGATAAGAACTTGTATGAAACACCGCGAAGGTTTCGCGTTTGGGCTCAGGCTAAGTATCATTGGAGAATGTCTGACCAGTATGAGTATGGTGGACTAATTTTCTTCTGACCTTCTTAAAAATATTATTTTTTTATGTTGTAATAAATATAGAATACACGGTAATACTTACAAGCGATAAAATTGCGAGGCGAAATGAGGTTTTCAATATCACATACTGTTTTGGGTATCGTATCATTGCTTATTGGCACCTTTTTTGTAATGGCCAGTTTGGAGTCGTATTCAGAATACGCGCGTGTTAAAGAATATTCTGGTTTTGCCGTCGGACATGTAGAGAAAAAACATTTTCAGCGCGCATCGGACGGAAATAGTCTTTATTATCTTGATTACTGGTTTATAATTACCGATAGTAATAAAATCAGTTCTACCAGCAGTATATTAAAGCAGCACTGGGATGTTTTGCAAGTGGATGATACCTTGGAAATAAGGTATGATAAATCAAATCCCAATCGCAATATCCCTTTAGCCGGCGGAAGCGTATCGCTGGTTTATGCCTTTTTTGTTTTAATTTTTGGTGCTGTTTTTCTTGTCTTCGGGATCATGCGTTTGATCCCTGTTTTCAGGAAAAAGCCCTAATAAAAAAAATCATAAACAATATGTTAATGTAATGCAAGATGTCGAGTGTTTTGTGATATTTCAAAACAACGGACGGTACTTTTGTGGGTAGTGTCAAGAATCTTTCGCACTTTTAGTTTTAGCAGCCCCTCGATCCGGTAATCGGTAAGCCAAGCGCTCAGGAGATTATCGAGAACTGGCGGATTGAATACAACGAAGTTCGGCCACACAGCTCACTCGGTAATAAAACGCCTTATGAATTTGTCAAAGAACACCAAACTATGCTACAGGAGCAAGGACTCAATTTGAACCTGGTACATGTTTCGGGGTAAGGTCACATCTCCTCGCCATTTAATGCGAGACTATGACATCCTGAAGAAAAATATTTCAAATCGATAAATAACTTTTATTGCTTATTCTCATTGTTTTCCATACTTTACATCATCTGTTAGCTAAAACGTTGGGACAGTAGTGCAACTAAATCTTCTATATAGAAGATAACGAGCAGGTTTGTCCGCATGCCGACGATTTTTTTAATTTGCCTTGACTTTAGCATTTGTTTGGTTTAATAATCGCATTGACTTTTGGTCAGTAATTGACCCGAATCCACGGGAGGCTGAAAGTCATGCTTCAGGGAGTACAGGAAGGGCAAATCCGAAAGCGCCAACAGGCCCGATGACAAGGCGCCAACTATCGGAATTTAAAGAAATCGTTTAATTCTTGCCCATGTCTCCGGACAAACATGCCTGAGTTCGGAGCGGTGCCGGTTTTTCCCTGAGTGTCAGGAATTGATTCCCGATGGCGTCTGCAAGGGCAGCATCAATTTCATGGTTTTTGACTTCTATTCAAAGTCAAAGTGGAAAGGGATCCACACAATGCCAAAAGTCTTTATGACAACACATTCAGCAATGCGGCTTTACGGTCGGACTATCCTATCCTTGATAAAATATTTCTCGCACAGTCTTTACCTTTTCAGTTTAACGATTTATGAACCCGATGCTTTGTCGGTTCATGCTATATCGGATGTTGTTTGAAATTTAATGGAGGCGTAGCTTGGCCTCAAACTATTTATGAGCTGCAAATCAAATCAGCGGTTCATAAAAAAATGAAGGAGGAGAATAATGTCATTAGAGATTAAAAAAGCGGCTGTTTTAGGTGCGGGAGTCATGGGTGCGACCATCGCGGCTCATCTGACCAATGCCGGTATCGAATGCTATCTGCTCGATATCATCCCATTTGAACTGACGGATGCCGACAAGAAGAAAGGCCTGACGGAAAAAAGCCCCGCGTGGCGAAATCGTTTCGCGGCCAACGGCCTGGCTGGTATCACCAAATCCAAACCGGCCAGTTTCTTCACGAAGAAGAATGCATCCATGGTTAAAATCGGCAACTTTGAGGACAACCTCGATTGGCTGGCCGATGTGGACTGGATCTGCGAGGTCGTTATCGAAAACCTCAAAATCAAGCAGGAACTCTTCGCGAAAGTGGAAAAAATTGTCAAACCGACATGTATCGTTTCGACGAACACCTCCGGTATTCCCATTAAGGATATCAGCGCGAAATTCAGCGCCAATCTGAAGAAACATTTTCTGGGAACGCACTTCTTCAATCCGCCCCGCTACATGAAACTTATGGAAATCATTCCGGGCGCAGAAACGGATCCGGCGATCGTCGATTTCATGATCAAATTCAGCGAACAGAGACTGGGCAAAGGAGTGGTTGTCTGTAAAGACTCCCCCAACTTCGTTGGAAACCGTATCGGTGTTTTCGATATGTCCAGCGCGACCAGACTGATGCTCGACAAGAAGTTGAAGGTGGATGAAGTGGACGCCATTGTCAGCAAGGCCATCGGCCGTCCGGGCACGGCGCTCTTCGGCACCATGGATCTAGTTGGCCTCGATACCGGAAGCCATGTGGCTAAAAATCTTTATGATGCGGTACCGGATGATGAATCACGAGAGACGTTCTCAGCCGCACCGTTTTTGGAGAAAATGCTGGCCAATAAATGGCTGGGCAACAAAACCAAGCAGGGCTACTACAAGAAAGTAAAAGACGACAAGGGTAAGACTGTTAAAATGATGCTGGACATCGACACGATGGAATATGTGCCGGCCGGCAAACCGAAATTTGACTCCCTTGCGGAAGCCAAGAAGAAGGAAGACATCCGGGCGTCCATGAAAGCCGTTTTCAACGGTCAGGACAAGGCCGGAGATTTTGTCCGCGAATATTTTTGTAAAAACTTCATCTACTCCGCCAACCGGGTCGGTGAAATCTGCGACGATATCATGTCGATTGATAATGCCATGAAGTGGGGCTACAACCATCAGCTGGGTCCATTCGAGTCCTGGGATGCCGTAGGCGTCAAAGAAGCCGTCGACGTCATGAAAAAGCTGAAACTCAAAGTCCCCCAGAAGGTCGAGGAAATGCTGAAAAAGGGTTGTGATTCTTTCTACACAACCAAGCCGGATGGAAAATACGCCTATGATTTTGCGAAGAAGGGCTATGTCAAGATTGAAGAAAATCCCCGCATCATCATCCTGCCCGCCCTCAAGGAACGCAACAAACTGGTTAAAGGAAATGCCAGCGCCAGCCTGATCGATATCGGCGACGGTGTTGTCTGTCTGGAATTCCACACCAAGATGAACGCCATTGATGACGGCATGACACAGATGATCCATGAAGCGTGCGACATCGTGGAAAAAGATTTCGTAGGTATGGTTACGGGTAATCACGCAGCGAATTACTCTGCGGGCGCCAACGTCTTCCAGGTCCTCACCGGCGCGCAGCTGGGTCAGTGGGACATGATTGAGAAGGGTGTCGAGAATCTCCAGAACGGCAACATGAGAATGAAATATCTCTCCAAGCCCGTAGTGAGCGCTCCGGCCGGTATGGCACTGGGCGGCGGCTGCGAAATGGCGATGCATGCGGCAAGATGTCTGCCCAACGGAGAAACCTACATGGGTCTGGTCGAAGTCGGCGTGGGCGTGATCCCCGCGGGCGGCGGCTGCAAGGAAATTCTGCTCCGCCTGACGGAAGGGATTCCTGACGGTGTTGTCGAAAACGGTCTCAATATGCAGTATTACATGGCCAAAGCATTTGAAAACATCGCCATGGCGAAAGTGTCCACCAGTGCGGCAGAAGCGATGGAGCTGGGTTATATCCGCAAGTCCGAAACCATCAACATGAGCCGCGATCAGCAGATCTATGAAGCCAAACAGCTTGTGCTGTCTCTGGTCATGAACAATTACAGGCCGCCCAAACCCGCCATGATTCCGGTGATGGGTGAGAATTTCCGCGGCTTCGTTGAAGGCGTCATCATGAATATGCGATATGGTAATTTCATGTCCGATTACGATCTGCTCGTTTCGAGAAAAGTTGCCCATATCCTTTCCGGTGGAGATTGTGCCGAAGGAACCTATGTTTCAGAGCAGGAAATTCTGGATCTGGAGAAGGAAGCCTTTGTCAGTCTGTGCGGCGAGAAGAAAACGCAGGAACGCATCATGTACATGCTGAGCAATGGGAAACCGCTGCGTAACTAAAATATCAATAACGAGCGCGGCGGCGTGTAAAACCGCTTTCAGGAAGCATGCCCCGCGCCTTCTACAAATGAAGGAGGAAAATCATGAGTGATGCTGTAATTATTGAAGCCGTAAGAAGTCCGGGCGGCCGTTATAAAAGAGGCGGGCTTTCGCAGACCAGGTCGGATGCTTATGGTATCCAGGTTATCAAAGGCCTGATGGCCAGAGTTCCGGAACTCGACCCCGCCGATGTCGACGATGTGATTGTCGGATGTTCATTTCCGGAAGCGGAACAGGGCATGAATCTGGCAAGAATTATCGCCATGGGCGCAGGATTGCCGATCTCTGTTTCCGGTATGGTTGTGAATCGTTTTTGTTCATCGGGCGTTCAGGCCATAGCTGACGCCACGGCGAAAGTTCGTGCCGGCTGGTCGGATGTCATCATCGCCGGCGGCTGCGAAACGATGAGCCATATTCCCATGGGAGGGGCCGCCATGCGTCCGAATCCCGACTGGAAGTTTGACGGCAGCATGCCCAACGTCTATATCAACATGGGCAATACGGCTGAAAATGTGGCGACGAACCATAATATCTCCCGCGAAGATCAGGACAAGTTCGGTGTGGAAAGCAATCGCCGCGCTTTTGAAGCGATCAAAGCCGGAAAGTTCAAGGAAGAAATTATCCCCATTGAGGCTTTCAAATACAAAGTAAAGAACGGCAAACGCATTAGGGAAACTGTTGTGTTCAATGAGGATGACGGTGTGCGCTGGCCGACCACAATAGAGGATCTCGGTAAGTTGAAATCACCTTTCAAGGCCGGTGGTGTCGTCACCGCGGGTAATGCGTCCCAGATGACCGACGGCGCTGCTTTTTCCCTCGTGATGTCTGCGGAAAAAGCCAAGGCATTGAAGCTCAAACCCCTTGCCAAGCTGACGCATTATGCGGTTGCAGGTGTTATGGCCGAAGAAATGGGTGTAGGCCCGGCTTACGCGATTCCCAAGGTTTTGAAACTAGCCGGTTTGACAACGAAGGACATTGATTTATTTGAAATCAATGAAGCCTTCGCCTCGCAGGCCATTTATTCGTGCCGCGTGGTCGGCATCGAAGACCGCTACTGGGCGGGTGACATTAACCCCAACGGCGGCGCGATTGCACTGGGACATCCCCTGGGATGCACAGGCGCCAAACTGACGGCTCAGTTGCTCCACGAGATGAAGCGCCGCGGCGTTAAGCGCGGTATCGTTTCCATGTGTATCGGCGGCGGCATGGGCGCAGCCGCTATTTATGAAATGTTGTAATTAGAAACCCCTCCAGCGCCAAGCTGAATGTCGCTTCAACCCTTCCGCCATTTCGGATTCATGAATGGCGGAAGGGTCAGCGGCATTTCTTCTTTTTGCTCTGCATGAAACGGGGCTGGATTTTTACTTGAAATACACAGAACTTTAGGCTATAGCAGACGGCACTTGGGCGGTTAACTCAGCGGGAGAGTGCTACCTTCACACGGTAGAAGTCGCTGGTTCAATCCCAGCACCGCCTACCAATTGATCTGTAAGGGGTTTTGGCCAATCGCCATCACCCCTTTTTCTTATTGGACTTCTTTCATCGTCGCCAGATACATCCGGCAGAGGTAGCGGTAGGCTTCCACGCCGTCTTTTGCGGTGGCTTTGTCTTTATCCGTGACGTCGCGGGTGATTTTTGCCGGGTTGCCCGCGACGATTTTACCTGCGGGAATGCGCATGCCTTTGGGCACCAGCGAGCCCACGGAAACAAAAACATCCTCCTCGCAGACGACGTTGAAAAGCACGATGGCGCCGATGCCGATCATGCAGCGGGAATGGATGTGGACGTCGTGCAGGATGACGCCGTGAGCGATGGTGACGTCATCGCCGATGACCGACTGAGAGCCCGGATAGACGTGAATGACCGCATTGTCCTGAATGCTGGTACGGTCACCGATGATGACGGGGCCGAAGTCCGCCCGGATGGAGACGCCGGGTGCGATCATACATTCATGCCCGATTCGCACATCGCCCATCAGGACCGCGTTCGGATGAACGAATGAATCGGCTGGAACCTGCGGACGCTTACCATCATACTCATACAGAGCCATATACAAACCTCGCTGTTAATAAGTCAGGGATATGCTGACCGAACCGCCCCGGCCAAAGATGTCATGCAGATGCAGATAACCTTTAAGCTTTTTCTTTTCGTTGACTACCGCAAGAGATGTGATTTCCTTTTTCTGCATAAACTCGACCGTTTCCGCCAGTGAAGCTTTTTCATCTATGGTTTTGGGGCTGGCCGTCATGATGTCGTCGATGGCATGGCCTTCAAAAGACGCGCCTTTGCTGACCATCCGCCGAACATCCCCGTCGGTCAGAATTCCCAGCAGGTTGTTTTTTTTGTCGGTCACCAGCACGAAGCCGACGTTCATGCGGTTGATTTCCACGATAGCCTGAAGGGCCGGCGTTCCCGTCAAGACCCGCGGAATCCTGTCCCCCACGATCATGGCGTCGCGAACCGTCGCTCTAAGTCTCACGCCCAGCGAGCCGCCGGGATGAAACTTGTAAAAATCCTTTTCGCGGAACTTCCGTTTGTCGATCAGCGCGATGGCAAGCGCGTCTCCCATGGCCAGCGCCGCCGTCGAGCTGGATGTCGGCGCCAGACCGAACGGGCAGGCTTCTTTTTCGACAGATACGTCAATGACAATATCGCTGTTTTTTGCCAGCGAAGAGGAAAGCACACCGGTAAAAGCGATGATCGGCGCGCCGATGTGCCTGACGGAACTGATGATCGGGATCAACTCGCGTGTCTCGCCGCTGTTGGACAGCGCCAGCAGAACGTCCTCCCTGGTCACAATGCCCAGATCGCCGTGCAGGCCTTCCACCGGATGCAGAAAAAGCGCCTGTGTTCCCGTGCTGGTCAGAGTAGCGACGATTTTTTTCCCGATCAGGCCGGATTTGCCGATACCGGTCACGATGACCCGTCCTTTGCTTTTATAAATCAGATCCACGGCGCGTGCAAAATTTTTGTCCACCCTGTCGATCAGGCGCATGATGCTTTGCGCTTCGATTTTCAGCACTTCTCTGGCGCGCGCAATGGATGTTCGAGAATTGGTCATAGGGTTACCCTGCTATCCGTTCATTAAAATATTTCATGGCCACACTTTGGAGTACCTCTAGCAAAAAACAAAGGACAAGACAAGAATCAATTGCGCATTTCCGTTTGACTAAACGTCAGGATTCAAATAAATGATAATGCGCTGCGTTGGTTCCGGCAGTATTTGATAAGAAAGCATGAAAGTATGAAAGCTATATTTATATCCGATGCCCACCTGAAGTACACCCGGGACGAGCGCTATGTTCAGTTAATCAATTTTTTATCCGATCTCAAGGCAGGGAAGGCTCGGGAGCTTGCGGGCGCTGAGGGTCTGGAAGCCGGAACAACATCCATAGACGATCTGTTCATACTCGGTGATTTTTTCGACTTCTGGTTTTGCGCCAAAGACAATATCTATCCCGAGTTCCACCAGATCATCCATAAACTCGTCGAATTGCAAAAAACAGGCGTCCGCATCCATTTTTGCGAAGGCAATCATGATTTTTTCCTGAAGGAGTATTTTCGGGATGTGTTGGGAATGAATGTCTATGAAGAATGGGCAAGTATTCAACTGGATCAGTTACATGTGCTTATCTCGCACGGTGATACGGCGGATACCGGGGACGTCGTCTACAGGGCGTTTCGGAGGTTGTTGCGCAGCCGCGCTTTTTATCATGTGCAAAAGATGATTCCGGCCTCGCTGCGCTGGGCCATCGCCAATTTCACGTCCAAGGCCAGCAAGGAAATGAACGATGACAACAGTGAATATCTGGTGGATAAAATGCTCTCTTTCGCGACGGAGAAGTTAAAGGGAGAGTATGACGCGGTCGTTATGGGGCATTGCCACAAGCCGGTTTTACGCTTTTTTGAGGTAAAGGGTAAGACGAAAACGTTTGTTACCCTGGGGGACTGGATTAACCATTATTCCTACCTCTATTATGAAAACCGCAAATTCACCCTGAGTTATTACCGCCCCCGATAACATACCCAATCAAATGCTGGACATATTGGAAGGCGTGTGCTAAAAACCGATTCTTTTTTAAAGGAAGGGGCGTTTTCGGGGACTGCCAGAAATGCGAAAACAGCCTGGTTAAAAATATCCATCCCCGCGTATTTGGTTGCGGGCGAAGCAAGGAGTGGATGATGAATTTTGGCGGTATTTATCCCGAATGTTCCATGCGCGACGCAAGGTTTGTTGTCGTGCCCGTGCCTTACGATCTGACATCCACGTATCAGCCCGGCAGCCGCCGCGGACCTGCTGCTATTCTTGAAGCCTCAATGAACATGGAGCTCTATGATGAGGAGCTGAAAAAAGAAACCTATCTGTCAGGGATTCGTACCACATCGCCTGTGGAAGTCGATGCACGCGGGCCGAAACACATGATTTCCGCCGTCCGAAAGAAAATCAGCCGGGTTGTCGCTTCCGATAAGATTCCGGTCATGCTCGGCGGAGAACACAGCATCACGCTGGGCGCGGTGCAGGCCGTACATGAGAAATATCCGAAGCTGACGGTTCTCCAGCTGGATGCCCATGCGGATTTGCGAGACAGCTACCAGGGGACGCCCTACAATCACGCCTGCGTCGGCAGGCAGGTTGTGGAGTTCTGTTCGCTGGTTCAGGTAGGTATCCGGAGCATGAGCCGCGAAGAAGGGGAATATCTGCCGAAAAGCAAGGTCAAATCCTATTCGGCGGATTATGTCTTTGATCATAAAAACTGGGCGGAAACGATTTGCAAGCATTTGCACGGCGACGTTTACATCACGATTGATCTGGATGTTTTTGATCCGTCGATCATGTCTGCAACCGGAACGCCGGAGCCGGGCGGACTTTACTGGAGAGACGTCCTGCATTTGATGCGGCAGGTCACGAAGAAATGCGACATTCGCGGGTTCGATGTGGTCGAACTGGCGCCGCTTCCGGGGGTTGTCGCCCCGGATTTCATGGCGGCTAAACTGATTTATCGCCTGATGGGTTATATCACCGGTCAAAATAAAAAATAATCAACAAGATGGAGACAGAGCATTGAGCCAAAGCGTTCCGAAGAAATTGTTTTTTACCAAAGGGGTCGGTACCCACAAAGAGGAGCTGCATTCATTTGAGCTGGCTTTGCGTGACGCCGGTATCGAAAAATGTAATCTGGTTCAGGTTTCGAGCATTCTTCCGCCCGGCTGCAAGGTCATTTCCAAAGCTCAGGGGCTCAAGGGGCTCAAGGCGGGCGCGATCACCTTCTGTGTGATGAGCCGCTGCTGCAGCAACGAGCCCCGCAGGCTCCTTGCTTCGTCCGTCGGGCTGGCCGTTCCGTCGGATAAAAACGCCTATGGGTATATCAGCGAGCATCATGATTTCGGAAGGACGGAAAAAGAGACGGGGGATTACGCTGAAGATCTGGCAGCCGCGATGCTGGCATCCACCCTGGGCATCGACTTCAACATTGATGAGAGCTGGGATGAGAAAAAGGAAATCTTCAAGATCAGCGGCAAGATCGTAAGCACACGCAACATTACCCAGTCCACCATCGTTAAAAACAACTGGTATACGACCGTGGTGGCCGCGGCTGTGTTCGTTTTTTAACCGCGCATTGAGGCGGGGTGAAAGTTTATTCTTGACAAACGCAGGAGATAGTGGTTTACATCCCTTTCGCAAAGAAGTGACTTGACGCGGGGTGGAGCAGCTTGGTAGCTCGTTGGGCTCATAACCCAAAGGTCACAGGTTCAAATCCTGTCCCCGCTACCAAATAATTACAAGGGGTTAGCAGTAAATGCTAATCCCTTGTCTGCATTTTGGAGGGGTTTTTCTAACGGATTTCTAACGGAATTAAAAGTAGCCTGTAAAAGACTGACCTGCTGACGATTATAATCCTCATCATTCTTGCGCAATACCATCTAAATCTGCTACACAAGCGAATCTTCCGCAAATCATGCTTTCAATAAATAATGGGTACCCGAATGCCAGGCGCGGAAAGATCTGAAATCGACAGGATGGCGAATCAGCCTGTAGCCCACCTGCCAGGTCTTCAAGGAACCGGTAAAAGCACAAGAAAGCGGATTGGCCGCTTTTGTCGCGACTACGAATATTTTGTCAGTGAGACCTTTATCCGCCATGTGAGCTTGGCCAGCAAAGGAAGAAATAGACTTCAAAACACCCATCCCTTTGTGCGCACTTTTCATTCCCATGAGGTAGTGTCAAGTCAAGTGTAGTTCCGGGACACATGACATGTTCAGGAGAAATATTCCATTATATGGGCAACAGTCACTTCACGTGAATCCGGAAAATATTTATCAGCTTTTTTTAGCTCCGCCTTTTCGCCATTTAAATCACCAAGGCACGATACTATGATGTCCGCCTGACTCAGATCTTCATTTTCAGTATATTGATTGGTAGTTGCCAGGACTGATATACCGGCTCTCTTCGCGGCTAATATGCCATTTCGGGAATCCTCCACAACCAGGCAGTTTTCAGCAGAAAGTTTTGTCTTCTCGATTGCCAATAGGTAAATCTCCGGATCGGGCTTCTTTTTGTGAACCATGTCGCCGGCAAAAACGAAGGCAAACTCGATATCAGCCAATAAACCCTTTGTAATTGCAGTGGCCGCACGTTCATTAGCTGTCGTGCAGACACCTAGGATCAACCCTTCGCTCACAGCCTCTTTCATGAACCGATGAATGCCGGGACGAAGAGGAAGCTTGCCGCTTTCAATAAGGGAGATAAAAATATCGGTCTTTCTTTTATGAAGTTCCTGAATAAGATCATTAGACTGTCCTGGTTCAAAACCATTCATTCCCCTGCTCATAAAGTCGTGACGCATCCGTTCTTTGCCACCGGAAATTTTAATAAGTTCACCGTAATGTTCCACTCCCCACTGAAAAGAATATCCGAATTCTTTGAAAGTTTGATTGAATGCGACACGGTGACCGTCCCTTTCAGTATCAATAATGACACCATCCATATCAAAAAAAATCGCTTTTAATATTGGCATTTCATTACCTCTGCTTTGAGTGTGTTGTTCCTTAATGCTGATGTTTAATCAAAAGATGACTTTTTATTTACGCCTTGCCGGCACTACCCAGAAGATCTATCCAATAGTCGATTCGTTCCATGATTGCCATCCGGACAGCCTTGTCGATTTTACCCGGGTTGTATTCATCCGGATGCTCAGATAAGTACTTCCTCGTTGTGTTGATAAGTGCATATTTCAAATCGGTCGAAACATTAAACTTCGCGCCACCAAGGGAAACAAGCTTTTTAACGACTTCAGGTTGTAACCCTGTTCCCCCATGAATGACCAATGGAATGTTTGCTCCGGTACCGTTGACTGTCTCCGATATTTTTTTTAGCCGGGCGAAATCAATCTTAGGGAATTTCGTGGCATAAATACCATGAGCTGTCCCTATGGCCGGTGCAAACAAGTCAATTTCGGTGCGTTCAATAAATTCAAGTGCTTGTTCTGGATCGCACAGAGCAGCCTCATTTTCCGCGACCTTCACCTGGTCTTCGACTCCACTTACAGTACCAAGTTCGCCTTCTACGCTGATTCCACCTTTCGTGTGACAATATGTGGAAATAAATTTAGTTCGATTGATGTTTTCTTCAAATGAGTGTTTGGATGCATCGATCATGATATTTGTGAAGCCGATGTCGGCACACTCTTTACAAAAATCAACTTCTTCGCAGTGATCAAGATGCAGGCAGATGGGGATGTCTGCATCATCCGCAAAAGTTCTATAAGCAGCGACCATTACTTTGGGATTCAAAAACTTCGCAGGTGATACCGAGCACTGGATGATGAGTGGCGATTTTCTCCTGACTGCAGCAGCGATTACCGCTTCCATTTGAATGAAATTGGTTACGTTAAATGCTCCAATGGCATATTTGCCATCTGTGGCCTTTAATAGCATTTCTCTGGCGCTTTCAATCGGCATGCAAACCTCCTCATTTCTTAAGTTTATGTTGATGGATTTCCCATTCATCAAGCAAAGATGATACTGAGCGCTACGCCTTACACTTAATGCAATCATATATCATATTGTCAAAAAAACTATTCAAAAAAACTGTTCCTGTCAAGTATAAAATATATCATTAGTATAGAAATATATCATAATTGATAAATGGTCAGGTGGATTCCGATGAAGATGATCATTGTGGTCAATTGGTTCATGTGCGGCTTGTGCATATTGGAGGCCTAAATAAATAGAAGTATAAACAAATGTTTAGATAAATGAAATTAAGAAGGCGAAGGGAGGATAGATCAATCTATCAAGTGGAATTAAAAATAAACTTGACAAATAAATTATCATATGAGAACAAAAAAACACATTATGATATATAAATGACATAATGCATGCATGATCTGCTTATCAAGAGAGGTGATTATTCTGACCATTAAAAAAATATTTATCACATTCGATTCAAGGGTCGCCGTGAATGATGCCCACGACGTACTTCTGTTAACCTTACATATATTATAAGTGAAGGGAGGAAATTGACCATGTATGATGATCTGAAAGGGAAAATAGCTCTGATTTCCGGATCAGGCAAAAAAACCGGACTCGGTTTTGCCATTGCTGAAAAGCTTGCTGATAACGGGGCGCATATTTGTATTTCCGATCTTCCGGGTCTGGAACAAGATATGCTCGAAAGGACGGATGACTTACGCAAAAAGTATAACGTAGAAACAATGATAGCCCCTTTAGATGTAACGTCAACCCATTCTGTTGATGATGCTCATCGCCTCGTAAGAGAACACTTTGGAGGGCTGGATGTATTGGTGAATAATGCCGGTGCGGTATTTGGTGCGCCAAGCCCGATAATGACCTATGATGAAGAAGGTTGGATGAAAACCATCGATGTCAATCTACATTCCGTATTCAGGTTATCGAAGAAATTTCTTCCGGATATTATCCAGAGGAAAGGAAGTATTGTAAACATAGCGTCAACTGCAGGCAAGGGCGCTCATGCTCTTGCCGGGCCCTATTCGTGTGCTAAAACCGGTGTCATTATGCTGACCAAAGTAATGGCGAAGGAAGTTGGGGCTCACGGGGTGCGTGTCAATGCCATTTGTCCCGGACTGATTATGACTGATCTTCAGACCATGCGCATTAATTTGGAAGCCAAGGTATATGATTGCACTCCGGAAGAGAGGGAATCTCAGATGAAGGCAACGGTTCCTCTCCATCGGATCGGTGATCCGTCGGAGGTGGCAGCACTGGCAGTCTTTCTTCTCAGCAAAGAATCTTCATACATTACCGGTCAGGCGATCAATGTCTGTGGGGGGAGGACGATGGAGCTATGATGAAAGCCGTCATCTGTCGAAATGGGAGACTCGTATTCGACAAAGTACCGAAGCCTGTTCCGAAAGCCGATCAAGTCCTCGTAAGGATGGTTAATGCGGGCTTTTGCGGTTCGGACCATTCCATGATCGTATACAAATATGTAGCTGATGGAAGTATCCTTGGACATGAAGTGAGTGGAACCGTCGTTGATACCGGTTCTAACGTAGATAGAAATCTGATCGGCTCACACGTCAACGTAAGACCCACATATTGTGGAAAATGCAAGTATTGTCTCGCAGGACGAACGACCTTGTGTAACATCAACAGGGTGTCTCTTGGCAAAGGAGAGTTCAATGGAGGGTTTGCCGAATACCTGCTTGCATACCCCAACATGTTGATCCCTGTACCTGAAGGTGCCGATTCCATAAATGCGGCAATGGCAGAGGTTTTCTCGACCTCGCTGCATGCGGTTCATTGCACGGGAGTCACCGGGGGGAGCGCGTTGATTATGGGCGGCGGTCCCGTTGGGTTGTCAATGGTAAAGATTTTAAAAATAAAAGGATTCGGCCCTGTCGTTCTTTCTGAGCCGATTTTGGAGAAGCAGCATATCGGCGGTATATTTGGCGCTGATAAAGTGCTCGATCCGTTTAAGGATGATCTCCGGTTATGTGCGAAAGAGATCACAGGTGGCGATGGATTCGATGTTGTATTTGAGTGTTCCGGAATAGCCGGAAACATACAACTTGGTATCGATTGTGCCGCGGCCAATGGTTCCGTATCCATAGTAAGCGTTATGCCGGAGAATGTATCCATAAGCCCGATGTCTATGAACCTGCGGCGCGAAATTCGATTATCCGGTTCCTATTCAAGCACCCATGAAGAAATTGGTCAATGCCTGCAATGGATGGCCGAAGGAAAGTTGGATGGCCGGCCGATGATGACAGATCTTATAACCCTTGAGGAGCTTCCCCTAATATATGAGGAGCGAATCCACACCGGAAAGGCCACCAAGGTTATGATTAAAATCGGAGAGGGGTTTTAAAAACAGAACATGCGATCAGTCGGAATCATTGCCAATCCGGGATCCGGTAAGGACATCAGAAGGCTGATAGCTTGTGGATCTGTTTTTGACAACAATGAAAAGGCAAACATTCTCAAACGTGTTTTTTTAGCACTGGATTCTTTTGGAATCGAAAAGGTCGTTATCATGCCGGATATTTACGGTATTGGGTATCATGCACTGGAAGATTTGGATGTGCACCTAAGTACAGTATTTTTGGATATGGCAGTCGAAGGCATTCAGGATGATTCAACGCGGGCCGCGCAGATTATGGCTGATATGGATGTTGCCTGTATTATAACTCTGGGAGGAGATGGCACAAACCGGGTAGTGGCGAAATCCTGCGGTGATACTCCTCTGCTGCCGATTTCCACAGGCACAAATAATGTATTTCCCCTGATGATTGAAGGTACCATCGCAGGAATGGCAGCCGGCGCGGTTGCTGCATTGAGTCTTAAAGGCGAGGATATCGCGATTCGCAAGCCTAGATTAGAGATATACGACGATACAACCCTCATCGACGTTGCCCTGGTTGATGTCGTGGTGTCAGATCATTGTTTTGCCGGGTGTCGGGCTAATTGTGATGAAACATCAGTTTATGAAATCTATCTCACTAATTCTGAACCGGGCCATATCGGTTTTTCAGCAGTGGGAGCGGCCTTGACGGTAGCTGACGCTGATAGAGGAAGAGGGATGCATATTTCCGTTGGCGGGGGTAATGAACGGGTTCTTGCACCTATTGCACCGGGCATGATGCGCTGGATTCCTATTCGCTCATACCAGATTCTTGAACCGCACAAATCCCTTCCGATTAAGTTTGCCCCGTCTTTCCTCTCCCTTGATGGCGAGCGGGAGATAGATATTGGTAAGGATGAGAAGATTTCGATTTTGTTGAACGAGGCAGGTCCCTATGTGGTGGATATACAAAAGGCACTACTGATGGCCCGGGACTATGTCAATCGTTTGGATAAATTATCAGACCTGACGTGATACGATCACCTGAGGTGATCTGAAAAACATTTTACATAAGGAGGATTATCGTGAAATTCAGCAAAAAAGATTTGATCAAGCTTTATACGAATCTGGTGCGCGCACGGACGTTTGATATGCTTTGTACTCGGTTGCTGGCCGAGGGAAAGTTTGTGTCCTTTTATCATGAAGGTGCCTGGGGCGATGCTGCAGGTGTGGGAACGGCAACATTCCTGCGTAAGGATGACATTCTGTATCCGCATCACAGAGCTCACGGCTTTCCCCATATGATCGGCAAGGGTGTAGACCCCAAATATTATCTGGCGGAACATTGTGGACGCGCTACCGGCTGTTGCAGCGGTGTGGGAACGGTTCATGCCTTATTCGAGGAATATGGCATTTTGGGACAGTCCGCCATTCTGGGTGCACAATTTACTGTTAGCGTGGGATGGGGTTTGGCAGCTAAAAAGAATGGGACAGGGCAGGTTGTTGTAGCCAGTTTCGGAGACGGAACACTGGCCCGCGGTACCTGGCATGAAGGAGCCAATGTCGCTGTCCTCTGGAAACTTCCGATTGTTTATGTCTTGGAAAATAATGGGATTGCCCAATATGTTTCACTCGAAAAGGCATATCCTTTAAAAGACATGGCCAGTTTGGCTGCAGGTTATGGCATGCCCGCTGTAGTAGTCGACGGTCAAGATATCGTGGCGGTGGCGGAGGCCGTTGGCGAAGCTGTAAAACGGGCCAGGCAGGGAAAAGGACCAACATTTGTGGAATGTAAAACGATACGCGTAACATCCCATGGTTATGGAAGTCCGCACATGGTGGACGGAGAGCAGCGCGATATGAATATGGTTGAAGAGCTCAAGAAAAGGGAGCCCCTCTCGATGTATGAGAAAAACCTGCTCAAGCAGGGAATCATCACGAAGGAAGATATAGAAGAAATCGCCAAGGCAGCCAAGGAAGAGGCAGCGGCAGCTGAGAAATTTGCTATGGAATCACCAATTCAAGAGGATGCTTCGATCTTAGATCAGTATCTTTACGCAGAGTAGCCATGAGGAGGGTTAAATGAGATTATTACAATATAATGAAGCAATCAATGAAGCATTGAGTGAAGAACTTGCCCGGGACGAAAAGGTGTTCTTGCTGGGAGAAGGTGTCGGAGTCAGCTCCCTGGCTACAACCCGTGGCCTTGTACAGAAATTTGGTCCGGACAGAGTTATTGATACGCCCATAGCGGAAGCCGCCATTACAGGATGCGCAATTGGTGCGGCCACAATGGGATATCGGCCGATCGCTGATTTGATGTACTCGGACTTCCTGTATACCGCTGCCGATGACGTTCTCATTAGAGCACCACAATGGCGCTTCTTGCATGGGGGAAGACAATCTTTACCGATCGTTTTTATTGCCGGTTCGGGCGGGTATCGTAAGGTGGGGCCGGAACACTCCCATTCGCCGCATTCCATCATGCTGCATCATCCGGGATTGAAAGTTGTTGTTCCTTCAACCCCGTATGATGCGAAAGGCTTGTTGAAAGCTTCCATTCGGGACGACAATCCCGTTTTTTATATGTTTCACAAAGCTCTGATCGGCATGAAAGAAGACATTCCGGAAGAGGAATATATCATTCCCCTAGGCCAGGCAAAGGTTAGAAGAGAAGGAACGGATGTAACCGTTGTAGCGGCAAGTTATATGAATTATTTGGCCATCCAGGCAGCCGATAAACTAAAGGGGGAAATAAGTGTCGAGGTGATTGACCCGCGGACATTGGAACCTCTGGATCTGGATACGATTTTAAAATCGGTCATCAAGACAGGCCGTGTAGTGATTGTTGACGAAGATACGGAGCGTTGCGGATTCGCCGGCGAGTTAATGGCCCAGATCATGGAACATGCTTTCGATGAGCTCGACGCACCGATCAAACGGGTTTGCGCTGCCAACTATCCTATCCCCTCTGGCTTCTTGGAAAAGTTTGTATTGCCTCAACCCGCACAGATATTAGCTGCCATCAGAGAAGTTGTAAAATGATGAACGCTGCGCAATCAGCATAATTTCAAGGTGATGATGGAAGGAGAAGATAAGATGGCGATTGAAATCATGATTCCTAAACTGGGCATGACAATGGAGAATGCAAAGGTTGTAGAGTGGAGGGCCAGTGAGGGTGACTATATTGAGGAAAAGCAAGTTGTTCTTGTTATTCAGACGGATAAAGTGATTTTTGAGGTCGAAGCACTGGGCTCGGGTTTTCTGCATATCGTTGTCAATGTGGGAGAAGAGGCCGATGTGGGACAGGTCGTTGGTGCCCTGTTCGCGACAAAAGAGGAGATGGCAACCGCTGGGGTGCAGGCCGCCCCGACGGGTAGAGCTGCCAGAGAAAGTGTTATTGCGGAAACCTCTTCCAAACCTGTGGAACCTCAAAAACCGATCGTACAGTCCGGGAGGATTAAAATAACGCCAAGAGCTAAAAAATTCGCAGAGGCCAAGAAATTCGACTACACGATGATCCAGGGCAGCGGGCCCGGTGGCAGAATTGAGCAAAAGGATGTTGAAAGAGCCCTTGCGGCCGGAGGCGCTGCTCCCTTGCCTGTCGCAGGGACAAAACCGGTGTATACAGGAGAGATGCTGGGCGGTAAACGGGTAAAAAAAGAGATCCCCCTTCAGGGAATGCGGAAAGCTATCTCTGAACATATGCTGAGAAGTCTTCAGGTTTCTGCGCAGCTTACCGGAGGCACTGAAGTTGATATGTCGGAGATGATTCGCTTCAGGAACAGCCAGAAAAAGAAAGCCGCTTTTCCGGGTGCTAACCTGAGTTACACGGACATCTTCGTCTACATTCTTGCCAGGGTTTTGAAAGAACAACCCATTATGAATGCAAGTCTTGTGGATGGGAAAATTGTCTTGTGGGAGGATATTAATGTTGGTGTAGCTGTATCAACAATGATCAGCGAATATGAAAGTGGATTGGCAGTGCCCGTTGTGAAGAATGCGGACTGCCTGAGCTTGAGCCAGATCAGCCAGTCCGTGAGGCAGATCGTGGTCAGGGCACGGGAAGGGAAGCTTTCCCTTGATGATATGTCAGGTGGAACGTTCACGCTGACCAATACCGGCACCTTCGGCAACCGATGGCAGTGGGCAACGCCTGTTCTTAACCAGCCCGAGGTGGGTATTATTCAAACCGGCGCCACGGTTGATAGAGTGGTGGCGGTAAACGGGGTGGCAACGATCAAGCCTATGATGCCGTTGATCCTGACGTTTGATCATCGTGTCATAGACGGGTCCGGAGCGGCCAGATTTGCGAATCGTGTTGCGGATCTTATTGAAGATCCGTATCAGCTGGTGGACTGATGACAGTAAAATCGAAGGTATGCAAATGAGGCTTTCAGGTCTTCCCTCGCAAAAGGAAAGATTTTTGCAGCCTGAACTGTAAATGGTTCTATTCGATCAAACAATGAGGTGAAGGAATGTATGATGTATTGATTATCGGAGGCGGGCCTGGTGGATACGCCGCCGCCATCCGGACATCCCAACTGGGGGGAAAGGCAGCATTGATTGAGTCAGGCGAGCTGGGTGGAACCTGTGTAAACCATGGTTGCATTCCAAGTAAGATCTGGCTCAGAGCGGCATATTTATATTCCATGGCACAGCGGTCAGGCCAATTCGGGATCGATCTGACCATCAATGGCCTGAATCTTAAAAGTATCGTAGAGAGAAAAACGGGTGTATCAGCCGACATTCGAATGGGCATGAAGTCTCTACTTGCTAATTATGGGGTTGATGTGATCGCTGCACATGCCACGATGAAAAACGCGCGAGAGGTAAACGTTGAAGGTAAAACCATTCAGGCCAAAAAGATCATTGTGGCAACAGGCAGTTCGGCGAATATCCCGGATATTACAGGAATCAAATCGGCAATGACCGTCGACCAGCTCTACGGTATGGCTGAGCTTCCGAAATCAGTCCTGATTTTGGGCGCGGGATACAATGAGGTCGAAGCTGCCTATTTGTTGGCAACATTCGGTTCAAAAGTTTATCTGGTGACAGATGATTCAAGAATCTTGCCTCGTGAGGACCATGACACAAGCCAACGCATCGCCAAGGCCCTGAGGCCGCAGGGTGTCGAGATTCTCACGCGTTATCAACTTAAGTCCCTTAGTGAAAAGAAAAAAGTGCATACCGTTGTTTTGTCGGGGACGGATGAACGTTGTCTGGACGTCGACATGGTGCTGGTTGGTTCGCGTAAACCCAACTCCAAGGATCTAGGCCTCGAAAAGGTCGGGGTGACATTAAATGAGGATGGCGGCGTTAAGATCAACGGCTTTCTTGAGACTTCAGTGGAGTGCATCTATGCCATCGGTGATGTTACCGGTGGGTGGATGCTCAGCCATGCTGCATCCTCCATGGCGGTGACTGCAGCGGAAAATGCTATGGGTGGGAAAAAAGAATATCCATTCCACCTGATCTCCCGCGGGTTATGGACATCCCCGCAGGTTGGTGCCGTGGGCTTGACAGAGGAAGAGGCGGAGAAAAAAGGCTTTAATGTGGAAACAGGAATATTTCCATACACCATTAATGGAATAGCAATGGGGCAGGGTATGGTGGAGGGTTCGGTGAAAGTAGTTTCTGATTCCGAATATGGCGATATCCTCGGTGTTCATATTGTTGGAGAAAATGCGACAGAGTTGATTGGTGAGGCGGCGTTTGCAATGGGGCTTGAGTGTACGGTTGAAGAATTGGCTTATAACACCCGTCTTCACCCGACTTACTCGGAGGCTATTGTTGACGCTGCCAGGGATGCCATGAACTGGGCATTGTATTTACCGAAGAAAGCACAGAGGCGATAACCTGCGAATTCGATAAAAGAGACTGATACAATGGGTTTACTGTCTGCTGATTACTTGAGTCTAATGATGATACCGTAACTACAATAAAGGGAGGGATCAATGAAAGAAAATCAAGACAAGAAGAAGGGTCCTTTTTACGCGATTGGCATCGACATGGGTACAAGTGGTACAAAGGTGGCATTGGTCGATGATTCCGGCACCATTGTTTCATCCGCCAGGGGAAATGTGGAAACGATTCTCACAAAAGAAGGAGGCGGGGAACAAGACGCAAATGAATGGTGGCGTCAGATCATGCAACTCATCAAAGATATTGTGGGCAAGGCCGGTATTCCGCCGGAGAAAATCGTGGCGATTGGTACCAGTTCGACATGGTCGAATATCGTGGCTGTTGATAAAAACTGTAATCCGCTGATGAATGCGATTATGTGGATGGATACCCGGGGTGCACCATATGTTGCGAAGATCGTGAAGGGATTTCCAAGCGTGAAAGGATATGGCCTGTCAAAGGTGCTGAAGTGGATGAAAATTCATGGCATCGCGCCGGTCAAATCTGGGATCGATTGTGTCGCTCATATTAATTATATTAAACACGAACGTCCGGACATTTACGCAAAAACGTATAGATTTGTTGAACCAATGGATTTCGTTATCTCTCGCATGACGGGCAGGATAATGGCCAATCAGTGTACGATGTTTGCGACGATTGCTGTCGACAACAATAAGTGGGGAACAGTTGAGTACAATGATACGTTGTTGAAACTCAGCGGTATCGACAAGGCCAAACTTCCGGATCTTCTTCCCAATGACTCTGTAGCCGGTACATTACAGCCATCCGTGGCTGCGGAGTTGGGTCTGCTTCCGACAACCAAGGTGATGACGGGAATCAATGACAATATATCTACAGCTCTCGGTTCGGGAGTTGTCAATGACTTTGACGGGGCTATCATCGTGGGAACAACGCTGGTGATGACAAGCTTTGTCCCGTTTAAAAAAACCGATCTGGCTCACCTGATCCTCACCATTCCCAGCGCTGTCAAAGATAGATACATCATCATGGGTGTTCAGGGAGCAGGTGGGAGAAATCTGGAATTTTTAGTAAATAATCTTCTCTTTGCTGAAGATTGCCTGAAGACTGGCCCCATCTCACAAGACATCTACGCGAAGATTGACAGGATCGCTGCTGAATCTCCGGCAGGGAGTAACGGAGTTATGTATCTTCCCTGGGTGACGGGGACCATCGTACCGGATGAAAATCCCCATGCCCGGGCCGTATTCTTCAACCTCGGGATGAATACACTGCGTAGTCATATGTGTCGTGCCGTCATGGAGGGAGTCGCTTTTAACAACTTATGGACGAAAGGTCCAATGGAGAAATTCACGGGACATGAGTTTAAGAGTTTCCGCCTGTCCGGAGGCGGGGCACTGTCCAATACCTTCGCCCAGATCCTGGCAGATGTGTTGAATGTGCCTATCCATCAGGTAGTCGATCCTCTGATTACCTCCGCCCGTGGTTGTGCTCTTTGCGCTTTCATGCTGCTTGGATACCGTTCGAAAGATGAATTGCCGGATCTAGTCAAGATCAATCAGACATTCCATCCGGACGTAAAGAACCGCGCAATTTATGACAAGCTCTTTGCCCAATTTATGAAACTTCAAAAACACACCAAGCCGGTGTTTAATGCCCTAAACGGATAGAAATGCGAGGAGTGGCTGATCGAGATCACCATGGTAATAGAAATGGCTGTACAGACCAATAAAATAAAAATCATTGACTGGGGACTGCTCGATTATGAAACTGCGCTTTCCCGGCAAAGTAAACTTGTCGGGAAGCGCCTCGGCGGTCAGGCAGGAGACTGTCTGATCCTGGTGGAGCATCCCCCTGTGGTTACCATTGGTAAGAGCGGAAGTTATGAAGATCTCTTGTTGTCGGAAGACCAGATCAGGGCGAAGAAAGTCGGCCTGTATTTCGTCGACCGCGGGGGCAATGCCACATGCCATGGTCCTGGGCAGATGGTGGCTTATCCGATAATGAAACTCGAACAGAAGGATCTTCAGTTGTATGTCAGAACATTACTGGACACCATTGCCGCAGTGCTGAGGTCTTACGGGCTTGAACCGGAGCTGAAAAAGGGGGATCCCGGCATCTGGGTCCGATGTAAAAAAATTGCCAGTATCGGGATAGCGGTCAATCAATGGGTCACCTGTCATGGTGTTGCCCTGAATATTGATAACGATCTTTCCCTATTCAACTGCATTATCCCCTGTGGCCACGAAGGCGAGATCATGACCTCCATGAAAAAAGAGATAGGTGCACCAATCGACAAATTGGAGGTGAAACGGAATTTTATCAGGGAGTTTTCTAAGCGTTTTAGGAATGAGGATACAGACATCGGGAGGCATCCCGATTGGTTACATTTGCCATTCCCCCAAACTGCTTTGACCGAAAAAACAGCTCAGATACTTTCAGACATGCGCCTGAGTACGGTATGCGAGAGTGCGATCTGTCCGAATATAGGTGAGTGTTTTGGCAGAGGGACGGCTGCCTTTTTAATCTTGGGGAATCGTTGTACACGGCGGTGCCGTTTTTGCGCCATCGATAAGGCAATACCGGAGCCACTGGATATGGAAGAGCCCGGGCGGCTGGCATTGGCTGTTCAAAAACTCAACCTGGCGTATGTGGTTATTACATCTGTTACCAGGGATGATCTCCCCGATGGCGGTGCAGGACAGTTTGCACGAACCATCGGGGAAATTCGGAGTCTATGTCCGGGAACGCGAATTGAAATATTAGTGCCCGATTTTAAAGGTGATCCGGATCTGATCCAAATGGTTTGCGATGCCCGTCCGGACATGTTCAATCACAATATTGAAACCGTTCCACGGCTATATGAAACGGTTCGACCCCAGGCGTCCTTTCAGCGGTCGTTAAAAGTACTGTCATTGGCTTCAGAATCAAACCTGCCGGTAAAATCGGGTATGATGTTAGGCTTGGGAGAAACATCAAGCGAAGTTGAAAGTACGCTTGTGGAGTTGATGAAAAATGGATGTCGGTATCTGACATTAGGGCAGTATCTGGCACCATCTCCAGATCACATACCTGTGGCCCGGTATGTACAACCCCATGAATTCGAAGAGTGGGCCAGAAAAGCAGAGGGTATGGGATTTAAAGATGTTGCGGCCGGTCCATTCGTCAGGAGCTCTTACAGGGCTGACCAGATGGCGGCTGAAAAAATTGCCGCGGCTTGAAAGTTGCGATGTCTCTTAATGTGTGCATGTTTTCATCTGTCGGTTGCTGATGGTGTATTGTGTAGATCCTCGTGGAAATACTTCTGCAATGAATGACCGCTGGACAAACCATCATGGTCTAAGAAAGGAATGAATCTTATGGAAATAGAAGGATACAACATGCCCGAGGAACTTCATTATGAAGAACACCATTACTGGGTCCGGGTGGAAGGCGGCATACTGATCATGGGCATGGATGATTTTGCTCAGAAGATGGCAGGTGATATCGTGTTTGTCCAGCTTCCGTTTGAGGGTAAGAAACTAACGCAGGGCAAGAAGTTTTCATCAGTCGAGTCGGGGAAATGGGTAGGCTCCATCTTTGCACCGGTCCATGGTGAATTGTTGCAATCCAACAGCAAACTTGAAACAACACCAACCTTAATCAACCATGATTGCTACGGCGAAGGATGGATTTTTAAAATCAGACCGGATGACATCAACGATATAAAAAGCCTCATCAATGGAGCAGAAGCAATTAAAGAGTGGGTCCTGGCTGATATTGACAAGTACAAATAAAAATGAAGCCACCTGGCATGCATGAATAATGAAAATCGGGAAAATATGAATTCTGCATCAAAAAAAAGATTATCCTCCACATGGAGATTGCTTGATACACCTCCCATGACTGCTGCCGAAAACATGGCGCTCGATGAGGTGCTGGTGGAATGCAAGGGCAACGGAAACACACCGAATACGATCCGCTTCCTGCAGTTTTCGCCCCGGGCTGTGCTTGTGGGTTACCACCAGTCTGTTTATGAAGAAATTCGAAGGGAATACTGCCAGACCCATGGAATTGACATCAACAGAAGGATAACGGGCGGCGGTGCAATATTCTTCGATGAAAATCAGTTAGGCTGGGAGGTGATCTGTGACAAATCTTTCTTTAACGTCACCATTCCGAACCAGCGGCTTTTCAGAATTCTGTGTAATCCGGTGATCACAGCTCTGGAGCTTTTGGGGGTCAAGGCAAAATTCAGACCCCGAAATGATATTGAAGTTAATGGACGCAAAATATCCGGTACGGGTGGCACGGAATCAGGTAACGCGTTTCTTTTCCAGGGAACTATGCTTGTTGATTTTGACGTGGACACCATGCTGCGGGCTCTTCGAATTCCTGTGGAAAAACTCAAAGCAAAAGAGATTGATTCGGTCAAGGACAGGGTGACCAGCCTGAAATGGGAATTGGGATTCATCCCAACCCTCGACAATATCAAGCGGGCCATCCGGCATGGATTTGAAGCTCATTTGGGAATCCATTTGGAGGCGGCCGGTCTAACTGACGAAGAGCAACAGCACTTCGAAAAGAAGGTGTCAGGATTTCGCAAGGCAAAATGGGTCGATAGGGTCAACCCGAAATTTCAGCAAAGCGAAACCATTCAATGCGCTTATAAAGCAGATGCCGGTATGGTACGCTTTACCCTGGTCGTGAATCTAAAGCAGATGCTCCTTAAAAACATTTTTATCACAGGAGATTTTCTGTCTTTTCCAGGCGGATCCCTGTACGACCTGGAATCCTGCCTTCGTGGTGTTTCGCTTAAAAGAGAAGTCCTTTATCCGATCATTAGCAAATATTTTCTAGATGGACACATCGTCATACCAGGAATGTCATTTGAAGAATTTATCAAGCCACTGGATCAGGCCATTGAAAAAGTAGCCATCACCAGATACGGGATCCCCCTTGAGCATTGCAATCTGATTTCCGTTGTCAATGGATCATTCGAAGAGATTGTCCAAAAGAAAATCGGTGCGCTACTCCTGCCTTATTGTGCAAAAATTACCCATTGTGATCTGCGGTATAAAAAAGGATGTCGTACCTGCGGGCAGGAAGACTGCTCGATCGGACCGGCATGGCTGATGGGTCTGCAAAGCAAGATGGAGGTAGTCAGCGTTGTCAGCTTTGAAGACCTCTGGACTGAGCTTATGCGCATAAAAAATAGAGGGATAGAGGCTTACATCGGCTGCTGCTGTCAGCCTTTTTTTATAAAACACCAAGACGATTTTGAGAAATCCGGGATACCGGGTATCATGCTCGATATCGATAATACTACCTGTTACGAACTGGATCAGGCCAGGGAAGCATACGCGGGGAAATTCGAAAATCAGACAAGCCTGAATCTGGACTTGTTACAAATCATTCTCGATACGGCATCAAGAATCCAGCAGCAGAAAGAGGAGTATGGGACTCATGCCATCATATGATGTGTTGGTTGTTGGTGCTGGTCCTGCTGGAGGGGCAACAGCTCTGGCCGCAGCCCGCGCCGGCGCCCGGGTTCTTTGCATCGAACGTCATAATGCAGTGGGGGTACCCGTGCAGTGTGCCGAACATATTCCAGCCCTGCTGGTAGGGCAGATGGATCTGGGGGCAAGCTTTATCGTTCAATCGACGCGCGGTATGAAGTTTTTTTTACCCGGATCTCCAGTCAGGGAAACGGCCATGCCGGGATTTGTTGTGAACCGGGATCATTTTGACCAGTGTCTCATTCAGGCCGCGATCGATGCCGGTGCAGAGTTGATGACCGCGACGCAAGCCATCCGGCGCATGGATGACGATACCATCCTGCTGCGACGAAAATCAGGACAGTCTTTTACGGTTAAAGCCGGAGTCATTGTGGGTGCTGACGGTCCCCGCTCCCTAGTGGGCCGATGGGTGGGTTCGGTAAATCAACACTTGCTGAGTGCCATGCAAATCACCATGCCACTTGCCGCACCGATGGAGCATACAGAAGTTTACTTTGATCGTGATTATTATGCCGGCTATGGCTGGCTATTTCCAAAAAAAGACATTGCCAATGTAGGTATAGGACTTAAAAAATGTTTACATGACCCCAAACATTTGCGAACGAAACTTGACGACCTGGCAGCTCGTCTGAGTGCGGAAGGCAAAATTCGGGGAGCACCAGTGAGTGTCACATACGGTTGGATACCGGCCGGGCCGGTCCGAAAGGCGGCCTATGGCAACGTTATTCTTGTCGGTGATGCGGCAGGACACACACACCCGATCACCGGTGCAGGCATATTTATGGCTGTTACCTGCGGGCAAATGGCCGGAAAATGGGCCGCAATAGCGGCGAAAGAAAAAGATATGCGACTCCTTTTGCAGTACGATACTCAATGGCGGGATCTTTTTGAAGATACATTGACCAGGGCCTGTCAGCACAGGATAACAATGGAAGACAGATGGGAACAGTTCCCCGAAATTATCAAATCATGTTGGGAGGCATACAGGGTTTATGATGGATGAATTCGGCAGACGACTGAACAGAGCCCGGGAACTGTCCTGGCAAAACCTGGGGACGAACATTACATTTTATCTGCCGGGTATGTTTTCCTGTGACGGCATGAGGGGAAAGTATCCTATGATATCCATAACAGGAGACCATTGCAAATTGCAATGCAACCATTGCCGCGGAAAAATTCTAGAAAAGATGATTCCGGCCGCCACACCAGCCTTGTTGGTTGACAAATGCCAGGAGTTACATGGCAAAGGTATGCTCGGCGTTTTGATCAGCGGTGGATGTGACGCAAATGGTGAATTACCATGGGAACCATTTTTAGAGGCTATCTATGCTGTCAAGTCGGCAACAGGGCTATTGATATCTATCCACAGCGGGTTAGTTGATATGGAACAGGCCATGGAGCTTAAACAGGCCGGTGTGGATCAGGCATTGATCGATGTGATAGGCGATGATGAAACGTTTCGCAAGACCTGCCGTTTGCCCTTTGGTGTTGATCGGATTGAAAAGAGCATGGAGGCGCTCACCAATGCGGGAATTCCCATGGTGCCTCATATTGTTTGTGGGTTGGATGGTGGCCGTATCAAAGGGGAAAAGACCGCTGTTGCCATGATTTCACGGTTTCCCGTAGCGCATTTGGTAATTGTTTCTCTAATGGATATTTCGAAAACCACTTCCTTCCGGACAACACTTCCGAAACCTGAAGATGTGGCCGATGTGATCGTTGAGGCTCGATTCCAGATGCCTCAAACTGTCATCAGCCTTGGATGCGCACGTCAGCGGGGAAACAGGCGCATGGAAACAATAGCCGTCGATGCCGGGGTCAATCGGCTTGCGATGCCATCGGATGAGGCAATCGAAAGATCAGAAAGCTACGGGCTTAATACCAGATTCCAAAAGACCTGTTGTTCCGTTACCGCTGATTTTTCGAGTGAAAAATGGCAATAAGATGATTTGTGATTGAATGGTATGGACTATTTAGAACAACATCAATTTGAGAGCCCTAAATACCTGCGTATGAGCCTGGCGGCAGCCATGACGCTTGATTTCAAAAAAGGCCTTTTCTACAGGAATGCAAAACTATTTTGTATAAACCTGTTGCTGACCTATGGTTCAGGGTGCGTTGCGCGTTGCGCATACTGTGGTCTTTCCAGTCAGCGGGCGGGGCAATCCGATCATAAGAGTTTTATCCGGGTAGTATGGCCAACACACGCCTTGGATGAGATTATCCAGAGTATCAACAGACACCAGGACCGTGTGAAGCGGATCTGTGTATCTCAGGTGACCCATAAAAACGCAGGTCATGACACGTATGCTATTTGCCGGGTCCTTCGCGGAAGTTATGACATCCCGATATCTCTTCTGGTTGCACCTACCACTACAACGCGTAAAGATCTTATGGCTTATAAGACGGCGGGTGCCGATAAGATTGGTGTCGCCATTGATCTTGCAACGCCTGATCTGTTCGATCAATACCGCGGGGCGGGTGTGAATGGTCCCCACCGATGGGAAACCTATCTTGAACGCCTGGTTCAGGCCATTGAAATATTTGGTCGGCGTAATGCGGGAGCCCACTTTATCTGCGGTATGGGTGAAACGGAAAAAGAACTCGTAACTGCCATTCAGATGGTTCAGGATATGGGCGGATGGACTCATTTATTTTCATTTTTCCCCGAAGCCGGTTCTCGCCTGGAGGACCGTCCGGCACCGCCCATGGATAAGTACCGCCGCATCCAATTGGCTCGTTTCCTGATTGACGAAGGACTGACGCGCCTGGAACGATTCGTCTTTGATGAAAGCAATCAGATTGTTGATTACGGAATTTCACACGACCGTCTAGAGGCCGTGATAGATAGTGGCAACCCATTTCGCACAAGCGGCTGTGCGGGCTATGATGGACAGGTTGCCTGCAATCGGCCCTATGCCAATTCCCGTCCCGGGCCTGACATTCGAAACTATCCTTTTCCTCCGGACCGTGATGACATGATCCGTATCCGCGGTCAAATGGGGCTCAACCTGGGTAAGGTGTCATGAATATAACAAACCTACAAGAATCGGGGGAAGTAAACATCATTGAATAAAACCACTTTGCTTTCAATAAAAGAAAAATTCGGAACCAGGGCCAGTGATTCGCTAATGGAACGTGAACTTTATTCCCGCGACCTTGCCCCTGTGCCCTCATGGCTTGTGAAATTACTGTTCAATGCCTTGCCCGAAATCGTTGTTCGCCCGGCCTCGACAAAAGAGATCTCGGAACTGATGAAGCTGGCTTGGACCGAGCATGTACCGGTTACGCCACGGGCAGGAGCTACGACTGTATTTTTCAATACAGTTCCCGTCAAGGGCGGGATTGTGATGGACCTCAATCTCATAAAAGGGATAGTGGCGGTAGATGAAGAACAAATGACGGTGACCGTCAGGGCCGCTACCACCTGGGGTGAACTTGAAGAATATCTAAATCAGCTCAATTATGCATGCAAATCGGTTCCCAGTAGCGCTCCTGCGGCAACCATTGGCGGTTGGCTATGCATGATGGGTTATGGTCCGGGGAGCTTGAAATATGGGAGCCTGATGTCTCAGGTCAAGGCAATAGAAGTTGTTTTGCCGAACGGGCGTGTACAGAAGTATTCAAAAGAAATGACCCCATCAATTGATCGTTATGCGGCATCAGAAGGAACACTGGGGATTATAACAGAGATCGAACTTGAAATACGTGCGCTGACCTCCATGAAGCACTTTCTGTTTCATGTCCCGGATATTGAGCATGCCCTTCTTGCAATCAAGAATTTCGTAGGAAGAAAAACGATTCCTTATAACATACACTTTTCTGACGCTCATTATATGCGGACCATGAAGGACCTGGGTATGGCCCATTGGGATACAAAATGTGGTTGTCTCATTTCGGTTGATTACGAGGGGTCTGTTGAGGAGCTGTCTGCCGTCGAAGCCGATATCGACATGTATATGAAATCTGACACACTGCTTACAAGACTCCCGGATGCTGTTGCCGAAAAGGAATGGGATGAGAGGTTCCGATCCATAAGGCTCAAAAGGGGCGGGCCGTCCGTGCTGGGAGGAGAGGTATGGATGCCGATAAAAAATCTGCCTTCATATATGAGGGATCTGGAGCAAATGGCTAACCGTTACGGTGTTGAACTGATCACATACGGGCATGTGGTTTCACCTGAGCATACTACCATGATGACTGCATTATTTGCAGATGAAACGAGTGCGCTAAAATACATGCTCGATCTCAGCCTTGTCAAAAAGATACAGGATGCCGGCTACCGTAATGGAGGATGCCCTTATGGTGTCGGGCTTTGGAACACGCCCTATATCAGGCGTATTTACAACCGAGCGGGCCTGAAGAGGATAAGGGAGCGCAAAAGAACGGTGGATCCTTCCGATATTATGAACCCCGGCAAAATCTATCAGACACCGTTTATGCTAAACGCCGTTCATTTCCATATTAGTATGGAAATCCTTGCGGCAGTGCGCAAAGTGTTCCAGAAAGGATGGTAGATTGATGTCCGAACATGTGCCCATATATACCACATTAGAAAAGGAATCCTTGATTTGCGCCAGGTGCGGATACTGCCGTAACGCCTGTCCGGTTTATCAGACCATAGGCTGGGAGTCTGCTACACCAAGGGGTAAGATAAGTCTTGCACGTCAGATATTCGCTCTCGACAATAAAGAAAAGATGACCGATGAGTTTGTGCAGAGAGTATCTCAATGTACCCTTTGCGGTGCGTGTGCCCATGAATGCGCCACCGATATCGATACGCAACGCTTATGGATCGAACTCCGGCAACGAATAGCAACTACGGGAAAAGCGCCAAAGGGGTATGATGTTCTTCGCAAGAATTTGCAGGCCAATAAAAATATCACGACAACCGGCAATGACGAGAGACTGGACTGGGCGCAGGATCTGGACAATGCAGATCATCTTAAGTCTCGAATCGGCGCCGACGTCTGCTACTTTGTAGGCTGTGTATCCTCGTTCTTCCCGCAGGCTTCTGAAATTGCTGTGGCGGTTTCAGAAATACTTACTGCGGCAAATATCAATTTTACAACCCTGGGAGGTGAGGAGTGGTGCTGCGGCTTTCCACTGCGTGGTTGCGGTTTTGTCGATGATGGCCGGCAGTTCATTAAACATAACGTTCAAAGGATTAAAGAACTTGGTATCCACACGATCGTTGCGAGTTGTCCATCCTGCTATCATGTATGGAAAAAAGACGCAGATGAATATCTCGATGGGTATGAACTGAATGTGTTTCACATAACGGAATTCATCGCCCTTTTGATCCAAAACAAGCAGATCAGGTTGAAGGCTATGCATGAAACAATCACCTATCATGATCCATGTGATCTCGGTCGCAACAGCGGTGTGTTTCAGCCACCACGTTACATTATTCAGAATATCCCTGATGTGACGCTTGTTGAATTGAAACACAATCAAATGAAATCATTATGCTGTGGCGGGGGAGGCAACTTGCAGAGTGTGGATCCGGAACTGACAAACGCTATATCTGCCACAAGGACTCAGGAGATCAGAGAGTCGGGTGCCTCTGTGATTGTTTCAGCCTGCCAGCAATGCATGAAAATTTTGAGTATTTCTGTACGCAAAGCCGGGTTGCCTGTTAAAGTTATGGATATATGCCAACTTGTTCTGAAACAGATGGTTCGATAGAAGAGTGTAGATTGCATAAGAAGCATCGAAGGAGGTTGCATGCGAGAGTATAATTTATTGGAAAAATTAGTACAAGTGAGTCCTGGAATGGAAATATGGTGGGATTCATCACCCGTAATCTTCTCAAACTGGTGTCAAAGACTATTGACCAAAGCGGGAGACGGCGATCGCGATACGCTGGAAGGCCAGTTCGGCCGAATGCTTAACTGCGAAAAGCCGGATGCATCTCTTTTCCGCGGAGTGACTACAAATCCTTCCTTATCCCTTCAAGCCATTAAGGACGATGAACCCTACTGGCAAGAGGTGACACGAGAATTGATCGGGAAGAACCCGGGGATAGATAAAGAGTCTCTCTTCTGGGTTCTTTATAAAGAAGTTGTCAGACGCGGTTCGGAAATGTTTCTGCCGCTGTTCGAAAAGACGAACTATCGGCAAGGATATCTTTCCGGGCAGGTAGATCCCAGAAGCTCCTTCGACCGCGATGCAATGCTGAGGCAGGCACTAGAAATAGCCGCAATCAATCCCAATGTCATGGTCAAAATCCCCGGTACGAAGGAAGGGTATGAAGTCATCGAAATTCTAACCGCTCAGGGGATTGCGACGAATAATACAGCATCCTTTATATTGCCGCAACTGATGGATTGCGCCCGTTCTGTGCAAAGAGGGTTGGAGACGGCAAGAAAAAACAAAGTTGACCTTTCACGCTGGCGATCGGTGATCACCCATATGGAAGCACGTTTCGGGGATTTAGGCGGGCTGAGAAAATTTGGGGAAGAGAAAGGCATTGCACTTTCTGAATCGGACGTTCGCCTGGCAGAGTTGGCAATCTTCAAGAAAGCTTACCGTCTGCTCAAAGAAGGACAATATTCTAGCAAGCTTCTTTCCTGCTCCCTGCGTTTAGGGCCGACCGTAGACGGGGTTTTACGGATCTGGCATCTTGAGGAGAAAGCCGGCGCAAATATCGTAGTGACCTGTCCTCCTGCCTTTATAGATGAAATAATCAATTTCCCCAAACAGGAAAACATTACTTTTGAAAAGGATCGTATTGACCACGAGATCCCCAAAGATGTGTTGGATAGATTGCTGAAGATCCCTTATTTCGAGCGGGCCTATGAGGAGGACGGCTACAGCAGGGATGAGTATAACAGTCATCCGTCATTGGTGAAAACCGTGGAGGGCTTTTCTAAAGCAACCGATGAGATGATTGAATTTGTTGGAAAATGCCTTGGAAAAAGCTAATATACATTACATCCGAGGATATCTCAAAGAGGATGAGTGGCGATATCCACGGCAGTATTTGAATATGGATAGGCTGACAAAAATGCGGTAATGGCGTGTACGCTTGGCTTACCGGCTACCGGATGGAGAGATGGATAAATCGAAAAATGTGAAAGATCCTTGACACTATACAACAGATTGAATATACAATAATATTTATTATAATCGTCGCATTATCATTAGGTTTAAAAGGTGGCATCAAAATGATATCTTTGATCTCTAGATTCTCTTGATTGTTGAATATAATAATGGAGCACACCAATATTTCCATGGTAATTAATAATAAGGATACACTGGAAGCGAATAAATACTATCGGACAACTCCAGCGCTGGATTCCTGGTACTTTTTTCCAAAGATGACGTTAATAAATTTCCGGGGATCGCTTTATTTACCTTTACGGGGGAACGAAATGAACACAAGAAGATCAAGAAAAACAGAGAGGCTGGTATGATATACTCAAGAGGACATATCCCCTTATATTTTCAGTTATACTTGCAATTGAAACAAGAAATCACGATTGGTGACCGACCCCCGGGATCTACTCTGCCAAGTATCGATGAGCTAAATAAACAAACCGACATCAGTCATGGAATGATTCGTAAAGCTATGGGAATGCTTGAAGAGGAGGGTTTGGTTTTTCGAAAAACGCGTGTGGGAACTATAGTCAAAGAAAGCCCTAATCGAATTCTGTGGGTTCCTTCCTCATCTATAAAGGAGATTAGAGATCGTATGATGTCCGATAAAGTGGTTCCCTTATCAGCAGGCTGGGTCGATGTTCCGAATCATGTTTATATTGTTTTCCAGAACCATGAAAGTGCTTTTAAAAAAAAGCAGATTTATCAACTTCATTTTCTGCTCATAGCAAAAGAGGATGAGCGAAGACGGAACCTTACAACTCTTTTTGTTCCGGCATGGCGCTATAAGGAAGTTGAGAAGACCAAGATGCACAAACTTCCCATAAATACCGTTGTCAACGATTTGAACCTGGTAAAGATCAAACAGATCATTCGACCGTGGTTTTGTGATTCCGAAGCATCAAAGCATCTTGCAATACCGGAGGGTACGCCAATCTTTCATCGCACATTAATTGCTTTTCTTGCCGATGGCAGACCGTTGGGTATGCTTGAACAGATGGCGACCGTCTATGCCCTGGAAAGAGATATTGATATTCAATAGGTGTCTTTATCTTTTTGAATAGTAACATGTATAGACTGCACCCTCGGGGGTGGACAGATTGAATTCGGTCAGTTGGCCAGGGGTTTTGGTGTTTCTTGATACAGGATAGTGCAGAGAATGTTTATACCTGAATATTTTAAAATATTTCAAACTGTAATAGCTAGAGCCACAGATTATAAAATTAGTACGCAGTAAACGCAACAGGCAAAGATAAATGCGAATCGCTACAATTATGACAAGTATGCACAATACCGATAATTTGATCATAAGGGACGTTCCCGTTACTTCTACGATTGTGCAATTAGATGATCATTCCATGGCAATCATCGACACCGGCATGGCCGACAATCCGGCGTTTGTCGAAAAACTGGCTGAAATGGGTTTTCAACCATCTGATTTTAGTCTTGTCATTAACACCCATCTCCACCCCGATCATATTGGCGGCAACAGGCTCTTCACGAATGCCCGAATCATGATCAGCCAGAGGGAACTCGAATATCACAGATATTTGAATAAACTTATACTGCAATGCAATGACCCGGAAGCTTTATTGAGTCCAGCCTCTCATCCTCATGTGAGTGCCAGGCCGGTGTTGTTCAGGCATCTGAAGGAATTGGCTGAGAGATACCCGGTCTCGGATTTGATTGGATATCCTGAATCGCTGGTATTCCTGGAGGACAACCACATGCCTCATAAAAACATTGGGTTCATATCGGTGCCAGGTCATTCGATTGATGACCATGCAGTAGTTTTGTATGGTCATACTACAAAGGTTTTGATAGCAGGCGACGCATTGATTCACCGTGATCTATGGCATCAGCAAACAATTCCACATATGAATTTTAGTGAGGATATGTTTCGCAGGAGCGCAAAGCAAATAACCGGATTTCCCGGGATCATTATTCCCGGACATGACCGTGCCTTTAATAATGCCGATGGAAAGTATGTGGAGATGAATGAGTTTATCCCCTTATAACAACGCATATCATATTTTGGAGATATTATGGAACTCACAGTAAATACGATTATCGATTCTGAAAAATGCAACGGTTGCGGTTTATGTGTAAAGGTTTGCCCGCGTGAAACGCTTTCCTTGGTAAACGGTAAAGCCTGTGTTACGGGAAAAACGTCGAATAACTGTGGACATTGCGTTGCGGCGTGTCCGATGGATGCAGTGCGGGTAACGACCCTTGAACCGCTGCAATTTTCTTCATTCAACACTGAGAATGCCTGGATCAAACACGGAATGCCGGACATTGGTCAACTGGTTCAGCTTATGGCTTCGCGCCGCTCTTGTCGCAATTTTAAAATGAAACCGGTGGACAGAAGCATTTTGGAAGATTTGGTTACGATTGGGACCACGGCACCCACAGGGTCGAACAGTCAGGAATGGACTTTTACAATTTTGCCGGATAGAAGCCAAACAGAGAATTTAGGTGATCATGTCTTGAGCTACTTCCAAAAGCTTAACCGCATGGCACGGATCACTATGCTGCGCAAGGTATTAAGGTTCCTTGGAAAAGATGAGCTCGAGCGCTACTATAATAATTATTACGAGCGTAACGAAGAGCGTATTCGTAATTGGAAATCAAAGGAAAAGGATATGCTGTTCCATGGGGCCCAGGCTGTCATTTTGGTTGGTACAACTGAAGCAGCCGCTTGTCCGAAGGAAGACGCTCTCCTTGCAACCCAAAACATTCTGCTTGCCGCCCATGCCATGGGTCTTGGCACTTGTCTAATCGGCTTTGCTGTGATGGCGCTAACACGAGACCAGTCGATCTATAAGGCCCTTGGCCTGGGGTGCAAAGAGAGCATCCATTCAGCCATCGCAATAGGTTGGCCCAATGAGAAATATAACAAGATCATTTCGCGTAAAAAGATTAAACCTCTCTATTCCAGTATGGACCCCGTCCATTTTCTATAGGACAAGAGGTTAAATTGATATTCGAGTGGATTCGACTCAAATCAAACAGCGATCATTGGTGCATTCATGACCTTATCCCGAAATATATATCAGAAAAATAACATTGGGTCCAATAACGACTATGTACACTGCATTCTTTGATCTAGACCATACCATTCTTAATATTTCGACCGGGCGGATTATGTTCAGGGGCTCCTATGCACATAATCTTATAGGCAGGAAGGAAGTCGGCAAAGCCATCATCATGATTATGCTCTATCGCATGGGCATTTTAAGCGCGGAATCGGCAATCGAACGCTGGTTAGGATGGTACAAGGGCATGACTGTCGAAATGATGCAACCCATAGCGGTCTATTCTGCTGATAAACTAAAATGTGCAATCCGTAACGATGCCCGCAGAGAGATAAAATATCACCGGGACAATGGTGCGCATACGGTAATCCTTTCCGCGTCAACAGCATATTTCTGCGATCAGGTTAAGACAGAACTTCAGATGGATGATATTATCTGTACTGAACTTGAAATCATTGATGATCGTTATACCGGTAGGATGAAGGGAAAATATTGTTATGGAACCGAAAAACTCGTCCGGGCCCGTCAATATTGCAAAGATAAGAAAATCAACATGGATGATGCTTTTTATTACGCAGATTCAATAGCTGATCTTCCGGTATTCGAGGCGGTTGGTGTTCCTGTATGCGTTACACCTGATAGAAAGCTAGAGAGGATTGCGTTGAAACGGGGATGGAAGATCGATATCTGGAAATAAACGGAATCATAGATTGGACTGCACCCTCAAAGTTGGACAAAACATATCAGAGTGGTTGGCAGGAACCCCGACTCCGGGAAACGGTAGAAAGGGACTTGCCATAAATATCCTAGACAAGCTGCCGATAGAATCCGGCGCCATTTACATCATGGATCGCGGTTATCTGGATTACGCACGTCTTTACAAACTGCATCAATCGGCAGCATACTTTGTTACACGCGCCAAGAACAACGCCAGATACCACCGGCGATATTATCAGAAGATCGACAAATCGTCCGGACTCAAATCCGACCAGATCATTACGCGGCACGGTTATTATTCCAAGAAGGATTATCCCGAAAGACTCCGGCGAGTCGCTTATTACGACGAAAAGAAAAACAAGATTCTGGTTTTCTTGACAAACAATTTCACGCTACCGGCACTAACGATCACAGAGATTTACCGCAAACGTTGGCAGATCGAGTTATTCTTCAAGTGGATCAAACAGCATCTGCGAATCAAGACGTTTTTACGGCACATCCGAGAATGCGGTCAAAACACAAATCTGGATTTCTATCTCCGTTTATGTACTGGTTGCAAACATCAAGAGACAGTTGAATCTGGAGCAGAGTCTCTATACAATTTTATGATGTCACCTTTAATACTGACCATTCCCATGTTTTCACCTCTTAATATAATTAAAAACTATCCCTAAGATACGTTTCGTGTATCAAATTATCGAGGAATGCTTATGAATAAAAACTTCCCCAGTAAAAAGATTCAGAGAGCTTGCTTTCAGGTCTAATTTCTTCTAACGGTTTTCTAACGGAATACCGTCAAAATGAGTTTATACGGCCTTACGGGGGTTAGTGGCATACTGCACATTTATACCAATAACCCCCGTATATTCGCACATCTAGTATAGTTGATGTAAAATTGATTTTATGTTCATCCATCCTTTTCATTAAGCTCATAACCCAAAGGTCACAGGTTCAAATCCTGTCCCCGCTACCAAATAAAATAAGGGGGTTACCCAGTTAATGGTTAACCCCCTTATTTATATTTTAAAATAATTTCCAACCTTCAGAATGAAATTGAGCATAAAAGATGACAGCCCATTAGCCACACATTCACTGTGACAGATTGCGTTCCTTTTTTATCCATTTCGCGACTCTAGCTTAATATTTGGTACATGTTATATTCTGAAGGCAGGTCACTCGGCCACTCTTCATTCTCACCTTTCACTCCCTGCCCCGACAATCAGAATGGTGCTTTGGAACAAGACCAGTTGGCGACTTTAGCTCAGAATGTGGGGAATTTTATGATTGCTTGCTTTGGCTTTTCTTCTTTTCTTTGGCCGTCTTGGATGGCGGACGACTCACTTCCTTTTTTGTTTTTCCCTCACGGAGGACGAATGCGGGGATAAGAATAAATTTCAGGGTTTCTTTGACTAGATCGATGTAACATTTTCGATCGAGTTTTAACATCAGACGAAAATAATTTTCCCCGGAAATAAAGTTGTGCATTCCGTTCATGATGCTCATTACTTCCATCATGGCCCTGGGCGATGGATTTTTTGCGTCTTTTGCCAGGCCCATAGCATAAGCGATGTCGCCGCTGAATTCCGGCACTTTGAAATCAATGTCGACCTCGTTCCTTGTTTTGCTAAAATAGCGGAGCAGGACGAGGTTCGATATTTCCGGGTGGTCAAACAAATAATCCGTCATCATGTCGAGGGAGATGTTCATACGTTCTTCCAGGGAGCTGCCGTGGACGATTTTCTCCACCTTGAGAAGCTCTTTCCCCAGATCGTTGTTCACATCCATGACGACGGCTTCATAGAGGTCATTTTTATCGCCCCAGTGGTAGTGAAGGGTGGAAATGTCGATTCCCACTTCCTTGGCAATCATTCGGGTTGTCGTGCCGTGGAAGCCGTATTCACCAAAAATATGGCGGGCGGCTGTCAGGATCCTAGCTTTCATGGATTCGGGGTTTTTACGAGCCTTTTCAAGCGGTGATCTCATCACTTCACTCCCTCTTCTTTGGTTCCATTTTTTGATTGAACTGCTATTATAATAATTGTAAATCGTCAAGGATTTTTGATTTTGCCAAGACGTCAGGGGTTCATTCCGGCATGAGGTCTGGAGAAGGACCTGTCGCTCACCATGCGCTCGTGATACGCATTCAAATGAAATGTCTGCGTGTCACGTACGACAGGCTGATTTCTTTAAAAACCTGATACGACACCCTCGTTGACCGCCTATGTGCTTTTAGAGATACATTTTCCACGGAAGGCATAAGAACGTCTCACTGCTTCGCGCGCCATTTTCATAACAACTGTAAAAGTTGCTCACCTGAAAATATCATCCTTTGGAAAAATTGATCTGCGAGTATGGGTAGCGTGCATGCAGGAGAGCCCTGATTGCCGCCTGTATTTGTTGATCGATGATGGGTTCTACTTCGCTGACCGGCTTTCCCTGTGCGTCAATTTTCGTCTTCCAGGAATGAAGGTAACCGGGGATAAAAAGGAACCGGCATCCGGTGCGCCCGCAACAAGAGTTGTCAACAGTCGCAACCCCCAGAAGATAGAGATATTCTTTTCCGCTGTGCGTCAGACGTCCTTCTTCGACGATTTCGTAATGACCCGCAATGAATTGCACTTCTTCCCCGATTTCGTGATGCGTGTAGTTCTCCATCCTATGCTTCCTCACATCTTTTTGCTGTATACCTTCGCTTTTTTATGCATGAAAGAAACAAAATACCGCTCGCGTATGTCAAGTTTGCCGACGCTCGTCTTGAGCTGAGCTTCATGTGCATGACGAAGTCGCCAGGATTTCGCCGTTCTATTTTCAGGGATTCCTGGATGCTTTGATCGTTGTCTGCGGAATATCCGCCGTTGGAAAGACACAGTCCGGCAGCCCGCTATTTTTCCGTCATGCAGGCCTGTAACGGCCGACTCTAGATCCCGGAATGATTCTGATCCATTAATGGATTCCCGGTTTCTGTGATGTTTCTTCTAGGAAAAAATGTCAACATATTATATCATATGTTTCAATCAATTGATTGTGTCAATATGTTAATTCCTGTAAAAAGTCAAGAGGGTTTCTTTAAGGGGGAGCCTTGCTGCTGACGCAATGGTGATATAAATGCAGGATGTCTTGCGTCCCTGCAGGGATATGCTTTAAAATTACCAATAATTACTGCGTAATGGATCATAACAGCCATTTCTTGAAAAAATATCTTGACAAAAAATGAATTTCGAAATAATAAGTCCATCAAATGATGGAATTGTTGGATTGAACTAATATTTGGAATGTCTAATATCGGAGCAGAGTATGGGCGCGATTTTTGAAACGACTATGGAAGATCCCAACTTTGCGAACGGAAGAAATCTGGTCTTGTTCCACCGTCTTTTCGGGCCATACGGTTCCCACGATATAGTGACCCGGATGATGATTTGGAAAAAGGGCATCGATATTTCCACTCTGCATTCGTTCCTGTAAAGGAAGACGATCTCATGAAGTTGTCACTTTCTTTAGCAGCAAGGCTTTCGGCCGGAAACTCCTCGATGAGGGGAAAATTATCCGCGGCCTTCCCGGGCAGGAAGGTTTTATTTGCGTTTTTCGAAGTGTCGGATCATTCGGAAGATAAAATTGAAGTTACTCCTCAGAAAATAACCGAAGTTAAAAATCGAATCAAACCTCTCTTCAGGACAAAGGCAAGGGATGCATCGACTAAAAAATTCAGCAAGGCCGATGCGCTTGTGATACCGGCTCTGCCGTTATCCCGCACCTTACGGGATTCCCATATAGAAAAAAGAGAAATGATTATAGTGCCCCGTTGTTGCGAGGCAGGAGGTGCAGCATGCCGGTCCGAAATGGCGGGGGGATAACAAAACTGATGACACCGGGCATAAACAGTTACAGCCCTGGAACCTTCCGCGGGCAGTTGCGGGCCGGGGCGAAAGCCAAAAGCTGTTTTCTCTCGTAAAGTATCAATATTATTGACGGTGGCAAACGGGCTTATTCATAAAATGAAAAAAAGGAGAAGTCAGCATGGAAAATGAATCGTTTCTTAAAGTTGAAAAAACCGGTCATGTAGCCTGGCTGATTCTGAACAGACCGAAACAGCGCAATACCATGACCATGGAATTTTTCCAGGAAATCCACCGGCTTTTTGAGGCGTTTGATGAAGATGACGATGTGCGCGTCGTCGTCATTCGGGCGGAAGGAAAGAGCTTTACCGCGGGGCTGGACCTTGTTGCCGCCCAGTCTCTCCTTGGAGACGGGTCGGCTGTGTACCGGGAAGAACTCCGCAGAAAAATCATGAAGCTCCAGGAGAGTATGACCGCGATCGAAAAATGCCGGAAACCTGTTATTGCCGCCATTCACGGGTACTGCATCGGTGGAGGCGTCGATCTTACCAGCGCTTGTGATATCCGGCTTGCGTCTCGGGACGCCATCTTCTCCATCCGGGAAACGCGAATCGGCATCATAGCCGATATCGGGACCCTCCAACGTGTTCCGTACATTATCGGAGAAGGCTGGTTTAGGGAACTGGCTCTGACCGGCAGGGATTGGACTGCTGAGGAAGCCCTGAAGATGGGGTACATCACACGGCTCTGCGAGAACGGTCAGGCTCTTTTTGATGAGGCCCGAAACCTGGCTGAAGAGATAGCCGGTTTGCCCCCCCTCGCTGTTCAGGGCATCAAGGAAGTCGCGAATTACAGCCGTGATCACGGTATTCAGCAGGGACTGGAATATGTGGCCCAGCGGAATTCCGCATTGGTGCCCAATGATGATATGATTGAAGCGGTTGCAGCGTTCCTTGAAAAACGGGCGCCGAATTTTCGCGGGCGATAGGGAATATCAGATGATCTCATGTCATCTGTTCGATTCATAGTGAGAGAAGGGAGTTTGATTACAGACAGAAGGTGTATTGGCAAAACCAGGTGAGTGAGTGAGTGAGTGAGAAGAAGGCTCTGAAGAATTGGCGTCACAGACAAGATGAAGGAGGAACAAAATGTCGTTTGATAGATTATGGCACAAATCCTATGCTTCAAGTGTTTCTGGGGAAATCAATCTTGAAAAAATCACGATGGCGGAAGTTCTGACGAGAACAGCGGGCAAATATCCGGACCGAATTGCTTTCATTTACATGGGTAAGAAGATTACCTATCGAGAATTGGAAAAATTGGTAAACCGTTTTACCCGGGCATTGATCGACGTCGGAGTGCGGGAAGGAGACAAGGTGGCAGTTCTCCTGCCCAACATACCGCAGATAATCATTGCCGATCATGCCGTCTATCGTGTGGGGGCTGCGACCACCATGAACAATCCGCTTTATACGGAGCGGGAATTAACCCACCAGCTCAATGATTCGGATGCCACCATCCTGGTAACGTTGGATCTTCTGCTTCCCCGGGTGCTCAAAATCAAGAACGAAACAAAGATCAAGAAAATCATTACCTGCCATATCAGTGACTATCTGCCCTTTCCCAAGAAGCAGCTTTTTCCCTATGTAAAAAAGACAATGTTCAGAAAGGTGGAACCGCAGCCGGACGTTTATGAATTTATGGATCTTATTGCTAAATATTCCGATGCACCGGTGGAAAACAAGGCAAAGTGGGATTCGCTGGCCGCTCTTATCTACACCGGGGGAACGACTGGTGTCAGCAAGGGCGCTATGTTGACCCATGCCAATATCTCATCAATTGTCCAGCAGTTCTCCGCATGGTTTCCCGATCTAAAGGGCACATACCAGAATCTCACGGGGATTTATCCCGTGTTTCATTCCGCCGGGTATTCGGTAAGCCAGAACCTTCCTATCTGGAATGGCTGGGGCTGCACGCTGGTGCCAAAACCGGAACCGGAAGTTATCGTCGAAATGCTTGAAAAGTACCGGCCGACATTCCTTACCGGTGTGCCCACTATTTATACGGCACTGCTGGGCAATGAAAAATTCCGGAAGATGGATCTTTCCTTTGTGACGGGATATTTTGGAGGGGCGGCGCCCCTGCCGGAAAACACACTGAATCAGTTGAAAGAACTCCACGGGGCAATCATCTATGATGTTTACGGCGCTACTGAGAATACGGCATTTGCAACGACTACTCCCTGGGGTGGGAAGGTAAAAATCGGGACAGTGGGACTTCCGCTTCCCAACACGGATATTAAAGTCGTGGATGTTGAGACCGGCACCAAGGGACTCCCCATCGGCGAAAACGGTGAAATTTGCATTAAAGGTCCCCAGGTGATGACCGGGTACTATAAAAAACCGGAAGAAACAGCGAATGCCCTCAAGGATGGATGGTTTTATACCGGAGACATCGGGTTCATCGATGAGGATGGGTACCTGACCATATCAGACCGCAAAAAGGACGTCATCGTGGCGAGCGGCTTCAATGTCTTTCCCAAAGAGATAGATGAAATCCTCTTCGAGCACCCCAGGATCAGCGAGGCCTGTTGTATAGGTATTCCTGACGAGTACAGGGGTGAAACTGTAAAAGCTTTCATTGTGGCCAAGCCCGGAGAGACGCTGACGAAACAGGAGGTGACGGCCTTCTGCAAAGAGAGACTGACGGGCTACAAGGTTCCCACAGAGGTGGAATTTATTGAAGAGCTTCCCAAGAGTGCGATTGGCAAGATCATGCGTCGCGAACTGAGGGAGATGGATAAGAAAAAAAGGGAGAAAGTGTCATGAGTGCGTTGATTCCGGAATTCAAGACATTGCTCTTCGAAGAAAAAGAACCGCACATTGGCGTGGTGACCATGAACCGTCCCCGGCAGCTCAATGCCATCAACCTGGATATGCTCATCGACTTCGAAAGGCTGTTTCAGGTATTGTCTGAGAAAGATTCCATCAGGGTTCTCATCATCACGGGCGCCGGCAAGGGGTATTCTTCGGGCGCTGATCTCAATGATGCAGTGATCTACAAGGAGTCCGAAGCGTTTGCGGATCCTGAAAAGTTCTTGAAACTCGTGCAGGAACGATACGCCGCCCTGATTCTGGGCATGAGAAGGATTCCCCAGCCGATTATATCGGCCGTGAACGGACCGGCCGCCGGAGGAGGTTTTTCCATGACGCTTGCCAGCGATATCCGGGTGGCGTGCAAAGAAGCCTATTTTGTGGCCTCTTTCATTAATATCGGGCTTTCCGGTGGTGAACTGGGATGCTCTTTTTTGCTGCCCCGGCTGGTGGGGCTCGCGCACGCTTCCGACATTCTGCTTACCGGCAGGAAGATCGGGGCACAGGAAGCTGAAAAAATAGGTCTCATCAATAAGCTGGTTTTGCGGGATGATCTTCTGGAAACAGCGCTCGCCTATGGAAGATTGATGGCATGCAAAAGCGTGGGAGGCCTGAAGCTCACCAAGCGGGTTCTGAGTGAAAATATTACGGCTCCGTCGCTGGAAAGTGCGGTGAACCTGGAAAACCGAAACCAGACCATCATGGTTTTTTCAGGCGAGTTTTTCAAGCTGGTCGGGCAATTTTGTAAAGAGCCATGATCAGCTTCACTCGCCGTTCCAGGGGTAAAACGAAAATGACCACGACAAAACGAAACATATGGGAAAGTTTCTCGTAGAGGAGAATGTGTGTAATGCAGAAGTATCTGGTTGATCATCGTGATTTGCAGTTTGCCTTGTTCGAATTTCTGGAAGTGGACAAAATGAACAGCTTCCAGCGTTATGAAAATTTTGATCGTGGCGTATACGAGGAAACGATCCGCCTGGCCGAAAGGATTGCGGCGGAATCGGTTTTCCCGGCGAATGTGACCGGGCACAGGGAGGGATGCCATTATGATCCGCAAACCAGATCTGTGCGATTACCCTCGGGGTATCAAGCTGCGGCCAAGGCGCTCTTTGATGCGGGATTCTTAAGTATTGCCGATGACCAGGACATCGGAGGAGCAGGGATGCCGCTGGCCATCCAGTCGTGTGCCTGGGAAATATTTTGCGGGGCCGGCGGAGCACTAATGCTTTTTTTCATGCTGGGGCACGGGGCAGCTCATTTAATCCATAGTTTCGGGACCCCAAAACAGAAGTCCCGCTATGTGAAAAAGCTTCTTTCCGGTGAATGGGGCGGAACCATGTGCCTTACGGAACCGGAGGCAGGCTCCGATGTGGGGGCTTTGAAAACAAAAGCCGTCCTGCAGTCCGACGGATCGTATAGAATTACCGGGCAAAAGTGTTTCATTACCAACGGAGACCAGGACGTCACCCGCCAGATTGTCTATCCGGTTCTGGCCCGCATTGAAGGGGACCCGCAGGGAACCAAAGGGATTTCCATATTCATCGTCCCCAAGTATCTGGTCAATGATGATGGGACCCTGGGAGAAAGAAACGATGTGTTCTGCACCGGCGTGGAGCATAAGATGGGCGCCCACGGATCGGCGACCTGCGCCATGTCCTTTGGTGAAGATGAATGCTGTACGGGTTATCTGCTGGGCGAGCGGGGCCGCGGTATGAATATCATGTTTCAGATGCTCAATGAAACAAGACTCGAGGTCGGCATTATGGCGTTGGGAGGTTCCTCCGCAGCTTTACAGTGTGCCGTTGATTACGCGCGCACCCGACTGCAGGGGGTTCACTTCAGCCGGATGTTCGATACGGACGCTCCTAAAGTTCCCATCATTGAACATCCCGATGTCACGAGAATGCTGATGGGAATGAAGGGCTGCGTCGAGGCGGAACGGATGCTGTCCTATTATGTGGCAAAGCAGATCGACCTGGCCAGGCTGCTCGAAGGGGAAGCAAGCCGGGAAGCCCGGGCCCTGGTCGATATTCTCATCCCCCTGGTCAAGGCGGGCAATTCGGAAAATGCATGGCAGATCACTGCCGAAGCGATACAAGTCCACGGGGGATATGGCTATTGCTCGGATTATCCCGTAGAGCAGCTTGCGGTGGACTGCAAGGTTCTGAGCATTGTCGAAGGAACAAACGGCATCCAGTCGCTGGATCTGGTCATGAGGAAGATCCTGTTGAATTCCGATCAGAAGAATTACAAAGTTTTAAAATCAAGAATGTTACAGACGATCGAAAACGCATCCGGTATCGTCGACGACGTTTACCGGAATATGCTCCTTACGGGGCTTGAACGGATGGATTCCATTTTGGATTCCATGAAAAAGCATATGGATGCGGGGCGATATCATACGCTGCTCATCAACGTTGATCCCGTGCGCAGGGCCTTTTTCGATTTGATGCTTGCCTGGATGCACATGTGGTGTCTGATGCTGGCGCGCCCGAAGCTTTCCGCGCTTACGGCCGGTGCAGAAGGTGAGGCACTGGCGGGAGTCCTTGCCCGGGATGCAGAGGCGGCTTTCTATTATGGCAAGGTATGCGCGTCGGAATTCTGGCTGGCGTCTGAGTTCCCGAAATATTTTGGGAAAATGGATGGAATATCGCTTAGTGAAAAAATTGATTTCCTGCCCGGGAATGCGGTTTTTTCTTCTCATCCTTGTTCGTGAGGTCGCAGGGAAGAATTCGGATTGCCGCCCGGTGACAGGATGGATAAGGTATGTCGGGCTGAAATACTCAAGGAGGATTTACATGAAAACGGCAATAACTGAGATGTTTGGTATCAAGTATCCCATTATCTGTGGGGCGATGATGTGGCTTTGCAAGCCGACACTGTGCGCGGCGATTTCCAATGCAGGGGGGATGGGAAATCTTACTGCCGCCAATTATGAAACGGAACAGGATTTCCGCAATGCGATCCTGGAGACACGAAAGCTTACCGACAAGCCGTTCATGGTGGGCGTGACCATTCTTCCCTCGGTGCGCATAACACCCGGACATCACCAGATGTACCTGCGGGTCTGCGCGGAAGAAAAAGTGGCGGGAATCGAGGTTTCCGGTGCTCCTGTAGATAAGGGGGTGGGACCGGAATATATCGACCTGCTGAAAAAAGCAGGCGTTAAGCTCTTTCACAAGGTGGGATCGGTACGTCATGCCCTGCATGCGGAGAAGGCGGGCTACGATGGCATCTACGCCGCCGGCATCGAGGAAGGCGGTCACCCGTTGGACGATGATGTCACAACCATGGTGTTGACCCCCCGCATTGCCGAATCCGTGAGAATACCTGTGGTGACGGTGGGGGGTATTGCCAACGGAAAGTCCCTCGCGGCGGCTCTGTCGCTTGGCGCGGAGGGAGTTATGATGGCCAGCCGTTTCCTTGCGACCAAGGAGTGTGTGGTTCACGAAAATATCAAACAGGAAATTGTAAGACGTCAGGAACACGAAACCACGCTAATCTGCAAAACCCTTCACCTGCAGGGTCGGGCCCTCAAGAACCAGGTGGTCCGGGAAATATGTGAAATCGAGGAAAAAGGAGGGGGATTTGAGGCTCTTTATCCCCTCATTGCAGGTGATCGAATGAAACAGGCATGGGATGATGGCGATGTCGATGTTGCTCCCATGATGGTGGGGCAATCCATCGGGCTCATCAAGGATGTGCCCACCTGCCAGGAGCTGATGCAGCGAATGGTGAAAGAGGCGCAGGAAACGCTGGCGAGGGCAAGCAAGCTGTTTTAGCTTCCGGGCACATGCCGCGCGGGTGAAAAAGTCCGGGTTGTCTCATCGACGAAAATGCCGCGCATGCTTTACAAGAGAAAAACGGCGGCAGGATATTAAAAAAGATTTTGTATCAATCGCCCGCAGACAAGAAATAGCAAGGCACTATATAATTTTTTAAAAATAGATGGCAGAGACGGAATTTTTGAATCGTTTGTAGATCAGGCGATGGAATAAATAGATTGAATAATAAAGTTGATATGCAGATAAGCCAGATGGTTATCAAGAGACATTTCATAAAAAAGGAGAACGATTATGGGATCAAGTGAGGAAATCCGTTTTGATGGTCGAGTGGCCATCGTCACTGGCGCGGGTGGCGGACTGGGGCGTGTGTACGCCCTTGAGTTTGCGAGGCGGGGTGCAAAAGTAGTGGTCAATGATTTTGGCGGCGCCAGGGATGGTTCCGGCAAAGGAGCGGCAGGTCCGGCGGATAAAGTCGTTGATGAAATTAAAGCGTTGGGAGGAGAATCTGTTGCCAACTATGACAATGTCGCGACGGCAGATGGAGGGGCAAACATCGTCAAGACAGCCGTTGATGCCTTCGGGAAGGTTGACATCCTGATAAACAATGCGGGCATTCTGCGGGACAAGGGCATTCTCAAAATGGAGCCGGAAAACTGGCAGGTTGTTCTTGATGTTCATCTGAACGGGGCCTTCAATGTGACGCGTCCGGCTTTCAGTGTCATGCGGGACAATGGTTTCGGCCGGATCATCATGACGACATCTGCCGCAGGGCTTTACGGCAATTTCGGTCAGAGCAATTACTCCTCAGCCAAGTTGGGTATTGTCGGTTTTATGAACTCCCTGAAGCTCGAGGGGGTGAAGTACAACATTAAAGTAAACACGGTGGCACCCATTGCCGCATCCCGGCTCACGGAGGACATTCTGCCCCCCGATCTGCTGGCCAAGATGAATCCGGATTATGTTGCCCCTATCGTCCTCTATCTCTGCTCGGAGGAATGCGGCGACACCGGCAGGATTTTCAATTGCGGCGCAGGATTTTACAATCGTGTCGCCGTGATGACGAGCCCCGGTGTCGTCGTCGGAGGCGGCAAGAAAATTCCTTCCCTTGAGGACGTTTCCGCCAACTGGGCGAAAATCATGGATTTCAAGGGTGCCAAGGAATACGGACAATTGAACGACCTGGTTCTTCAAGATCTCCTTTCGGCTTTGGAGGAAAAGAAAGAATCGGCCCAGGGCGGCGGATTCACTGTCGTGAAGGATGTCTTTGAAAGAATGCCCGGCGCCTTTCAGGCCGGCGGGGCGGGAGGAGCAGCAGTTGTTTTCCAGTACTGCATCTCCGGTGGCGGCGGCGGTGATTGGTCTGCCGATATCAGGGACGGTGCGTGTACCGTGACTTCCGGCATCCATGGAAGCCCGACCTGTACGCTGAAGATCAGTGCAGAGGATTTTCTTGACCTGATGAACGGCAAGGTAAACGCCATGAAGGCTTATACTTCGGGAAAACTGAAGATCGAAGGGGATATCATGAAATCCCAGCTACTGGAGAAAATCTTCAAATTTTAAGGCGGGGATATCCTGAAGGATCGACTTTAAAAATGAACGCAATATATTGTAAACGAAGGAGGTACAAACGATGATTGGAATTACATCATACGGAGCCTATATCCCACGCCTGCGATTGGACAGAATGGCGATTTATCAAGCTTTGGGCTGGTTCGCTCCGGCGCTGATCAGTGTGGCCCAGGGCGAACGTTCCATGTGCAATTATGATGAGGATAGTCTGACGATGGCTGTTGCCGCGTCCATGGATTGTTTAATTGGAAAAGACAAAAAAAAGATAGATGCAGGATACCTCTGTTCCACGAGCCTGCCTTTCCTTGATCGCCAGAATGCCGGCATTATGACCACAGCTCTGAATCTGCGGAGCGACATGAATACGGCGGATTTCACGTCTTCCCAGCGGGCGGGTACGACCGGTCTGTTGACCGCCCTGGATGTCGTCAAATCGGGGAACCGAAAATCCATCCTGGTTACCGCGTCCGACAAAAGGCAGACCCGTCCTGCCGCCTTTTACGAGATGTGGTTCGGCGACGGCGCAGCGTCCGTCCTGGTCGGAGACGAAGACGTTGTGGCTGAATTCCTGGGTTCGTATTCCCTGACCTATGATTTTGTCGATCATTACCGGGGATCCAAATCAGAGTTCGACTACACATGGGAAGAACGGTGGCTCCGTGAAGAAGGCTATGGCAAGATTATTCCCGAAGCGGTCAACGGCCTGTTCAAGAAGTTGAATATCACGATGAATGACGTGCAAAAACTGGTCTTTCCCTGTTTCTTCAAGGCGGAACACAAGGCGATCGGGAAGAAGTTGGGGGCCACTCCGGACAAACTGGCCGATACACTGCACGAGGTCACCGGAGAGACCGGCGTTGCGCATTCTCTGCTGATGCTTGTCGGGGCGCTCGAAACGGCAAAGCCGGGAGACGGCATCCTTGTGGCTGGTTTTGGACAGGGGTGTGACGCTCTCTATTTCAAGGTAACTGAAAACATAAATAAATTGGCCGATCGCGCGGGGCTCAAAGGATCGCTGGCCTGCAAGAAGACCACGGACAACTACATGAAGTTCCTGAAATTCCGGGAACTGATCAATCCGGAGATGGGAATCCGGGCGGAAGCACCGGTGCAGACGACCATGACGGCCCTGTGGCGGAACCGGAAAATGATCCTCGGGTTTGTTGGTGGAAAATGCCGGGATTGCGGAACGGCTCAGTTTCCCCCGGCGGATCTTTGTGTGAATCCGGCATGCGGTCATACCGGAACACAGGACGATTACGAATTCGCCAACGTCAAGGCCAGGGTCCGCTCGTTTACGGGAGATCTGCTGGCCGTGTCGGTTGATCCCCCGGCGATTTACGGAATGGTGCAGTTTGAGGGTGGTGGCCGGCAAGTGATGGATTTCACGGACAGCGAGTTGAACGACATCAAAATCGGTATGCCCGTCAAGATGTCTTTCCGGAGACGAGTCGTGGACACGGTCCGGGGATTTTCACAATACTTCTGGAAAGCCGTTCCTCAGACGGACTGGACGCCGGAAATCGATTTTAATGGGCGGGTGGCTATTGTAACAGGCGCCGGTGGTGGTTTGGGCCGCGCTTATGCCTTGGAACTGGGTCGCCGCGGAGCAAAGGTTGTTGTGAACGATTTCGGAGGCGCACGCGACGGTTCGGGATCAGGGGCCGCCGGGCCCGCGGACATGGTTGTTGAGGAGATCAAGGCCATGGGAAGCGAAGCCGTTGCCAATTACGATAACGTCGCCACGCCGGAAGGCGGTCAAAAGATCGTGAAAACGGCCCTGGACGCTTTCGGCAAAGTCGATATTCTCATCAACAACGCCGGCATTCTCCGGGATAAAGGCATCCTGAAGATGGAGCCGGAAAACTGGTCGGCCGTTCTCGCCGTCCATCTCAACGGCGCCTATAATGTGACGAGGCCGGCTTTTGAGGCCATGCGGAACAATGGGTTCGGCCGTATCATCATGACAACATCTGCGGCAGGTCTTTATGGTAACTTCGGCCAGACGAATTATTCCTCAGCCAAACTGGGGGTTGTCGGATTCATGAATACGCTGAAGCTGGAGGGCGCTAAATACGATATCAAAGTCAACACCATCGCTCCCATTGCTGCGTCCCGCTTAACGCAAGACATGATGCCGCCGGAGATGCTCCAGAAAATGAATCCGGATTACGTTGCAGGTATCGTCCTGCATCTGTGTTCCGAAGATTGCAAGGATTCCGGTAATATCTTCAATGCAGGGGCTGGATTCTTCAGCCGGGCGGCTATATTGACCGGGCCCGGCGTGATGCTGGGTGACGACACGCATGTGCCGACGCCGGAAATGATTCGCGACAACTGGGAAAAGATCAATAGCATGGAAGGGGCGAAACCCTATACGGAACTCAATATGGCCATTATGGAATTTCTGACGCCGTCCGCAGCTGGTGCCCCGGTTGCAGGAGGTGGCGCCAGCGGTCTGGACGTCGCAGGGGTCTTCAAGCAAATGCCCTCTGTTTTCAATTTGGCGGCGGCTGCCGGCAAGGATGTGACCTTCCAGTTCAATATCTCCGGTCCGACAGGCGGGGATTGGTTTGTCGCCGTCAAGGATGGAACGTGCAGCGTCACGGTCGGGAAGGGAGACAATCCCACGACAACCATCGGCATAGCCGATACGGATTTTGTTGACCTGATTACCGGAAAGCTTGACGGCATGAAGGCCTTCAGCGCCGGAAAACTGAAGGTCGGCGGAGACATGATGAAATCCCAGCTTATCGGAAAGCTGTTCAAATTCAATCAATGAGGAGGTGGTGTTATGGCTTCAGGAATCAGAGATAAAGTCGCTATTATCGGCATGGGATGCAGCCGGTTCGGAGAGCGATGGGATATAGGAGCCGAGGGGCTGATGGTGGAGGCCTTTCAGGAAGCGCTTGTGGATGCAGGCCTTGAAACGAAGGATATCCAGGCGGCCTGGTACGGGGTTTGTATGGATGAGGTCAATGTAGGCAAGGGAGCTCCGTCGATGAGTATGGCCCTTCGTCTGCCCAACATTCCCGTTTCCAGAATGGAAAACTATTGCGCCACGGGCACGGAAGCGTTTCGCGGCGCCGTCTATGGTGTCGCGTCCGGTGCCTATGATATTTGTCTGGCCCTTGGCGTTGAGAAGTTGAAGGATACAGGGTACGGAGGTCTCCCTGCATGGGGGTCAACGGCGGGAACCCTCATGTGGCAGTTCTTTCCCAATGCGACGGCGCCGGGACTTTTTGCCCAGCTTGCTTCTGCCTATGTCGCCAAATACAAGATTCAAAATGAGGACATCAAACAGGCCATCGCCCATGTCTCGGTGAAAAGCCACGCGAATGGTGCTTTGAATCCCAAGGCTCATTTGCGGAAAGTGGTTACCATGGATCAGGTTCTGGCGGCCCCGATCATCGCCTGGCCTTTAGGATTGTTCGACTGTTGCGGTGTCAGCGACGGTTCGGCCTGTGCCATTGTGACAACACCGGAAATCGCCCAGAAACTGGGCAGAAAAAAGAAAGACCTGGTTACGGTCAAGGCCGTTCAGCTGTCTGTCAGCAATGGTTATGAAGGTAGCTTCAATGAATGGGACGGAACGAATTTCGTCACCACGGACAAATGTGCGACAGCCACCTATAAGGAAGCCGGAATCACGAACCCGCGAGAGGAGATCAGCATGTTCGAATGTCATGACTGTTTCTCCATCACGGAACTCGTGACGTATGAGGATCTCCACCTCTCCGAGCGGGGCCAGGCCTGGAAAGATGCTTTAAACGGCATGTACGACCGGGACGGTAAAATCCCGGCCCAGATCGATGGAGGCCTCAAGTGTTTCGGACACCCCATCGGGGCCTCGGGGCTGCGGATGATTTATGAAATGTACCTGCAGCTTCAGGGACGGGCGGACAAGCGTCAGCTCGAAAATCCGCGCTACGGTTTGACACACAACCTGGGTGGTTTCCCTCACCAGAACGTGTGCGCTATTTCCATCGTAGGAATGTATGGAAAGTAATACTGCATGACGCGGATGATCCCTGTGCCGCGGAGGTGGTGGAGCCGCTTCCTTCACCTCTGCGGCATCCTCCGACAGGATCAGTTTCTGCGGAGATGTCGGAAGCGTCATGACAATGAATGTTGACGAGGAGACAGATTGATGGATATTATCAAATACACGGATGAACACCGAATGTTCCGGGATACTTTTCGGAAATTCGTTACGAATGAACTGCTTCCCCATGTCGAGGAATGGGAAGAGGCCGGTATTGTTCCCAAAAGCGCCTGGAAGAAAATGGGGGAGCACGGATTTCTGGGCATGTCCGTTCCGGTGGAATACGGCGGCGCGGGAGCGGATTTTCTGTATTCGGTGATTGTCACCGAAGAATTGTCGCATTCAAATTTTGCGGGACTTGCGGCCCCCCTGCATACCGATATCGTTGTCCCTTACCTCATTTCCTTCGGTTCTGAAGAGCAGAAGCATAAATATCTTCCCGGTTGCGTCACCGGAGATATCATCACGGCGGTGGCTATGACGGAACCCAATACCGGCAGCGACCTTGCCGCTATTAAAATGACAGCTGTGGAGGACGGAAATGACTTTGTCCTGAATGGCCAGAAAACCTTTATCAGCAACGGAATCAATTGTGATCTGTGCATTGTGGCGGCAAAAGATCCGGCAGGTACTGACCCCCATAAGGCGGTGGATCTTTACATTGTGGAGGCCGGTACTCCCGGCTTTGAGAAGGGCAGGCAGATTAAAAAAGCCGGCTGGCACAGCCAGGATACGTCCGAGCTGTATTTCACGGACTGCAGGATTCCCAAAGGTAACCGTCTGGGCGAAAAGGGGACCGGGTTTGTGAAGCTTATGATGAAGCTTCAACAGGAGCGTCTGGTTGTTGCCATCTGTGGCATTGCGGCCGCCGAATACATGCTGGAGACAACCATCAAGTATTGCCGGGAACGGACGGTTTTCGGAAAGCCCGTCTCCAAGTTTCAGGTCAATCAGTTCACCCTTGTGGAAATCGCCACGGAGATCCGGATCGGTCGGACCTTTGTCGACAAGCTGATTGTGGATCATATGGAGGGACAGCAGGTCATTATCGAGACGTCGATGGCTAAATACTGGATCACGGACATGGCCCACCAGGTTGCGGACAGATGCCTGCAACTGCATGGAGGGTATGGGTACTGCGATGAATACGGGATTTCGCGGGCCTGGCGCGACAGCCGGGTGAGCCGGATCTTCGCCGGAACCAATGAAATCATGAAAGTTATTATTGCCCGGTTTATGGGATTATAAAGGGGGGAATGTGCCCGGACCACTTGAAGGATTGAAAATTCTCGACTTTACGACTCTTTTGCCGGGGCCATATGCAACCATGACCCTTGCCGATTTGGGGGCGGATGTCCTATCTGTCGTTTCAGGAAGCCGGCCCGACTTGGCTGCTATCACGCCGCCGTTCATCACAGGAACGGACTTGTCCGTTGCATCGGCTTATCTGGGTCGTGGGAAGATGTCCATTACGCTCAACCTGAAAGATTCGCGGGCTATACAGATCATCAATCGTCTTCTGGGGGAGTATGACATTCTCATTGAGCAGTTCCGTCCGGGGGTGATGTCGAAGTTCGGCTTGGGCTTTTCCCAGATCGGGGAGAAATACCCGTCCCTGATCTATTGCTCCCTGACGGGATATGGCCAGACGGGACCGCTGAAAGACAGAGCGGGTCACGACATCAATTATTTATCCCTCTCGGGACTCATGAGCTATGCGGGGCGCAAAGAAGGCGGGCCCGTTCCTATGCCCATGCAGATTGCCGATGTGGCTTCGGGGTCGAATAGTGCAATCATCGCCATCCTGGCCGCAGTCATCCACAGGCAGAAGACAGGGAAGGGACAACATCTCGACATATCCATGACGGACGGGGTTTTCGCTTTCAATGCCCTGGCCGCTGCGGCTTGTCTGGCGGCAGGCGAAATCCCGGAAAGGGAGGGTTTTATCCTCAATGGTGGGTCCCTTTACGATTTTTATAAGACGGCGGACAACCAATATCTGGGGTTCGGGGGCATGGAACCGCAGTTCTTTGCCGCCTTCTGCCAGGCGATCGGGCGTCCCGATTTGATTGCCGGCGGGTTTATGCCGCCGGATCTGTCCAGGGTTAAGGAGGAGATACGGACTGTGATCCGCGGGAAAACCAAGGCGGAATGGGAACGCATTTTCGACAAGGTGGAAGCCTGCGTAGAACCGGTGATTTCTCTGCCGGAGGCAATGAACAGCGCTCTGGCCAGGGAACGGGGATGGACGGTTGAGGTCACTTTACCCGATGGAGGCACCGTGAGGCAGCCGACTTGTCCCTTCAAATTTTCAGCAACGCCCGTTGCGTACGGTAATACGGGCGTAAAGGCAGGAACGCACAACAGGAAGGTTTTCCTTGATCTGGGATATGGCGAGGAAGAGATCGATGAATTCCAGAGGACAGGACTTCTTTCGTGATGATGATACTCTGAAAATTTTTTTTACCATTAAAATGGGAGGTTATTATGGCAGACAAAACAAAAGCAGGGATGGTGTTTCCCCCTTATACCTTTGAGGTGGAAAAGGGAAAGATCGCCGAGTTCGCTATGGCCGTTTCGCAGAAGGAGAGCAAGGGCCAGGTGAAACAAATTTATGCCGATTCCGGGAAGGCAAAGGAGGCGGGTTACACGGATATTGTTCCAACGTCCACGTTTCAAACATGCTTTTTGCTCTGGGGGGGTGGGGGATTGATGCCCATGCTGCAGGACGTCGGTATCGACCTGGTCAGGCTGCTTCATGGTGAGGAAGAGTATGAATATCTGCTCCCCATTCATCCGGGCGATGTCATGACCGGGGTTACCAAGGTTGTCGAGATGTATGACAAGGAGAAGAAGGGCAAGCCGGGGAAATTCATGGAGTTTACTGTTCTGGAAGCGGAAATCAGAAATCAGCGTGGGGAACTGGCGATTCGCGCCCGCACAACTTTAGTGGAGAGATAGGAGGAGGCCATGACGAAAACATTAACGTATGAGAGTATATCCGTTGGCGACGCGATGCCGACATTTATATCGGATCCCATTACCCGGACCCATCTGGTCCGCTATGCCGGAGCATCGGGAGACTTCAATCCCCTCCACCATGATGAGACGTTTGTCAAGCTGTTCGGGATGCCGCGGGTGATTTCTCACGGGATGTTCGTGATGGGTATCGTCGGGCAGGCCATCACGGATTGGATCGATGACAAAAATTTGCGTAAATTCGGCGTTCGGTTTTCCGGAATGACGGAACCCATGGATATGGATGACCAGAATTCAAAGGAGAGAGCAACGATCGTCGTAACCGGCACGGTGGTTGAAAAGTATGAGATCGACGGAGAGAAAGTAATGCGTTGCGAAATCAATGCAGCGGACAAACAAGGAAGCGTGAAACTGACGGGATCCTTTGTTGCGGCTCTGTCGTAAAAAAGATCACATGAACCGCTCCCGGCAACTTACCGGGAGCGGCATGATTTACAGGAATGACCATGTCGAAGTTCTTTCCTCTCGAACGGTTGAGTGCGGGATACTTCCTGAGGATGCCGGCATCTCTTTTCCTGCTGCTGTTGGAAAGAATACCCAAAGAGGCAAAGCAAATGTTGGGGATATGGGATCGAAATTAAAAGCAACGGTATTTCATCAAGCATGTCCTGCTGGAAGTGGACGCAGCGGTCACATCCATCAAGAGCGAGGATCTCTCGATGGTCGATATTCCAGAAGAAAGTTTTGCTGTTTAGAATTAGACAGATGTCGTTTATCGTCGATGGCAGTTTCTTGACCATTTGATTATCCGATCATGTCCGGCATCATCGATATCCGGGGGAAGACAGGCATGATCATCAAACAGACGATTCTTGAGGAGAACATGATAAATGATTGAGGAAAAGTATCAAGAGCATGTCAAAATGCTTTCGACCATCGTCAAGATCATCGAAAAAATGGGCATCCGTATCGTGGAGATGCGGGATCGCTATGTCAAGGTTCTTTTGCCGCTTGAGCCAAACATCAACCATATCGGGACGATCTATGCCGGTTCTCTCTTTTCGGTAGGCGAGTATATTGCCGGCCCGATTTTTGTTGCTTCTTTTGATTATACAAAATTCTATCCCATCGTCAAAGCCATCAACGTCCAATTCTGCCGACCGGCAACAACAGATGTGACGGTGGAAGTGATGCTGAGTGAGGCCGAGGCCGATGCCATCCAGCGTGAGGTTGAAGCAAAGGGGAAGGCCGACTGGAAAATGGATCTGGAAGTCAAGAACCAGGCCGGGGAGATTTGCTGTCTCCTCCAAGGGGTATGGCAACTGAGAAAATGGAAGTGACAACTGCACGGTGGTCAGGACCGCAAGAGCCTTCGCTGCGAATGCAGAAACTAGTTTTTAAATCTAGACCTATTATTACATGACTCTTGAGGAGGTTAGACATTGAGCAATATGAAATATGCAGACGTATACAAGCAATCCATTAGTGAGCCGGAAATCTTCTGGGGAAAAGCTGCCGAGGCCATCTCCTGGACAAAAAAATGGGACAAGGTTTTGGACGACAGCAACAAGCCCTTCTACCGGTGGTTTGCCGGCGGCGAATTAAATACCTGCTATAACGCCCTGGACTACCATGTGGAAAAGGGCCGGAAAGATCAGACCGCCGTTATCTACGACAGCCCCGTCACCGATACGGTAAGAAAGATCACCTACGGCGAGCTCCTGGATGAAGTCTCGCGGTTTGCCGGCGCCCTTTCCGCAATCGGCATCAAAAAAGGCGACACGGTCATTATCTACATGCCGATGATTCCCGAAGCGCTGACCGCGGTGCTGGCCTGTGCGCGCATCGGCGCCGTGCATTCCGTCGTCTTCGGCGGATTCGCGCCCAATGAACTGGCCATCAGGATTGACGACGCCAGGCCTAAAGTCATGGTTTCCGCCTCCTGCGGAATCGAAGGGAAGAAAACCATTGCCTACAAACCGCTGTTGGATGAAGCCATCAAACTGGCTGCGCACAAACCGGAAAAATGCGTGATCTTCCAGCGGCCGCAGGTCCCGGCCGATCTGCAGCCCGGACGGGATCTCGACTGGAATGCTTTTGTAAAGGATGCCAAACCCGCCGCCTGTGTCCCTGTTGCAGCCACCGACCCGCTCTATATCCTTTACACCTCGGGAACCACCGGCAAGCCTAAAGGGGTTGTACGTGACAACGGCGGCCATGCCGTGGCCCTGAAATGGTCGATGAAGAATATTTATGATGTGAAACCCGGCGAGGTTTTCTGGGCGGCCTCCGATGTCGGCTGGGTGGTGGGCCACTCCTACATCATCTATGCACCGCTGCTCTATGGCTGCACAACGATTGTTTATGAGGGGAAACCCGTGGGGACCCCCGATCCCGGCGCCTTCTGGCGGGTCATTTCCCAGCATGGCGTGTCCGTTTTGTTTACGGCTCCCACGGCGTTTCGCGCCATTAAAAAGGAAGACCCCCAGGGCGATTACCTGAAGAAATACGACATTCGCTGCTTGAAATACCTTTTCCTGGCCGGCGAGCGCCTTGACACCGACACGTATCACTGGGCCGGCGATATACTGAAGATTTCCGTAGTCGATCATTGGTGGCAGACCGAAACCGGCTGGCCGATCGCCGCCAACTGTATGGGAATCGAACCTCTTCCGATCAAAGCAGGATCGCCCACCAAACCGGTCCCCGGCTATCATGTCCAGATTCTGGATATGGACGGGGACCCCCTCCCCAACGGCCAGGAGGGATCCGTTGTGATCAAGTTGCCGCTCCCTCCCGGCTGCCTGCCCACGCTGTGGCAGGATGACAAGCGTTATCTGGAATATGTAAACGAAAGACCGGGTTATTACGTGACCGGTGACGGCGGGCGTTTTGACACCGATGGCTATCTCTTTATCATGGGACGCATCGATGATGTGATCAACGTGGCCGGCCACAGGCTTTCCACAGGATCGATGGAAGAAATCGTATCCAGGCATAAGGATGTCGCGGAATGCGCCGTCCTGGGCGCGGATGATCAACTCAAGGGCCAGGTGCCCGTTGGTTTTGTTGTTTTAAAGGCCGGCGTGGATCGCAAGCCCGAAGAGATTATCGCGGAGCTGGTAAAGATGGTGCGCAATGAACTGGGTGCGCTGGCCTGCTTCAAGGAAGCCGCTGTGGTCAAGGCGCTGCCCAAGACGAGATCCGGCAAGATCCTGCGCTCGACCATGCGCAAGATCGTCGACGGCAAGGATTATGTGGTGCCGTCCACCATTGATGATCCGGCAGTCTTGGGATTGATTGCTCAATCAGCTAAAACGATCGGCTACGGAAAAAAATGAAATAACTAAGGCAGGAACGGTCGCGATAACCTAACCACCTGATGACGTGGGGTCACGCGAAGTGGAACGAGATCACAAGACTGTTCCCTGCGAAAAGGAGACCCTATGGAATTCAAATACGACATAAGGGGAGTCTGATCAGGAGCGCCAAATCCTCGGCAAATGGTTTTTGAGGCCGAATCACCTGAGGGGATCTAAAGATCTTCCTTATTGTCATGAAATATGCGCTGCCCATAAGCGCTTGTTTCCTCATGAATAAATGTTACCGAAAGAAGGACGTGGTTGTAGTCAAGATGCCCTTGACATACGAACCCGAAATATTCATACTGCCTCACATCAAGGTATGGTTTTATCAAAAAAACGAGGCAAGATTTCGAGAAGAAAAAAGTAAGGAGAATGGCTTGACAGTAATATACCACGCTCAGACCTTTATAAAATATCTTCAAGGGAGGATCGTTCATGCCTGATTATGATGTTGTTGTAATAGGCGCCGGCAATGGAGGACTTACGGCTGCCGCCGGGCTCGCTAAAAATGGGCATAAAACGCTGCTGCTCGAAAGGCACAATGTCCCGGGCGGATGCGCGACAAGCTTTATCCGGGGGCGATTTGAATTTGAGGTTGCACTTCACCAGTTAAGCGGGTTGGGGCTTCCCGAATTTCCGGGGCCTCTGAGAGGCCTGCTTAGCGACCTGGGTGTTCTGGACAAGATCGAGTTCGTTCAGCAGAAGAACCTCTACCGCATTGTCATTCCCGGGGAAATGGACATCAACCTGAAGGCGGAAAGGGCGGCGGTCCAGGAAGCACTGATGGAAAAATTTCCGGCCGAAAAGGAAGGGATCAAAAAGTTTTTTGACCTTGTCTATGCGTTCTGCATGGAGTTGGTGAGCGTGATGTTTATCAAGGACCCGGAGGCGAGCCCCGAAAAATATCCGCTCTTTTTTAAGCTTTCGCTGAAGGATTCTCAGGGCATTCTCGATGACTACTTCAAAAACCCCTGCCTGCAGCAGGCTGTGTCGATCTATTGGAGCTATGCCGGCCTACCGCCGAGCAAGCTCAGTTTTATGGATCTGGCCATGATGATCTGGGCCTACATCGAATTCAAACCCTGGCACATGAAGGGAGGGTCGCAGGCGATGTCCAATGCGATTTGCGACGCTTTCATCACATACGGCGGGGAGGCAAGGTTCAATTGCGCAGCAAAGAAAATCAAGGTCGAAAACGGCAAAATCCAATCCGTCATAACCGAAGACGGGGATGAGATATCGACGAGATTTGTCGTTTCCAATGCCGGTCCGATTCCAACCTTAATCGATATGATCGGCGCGGACAACTGCCCGGCGGCTGAGCTCCGAACGCTCAATGCCAGGACAGTCGGCCTGTCGGCATTCACGCTTTATATGGGCTTCGACTGCGACCCGGCTGATATGGGAATCGATAAGACGACCAACTTCATCTGTTCGACAGCGGACGCGGAAGAGGCCTACAAGAGGATGAAAACGCTGGATGCGGTCGGGTTTTCACTACTGACCTGCTACGACGTGGATGATCCCGAATTTTCGCCCGCGGGTTCATGCCAGGCCGCGCTCGTTACGCTTCAGTATGCGCAGCCCTGGATGAGCGTTCCGCCTTCAAAATATTACGACACGAAATACCGTTTCGCCGGGGCAATGATTGATCTGGCTGAAAAAGTTTTTCCCGATATCAGGAAGCATTTGGAGGAGGCAGAACCGGCAACGCCGCTCACGCATATGCGCTACCTCGGTCATCCGGGCGGTTCAATTTACGGTTCGGAACACTTTACCAGGGAGACGAGCCTGTTTGTAGAATCAAAATCGGCAATTCAGGGGCTGTATTTCACGGGCGCATGGAATGGTTCCGGCGGATTCCAGCCTACGCTTCAATCGGGCGCATCTGCAGCCAGATCGATTTCATGGCTTCTTAACAAGCGGTAAGGGAGGGGATATGGCTAAAGAAAACATCATCCAGAAACTCGAAGGATATGATGATATCATCAGAGAGAATGTTGTCCTTGAAAAATACGGATTTGACTATCAGGCGAAAAAGGGAGAGGTCAGAAGCATCATAGATGCACTTCACCCGGCAAAGCTTGATCTGATCGTATCGGAAATCGTGCAGGAGACTCCAAGCGCAAAATCCATGAAACTGGTCAGCGTTGACGGCATTCTCCCGCCGTTTCAGGCCGGACAGTATATCAACGTCTTTGTGGAGACGGGTGGGGTCCGGACCAGCAGACCTTACAGCATTGCATCGTCTCCGACACAGACCGGCTATTATGAGATCACGGTCAGAAGGGTGGATAACGGATTTGTCTCGAACTACCTGCTCGACGAATTAAAGCTCGGCGACAGGCTCACGAGTTCGGCGCCGTCGGGGAATTTTCATTACAATCCGCTCTTTCACGGCGACAGGCTGGCGTTCATCGCCGGCGGCAGCGGCATCACCCCTTTCATGAGCATGATCAGGGAGCTCGCCGATAAAAACCTGGACCGCAGACTGCACCTGTTTTACGGGAGCAGGATCGAGGATGATGTCATCTACCGGAAAGAAATAGAAAGGATTGAATCGGTCCATAAGAACTTCACCTGGGACTTGGTCGTATCCGAACCGAACTCGTCTTTTTGCGGACTCAAGGGATTCATTCATGTCGATCTGATCCGGGAAAAGATTGACGGCCCCGACTGGATGTTCTTTGTTTGCGGACCGGAGGCCATGTATCAATTCTGTCTGCCTGAGCTTGAAAAAATGCCGATGCCGGGCAGGAAGACAAAGATCGAGGTCATGGGCGCGTCGAAGAATATAACAGCGCACCCCGGCTGGCCGGAAAACGTCAAAGCCGGTGATGCTTTCAGTGTTGCGATTAAAGGAAAAAAGACGATCAGTGCGCTTGCCTCTGAGCCGCTTATGATATCGCTGGAGAGGGCGGGCCTGGTGATTCCCGCCCTGTGCCGATCGGGTGAGTGCAGTCTCTGCAGGACCAAGCTGCTTTCGGGTAAGGTCTATCAGCCGAACGGCGTAAAGCTGAGAAAGTCTGACCGGGTCTTTGGATATATCCATCCCTGCATGGCATATCCGATAACCGATATTGAAATATTGCTTTAGATAAAATCAAAGTCGAACCGGGCATTGCCAATAGTTCGGTCTTGATATCACGCTTTTCGAAGTGTCCGCTATTGCTATGCCACTTCAATTTGTTCAACATGCTGTTTGATCGATGACGAAGCATCGGCGCGAAATGAAAAAAAGGGGGTGATGCAGGATCAGTCCACCCATCCGTTGGCAATATTCAATCGCTTCAGCTTTTCCACAAGGGTGGTGCGGTTGAGATTGAGCAGCTTGGCCGCGCGATTTTTCACACCGCCGCTCATTTTCAGTGCTTTGAGCAGCAGGTCCTTTTCCAGCCGGCTGATGTGATCGTTAAAATCGATGCCGTCGTCGGTGAACATCACCGCACTGACGGTTGTGCCGGCAACTTGCGCATTGCGGATTTTAGCCGGCAAATCATCCACGTGAATCTCCCCTTCTTCTTTCATGACGACCAGCATTTCGATGAGATTTTGCAGTTCGCGCACATTACCGGGCCAGGAATAACGCATGAGATAGTCGACGGCCTGAGGGGTGATGCGTTCCACGTTCTTCTTTTTGAGCTTGTTGAAATTCGTCAGAAAATGGTTGGCCAATATCACGATGTCGGAGCCGCGTTCACGAAGGGCGGGTAAATGGATGGGGATGACATTAATGCGGTAAAAGAGGTCTTCGCGGAATCTTTTTTCGGCAACGGCCGCTTCGAGATTCTGATTGGTAGCGGTGATGATCCGCACGTCAGCGTTGATGGTTTTCACGCCTCCGATACGTTCGAACTGCTTTTCCTGAATGACACGCAGAACTTTGACCTGAAGCGCCGGGCTCATATCCCCGATTTCATCCAGAAAGATTGTGCCGCCCTGAGCCAGTTCGAATCGTCCCATGCGATTGCGGATTGCGCCGGTGAATGCACCTTTTTCATGACCGAACAACTCGCTTTCCAGCAAGTCTTCAGGTATGGCGCCGCAATTGACGGGGATCATCGGGTGAGAACGCCGGTCGCTCTTGAAGTGAATGGCACGGGCGACCAGTTCCTTGCCGGTTCCGCTTTCCCCGGTGATCAGCACAGTGCTGTCCGAGTTGGATACTTTTTCGATGGTGTCAAAAACCTTCTTCATGCAGTCGCTGTAGCCGATGATTTTGTCAAAATCCTGTCGCTCTTTGAGGTGCTCTTTAAGAGAGATATTTTCGTCACGGAGTTTGGCAAAGGACATTGCCCGGTTCACCGATAATTTAACGAGATCATCTTTGATGGGTTTGGTGATAAAATCGAAAGCCCCCATTTTCATGGCGATGACCGCCGTATGGACTGTGCCGTGGCCGGTGACCATGATCACCAGGTTGTCGCGGTTGACATCTTTGATATATTTAAGAAATTCCAGTCCGTCGACATTGGGCATTCTCAGGTCGGTGATCACCAGATCAAAATGATCTTCAATAAAGACTTCGATGCCTTCACGCCCGTCACAGACGGTTTTAACGGTATAGCCTTCATCCATTAGCAATTGTGCAAGATTTTCCTTGCTGAGTTCATTGTCGTCGGCAATCAGAATTTTTCCGTTCTTCATATCGCTCCCTGATGATGGAATCAGAATAACCACTGTTATTAAAGGGTTCAATTGACGGCATCATAGGATACGAATGTCTAAAAATCAATAAGAAAGTGTCAAAGAGTGTCAAAAAATGAACATTGTGATGGTAAACCGGACATGGTGTCAATAAGTCTGCAAGGCAATAATGCGAAATTATGAGAAAGTATTCAAGTATTGCGTGATTCTGCCGAATAAAACTCTGTAGATGAAGCAGCCTTCTGCGGTGCGGGCGGTGTGTAGCGAAGGTCATTATTTAAGACCGCGTGAATTTCTATATAAAACAAAGAATGATGTGTCTCACTGTTGGCATAAGTATTGCTTTTAAAATCAATGGTTTGCCGTATTTTACAGCAAAACAGAATGGCGAAAAGAGATCTTATTTTAAGGGTTGAGCGGCGATGATCATCAGGAAAAATTGGCGCATTCTATGTTGATGAACAATTATGAACTCAAGAACAGTGATTTCGAAAAAATCAGCCGTCTGATTTACGAGCAGTGCGGTATTCACCTGCATGAAGGGAAAAAGGAACTGGTGAAGGCGCGCTTGAGCAAAAGACTTCGCGCGGGCAGCTATACATCTTTTTCAGATTATTACAAATACGTCACTACACAGGAAGGATCGGATGAATTGATCGCGATGATCGATTCCATCTCGACCAATCTAACGTCATTTTTTCGCGAAGCAAGTCATTTTGTCCGTCTGCAGAATATCATCGCCACGGCGGTCGAAAAATCAGGCCAGAAGAAAGCAGTGTTTCACGTCTGGTCCGCGGGGTGTTCCACAGGTGAAGAACCTTATACACTTGCGATCACGTTCAGGGAGGCCGCGTCTCACCATCACTTTGAAGCATCCATCCTGGCTACGGACATATCCACGAAAGTTTTGAAAATCGCTGAAAAAGGCGTTTATGGCAAAGAAAGGATCAAGGGCGTTGCAGTTCCCCTTCTGAAAAAGTATTTTCAGCAGGGTACCGGTCAGTCGGAAGGGAATGTGCGCGTTAAAAGCGAACTCCGGGGTATGGTCACTTTTAAAAGATTCAACCTGATGGATCGTTTTCAGGACAGTCACCATTTCGATTTCATCTTTTGCCGTAACGTTATGATCTATTTCGATAAAAAAACGCAAAACGTACTGGTCAACAAGTTTTATGATTCGCTCAAAAGCGGCGGTTACTTCTTCGTGGGGCACTCTGAAAGTTTAACCGGTTTGCAACATTCATTCAAATACGTGGAGCCGAGTGTTTATCTGAAATAACTATGGGCGATTTGATTGTTGGAATATCTGATCTTAAGATCAGCAATAATGATAACGATGTGATTGTGACGTATGCATTGGGGTCCTGTATCGGCATATCTGTTTTTGATCCGGTCGCCAAAGTGGGGGGGATGCTCCATTACATGCTTCCGGAATCTTCGCTGGACGAAAAAAAGGCAAGGGAAAATCCGGCGATGTTTGCGGATACCGGCATTCCGCTGCTGTTTAAGTCCTGCTATCAATTGGGTGCGGATAAAAAACGCATGATTGTCCGCGCGGCAGGCGGCGCGAGCATTCTGGATGACACCAATTTTTTTCGTATCGGACAAAAGAACATTATGGCGATGAGAAAGATATTCTGGAAAAACAACGTGATGATTACCAGCGAGGATACGGGCGCAAATCACAACCGCACTGTACGCCTGCAGATCGCAACCGGTAAAACCTACGTTCGCACGGCCGGAGGTGAAATGAAGGAACTATGAAAGCTGTCAACCGCATTCTAAAATCGATCAATACGATTCCGGCATTTCCGGCTACGGGGAATAAAGTTTCCCAGTTACTCAACCGGATTGATTATTCCGTATCCGAAGTGACCAATGTCATCCGGTTTGATCCGTCGATTACCGCCAATCTCCTCAAGATGGCCAATTCCGCCTATTTCAGCCCACAGCACAAAATCAGCACGATCAATGATGCGGTGATTTATCTGGGGCAGAAGAATCTGCTTTTGGCAATCCAGACAGCCGGGATTTCCAAGTATTATAAAAAGGGTTCTTCCGGCTATTTTGACAAGGCGACGGATTTGTGGGAGCATTCCGTGGCCGTCGCGCTGATGTCGCAGATTCTATCCAGGAAGATAACCGGCGAGGAAAATACGACTCTTTACACCGCCGCGCTGCTGCATGATGTCGGGAAAATTATCATGGGTGAGTTTGTTCGTGACGAAATGCAAAAAATAACCATGCTGGTTGAAGAACAGCATATGTCCTTTCTGGAAGCGGAGGAACTGGTTTTAGGGATCAATCATGCCGATCTGGGCGGTAAAATTGCCGAACACTGGAACTTTCCGGTAGAAATTCGCGATGCGATTTCCTATCATCACCGGCCGGACCTGCTGGAAAAGGAAGACAAGATCATGCCCTGGATCGTCTACATGGCTGATGAAGCCTGCCTGATGATGGGAATCGGCAGCGGGGTGGAAGGTTTGGCTCAGCGTGCGGTGAGTGAGCTTTTAAAGAAATTCAATTTGCGGATGAGGGACCTTGAGATGAGCATGGTTTTGCTGTCGGACGATTTAAAACGTGCCCGGGAAGTCATCAGCATTGTTTAGCGTGAAGAATAGAAACAAGGGAAGGTAGAGGATATGTCATTCAATGTTTTGATTGTGGATGATTCAGGCTCGATGAGGGCGGTGATTAAGAAAATCATCACGATTTCCGGGTTTCATATGGATAACTGCCATGAGGCGGGAAACGGCAGGGAGGCGCTGACGCTGCTGGAGGACCACTGGGTGGATGTGATTATTTCCGATATCAATATGCCGGAAATCAACGGCCTGGAATTGCTCGATGCACTCAAACGCAATGAAACCCTCAAGGAAATTCCGGTGATCATGATAACAACCGAAGGTTCTGAAGAGCGCATGAAAGAAGCCTTCGCGCGCGGGGCGAAAGGATTTATAAAAAAACCCTTTTTGCCGGAACAGATTCGAAAAGTTCTCTATGATGTGATAGGAGTGGGTGAAGATGGGAGATATGAAGAAAATCCAAGAAATGATGATGAACTCGATTTTTGATGTCTATGAAAAGATGTTCTTCGTTTTTCTGGAACCGGTGGATGAGGACATCCGCTATGACATGGCCACATCTATCCGTTTCACCGGTCCGCTCAAGGGCGAACTGACAGCCTTCATCAGCGAAAGAATGGCCGTCAGCATGGTGGAGAATATGCTTGGCCTGGAGAAACAGGAAGTGACCCAAAAGCATATGGAAGATTGTGCGAAGGAATCCATTAATATGATTTGCGGTCATTTTCTCAACAAACTCGATCCGTCAAAGGTATTTGATCTGTCGATTCCTGAATATGAAAAAAGGGCAGGTATTTTCAAAAAGGAGGATTTGGCGACGCTCAACATCGCGTTTGACTCCGACGGAGATATGATGGGTATTTCCATGACGATTTCATAGGGCGGAAAAACGAGAAGGTGCCGGTGTAAAATCGAAGGCTGTATCTCGGCTAGCTGTTTGAGAGGGATGGTAAGGTGAACAAAATCAAGGTACTCATTGTTGACGATTCCGCCGTGGTCAGGAAGATCTTTTCGGAAGAGCTTTCCAAGTATTCCGATATTCAGGTCATCGGTGTCGCGCCGGATCCCTTCGTCGCACGTGACAAGATTGTGACTTTGAAACCGGACGTCATTACCCTGGATATTGAAATGCCGCGAATGGACGGCTTGACCTTTCTTAGAAAGCTGATGAAATACTATCCGCTACCGACGATCATTGTCAGTTCCCTGACCCAGCAGGGTGGAAAATTGACACTCGAAGCCATGGATATCGGCGCGGTGGATGTCATTGCCAAACCCGGCAGTTCCTATAGTGTCGGAGATATGTCCGCGCAGCTTGCGGATAAAATCCGGGCAGCCTCGCGTGCCAAGCTCATAAAAAAAGAAATATCCCCTGAAGAATCCGTCGCGGCGGAGCCGATCCGTGCGCTGGCGCAGACATCCAACAAGGTCATCGCGATCGGATCTTCGACCGGCGGGACAGAGGCGCTCAAAAAAATATTGACCAAAATGCCGCCCAATTCTCCGGGGATCGTCATCGTTCAGCATATGCCGGCCAATTTCACAACGGCATTTGCAGCGCGTCTCAACGATCTGTCTCAGATTACCGTTAAAGAAGCGGAGGATAACGATTCGGTTACCCCAGGGACAGCGCTTCTGGCGCCGGGCAATTTTCATATGATCCTGCGGCGTAGCGGTGCCCGCTATTATGTGGAAGTCAAAACCGGGCCGATGGTTCATCATCAGCGACCGGCAGTCGATGTCCTTTTTAAATCCACCGCGAAGTATGCCGGAGCCAATGCCATTGGCGTTATTCTCACCGGTATGGGATCCGATGGCGCAGAAGGCCTGCTGGAGATGAAAAACGCGGGTGCGACAACCATCGCCCAGGATGAGAAAACCTGTGTTGTTTTCGGTATGCCCAAGGAAGCCATAAAACTGGGCGCTGCGGATAAAGTAGCTTCAATCGAACTGATCGCTTCAGAAATCATAAAGATGGTGTGACTATGCATTATGATGAATTAATTTCGTTGTTGAATAAGCTGGCCCAGGAGTATCTTTTTCTCGACAGTCGAGAACTGGATATCTCCACGTCGGGCAGGCTCCTCAATCATCTGGAACTCATTGTCGATGAGGCCAAAAAACAAAAAGTGGCTTCCATGAAGACCTGTGCCGATAGTCTGAGCCAGATTCTGGAAAATGTCATCCTCGACACGATCAAGGATAAGGAAAACGCGGCCAGGGTATTTGAAGGCGGTATTCATCTGATGCAGGAGATCGCCGACAGTTTCAAAAACACAGGAAACTATCAGGGAAGCATCAAGGAATTTCTGGAAAAAACAAGCGCCGTCGCGGGTGTTGCCAGCAGCCGCGACTCTCAAGGCAATGCCTTAGGCCAAGTGCCGGCTGCGGACGCAGCGGAGGCTACCGTTACAAAGGAGTTTCAAATACAGGATGAGTCGCTCACCCGTGATTTTATCGCAGAAGGGCTCGAATACATCGAAGAGATTGAGATCAATATTCTGAACCTGGAAAATGAGCCGGAGAACAAAGATTATATCAACGCCATTTTCCGGCCGTTTCACTCCATCAAAGGCGTGGCCAGTTTCCTCAACCTCGAAAAAATCAGAGCGCTTGCACACAATCTGGAGAGCCTGCTCGACAAGGCCCGAAACGGCGAGATCGACGTTACACCCGCCCTGATTGATGTGGTTCTCGACGGCGCCGACGCGCTCAAAGCACTGATCGGCCAGTTGAGGGATGTGCTCGAAGGCAGGAAGACCCCGGCGGTTGACCTTGATATTCCGTCATTAGAATCAAGAATTCATAAAGTCGAACAAGGGTTTGATATCCAGGCAGGCGGGAAAAAGATCGGCGAAATCCTCGTTGATGACGGTATTATCTCTCAGGAAAAACTCGAACAGACACTAAGCAAGGAGATGACCGGCGGCAAGAAAATCGGTCAGACGCTCATTGAAGAGGGTGTTGTTAAGCCCAAACAGGTTTCCCAGGCGCTGCGTAAACAGGTAGATCAGGTCACGGATTTGACCACAATCCGTGTGGATACGATAAAACTCGATGATTTGATCGATATGGTAGGCGAGCTGGTTATCACCCAGACGATGATTTCCAGAGATTTGAGGAATCAGGTCAACGCCGATAAGAGGCTGGTTCGTGACATCTCACAGTTTTTCCGGATTACCTCCGCTTTGCAGCGTGTGTCAACCACTCTGAGGATGATTCCCATCAAGCAAACGTTTCAACGCATGTCCCGTTTGGTCAGGGACCTGGCCAAAAATGCAGGAAAGAACGTTTCGGTGGAGATGGTCGGCGAAGATACGGAAATCGATCGCAATATGGTCGATGAAATCTATAATCCGCTGGTGCACATGATCCGCAATTCCGTGGATCACGGACTGGAAACGCCGGAAGAACGGATCAAGGCAGGTAAATCCGAAAGATGTGTGATTACACTGAAGGCCTATCACCGCGGCGGCAATATCGTGATTGAAATCGGCGATGACGGCCGGGGACTCGATCGGCAGAAAATTCTTGAAAAATCCATCAAAGCCGGGCACATTCAGCGTGACGACACGCTTACGGATCAGGAAATATACAGACTGATCTTTCTGCCCGGTCTGTCCACGGCGGAAAAGGTGACCGATGTGTCCGGCCGCGGAGTCGGCATGGATGTGGTCAAACGCGCTGTGGAAAAACTTCGCGGTAAAATTGAAATTGAAAGCACTGTTGGAGAAGGCACGATTTTTACTACGCGTTTTCCTCTGACTCTGGCCATTATCGACGGCATGATTGTCAAAGTCGGCAATGAAAGCTACATCATCCCGACGACCGCCATCCGCCAGGCGCTTCGTCCGCCACGTGAAACCTATAATAATGTTGTCGGAAGGGGTGAGACGATTCATGCGATGGGACATCTTATGCCTTTGATTCGCATGTATGATCTGTTTGACATCGAACCGGAATACAAAGATCCCTGGGATGCCATTGTGGTTGTGGTCGAAGGGGAAGCAGGTTCGCGGTGTCTGATGGTGGATAAAATCATCGGCAAAACCGAAGTGGTGGTTAAAAGCCTGGGCGAGAGCTTAAAAAACATCAGAGGTCTGGCCGGTGGCGCGATCCTGGGTAACGGACGGGTCGGATTGATCATTGATACGGAAGGTTTATTCGAGTTGGCGGAAGATCGATCATTGCAGTAGTTCTTTCAGGGACGAAGATAAAAATAGGAGAGGTAAACCATGAGTGAAAAAAACATCAAAGTATTAATTGTTGACGATTTTGCCACAATGAGAAAGGTGGTCCGTAACCTGTTGAAACAGGTCGGGTACGATGACATTGTCGAAGCGGAAGACGGCGTTATGGCACTCAAAGCGCTCAAGACGCATAAAATCGATTTCATCATTTCCGATTGGAACATGCCGAACATGACGGGTCTGGAACTGCTCAAGGCGGTGCGGGCGGACGCGGAACTGGCATCAACGCCTTTTCTCATGGTGACGGCTGAAGCGCTTCAGGACAATGTTGTCGCGGCGGTAAAGGCGGGCGTGAATAACTATATCGTAAAGCCGTTTACTGCGGAAGTCTTAAATGAAAAAATAAAAAAGATCATGGATAGCATCGGAAAATGAGATGGCTTCATGATATCGATGAAAGGCAACCTATGAATGTGAAATTTATCAACCCGTTTCTGGACGGGACGGTCAGTGTGCTAAAGACGATGGCTTTTGTTGAACCGCGAGCGGCAAAACCTTATTTGAAAGTCGATAATCTGGCTAAAGGGGATGTCTCCGGAATCATCGGCCTGACCGGATCCGCGACAGGTTCGCTGGCGTTGAGTTTCAGCGAAGCAGCCATTTTGAAAATCGTCTCCAACATGCTGGGTGAAAATATCAAGAGTCTCAACAGCGACATTAAGGATGCCGTGGGTGAAATCACCAACATGATCTCCGGAGTGGCCAGAAAGCATCTCGAAGCGGAAGGCTTTTACATCCAGGCCGCCATTCCGACCGTCGTGTCAGGAAAGGATCACTCCATCACGCATGTGCTGGGCGGGCCGAGTCTCATTATTCCCTTTGAAATTGATGAGGGAACATTCGTTGTGGATGTGTGTCTAAACGAGTAGCGGTCAGTTCTCCGGGTGCAGGACGATGATGCTGATACGCCGGTTGCGCTGGTCGCGGGGGTCAAGAGGCAAGAGCAGCTCCTGATCGGCATAGCCCACTACTCTGGCGATTCTTGTCGGATCCGTGCCGGATTCTTCTAGGACACGGCGGGCGGCTGACGCGCGTGATGTGGAAAGCTCCCAGTTGGTGACTTGTCCCCCCCGAAACGGGGCGGCGTCGGTATGCCCTTCCACAACGATTTTGCCGGGTATCTGATTCATGTTATCCGCAACCACTTGAAGGATTTCCCTGGCCCTCTGGGTGGGCTTCGCGGAGCCCAGCGGAAACATCATGGAGCCATCCGAGTCGATCACCTGGACACGGATACCGCCTTCGATGACGTCCACCAGGACTTGATCACGATATGCGGCCATTTTATCGTCGATAGACGTCCGGATCTTTTTGACCAGGTCTTCATCACGTGCATCTGTGGTTTGTTTTCCCCTCTTCTGGCCGAATTCCGCCTGACTTTTGCCCCGCACATTTACGGAGGCCAGTGAAGCTGGCTGACCGGAGGCATCCTGGGGAAAGCGGGGATCCGTCGCTTTGCTGTCTTTTAGATCCAGGGCCGACGAACCACTTTCCTGAAAAATGCTGTATTTAAGAAAATACTCCGAAACGGCGGCTCTTCTTTCGTCGGAAACCATGCTCAAGAGCCATAACAGAAGGAAAAAAGCCATCATGGCGGTTACAAAGTCGGCATACGCGACTTTCCACGAGCCGCCGTGAGCGCCTCCGCCCTTGGCCTTCTTGACTTTCTTGATGATAATTTGCTGTGGACGATCTTCCATAATCCTATGCGTTACTTCGTTTTTGCCTGACTGGTTTTCGCATTGCGCAGTGCGTCTTCCATTTCAAGGAAAGAGGGTTTAACGGAAGACGGGATCACCCGTCGTCCGAATTCCACGGCCACTTTCGGCGCCGCGCCACCGCCGATGAAGGCCAGAAGCGCCACTTTAATCACGTTTAAGTATTGCAGGTCTTCGTTGGCAATAAATTCCATATTTCTTGCCATCGGACCCACATATCCATAGCAAAGTAAAACGCCCAGGAATGTCCCGACCAGTGCCGCACCGATACTCGCACCCAGAACTTCAGGCGGTTCCTTGATCTTGCCCATGGTTAAAATGACGCCCAGAACCGCCGCGACGATACCGAGTCCGGGAAGCCCGTCGGCGATGACGCCGACACTGTGCGAAGGCGTCATCGCTTCTTCATGATGGGCCTCGAGTTCCTGATCGATCAATGACTCCAGTTCGTGAGGGGCAATCGTAGTGGTCATGACGGTGCGCAGTGTGTCCGTGATGAGTTCAATGGCCGCATGATTTTGTAAAACTTTTGGGTACTGGGAGAAAATTGGGCTTTGTTCGGGTTCGTCCACGTCCGATTCGATGGAAACGAGCCCCTGCTGACGGATTTTATAAAATATGCCGTTGATCATCAAGAGAACTTCAATGTAATCCTGCTTCGTAATCGGTTTGTTGGTAAAAATGCGCGAAATGGAGCCGCCTACCGCTTTGATGACTTTCAGAGGCGACGCGATGATGAAACCCCCGAGGGCGGCCCCGCCGATGATCATAAATTCCACCGGTTTGAAAATGATGGAAAGATTCCCGCCTTCGAGAAGATAGCCGCCGATTACGGCGACCGAAACAATCACAAAACCGATAATGGCAATCATGGGATCATGAACCTATTTTCTTTTTTCACGCAGGATTTCTCTTTCCGTCTCAAAGACAAACTTGATGATTTCATCGCGGACAAAATCATCGATTGCGATAAAGTGCACCGCAGTGTTGTAGTTAGGATGCGGTACGGCCACATCCACCACTTCCCCGTAGAGAAAGAGTGCCATCGGCCTTTGCATGGTGAGCATAAGCTTGATTTCCAGGATATCACCCGGCTCGAAAGAGCAGTCGGAAAAAAAACTCATTCCGCCGCCACCAATATTCACTTTCGTCATATTCATACAATGAAACCCGTCTTGCTGAATGGTCATCATGCGGATGATTTCATTGAGCTTCAAATTAATCGTCTGAAGCCATTGTGCAATAATCTGATCGTCAGGATTGGGCAAAGACTTGAATTCCGCCAGAAACGAATCCCCCGATGTTCTTGATCGCAGTTCTAAACGCCGTTCTTTATCAATTTTCTTAATTTCCACGGGGATATAGATTTCAACGCGTGAATATTCCCGCTTGTTGTCAGAATCTGTGATCAGTTCGTCCGTCATGAGTGATCCTTTTTACTAATATCGTTGGTTGATCATCATGCAATGAAAATGCCACTTTGCTTTAATAGCTTTTTCTATGAAGAAAACGCGTCAAATTCCCGTTTCGCTGCATATTGCCGATGTGATGAAAGATCTTAGTGTCAAATAATTGGCTATTCGGCTGGCTATTTGACAGATTATTGATGCAAAAGAAGAACCCGTAGAAAACGTTTCATTGCCTTTCACATTGATAATATTGTATAATTCTTATGGTATGTATTTTGCTGTGCATAATCAAAAAAGTGACGACTGAAAAACATGCTTTGGAATAATCATCGATTTCATAAAATAGTTTTTTTCTTTGCGGTTGTCCTCATCTGGACGGCATTGTGCGCTTCTGCGGCCCTGGCCAAAACGTACGGTGTGCATTTTTCTTCCTACAAAACGCTTAAGCAGGCTGAAGAAGAAATCGGGAAAATGAAATCGCTCGGATATGAGGCATACGCCGTTGAGACAGATTTGCAGGATATGGGCATATGGCATCGGGTGTTTGCGGGAAGGTATGACACTCACCGAAAAGCCGTTGTCGCTGCGGAACGGATGAAGAAAAAGAAGATCATCGATCAGTATTTTATTCGTGTTGTGCCCCAGACGGTTGTGCGAGAGAAACAGGTAGTAGCGTCTGCGGCGAAAAAAACACAAGATGCACAGTCCCTTTCGAAAAAGGCTTTCGTGGTTGGAAACACCACCAGCAAACGGTATCATCTGCCGGGTATGCCCTATTACAGCAAGGTCAGAAAACATCACCGGGTCTTGTTTTCCTCGGAACAGGAAGCCATTGCACAGGGATATTACAAGGCCGGTACTGGCCCGGATGCGGAGAAATCACAAGAGAAGCCCGTTTTGGAAAGAAAGCCCATTCCGGAAAGAAAAGCCGTTCCAAAAATGCCGCCTGTTTCCCTGGAACCCTTAACAGCACCGCAACCGGCAGACGGACCCCCGCCGGCGGCACCCCGAAGCTCCGGCGCGAAAAACATCCTCGAACCGCTCAAATTAATTGATGAAAGCCTCGTGGACAGCATGGAATTCAAACATCCGGACGATTTAGAGATCGTCGAGCCTGAATCGGGCTCACCCCTGTACAGTCAGGCGCTGGGAGAATTAAAAGCCAAGAAGTACGAGCAGGCGCTTGTAACCTTCAAGGAGTTTATCTCCCGAGAGGACACGGACAAAGAATGGGGACAGCGGGCGCTGAGGCACATGGCGGATTGCCACTACTACCTGGGCAAACAGGGAAACAAGCAAAATCTGCTGATTGCCGCCGAATTTTATAAAAATACGCTTCAGAGTTTTCCAGATCCGCGGCCGGAAAATGCCTTGACTTACTATCGTCTCGCCCGCACCTATGAACATCTGAAATACTATTCGGAAAGCATCCGGCAGTACCAGAATCTGATTGCTAAATATCCTGATTCTTCTTATGAGGCCGAAGGCTATTTCAAGATAGGCGATATTTATTATCAGGACGGCAAATACGTGCAGGCCGCCGACAGTCTGATTCACTATCTCCGCAAGTACAGGGGAGCGATACGCGCCAAAGAATCTTTTTATCTGATTGCCCATGCATTTTATAAATCCAGGCAATCGGCCAACGCTGAAATATGGTTTCGGGATGCGCAAAAAAAATGGCCGTCGCTCGTCGGTGTGCCGCGCGGAATCATCCTGGATCTCGGTCTGCACAAGATGGAGATGCGCCGGTACAATGAAGCGATCAGCGCTTTCTCATATTATGCCAATCTATACCCGGAGGATGAAAAGATCCGCGAAGTTCTGCTGCATCTGGCCGATGCCTACGTCAAAGACGGTCAGTTTTCGTCCGCTCTGGCCGTCTATAGCCGGATCATTGACAAATATCCGGATCATCCCGACGCGACCCCGGCAATACTGGCCATGGCATCGCTGGGTGTCCAAAAACCGGGCGTGAAGGCGTTTTCTCATATGAACCACCTGCACTACTATCAAAATCCCATCGATGCCTACGATACGGTCATCATGAAATACCCAACCACCCCATATGCCGAAGAAGCGCTTTTGAAGAAGGGGGACGCGCTGGCCGGAACAAAACAGAAGCGCCGGGCGGCCGAAATTTATCTGGAATTTCTCAATTTGTACCCGGAAAGCAAACTGGCGGCGGATGCCGCGCGGGGTCTGAAATCGGCTTCAGCGGATATGATTGATGAATATTACGCAAAAAAGGACTATCTGGCTGTTGCCTATATTTACTTTACCTCGTTTGGTTCCGTTGCGCTTAAGGAGGATGAATACGACCAGATGAACAAGATTGCGCAGAGTTTAAAAGCGCTGGGCCTTATGGACGACTACCAAAGGATTCTGGCCGCCTATCTTGGGGTTGCAAAGGACGAAGCCAGCATCAATCAGGTTAGTATCGACATGGCCGAGGGTTTGATGATTCAGGGAAAATATAATCAGGCCGAGCGTCTGCTTTCGGATCTGATGGGTAAACCGTCCGTGAAAAAAGACGCCGCGACCTTGACAGCCGTTCGCTCAAATCTGGCCGACATTTCATTTCGGCGGGGACGATACGGACAAGCCGCAGCCGATTACGGGGATGTGGTGCGTTCCGGTCAGAAGTTAGGTGAGCCGGCGCGTGTCTATACCAATTACGCCAGAGCACTACGTGAACAAAATGAAAACGTCCAGGCGCTGCAAACCTATCTGGCGGCGCTCAAGTACTTTAACGGAGAGAAAAAACAGAAAGTCAACGCGGGCGTGGCCTATAAGGAAATTGGAGATTTATATCTGCAGGCCAAAAACTTGCCCGACGGCGCACAGATGTATTCCAAATCCGTCCAAAATACGGAGAACCGGGAATTAAGGCTGTGGTCTCAGTTTCTTCTGGGCCAGGCCTATATGCAGATGTCACGGACCGACGATGCGCAAAACACGTTCAATCAGATCAGGGCCGCTGCGGGGACCGACGGTTTCTGGGGTACCGTGCTGGATTACTACATCAGTGACAGGCAGTGGTGGGAAAAGTACGGATCTCAAATAAAGTAACAAGGAACAGGAATCAGCGCATGCAAGATTTGGCCGAACTGCAGAAATCATTTGAAAGCTTCAATAAAGCGACGGCGGAGCTTGAGCGAGCCTATCTGCGGCTCGAAGAGAGGTTTGCCCTGCTCAACCAGGAGCTGGAGGAGAAAAACGCCGAACTCATCAAGACCGTTACGGAAAAAGAGCAGACGAAGAACTATCTGCAAAATATTCTGGAGAGCCTGATCAACGGTGTCATCGTGACGGATCTCAACGGGCGGATATCCACGCTCAACTCGTGTGCGGAAGTATTTACCGGCGCGCGTCAATCGGAGGTGACAGGACGACACATCGGTATCCTGCTGGAATCGATGACAGGTCATGACTGGCAGACGATGAACCTGGAAGAATATTTTAAGGGGGAGTCCGGGCACAAGGTGAAAATAAATGACAGGACCCTCGAAATATTCGGGTCGCCTTTTCAATCCACCGATGGTGAAACGATAGGGCATGTCCTTGTGCTGCGTGATATCACGAGGATCGAGCGGCTCGAAGAGATGGCCAAGAGAACCGAGAAGTTCGAATCGATGGGCGAAATGGCCGCCAATATCGCCCATGAAGTCCGCAATCCTCTCGGCAGTATCGAATTATTCGCTTCACTGCTTTTAAAAAAGCTAAGCGATCCGAAGGATCGGGAGCGGGTTGTGCAGATTATTTCCTCGGTAAAAAATGTGGACAACAAAATATCGAACCTGCTTTTGTTTACGCGCAGACCCACACCGCAGATGCGGCGCATGAATCTGCGCAAGGTCCTGGCGGAGGTGATCAGCTTTTCCGATCAGATTATGGAGCAAGGCGGCATAGAATTGTCCGTCCGGTACGCGGATGAGGACATGGACATCGCCGGGGATCCGGAAATGATCAAACAGGTCTTTTTGAATATTCTGCTCAATGCCCAGCAGGCCATGCCGGAAGGAGGGAGGCTGAATGTCATGACGCGAATTTTGCCCCGCAGTCTTCTGGCGGACGATCAGCAGATCGCGGAAGTCATTTTTCAAGACATAGGCCCGGGCATTCCAGAATCCAATCTCTCCCGGATATTTGATCCGTTTTTCAGCAATCGCGAAGGCGGATCCGGGCTGGGTCTGGCTATTGTGCATAATATTGTCAGTGAACATCAGGGTTCGATATCAGTGGAAAACGCGCCACAGGGAGGCATGATCGTCAATGTCGGTTTTCCCGTGCTGCCGGCAGATCGCTCTTGAAGGGGGATATTGTAGATGTCCAACGCGGAAAAATTGTTGATTGTTGATGACGATCAGTCCATGAGGATGGCTCTTTCCGAGTCGCTGACCTCCTGCGGCTATGATGTGGAAACAGCCGAAAACGGAGCGGATGCGCTCGTCAAGTTCAAAAGCGGCCGGTTTGCCGGCGTCGTCACCGATATGCGGATGCCGAAAATGAGCGGCATGGACGTTTTAAGAGGCGTCAAAAGAATATCCCCTCAAACGCCCGTGATTCTGATCACGGCGTACGGTACCGTCAACACGGCTGTGGAAGCCATGAAAGAGGGTGCTTCCGAATTTATCATGAAACCGTTTTCACTCGACGACCTCGAGTTTGCCGTCAAAAATGTGCTGGCCGCCAATGTGCAGGCCGGCATGGATGCGGAAGAGCAGTCAAAAGAGGGGGCGGTGTATCCGCACAAAGAGATTATCACCCAGGACAAAAAAATTCTCGAGCTTCTCGATATGCTCAAGACGGTCGCGCCGAGCAAATCCAGCATCATGATCCAGGGGGAAAGCGGAACCGGGAAGGAGCTTTTTGCCCGTTTCGTTTATCGTCACAGCCACCGGCGCAAGATGCCCTTTATCGCGGTGAATTGCGCGGCCATTCCCGCGCAGCTTCTGGAAAGTGAAATGTTCGGCTTTGAAAAGGGTGCTTTCACCGGCGCGTCGGTCAAGAAACTCGGTAAATTCGAACTGGCCGACGGCGGAACACTCCTTCTCGATGAAATATCCGAAATGGATATGGGCCTGCAGGCAAAATTGCTGCGCGTCATTCAGGAGTCGGAGGTCGACCGCCTGGGCGGCAGGATGCCTGTCCCGGTGGATGTGCGGCTGATTGCCACCACGAATGCCGATTTGCAGCAGAGAATTCTGCAGAAGACGTTTCGCAGCGATCTTTATTACCGCCTCAATGTGATCCCGGTGATTGTTCCGCCGCTGCGGGAGCGAAGCGGCGATATTTTGCTTCTGGCTGACTATTTTATCCGTAAATACAGCGAAGTCAATGAGAAGAAAGAACCGGGGCTGACTCAAGATGCCAAATCCATCATGATGGCTTATGACTGGCCGGGAAACGTCCGCGAACTCGAAAATGTCATCGAACGGGCGGTACTCATCTGCGCGGGAGGGCCTATCGGCGCAGGGCATCTTTTTCTAAAGAAGGATTCCGGGCGCGAAAAGGCGGCAAGGGTGGGTGAGGGCGATACGGAGGTACGGCGTCAGGAAAATGACGGCGATCAGTCAAACACCCTGTATCAGATGGAAAAAAATATGATTTTTGACACGCTCAATAAAGTTAACTGGAATAAGACGAAAGCGTCAAAAATATTAGGCATCAGCGTGCGTACCATGCGCAATAAATTAAACGAGTACGGTATCCAGGATCCGAATTCGGAAGATTGAGAGGATCCTGGTACGCGATTTGCAAACTTGTTTTGCGAGGCGATAAAAATGGAACCACTGTTTGGGAAAACATTTAACACATTATCCACGATGATGGATTACCGATCCGAGCGAAATAAGACAATCACATCTAATATCGCGAATTTGGATACGGAAGGTTATCGTCCGTCGGACTATGTTTTCAAAGATGATCTCAAGCGGGTTATGGATATGCAAATCAATCTCAAGCGGACGCATGAGAAACATTTTCCCAATGGCCGTGACGAAATTTCCGCAAATGACTTTAAAAAGGTGACATCCGAAGAGAAAGTGGATCTGGACACGGAGATGACCAACCTGGCGGAGAACCATCTGATGTATAATTTGACCGTCGAATTATTGGCGCGTAAATTCAAAGGCATTCGAAATGTCTTAACGGAGGCCAAGTAAAATGGATTTTATGACGACTTTCAAGATTACAGGAAGCGGATTGTCGGCGCAACGAAAGAAAATGGACGTCGTCACCAGCAATATTGCAAACGTGTCCACCACCAGCACGCCTGAGGGCGGTCCCTACAAAAGGAAAGTCATGTCCTTCGCCGCGGATCCGCTGGAAAAAGGATTTGATGCAAAACTCAAAGACGCGGTCAACGCGGTCAAGGTCGGCCAGATCGTCGATGAGCAGGAGGGCTTCAAGAAAATATTCGATCCGGCACATCCCGACGCGGACAAAGACGGGATTGTAACCTTGCCCAATGTCAATTTGATGCTGGAGATGACCGATTTGATCACGGCTTCGCGCGCCTATGAGGCCAATGCCACGGCGTTTGACGCACTCAAGAATATGGCGCTCAAGGCGATGGAGATCGGAAAATAACGAACTTTCAGGGAGTATGACGTCATGACGGATATCTTTATACGCAGCGCTGTGGATCCTCTGAAGCCCTTAACTGGTATTGAACCGCAAAAGCCCGACGGGGTGGGCCCATCCGCGGGCGGGTCTTTCGGAAACGCTCTGAAAGATGCGATATCGGACATCCATAAGCTGCAAAGCGACGCGGATCAGGCCATTGCCAAAGTGCAGCTCGAAGACGCGGGCTCCATTCACGAAGCGATGATTGCGCTGGAGAAAGCCGGTATTTCCTTTCAGGTGATGATGCAGGTCCGTAATAAAATTCTGGATGCCTACCAGGAAGTCATGCGGATGCAGGTTTAGCGTAACTCTTTGATCGGGATGATTTCATGGACTCAATTTTACAATCGCTCACCAGGCTGTTTACCGGATTTGAAGCATTAAGCCCTACGCGGAAAGTCTCCGTGGTCATGGTCTTTCTCGTGGCGGCCGCCAGCATTGCGCTGATGGTCTACCTGACTGTGCAAGTCGAGTACCGGGTGCTTTTTTCGAATCTCTCCGCGGAGGACGGGGGAAGCATCGTGGAAAGACTCAGTGAGAGAAAAATCCCCTACCGGGTATCCGCCGGAGGCGGGACCATTTCCGTTCCGGCAAAACAGGTCTCCGAGTTGCGCCTTGAGATGGCAGCTTCCGGTTTGCCGCAGGGTGGTGGCGTCGGATTTGAAATCTTTGACAAAAAGACCCTGGGGGCAACCGAATTCGAACAGCAGCTCAATTACCGGCGTGCACTTCAGGGCGAACTGACCCGCACGATCAACGGACTCGATGAAATTCAGTCCAGCCGCGTGCATATCGCTTTACCGAAGGATTCTCTTTTTACCGATCAGCAGAAAAAACCGACCGCGTCCGTAACCCTGCGAATAAAAGCAGGTAAAAGCCTGCGCCCCGCGCAGATTGAAGGCATAGCTCATCTGGTGGCCAGTTCGATTGAGGGCATGAATCCGGGCGAGGTCATGATTGTCGATTCCCGCGGCAACATCCTTTCCGCCAAGCAGGATGACTCCAAACTTTCCGGTTTGACAGCAAGGCAGGTTGATTATCAGCGCAATATGGAACGCGATCTGGCCGCGCGTATTCAATCCATGCTGGAGAACGTGGTGGGGAAGGGCAACGCTGCCGTGCGTGTAGCGGCGGAACTGGACTTCCGCATTATGGAAAAAACGGAAGAAAGCTACGACCCGGAAGCGCAGGTGATTCGCAGCCGGCAGCGCAACGTGGAGACGGAACATGCCGTGGGGAATAACGCGGCCGTATCGGAAAGTCCGAAAAAAGAAAGCGTCGATGAAATCGTCAACTATGAGATCAACCGGGTCGTCAGCAAGACCGTGATGCCGGTGGGTGAAACGAAGAAATTGTCCATTGCGGTTCTGGTGGACGGCAAGTATACGAAAAACGAAAACAACGAAGAAGTCTATACGGCACTCACCGCCAATGAAATTGAATCCCTGGAAAATCTGGTACGCAAGTCCGCCGGTTTTGATGCCCAGCGGGGCGATCAGGTGGTCGTAACGAATATGCCGTTTCGTAAGGCGCAAATCGAAGAAATGGAAGGCGCTACCTTCCAGAATGCTGTGGATACCGCATCCCCGATTCTCAAGTATGTCGGAATATTCGCTCTGATCGGTTTTATCTTCCTGTTTATCCTGCGACCCCTGTTAAGAAGCGTGATGAGCGCCTCTGTGTCGCCTCCGATGGCGGAAGCAGGCGCCACTGCAGCAGGTGTCGCGGGTGGTGGTTATGCCCAGCAGGGGGCACAGGAGTACCGTCAGGCCGCAGCCGGGCGGTCGATGACGGAAACGGAGATCGCCAGAGAAATGGCACGGGTCGACGCCAAGCAGTTCGCTGATATATTGCGCAACTGGATCAAGTAACCAAATCAAAGATGAAGATGTGTTTCATCAAAAGAGGACCGTATGACCGGTGAAGAAAAAGCGGCCATTCTGCTTTTGTCTCTGGATGAAGATCTGGCCGCCGCTGTGATGAAAAACTTGAGGCCGGCGGAAATCAGGCGTCTGGGCAAACAGATGAGCCGTGTCTCAAATATTCCCGCGGAAACCATCAGCTCCGTTGCCGGAGAATTCTGCACGATGGCCAAAGAGCTCGGTGGAACGATTTCCGTGCGCGACGGGGCGTCGAAGAATCTGGTCGTCAAGGCTCTGGGTGAAAAAGACGCGGAAAATATCATGGGTGATGTGGATCAGTCGATGTTTGACAATCCGATTATTGAAAGGCTTCAGGAAATCGATCCGAAAATCATGGCTGAATTCACGCGGACCGAACATCCGCAAACCATTGCCCTGATTCTAGTCCACTTAAGGCCGGAGAAAGCAGCCCAGGTGCTGGAGCATTTCTCTCAGGCGATTCAGTATGAAATTACCAAACGCATGGCGACGCTCAAAAGTGTTCCCCGCGAATTCATCGACGAACTGGCCGCCACGCTGGAAAAGGAACTGATTATCGGCAATACGTCCGATACCCAAATGGGCGGCACCCAGGTGATCGCCGACATCCTGAACCGTATGAACCGTTCCACCGAAAACGCCATCATGACGTCGCTTGAGGATTCCGATCCGGAACTGGCGGCGCAGATCCGCAATTATATGTTCAGCTTCGATGATATTCTGAAGCTCGACGACAAGTCCCTGCAGGAAATGATGAAGGAAGTCAGCGCCGAGGATCTGGCGCGCGCCCTCAAAATGGTAGATGACGCGCAGCGCGAACGGATCTTCAAGAACATGTCCAAGCGCGGAGCGGAGATGCTCAGAGAAGAGATATCGCTCATGCCGCCGATCCGGATATCGGAGGTCGAAGCCAGTCAGCGTAAGATAGTGGAAACGACCAAGAAACTGGAAGCGGAAGGCAGAATCGTGATTCTGCGCGGTGATGAGAAAGATGGATTCGTATAAAACCAAAGTGATCAAAGCGACGCAAACCTTGGATACCGGGAAGACCGTGCCTTTGTCTTACGCCGGGAAGGGGAGTGTGCCCGGTACAAAAGGCCCATCGACACCCGGCACCGGTGCAAAGTCGGGAAATTCGAATCCCGGTGACGTCGGATCAGACCGCGACGCGCAAATGAAAGACGCAAGCAAAGCGTCTTATGAAAAAGGTTATGCCGACGGTTTGGCGTTTCAGAAAAAAGATGTTGCAATGGCTCTGGAGGCTCTTTCCGCCGCGACCCGCGCGGTGCCGATGATTCATAAAGACATTCTTGCCAAAGGCGAGGAGCAGATCGTCAAACTGGCGATTGCCATTGCCGAAAAAATCCTGCACACGGAAGTGACCACCCGTAAGGACGCGATTCTGGAGGTACTGAAAAACGCCATTCGCAGTGTTGCGGATACGGATGGGATGAAAATCCGTCTCAATCCCCTGGACTTCCGCTACATGATGGAGGTGAAGAAGGATTTTCTTCAGTCGTTTGATTCGCTGCGCAACGTGATGTTTGAGGAGGACTCGTCCATCAAAAGAGGTGGCGCGGTTGTGGAAACCGCGCTGGGTGAAGTGGACGCAAGACTCGAAAGCCAGCTCAAGGAGATTAAAACCTCCATGCTGAAATCGTGACGCATGAACCATCAGGGCGGACCCGGACCACGATGAACCCACAAATTGACATATCGCGGTATGAGAAACTTCTCAAACGGATGAATCCCATCCGGGTCAACGGGAAAGTCAGTGAAATTGTCGGTCTGATGGTCGAGGGAAACGGGCCAGCCGCATCGATCGGCGATGTCTGTGGCATCGTTCCCGTCAACGGAGATACACCCCTGGAAGCGGAAGTGGTCGGATTCAGAAACGGCCGTGTCCTTTTAATGCCGCTCGAAAGCATCCAGGGCCTGGGGCCGGGCTGTAAAATTCTCTCCATGGGGCATAAAGCATCCGTCGGTGTCGGACGGGGACTTCTGGGGCGCGTGATTGACGGGAAGGGAAATCCCATCGACAATAAGGGCCCGATCACATATCAGGACGAATATCCCATCTATGCCGATCCCATCAATCCGCTGGAACGGGGACGCATTCAGGAACCGATGGATATGGGAATCCGCGCGCTCAACGCGCTGTTCACCTGTGGCAAGGGCCAGCGCATGGGCATTTTTTCAGGATCCGGCGTCGGGAAAAGCGTTCTCATGGGCATGATCGCATGCAATACCAAGGCGGATGTCAACGTGATCGGCTTGATCGGTGAGCGGGGCAGGGAGGTTCGCGAGTTTTTAGAAAAGAATCTCGGTGAGGAAGGTCTGGCTCGTTCCGTCGTGGTGGTTGCCGCATCCGATATGCATCCCCTGATCCGGATGAGGGCCGCCTATGTGGCCACCGCCGTGTCGGAATATTTCCGCGATCAGGGAAACGATGTGCTTTTGATGGTGGATTCCCTGACCCGTTTCGCCATGGCACAGAGGGAAATCGGACTTTCGGTGGGAGAGCCGCCGACGACAAAGGGATATACCCCGTCGGTATTCAGCATGTTGCCGAAACTTCTGGAACGTTCAGGCATTGTGGAGGGCGTGGGCAGCATCACCGGGCTGTACACGATTCTGGTGGAAGGCGATGATTTCAATGAGCCGATTTCGGACGCGGCCCGGTCAATCCTGGACGGACACATCTCGCTTTCGCGTTCGCTGGCCAACAAAAACCATTATCCGGCCATTGATGTACTGCAAAGTATCAGCCGTGTGATGATCGACATTGTGGATGATGAGCATAAAAAGAAGGCCAATGATCTGATGAATATTGTCGCCACGTATAAGAAAGCGGAAGATATTATCAACATCGGGGCGTATGTGAGCGGTTCCAATCCGGGGATTGATCATGCGGTGAACATGATAGAGAAGGTCAATGCCTTTCTGCGGCAGAATATCGGAGAGAACATTGGCTTTGGCGAGGCCAGAGAGCAGTTGATGGAACTGCTTCGTGAGTAAGCACCATGTTTAAATTTAAGCTTCAATCCGTGCTTGAATACCGGATCAATGTTGAAGAGAAAATTCTCGGCGACTATTCCGACATTCGACGCAGGCTGGAAACCGAAAGGGAATTGTTAAATACACTCATCGCCGAGAGGGAAAGCATGCTCAGTGATTTACGACAGATGCAAAGTACCCTTTTGAGGGCACAGGACATTGCCTCGAGAGTATCATACATAGAGGCAATCCGTCTGAAGGAACTCGATCAGATAAACATCATTCAAGAGGTCACAGGCCTTGTGGAGAGCAAAAGAAAAGAATTGGTGGAAGCCGTAAAAAATAGGAAAATCCTGGAAAACTTAAAGGAACGGCAGTCCGATGAATACCAAAAGACGATGAACGACCTCGAGCAGAAGAGCTCGGACGAAATGTCGGTTCTGAAATTCGGCAGGAGAGAGACATGAAAAAAATAGTTATTGCCATACAGATTGTGGTGCTGATTTTAGCGGTAGTCAAAATCGCTTCGGTTTTCGGCGTGCTGCAGAAAGCCGATGATTGGACGTCAGCCGCGTTCGGTCCGGTGCAGGCTTTGGCGCAGCCGGCAGGTGTGCCGGTAGCCGAGAAACCCGTCAAGGAAGTCACGATCGAGGGGCTTTCGACAACGCCTCCCGTCGTCAGGGATGCGATGGAGGATACGCTTTCAAAACAAAGAGATCTTGCAGGGGCGCTGGCCGCGCAGAGAGCCGAGCTCGATTTGCGTGAAAACGCCGTGCGTACCGAGGAGCAGCGGCTGCTTGCGTTGAGAAAAGAGATTGTGGAGAAAATAGATCTGTTAAAAAGCCTGGAGGAAAAAATTGCCGTATCGCTCGATGCCGGTCGTGAGCAGGAGATCAAGCGGTATAAAGACATGGCGAAGGTATATGAAGCCACGCCTCCCGCGAAAGCCGGCCCCATGATGGAAAAACTCGACACCAAAACGGCTGCCGGTATTACCATCAATATGAAACGGGAAAACGCCGGAGCCTTATGGGCTTTCATCAGCCCGCAAAAGGCGGTGGAGATCACCCGCGAGATCACCAGGGCGGGGGGATATAAGGACAACTGAAAAAAGTTTCAAGTTTAACGTTTCAAGTTTAAAGTTAACGTTTTAAGTTAAAAAGTTTCATGTGATGCGTCAGGCGGGTGGACAATGCCTTATCACCCGCCTGACGTTTTTTAGCTATCCGATCCCTGTTATGATATTGATTCTGGCGACCCGGCTTTGCCAGGTCATCATCTAGCGGTCCTCCATGCCAAAGAATTAGAGCGGGGCAATCGCAATCGGGCCACACTGGCCGTCGCCAGAAAAATGGTTGCGTATATGCTTGCAGTGGATAAACGAAAAACGGACTTTGCAACTTTAGCCCAAGCCGAGGTTGTCTAAGCTTCAATCCGGTTACACCCGCCATGCTCCACCTGCGGGCTGCGGGGGTAACCGGATCGAAATATAATGTTACCTACAGATGATCTTCCTGCCGGGCCTTGCCGAATTAGGGGACTGCGCCCGTAAAGGAATCGGCGCCCGTAGAACTGTTTCGAGGCCGGCAGGTTGACCCAAACTCAATCTTCTGCAAGGGTCATTACAAAATCATCATACCTGAGCATGAATGAGACCCTCTGGCAGCAAATGGATGTCTGGTCATATGATCTTGATCTGCGGACCACATGAAAGAAGATTTAAAAAAGGTCGGACGCATGGCAACAAGGAGTCATTTAGCCATCAGGAAGTCGCTTCTTGAAGGTCGTGGGGAAATCTCCGTTTTCCCCACGACAAAATTTATCATGGACATCCCTATTTTATTTTTTACTTTCAGGATTAAAGATTAAACGCCGGCTCTCCAGCCACCGACTGCAAGTGCGCCATCGCGCCGTTTTCCCGGGAAGCCTCACCACTGATGGCAAGCCAGACGCTTCCTTCCGCGCNNGAAATCTCCGTTTTCCCCTTGACATAACTTATCATGGATATCATGGATGTCCCCTTTCATTTCAATACTTAACAGCATCTGATCACGGGTATGAACCCCAAAGCAAGCTTTGGAAACTATTCCGCAGCAAGCTACGGGGTATTATACCATCTGCTGCGCAGGATTGTTCAACTTACCCATTCCGCTACGCTGCGCTTTCGGAATGGGAGTTTCACAATAAACTATATTCCGTTTGACTTCTCAATGAGTATACGGTATTTTTTCACGTAATATTAGGCTTGTAACAAATTTGGGCTATTTTGACTCCAGCCATCACCGTCCTTTATCACGACACGAGGGTTTACCGGATGGAAAACCAAGCCAAGACTAATGCGGAATTGCTGGAAGAGAATTCCATCTTAAAGCAGAAAATCAAGCAACTGCAACAATTAGACACCGAGCGCAAGCGGGCCGAGTTCCAAAAGGAGACTGCGCTCGAGGCACTGCGGGAGACCGATAGCAAATATCGTAACATCCTGGAAAACATCCAGGATGGCTATTTTGAACTTGACCTTGCCGGCAATTATACTTTTGTTAATGAAACCAACTGCAGGTTTCTGGGATATACCAAAGAAGAAGTAGTCGGGATGAACTTTCGACAACATACAGATGAAGAAAACGCAGAAAAATTGTATCAACCCTACTACGAACTTTACCGAACCGGCAAACCAATTGAGTCATTAGAAGTCGAGTCCATTCGAAAAGACGGGACTAAAGTTCTCAATGAAACGTCGGTATCTCTAATAAGAAATTCGGAAGGTAAGGCCATCGGATTCAGGGGTCTTTCTCGCGACGTGACTGAACGCAGACAAATGGAAGAGATGGTACGTCGTTCAGAGGAGAGATATCGTACGATACTTGATGAGATGGCGGAAGGCTATTTTGAGGTAGATCTCGCCGGAAATTTTACTTTCGCTAATGATGCAGATTGCCGTCTCTTAGGGTATTCCAGAGAAGAACTGATAGGAACAAACTATCGAAGTCAGGCAGTTCAGCAGGATATCGAAATCTTGCATAATGCTTTTAGCAACATCTACAAAACCGGTAAATCCGAAAGAAGCATTTCTTACACGGCCATTAATAAAGATGGAACAACGGGCATTGCTGAAATATCGGCTTTTCCCATGCACAACAAAAAAAAAGAAATTATCGGTTTTCGCGGAATTGCACGAGATATCACCCTACACAAACAAGCTGATGATGAGAAACGGAGTCTGGAAGAACGCCTGAATCGCGCAGAGAAGATGGAAGCTCTCGGGCAACTGGCCGGCGGAGTAGCCCATGACTTGAATAATGTTTTGGGAGTTCTGACCGGATATTCGGAACTACTTTTGATGGAAGTTCCTGAGGGACAGCGGGCCAGAAATTACGTCGAAAAGATTTTGAACTCCACGGAGAAAGGAGCCGCGATCATCCAGGACCTTCTCACATTGGCCAGGCGGGGTGTCACAGTATCAGAGGTGATCAATCTCAACAGTGTCGTTTCAGGTTTTCTCAAAACACCGGTTATTGAAAAAATAAAGGACTATCATCCTCGCATAACCTTTAAAATGGAGTGTGACAAAAACCTTCTGAACGTCAAAGGCTCCCCTGTCCATCTGGAAAAAACATTAATGAACCTGGTGTCCAATGCAGCGGAATCCATTTCGGCAAAGGGAGAGGTGACTATACGGACGGAAAGCCGCTATCTCGATAAACCTATCAGTGGCTATGATAAGGTCAAGGAGGGCGATTACGCCGTCCTGACTGTTTCTGACACAGGGATGGGCATTCCCATTGAGAATAGAGAGAAAATATTTGAACCATTTTACACAAAGAAGACGATGGGCAGAAGTGGAACCGGGCTGGGACTGGCTATTGTCTGGGGAACAGTAAAAGATCACAACGGGTATATAGATGTACAGTCTGAAATTGACAAGGGAACTACATTTTCGCTTTACTTCCCCGTAACTCGAGAGGAACTGATCGAACAGCAAAAGAAAAAACCCATAGAACTATATATGGGCAGTGGTGAATGCGTTTTGGTGGTTGATGACATTGCCGAACAGCGAGATATTGCCTCCAGATTGCTTACACAACTGGGGTATGAGGTTCAAGTAGTTGCAAGCGGGGAAGCAGCGGTGGAATACCTCAAGGGAAATAAGGCAGATATTCTTGTTCTGGACATGATCATGGCGCCGGGGATCGATGGACTGGAAACCTACCAAAGGGCTCTGGAAGTCAACCCGAAGCAGAAGGCTATCCTGGTCAGCGGTTTTTCGGAAACCGATCGCGTTAGAGAGGCCCAGAAACTGGGAGCGGGTGTCTACGTCAAGAAGCCATACGTGATGGAAAAAATCGGTGTGGCTATCCGGGATGAGTTAAACCGGTAATATGCCGCATTACAGGTAAACCTCGATTTCAGCTGAAGGGGCAGAGCGTTGACTCGGACGTGGCATAATCGACAACCTTACTTCCTGCTATACGTACCAAATGGATGTCTTGAACTTTAAATCTATCTAAAACTTGAAACGTTCTTTCCCCTTTTGTACGGAAAAAATTTCCTCATTTTCCGGCTCATCGATCGCATGTGTTTTATAATCCATTGAATATACGATGAAAAATACGCTTAAGTCCCGTGGCATGCCTCTTGCTGATCGGTATATGAAAATGGTTTAAGTGAGGCAATATGGATATATCAGCCGTGGCTACAGGCGAAGGAAAATCAGACGTTCAATGCGCCAATCCTCTTGTGATGCTCAAAGCGCTTCACTTGGCAAAAACAGGAGGAAAGACAGACGCGCAGGCCGACGGGAAGCTGTCGCAAGGAGAATCTGCGGCAGTGGACCCGTTTTTTGCGACACTCAAAGAACAGATGGTCATGCTGCTGAATCAGTCACAACCCGCGGGTACTCAAAAGTCTGAATGCTTCGCGGATTTATTGCCGCAATGGCTGAAGCTCATCGAGGGGAAAGAAAATATCGTTTCGGGCATGATCCCGCAGGAAGCACTGGCGTTGTTGACCGCCCAGATGGGTGAACTCGACGGGATTACCGGCAATTCGCTGCTTAAGAGCTCTTTGGATTTCGTTAAGGACGCCGGCCTGTTCAAGGACAAAGCGTCTGCCGAGGTGAAAATCATTGCTGAAATAAAAGCGCTTCTGGCGTCGGGAGGCGAAGGCAAGAAACTTTCGGGTCTGACGGAGCCAAAAGCGTCTGTTGTGGATGCGGATAAAATTTCAAAGAGTGGTTTGCCCGGAATGATCGCGGATTTGGATAAAGGGACGGCCGGGGCAAGAAACGGCCAGGAAAACAGCGCGCAGACGGACAAGAGCGATCCGGGGGCGATTCGGAAAGCAACCCCCCCCGGCGTTTTGCAAGGCGACACCCTGTTGAACAAAGCCTCCGCCAAAGAAAGTGATACCGGGCAGGCACAAAAAACGCCGGGACTCTATGATCCAATCGCGCGCCTTGCCGCAGATGCCAAACAAGTCGACGCTTCCGCTTCGAAACCCGTGCCGGGCTCAGATAAAATACCTGTTGACCAGGCTTCTCAAAAAGCGGGCGAGTCTATGGTACAGAATCAGGCGGAAAATAGGAACATCCCGAAGGCGATATCAGAAACAGCGGCTGTCAGAACCGATCAGACGGGTACCCGCGAACTCCACAGCCAGATGAACCGGCCTGCGGACAAGGAGAACCTGTCGAAAGAGAACGCGGCACAGGTGTTAAAATCTGAAGCCGGCACGCGAACGGAGAATCGTGCGCATATGGCACAAAACGCTTCCGCTTCCCAGGCGCAGATGAATGCTGCAGCTGACGAACTGAAAACCGGGGTGCGGAGTAAAGCCGGCACTTTTGAAAAAGTGATGGAAGCGCCGCCTTCCTCCTCCAATGTTTCCAATGTCGCCGCGCAGCATAAACCCTCCCTGCCGATAGAACCTGCACAGATTATCCAGCGGGTGGCGGTCGAATTCCGCGAAACGCTGGCGCAGGAGTCCGGCCGCGTCCGGATGACGCTGACGCCTCCCTCGCTGGGTACACTGGAGCTGGATGTCATGGTCAGGAACGGCAAGGTTCGTGTGATGCTGTTTGCCGACAGCCGGGAAGTGCAAAGGATGCTGTCAGGCAATATCGACTCACTGAAAAGCTCATTGCAGGGACAGGGGATGACGATTGATCGCTGTGAAGTGATGATGCAGGATCGAAGGGAAGCTTATTCACAGGGGTTTGCCGGTCAGGCCTTTGCGGATGATTCCTCCGACCGTTCGGGAAACCGTCGTCAGGAGAACCACAAGGAGGAAGCGGATTTGTCGAAAACAGTCAGGGTATCCGCTAAAGATCAACGTTTACCGGAAACGGATCGAATCAGCTTGTTTGTTTAGGAAGGAGATTATCCATGAGTACGATACAAGGTGCAGCCAAAGACAACAATGTTATGGGCAAAGACGCGTTCATGCAGATGCTCATCGCGCAACTCAAGAATCAGGACCCGCTCAATCCCATGGACGGCACCGAATTCGCGGTACAGCTTGCGCAGTTCACATCGCTCGAAAAACTGACCAATCTCAATGAGACCATGAAAGTGCTCCCTGAGTACTTGAGTTCATTTGCCAACGCGCAGATGGTCAATATGATCGGCAATGAGGCGGTCGCCAAAGGCAATGTGATCGACGTGAATTCCACCAGTGCCAAAGTCACCTACAGGCTTCCGTCCGCCGTTTCCAGTGCCACGATCAAAATATACAATCCAAGTGGCATGCTCGTTGACACTTTAAAGGTGGGATCCCAGGAGGCGGGCGTCAATTCCATGACATGGAATTGCGGCAATATTGCACCCGGCAGTTATACCTATGACATCAGCGCCGTGGATCAAAACGGAAAGGCCATTGCGGTGGATACTCTGCTTCAGGGCATGGTTACGGGAGCGTCATTTAAAAACGGCAGCGCCTATCTGACGATCCATGGTCGGGAAGTGGCTTTTGCCGATGTGATATCAATCAACAAAATAACAAACTAATTAACACGATAGAGGAGGAGATATTATGGGAAGTGCACTATGGGCGGGAATTTCAGGACTGAACGCCAGTTCCAAGGAACTCGACGTCATCGCCAACAATCTGGCCAACGTCAACACGATCGGTTTTAAATCCACGACAACGTATTTTGCGGATGTTTTGAGCTCCAGCATCTCCGGCGGCGCGTCCGGAACCATGCAGGTCGGACGCGGCGTTGCCGTTTCGGAAGTCCAGACGCAGTTCGGTGCCGGATCGTTTCAGACCACCGGCAACGCCACAGACGTGGCCATCGACGGCGACGGTTTCTTCATGGTCAACGATGCGGACGGCGCCACCTATTATACGAGGGCGGGTGCGTTTCACTTGAACGCGACGGGTGTTCTGGTGGATACCAACGGCTATCGCGTACAGGGACAGATGGTTGCCAGCGGTGAGCCTGTGGGGCCACTGACGGACATCAGCCTGCAGGGTGTACAGTCCGAACCGGAGGTGACCACAATCTTCGCGCTTGGGGCCAATCTGAACTCGTCTACAGCGACAGGAAGCCAGTACAACACGACTCAAACAGTCTATGACTCTCTGGGCGCCAAGCACACGCTGAATAATACCTTTACAAAAACGGAAAACAGCGGTGTCGGTTATTGGTCGGTGGAAAGCAATCTGGACGGCAACCCGGCCACATCGATTACCGCCGATGGTTTTATCTTTGATCAAAACGGCAACATGGCGGAGATGTACACGGGAGCCGTCGGTGCGGTGACACCGGTGTCGGTAGGCGGCGGCACAGCCACGGCAGTGTTGGACCGGCCCGGCATGGTGTATCAGACAGGAACAATGACCCTCACGCGTGGCGCATTGCCGACGGCCTGGTCCGTGACGGATTTCGGCGGGTATGAAAACGCCACCGTGACTTTTGCTGACGCGAACACGGTTCGGATCAGTCTTGACGGAACGGGAGCAAACGATGTGACTTTAACGCTGGCAGGCGGCTGGGCCGGCACTGACACGGCCACATTCACGATGACCCACACGGCAATGCCGGTCAATGACGTCATCGTCGATTTCTCCGGGATTCCTCTTGCCGGCGGCGCGACCATCGGCAATGGTGGCAGCATTAGCTGGAACCTGATCGGTCAGGGCGCTTTGGATATCACGCAATATGCGGCGGCCTCCGTGATCAGGGCGATTACCGCAGACGGTTACGCGTCCGGCCAGCTCAAGTCGCTTTCGATCGACGCGACCGGCAGGATCAGCGGATTTTTCACCAATGGACAAACCGCCGATCTGGCACAGATCATTCTGGCGTCCTTCCCCAATCCATGGGGGCTGATGAGAATGGGATCGAACCTTTTCGGCGAAACCGTCATCTCCGGTTCGTCGGTCCGCAACACGCCGGGCGATTCCGGCATGGGGTCGCTGACACCCAACACGCTGGAAATGTCCAACACGGACATTGCGGCTGAATTCATCCGGATGATTACCGCGCAGAAAGCCTATCAGTCCAGCGCTCGTGTCGTAACGACGCAGGATCAGATCATGCAGGAACTGATGAACATCAAGAGATAATTCTCCAAATGCCGGGCAGGCTTTCTCAAGCCTGCCCGGCATCACCGTCAAGAATTTGACTTTTCGTCAATAATTGTTTTATTCCATCTCCATCTTGCGAACGCATAGAAATCAACTCTCAATAAATATACGAAATAACAATCAAATAGCAGGAAAGCCTGTGGGGAATCTCTCTGGTATGCTCTTTGCTAGTTACGTTCAGTATAAAAATATAAAAAAATTTTCAGGGAGTGTCGGATGGCTGCCGCGGAAAAAGGAAAAAAAGATATTCAGGATGAAGAAGATCAGGAAGGCGGGGAAATCCAGCCTGTCTCTAAAAAACGTTCGCCTCTGGTCCTCATCGTCGTCATTGTTGTCGTTGTCGCTCTTTTGGCAGGCGGCGGGGCGGCAGCCTATCTTCTGTATTTCAAGCCGAAACCTGAAACAGCCGTAAAAGCGTCTGTTCAGGAGACCAAGCCACAGGTAATCGTTTTCTGGCCGATGGAGCCTTTTATTGTCAATTTGAGTGATAATGAAGGGGACCGGTTTATTAAAGTTGTGATGCAATTGGAGTTATCCGATCAGAAGCTGGCCGAAGAATTCAGAATGCTCACCCCCAGGCTGCGCGACATGATGCTCGATCTGCTGTCTTCAAAAACCTACAGGGAAATGATGGATCCCATAGGAAAGCAGCGACTGCGAGACGAAATTGTGATGCGCATGAATATGCAGGCCACGCAGGGCAAGGTGCTCAACGTCTATTTCACGGAATTTGTCATACAGTAGCGGCGACGGGTGATGAAAACCGTCGGGTTAGAATTCGAATCAGTATGATTTACGAGGCTCCATGACCAATATCCTTTCTCAAGAAGAAGTCGATGCCCTGCTTCGGGGAATCTCCGGCGGAGATATTGAAACCGAAGCGGAGATGTATCACGAGCCCGGTGCGATCATTGCCTATGATCTGACCAGTCAGGACCGGATCATCCGGGGGCGCATGCCGACGCTCGAGATGACCAACGAAAAATATGCCCGCACGTTCCGCGCGACGCTTTCCTCCATCCTGCGCAAGGTCATATCCGTGACCGCGGTCTCCGCCGACATGATTAAGTTCGGAGAATTTCTGAAAACCCTTCCGGTGCCGACCAGTCTGCATCTGTTCCGCATGGACCCCATGAGGGGAAACGCGATTTTCGTGATGGAATCCAAAGTGATTTTCACACTGGTCGATATTATTTTCGGCGGTACGGGTACGGAGGCCTTCAAAATTGAAGGTCGTGAATTTACGGCGATTGAAAGCAACCTCATCAAAAAAATTGTGCTCAGCGCGCTTGTGGATCTCGAGAAGTGCTGGAAGCCCCTGATTGACTTAACGATCACATATCAACGCGCGGAGATCAACCCGCAGTTTGTACAGATCGTTCCGCCGACGGACGTGGTGGTGGTGATGAATTTTGAAATCGAAGTCGAATACACCACCGGCGTGATCTCCATTTGCATCCCTTATTCGATGCTGGAACCGATCAAGGACAAACTGTCCGCCGGTTTTCAAAGCGAGCAGCTGGAAGTGGATCGGGGCTGGTCCAACCGGTTTAAGGGCAATCTGATGAAATCCTATGTGGATATTATGGTGGAGCTCGGAAGAGTTTCGGTGCACGGGAAAGATGTTGTGAATCTCAAAGTCGGCGATGTCATCCAACTGGACCATTACGCCTCAGATCCGCTGGAGATTTATGTAGAGGGCATTCCCAAGTACAGAGGGCATCCGGGATTGTTCAAGGGAAATCAGGCGGTGCAGATATCGCAGGTCATTACGGGGAAAGAGGACGCAGAATATGGAACAGAATGAAATTGATGAATTGATGAAAGGCGCGGGAGCGGTCAAAGCCGATGATCAAGACAACATCAGCTGGGACGATGTCAAAGACGAGATGGAGCAGTCCGCGAAACCTGCCGGTCCGAAAACGGAAGTATCGAATATCCATTTCGAAGAGCTGCAAAAAGGACCGGCAGAGGCGAAAGTGGGTTTCAATCTGGACTTTATCCTGGATATTCCCCTGACGCTGACGGCGGAACTCGGCCGCAGCAAGATGCTGATCAGCGAATTGCTCCAGCTGGGACAGGGGTCGGTCCTGGAGCTGTCCAAGCTGGCCGGCGAGCCGATGGATATTTACGTGAATCAAAGACTCATCGCGCGCGGTGAAGTGGTTGTCGTCAATGAAAAATTCGGCGTCCGTCTGACGGATATTGTTTCTCCTGCCGAAAGGGTCAATAAGCTGGCTTAAAAGGCGTTTTCTCATGGAAAATATTTCACTGGTTTCTTCTTTTCTGAAAATGATCTTCGCGCTGGCCATTGTCCTGGGGCTGCTGATCGGCGTGATGTATTTCATCAAGGTATTCATGCAGCGCACGGGGCCGGTCGCGGATCAGGACGCTTTGATCAACATCCTTTCGTCTCGATATCTGGGTCCCAAATCGAGCATTATCCTGGTCGAAGTGCTCGACCGGCTCATTGTGGTCGGTATATCCGGTCAGCAAATGACGCCGCTGGCCAACATTGACGATCCCCTGGCCGTGGCCAGGCTCAAAACGGAGCGCGGAAATGTGCCCGCAAAACCTTTTTCCAAGGGGATGATGGCGAAGTACCTGGCGCTGATCAATCGTCCCGCAGGGGAAAAAACGGATCCGTCAAAACGATGAAAACAATAAAACGGATTGTCATTGCCTTATCATGGATTGCCGCGCTGGGTCTTCTGCTTGTCCCGCAAATGGCATTTGCCCAGCCCTTCACACTGCCGGACGTTACCCTGACGCTTACCGGAGGGACCACACAGCCGGAAAAAGTTTCCGCGCTGATTCAGCTGGTCATCCTGCTGACGATCCTGACTTTGGCGCCGGCGATCCTGCTGATGGTCACCTCGTTTACCCGGATTGTGATTGTGCTTTCACTTTTACGCCATGCGATGGGAACGCAGCAGATGCCGCCGAATCAGGTGATCGTTGGCCTGGCCCTGTTTCTGACTTTTTTTATCATGTCGCCTGTGATCACCCGTGTGAATACGGAAGCGCTCAAGCCCTATTACGAACAGGAAATATCAGGTGAGCTGGCCTTCGAAAAAGGCGTCGCGCCGGTCAAGGAGTTCATGCTCAAACAGGTTCGTGAAAAGGATCTGGCGCTCTTCGTTAAAATCGCGAAAGAACAGCGTCCGGCCAGTCAAGAGGAGGTGTCGCTCGTCACCCTGATCCCGGCATTTGCGATCAGTGAGCTGAAAACTGCTTTTCAGATCGGGTTTATGATCTATCTGCCTTTTTTAATCCTGGATATGGTTGTGGCCAGTGTTCTTTTATCGATGGGTATGATGATGCTGCCGCCGATTATGGTGAGTCTGCCGTTCAAGCTGCTTTTATTCGTTCTGGTGGACGGCTGGCATCTGATTGTCGGTTCTTTGGTGAATAGTTTTCGCTAAGCACAAGGATTAACTGAAATGACGCCGGATACGGTAACAGGTTTAATGGCGGAAACGATTAAGGTGACCCTCATGGTGGCCGCACCCATGCTGATCGTCGGGCTTCTGGTAGGCGTGTTGATCAGTCTGTTTCAGGCGGTCACGCAGATCCAGGAGATGACGCTGGTATTCGTTCCCAAGATCATTGCGGTCATGATCACGCTGGTGGCGGCACTTCCCTGGATCATCGGGCTGATGATGAATTTTACGCAGAATTTGTATGCGAACATTCCCCTGTATATCCGGTGACCACCAATGCGAGTGACACACGAAAATGAAAAATGATGAGGCCGCGTTAGATGAGTTTGCCCTTCCTGTCCGCCGAACATGCCCAGGCCTTCATTTTGGTGCTGCTCCGGGTCAGCGCCATTGTAACAACGATGCCGGTTTTCAGCGAAAGAACGGTTCCGGCCACCATCAAAGCAGCGCTGTCGATCATTATCGCCGTCATTATCTTTCCGCTGGTCGCCTCGAAGATTCCACCTGTTGCGCAATTTCATTTTCTTGAACTGCTGTTTTATATGCTGGGCGAGGTGCTCATCGGCATTACGATCGGTTTTGTCTCCCGGCTCGTTTTTGCCGCCATCCAACTGGCGGGCAATATCATCGGTTTTCAAATGGGGTTTGCCATCGTCAATGTCATTGATCCGATGACCAGTGGCCAGGTGTCGATCATTGCCGAGCTGAAGTATCTGATCGCCATGCTGCTTTTTCTGACGGTTAACGGGCATCACCTGTTCTTTTCGGCCATCGCCCAAAGCTATGAATTTGTGGCCCCTTTGAGTTTTCATTTTTCAGGGCAGTTGATGCAATTGATTTTCGACATGTCGAAGGAAATGTTCGTCATCGCCATTAAAATCGGAGCACCCATCATGGCGGTGATGCTCTTCACCAATGTGGGTCTGGGCGTTGTAGCCCGCACGGTTCCCCAGATGAATATTTTCATTGTTGGATTTCCATTGCAGATATCCATGGGTCTTCTTTTTCTGGGGCTCACCACGCCGCTGTTTATCCGGACTCTCCAGGGAATGTTTAGCGGCCTGGAAGGGAAAATTATCATGTTGATGCGCCTGATGTGAAAACGACCGGCTGAAAGATGACGGGACGGATAACGAAATATTGACGCAACTGTCATTAAACCGATAGGGAAGCCATGGCTGAAAACGAGTCCGATCAGGAAAAAACCGAGCAGGCAACACAAAAACGCCGCGAGGAAGCACGAAAAAAAGGCCAGGTCGCACGTTCCCAGGAGGTCGTTTCGGTGAGTGTCCTGGTTGCGGGCCTGATTTTCTTTTATTTCGGCGGTTCACATGTCGCTAGAAATATTATGGGTTTAATGACGACCGGTTTCCGTAACGCTGGACGGTCGGATCTGGTGCTGGAGACCATCCAGGTCATCGTCATCCAGAATGTCTTCGATGCCTTTTTTATCCTGTTTCCTTTATTGATGGGTGTGATGGTGGCCGCTGTTTTAGCCAACGTTTTGCAGTTCGGTTTTATGATCAGCACGGAGTCCATTACACCGAAAATCTCGAAGATCAGTCCCGCCAAAGGGTTCAAACGCCTGTTTTCGCTGCGTTCCATGGTCGAACTGGTTAAAAGCATTCTGAAGGTCTGTATCATCAGTACAGTGGCCTATCTTGTCATTTCAAGTGAAATTGAACGGACGATGCCGCTGACCGAGCAGTCTGTCTGGGAAGTGATGAGCTACATCGGGGGCGTCTGTTTTAAGCTGCTTTTATCGGTCACAGTGGTCCTGGTGATGCTGGCCGTCCTGGATTATGCCTATCAGCGATGGGAATATGAAAAAAGCCTCAAGATGACCAAGCAGGAAATCAAGGATGAATACAAAAGCACCGAAGGCGATCCGATGGTGAAAGCCAGAATCCGCCGTATCCAGAGAGAGGCGGCCCAGAAGCGCATGATGGCGCAGGTGCCCAAGGCCGATGTCGTGATCACCAACCCTACGCATCTGGCCGTAGCGATCTCGTATGATCCGGCAGGCATGGCTGCGCCGGTCGTGGTCGCCAAGGGGGCGGATTTTATCGCAGAAAAGATCCGGAAAATCGCCGAGGAAAATGATGTTCTTATCGTTGAAAACAAGCCGCTGGCACAGGTATTGTATAAGATGGTTAAGGTAAATGCGATGGTGCCGGAAAGTGTTTATCGGGCAGTCGCGGAAGTCCTGGCGTTTGTTTACGAACAAAAGAAGATCAAGATATTCGGATAAAGGATTATGGCAAATATCCAAACAGAAAGCTCAAGTCCATTTTTAGATTCGGTCCGGTCCAGTTCGGCGGTCATCGCAATGGGCGTGATTGGGATCCTGATGGTCATGATCATTCCGATTCCAACAATCCTTTTGGATATCCTGCTTTCCTTCAGTATCGCGATTGCCATTATTATCCTTTTGATGTCCATGTATGTGCTCAAGCCGCTGCAGTTCTCCGTCTTCCCGTCGGTTCTGCTGCTGGTCACGCTGCTTCGGTTGTCGCTCAATGTAGCCTCGACGAGGCTGATTCTGCTGCACGGAAATGAAGGCACATCCGCAGCCGGCCAGGTCATCCAGGCCTTCGGGACCTTTGTTGTGGGCGGCAATTATGTGGTTGGCATGATCGTGTTTCTGGTTCTGGTGCTGATCAACTTTGTGGTCATTACCAAGGGCGCGACCCGCGTGGCGGAAGTTTCCGCCCGTTTTACCCTTGATGCCATGCCCGGAAAGCAGATGAGCATCGACGCGGATCTCAACGCGGGCCTGATTTCGGATACGGATGCCCGCAGACGACGCGCGGAAATCGAGCAGGAAGCCAATTTTTACGGCGCGATGGACGGTGCGAGTAAATTTGTTCGCGGGGATGCGGTGGCCGGCATCCTGATTGTTCTGGTCAATGTGATCGGTGGTCTGATCATCGGTGTTCTGCAAATGGACATGCCGGTGGTGGATGCCGCGCGCAATTATACGCTTCTGACCATCGGCGACGGCCTGGTCACCCAGGTGCCGGCGTTGATCGTTTCCACCGCGGCGGGCATCCTGGTTACCCGCACCGCGACCTCCACGGAGCTCGGCGATGAAGTCAAATCCCAGGTTTTTACCCAGCCGCGGGCTATTGCCGCCGCCGCCCTGCTTTTATTCGTTTTCGCGCTGATTCCGGGTATGCCTAAAATATCGTTTATTTTTGTGGCCGCGATCATTGCCTTTGTGGCCTGGCGGGTTGTGATTTCGCTTGCGAAGCAAAAAACAAAAGAAGAAGAGGCGGAAAAGGAGGAAGTGTCCGCCGTGGAGGCGCCCGATACGATTGCGCCTCTGGATTCACTGGGGCTGGAAGTCGGCTATTCGCTGATTCCATTGGTGGATGCCGCCCAGGGCGGAGAGCTTCTGCAGCGCATCAAGGTGCTTCGCAAGCAACTGGCCCAGGAAATGGGATTTATTGTTCCGGCGATTCATATCCGTGACAATCTGAAGATGAAAGCCGATGAGTACGGAGTGTTGCTCAAAGGGGTTGAGGTTGCCCGCGGCTCCGTCATGATGGGGCATCAGCTGATCATTTCGCCCGATGAGCGCGACATCAAAATTAAGGGAATTGCCACGCGGGAGCCTGCCTTCGGCCTGCCCGCGATGTGGGTTTCGGACCGCGACAAGGATGCGATCATGGCCAAGGGATATGTCGTGGTCGATCCGGCGACGGTGGTGACAACGCATCTGACGGAACTGATTAAAACCTACTCGGATGAAATTCTGGGTCGTCAGGATGTGCAGACGCTCCTGGACAATCTCGAACAGATGTATCCCCGCGTTGTGAAAGAAATCGTTCCCAAGACGGTCCCCGTGAATCTCGTGCACAGGGTCTTGCAGCGCCTGTTACGTGAGCGGATTTCCATTCGCGACCTGCTGACGATTATCGAAACGATGGGAGAATACGTGACGATGACGAAGAACGCGGACATCATGACCGGCTATGTTCGCCAGGCACTGGGACGGGCAATTACCAAACAGTATCAGGACAAAGATGGCAATATTACCGTGATGATCATGTCGCCGGATATTGAAGACAAGATCAGCCGTTCGATTCAGCACACGGAATACGAATCGTTTGTCTCTGCCGATCCGAATGTGATCAAGAAAATGGTGACAAGCCTCCAGAAACTCGTCAACAGTTTTACGACGATCGGTTTGCAGCCGATTGTGCTTTGTTCACCGAACACACGGATTCATTTCCGCAAGATTCTGGAGAAATTTTACCCGAACATGGTCATTTTATCGCACAATGAAATATCGAGGGAAGCCAACGTAAAATCTCTGGGAATGGTAGAGTAGTGATATGCAGGTAAAACGTTATGAAATGGCCACCATCAGTGAGGCCGTCGCAAAAATCAAGCAGGACCTGGGTCCGGACGCGATCGTGCTTTCAGCCAGAAAGATCCGCAGCGGAAAGCAGCAGGCCTTTGAAGTGATGGCCGCCCTGGATCCTCATCATGAGGCGCTGAAGAATTCAGCAGCCTTACCGCCCGGTTTGCCCAAAACCGCCCCGACTCAAAATCCCGAGGAGACGCTTACATTGTTGCGAAGTGAAATCCGCGAGATCAAAAGCGCGCTTTCCTCTCTTGGCCAGGAGCAGTCGCTCAAGCGGGAAATTGCGGAAATGAAGGAGGCGATGAACCAGTTCTTCGATGTTCTGGGGATGCGCAAGGGAAGGACGCCGGTGGATACCAGCCGGAAACTCTACTTGCATCTCACCGGGAGCGGGTTTTCGCGTGCGGCGGCCTGCCGCATTGTAGATGCCGTCAATTCCGGTGCGCTCGATCCCCTGCGGATGACCGAAGAGGCGGCGTTTGCCGCGGCGCAGAATTTCATCAGTAAGACATTGCCGTGCTCCGGCTCAAAAGACGACGAAAGGCGCGTGAAAATGTTCATCGGTCCGACCGGTGTCGGTAAAACCACGACACTGGCAAAGCTTGCGGCCCGTTATTCGATGATCAAGAAAAAGAAAGTGGGGCTCATTACTACGGATAATTACCGGATTGCAGCGGCTGAGCAGCTCGGTACCTACGCTAAAATTATGGGACTGAATATGGAGACGGCTTCCACACCGGAGGCGTTCACCTCGGCGTTGAAACGTTTCTCCGGCGAGGATGTGATTTTGGTGGACACTCCGGGACGCGCTTTGCCCGATCAGGCGATTTTTCATGATCTGGAAAAATGCCTCACCGGGCAGAAGGCCGAAACCAATCTTCTGATCAGCGCGACCGGTTCCGAAGATTATCTTCAGAATCTCGTTTATGAATATTCGGGTTTTCACATCGATCGCCTGATCATCACGAAGGTTGACGAGGCCGTGCGTTTCGGTGCTTTATTTGACGTGATCGGACGGGCCGGCAAGCCGGTTTCCTATCTGACATGCGGGCAGAATGTGCCACAGGATATCGAGGAAGTGACGCCGGTTTCTATGGCGAAACTCATGATTGGAAGTATGCAGTTTGAAAACGGCGCTGCAAAACAGGGATGACCACCCAGAGAAGAAACAGGGAGTTTTATGAGAGGGGATCAGGCGGCAACGCTCAGAGAAATCAGGAAAAGGGAAACCCGTGACGGTGTATTGTCCGTACCGGGTGCGCAGGCGACTGTAACCGGACTGCGGCATCAGAATATCCGGGTGATATCTGTAACCTCCGGCAAGGGCGGTGTGGGCAAAACCAACATTGCCGCCAATCTGGCCTATCTACTGTCTTGCAGGAACAAAAAGACGCTCATCCTGGACGCGGATGCGGGGCTGGCCAATATTGACGTGATTCTGGGAATTCATTCTCCTTATAATCTGTATCATGTGCTAAAAGGGGAAAAGTCACTGGAGGAAGTCATTGTAACCGGTCCCGGCGGCATTAGAATCCTGCCTTCGTCTTCCGGCATTCCGGAGATGGCGGATCTGTCGCGAGGCCAGAAACTGACGCTGATCGATGAGCTCAACACCCTTCATGACGCGCTGGATTTCATGTTCATCGATACGGGAGCGGGCATTTCCGCAAACGTGATGTACTTCAACATGGCGGCCAAGGAAATTATCGTTGTGACCACACCGGAACCCACGGCGCTGACGGATGCTTACGCGCTCATCAAGGTGCTCTACCAGCGACACGCCAAAAGGCGTTTCCGTTTGATCGTGAATATGGCGAAAAGCGAGTCTGAGGCAAAGGAAGTGTATGACCGGGTGAGCCGGGCGACTGATCATTTTTTAAACCTGACTATTGAATATCTTGGATATGTGTTATTGGATGAAAAAGTAAGAGAGGCTATCCGGCAGCAGAAGGCTGTGGCCGAAATTTTCCCCAACGCGAAGGCGAGCCGGTGCATGGCAGAAATAGCGGAAAAAATATCCTCGGAGACTCTGGATGAGTATGATGAAAACGGCAGCATTAAATTCTTTTGGGAAAGCATCATCGACAAAGAGCGCGCATAAAAAGAATCGCGACGAACTCATCATGCGCTATGCGCCGCTGGTGAAGAATATCGTCGGACGACTTGCGGCGAAGCTGCCGATTGACGCGGCGGACAAGGAAGATCTTGTCAATGTCGGTGTCATGGGTTTGATGACCGCGCTGGATAAGTATGATCAATCTCGAAATGTCCAGTTTGAAACCTATGCCAGTTTCCGCATTCGGGGAGCGGTGCTCGATGAGCTCAGAGCGAAAGACTGGGTTCCACGGGCAACCCGAAGCAAGGACAATAAAATTGAAGCTGCCATCAGCTCGCTGAAAAGGAAACTGGGAAGAGCGCCCACGGAAACTGAAATCGCCGGACATCTGGGGGTTTCCATCGACGAATATTTCAAACTTCTCGATGAAGCCCGGTGCGTGAATCTGATTTCCACGGAGGATTTACCGCCCGACTATCTTGAAAAATTCAGCCGCGAGGATGTGTTAGACGAAATCAAGGAGGCCAACCCCTTGAGCATGCTTGTGAGCATGGAGTTTAAAGACAAAATTAAACAGGCGATTGATCAGTTGCCGCCGAAAGAGAGGCTGGTTTTGTCTCTCTACTATTATGAGGAATTAACCATGAAAGAAGCCGGCAAGGTCATGGATTTGACCGAATCGCGCGTTTGCCAGCTTCACGCCCAGGCCGTTTTACGCCTGCGCAGCATGGTCAAATTTGCAAGGTAAAAGTGCAGGTGGGTCCGTGTGCAGAAGGCAAAATTAGACATTCTCGAAAATATTCCCGATCTGGAGATTCCCTTAAGTGCAAACGAGACGAAGGGGGATGAACAAAGCCAGACGGGTCCGGAAGTAAAATGGGCCTTCACCAAACTGCTTTTGATTATCGTTCCGACGGTCCTTCTGGCGCTGATCGTCGGCGGGACATTGATTTATTTTCTTTCAGGGAAGCCGTCATCCGACATCCAGACGCCCATGACACTTCAACCGGATGAAGTCGTCGTCCGGGAGCCTTTACCCGGCGATCCCGTTCATCGTCCAAAATCGGATGCCGCGTCTGAATCTGAGCGATTTGTCCAGATCAATGATTTTATGATTGACGTGCAGGATTCGGCCGGGAAAACCAGGGTCTTGATGTGCGATGTCGTTTTGCATATGGAGGAGAACTACGATAGATTCGATCTGGAAAAGGATGCGGATGTCCGGAAAGTGATTTACCGCGTGGTGCAAACCCGCAGCGCCATTGCCCTCAAAACTGTGGAAGAGCGCAAAAAGATTAAAACGGCCGTGGCTGAAGAACTAAGAAAAATTCTGGGAGAGGGCAGTGTGAAAAAAGTTTATTTTACGAATTACTTCATCATGTGATATGAAAACCGGTGCAGGGGATATGTTGTATTCTGTCCGGGGAATAAAAACGGATGCCCTGAGGAGGGGATAATGGAAAAAGGCGAAATCTATCAGGCGTTGGAAGATGACTTTGTGGCAACGTTTGTCAGGGAACTGATACCCGGTATTCTTCATAATTTCGCCAACCCTTTAAACGGCATCATGGGGCGTTCAAAGCTGCTGCAGAGGCGTATCGATGAACATGTGCGAAGGCTGGAGGAACAGTTTCCCGACACGGCATCGGTTCTTGCGGAAGATTTGAAACGGATGAAAAACGATATCCGTTCCGTCAGTTCGGAATCGGACTCTTTTTTCGAAATATTCCGCGACGTTTCGGGAAAATTTTATGGTCTGACGGCAAAAGGGGTGGACAGAATCAATTTGTCTGAACTGCTGGGCGCAGAGATGCGTTTTGCCAATTTTTACCTGGATTTCAAACATGAGGTGAGAAAAGAGGTTCAACTCGACACGGATATGCCGGATATCAAAGGGAAAACAGCGGATTTGTCCCTGGCGTTTTGGCGGTTGATCCGTTTTGCCATGCATCAGGCGCGGCAAAGCGAAGAGCGGGAGTTTTTTCTTTCCACTGATCATGATCATGATCATGTCACGGTTTCCCTCAAATACAGCGGTGAGGCGATGCCGGAGGGCACCATTGCCGATGCGCTGGATTTTATAGGCGGCGGGTTGAATGATATGGTGAAGGACTCGGTGAATCACGGTGTGATCCTGTCGCTCGTTATTTTAAACCTGTACGGAGCGCGTGTTGACATAGACACGCAATCAGGCATGAGTGTTTTATCCATTTACATTCCCTACCGGGAGGACAAAAGTACAGGAAAAGAATAAAATTTAAGTAATTCTATCGTATTGACGATGACATACCCAGAGGGATGTCCAGCCTCATGAGTTTTTGTTTTACGGGAGGTGATCGTCGTGGTCAGGGCCATTGATTTACAAACAACGATTTCGCAGATTTCGGCTGCGGAAAAAGTGCAGCAAGTTCAGCAGCAGCACGCGGATATGCAGCAGAGGCATTTCCAGATCGAGCTTTTGAAACAGGATCGTTTGTCGAAAGAAAAGGTCAAGCATACCGACGAGACGGACAAAACGAAGATTCGCGAAAAGGAAGAGCAGGACAGCCGAGGAAAAAGAGAAAACCTGCCCAATAAGAATCAGACCCACCTTCTGGAAGTTTTCGATGAGGAAGAAACGCAGGAAGGAGGGATCATCAACATTACGGTGTGACATGAGTTTTACCAATCCCGCATTCTTACAGATCGGCATTGACATGGCCCTGCTGGCGGCAGTGATCTTTCTTCTATGGAGGGTGAATGTCGCTTTAAAAAATCCGCTGATCAAATCCAACAAAGACACGCTCAAAGAGTTCAAAACCATTATCCGGGAATCGCAGGCGGCATCCGACGCTTTTTTAAAGACGATTGAGCAAAGCCGTCAGGCGTTCAAACAGATGGCCATGGAACTTGAAATAAAAGAGCAAAGGGTCAAAGCGCTGCTTGACGGGTCCGGAGGGGCATCAGGTGAAGCCACCGGGACGCAGAAAAGATACGATGACGTCGTGAAAATGATCGCCCGCGGCATGTCAAGGGATCAGGCGGCGAAAGCCACCGGTTTTACGGAAGCGGAGATCGGATTGATTCTTGATCTTTATCGCGTCAAGCAAGAGACAGACTGATGGCGGCGCTGGTGATCGATCCCAAAATGGCCGGTTTCGTGTCGAATCAAGTGGTTCTGACGGGCAAGACGGAGGCTTTGCCGCGGGTTGCCGTTGGTGAAACCCTTGAGGCACATGTGTTACAAATGCTTTCCCCGGGGAAGTACCTGCTGGCGCTCAAAAACGCAACCCTTACCGCGTCGAGCGACCTGCCGCTCCAAGCGGGAGAAAAACTTCAGGTCCGGGTAGCTGCCACGGGACCGCAGATTTTGCTTTCCATTCTTGATCCGGCAAGACAAAGCGTCCAGGGAAAAGTCCAGGAGCAGTTGCTTCAATGGCGGGCGAATCCCGACGCGCTTTTATCGATGATGAACAGACTGACCGAGTTTTCTCAACTTCTGAAATCTGAAACCCTGCAATTGAAGATGACCCCGGACGAGGTTACCGGTCTGATCCGGCTTTTTGACCAGATGATTTTATCCCCCCGCACGAAAGTGGATTCCCTGTTTGTCCGCAACTTCGTCAATACGAGCGGTTTGCTCATGGAAAAGGCGCTGGGCGATATGATTGCATCAGGGACGGCCAGAGGCGCGGCCGCAAACCTGACGGACAACCTGAAAGCTTCGCTGCTCAGACTGGCCGACCAGATTTTTCGGGCGCAGGCACAGGCGGACAAACTTCAGCCTCAAATCCTCAGCAGACTCCAGAATCTCGCTTCGCTCACGTCGGACGCGCTTAAAACCATTGAGGCCCGTCAGGCGGTGAATGTCGTTTTTCAGCAAAGCGATCAGGGACTTTACCTCCAAATTCCCGTGGCTTTGGGCGATGTTTTGCGTCTGGCCGATGTTTTTATACGGCCTGACGACGGCAATGACGCGAAGAATGGAGGTTTTGCCAACTGCACCGTCACGATTTTTCTGAGTCTGGATTTTCTGGGCGAAATATCCATCGAAGCGCGTTTGCGCGAGGGCAACTTGCACTGCGTGATTTCCTGCGAGGATGACGACAGCAGAGCTTTGATTACCGATCATGTGGACCGGTTATGGACAGCTTTAGAGGATTTGGGATATCATGTGAATGCACTCAACTGCCTGAAAGTTCGGGATATGGAGAGCAGGCGCAGCGAGTTTCTGGCCGGCCAGAGTTTTTCCGAAATCAACCTGATCAATTTTTTCGCCTGAGGCCTCATCCATGAAGAAACCAAAAGACAGGAAACCGGATATGAAGATGGCCGCAGCTGTCCGGTATGACGCCGAGCGTGACGGTGCCCCCCGGATCACCGCTTCCGGCCGGGGAACCATTGCCGAAAAAATCATCGAACTGGCCAATGAAAACGGTATTCCCGTCAAAAACGACCCCGATCTGGTCCAGGTGCTTTCCAAATTGAAAGTCGGCGCCGAAATTCCAATTGAACTTTACCGCGCCGTGGCCGAAATCCTCGCGTTTGTCTATTCCTTAAACGAAAATCAGCGCATCAAAAACCTCTGAAAATCACGAACGATCCCAATGAGGAAAAAAATTCCCTAAGGTCAATTCTTGCCTAGGGCCTCAAGGCGAATGCCGTATGCCACAGTCCGCCCACGCATGTTTCTCTAAGAATTGTAAGACAGTAATCATTGTTAAAACAAGAGGATAGAATTGTCTGCGCCGGACGTGTCGGTTATGGCACATCGCTTGCAAAAGTTACGGAAAAAAGGAGGCATTCATGCGATTCGATGTGACGGATGTGGCACTGGCAGGTTCAAGAAAAATCACGCAACTGGATTTCGTTGCAAACAATCTGGCCAACGCATCCACGCCCGGGTTTAAATCCGAACATTTGTACTACGCCATGACAGGCAGGGCGGCTCAGGAAGGTGCCTCGGTCGATCTGGGGCCGACATCCACGAGGCTGGATCTGTCCCAGGGGACGCTCAATATTACAGGAAATACCCTGGATCTGGCGATTGAGGGCGAAGGTTTTTTCACGATCCAGACCCGCCAGGGAAACGCATATACACGCAATGGGGGCTTTGTCCTCAATCAGAATAAGGAACTGGTGACTCCGTCGGGCGACCCTGTTTTGGGCGAGGCGGGGAAAATTGTCATCGATGGAGAGAAAGTCCATATCGATACGGATGGCACCGTTTTTGTCGATGAAGCGGCGGTGGGGAAAATCAGGATTTCAGCCTTTGCAAATCCGCATGCGCTGGTTCGTTCCGCCGAAGGCCGTTTTGTGGATAACGGCAGGGCGGGTGTGAAAACGGCCGAAGGTTACCGGATTGCGGGGGGATATCTGGAAATGTCCAACGCCAACTCCGTGAAGGAAATGATCAGCATGATGGAGATTCAAAGGGCTTTTGAGACCTATCAGAAAGTGATTTTGACCATTTCCGACATGGATAAAATATCAACCAGTAGAATCGGCAAATTGATTTAGTAAGGAGGGGACATGATTCGAGCATTGTGGACGGCGGCAACCGGCATGGTTGCCCAGCAGATAGAGCAGGATGTCGTGGCCAACAATTTGGCCAATGTTAACACGGTAGGTTTCAAGAAGTCCCGGGCGGATTTTCTGGATTTGATGTATCAGGTTTATACCAAATCCGGTTCGGAAACCACGCAGGGGAACCAGCTGCCTGTGGGCATCGAAATCGGCATGGGTGTCAAACCCGCCTCGACTCAGAAGATTTTTACGCAGGGTGATTATCAGCAAACCGGTAATAAGTTTGACTGGGCTATCGAAAGAGATGGTTTTTTTCAGTTTGATAACAACGGAACCACCGTATACAGCCGGGCAGGCAATTTGAAAATCAACCGCGACGGCCTGCTGGTCAACAGTGAAGGCCTTCCTCTGATTCCGAATATCAGCATTCCGCCGAACGCGATTTCGTTTACCATCGACAGCGGCGGAACGTGGACGGCAGCCGATGACGCGGGGAATCCTCTGGGTACCGGACGGCTGGAGCTGGCAACGTTTATCAATCCCGCAGGACTTTCCAGCATCGGCAGAAATCTCTATGAAATGACGGTAGCCTCCGGAGATGCTATTACGGGGAGTCCCGGCGAAGACGGTATCGGCACCATTTCGCAGCACTATCTGGAAATGTCAAATGTGAATGTCATCGATGAAATGGTCAGAATGATTGTCGGACAGCGTGCCTATGAGATCAACTCCAAGGCCATTCAAACGGCTGACGGCATGCTGTCGATTATCAACAATCTCAAGAGGTCTTAAATGACAATGGCAACGAAACATATTGCAGTGATCTTTTTTTCGGCTGTCTGCCTCCTGGTTTCGGCATGGTCCTCCGGCGCGGGTGCACAAGAAAAGACAAACACGGATCAGAGTGTCGTGATGCAGGTGATCCGTCAGCACATAGAAAAGAATTCACAATGGGCTCCGGATGCCGTGCGAATCGAGTTTCTGCACTCATTGCCGGTTTTATCAGGGCTGACAGGAAAGGTGTCTTTCCGTGTGGAAAGCAGATCCCGGGAGGAATATATCGGCGATACAATCTTTAAGCTCAGAATTCTGCAAAACAACGTCTTCTTGAAAGAGGAATCCGTGCGGGTTCGTATCGAAGTGCTGCAGGATTTTGTCGTCAGCGCCAATTCACTGGGCCGGAATGCTGTTCTTTCAGCGGATGACCTCTCCGTTCAGTCGAAATGGGTGCGGGCGATTCCGCTGAATGTGCTTCATTCAACGGATGATGCGATCGGGAAAGCCCTGGCTTCGACAGTCCGCCCCGGTATGTCGATCACCCGTAATATGCTCAGGGATATTCCGGCGGTTCAAAGGGGGAAAAGGGTTCAGGTTGTTTTGGATAACGGGATGATGACGATGGTGATGAATGGTCTGGCCGAGGAAGACGGGGCTGAAGATGCAATGGTGAGGGTGCGCAATCTGAGTTCCAACAAGGTTATTTACGCGCGTGTGGTCGGACAGGGAAGAGTGCAGATCGATTTTTAGAAGACAGAGGTTCTTATGAGAAAAATTAGCATATATGGGTGGATTGCCGTGATCGGCTTTTTATTGATGGCCGGTTGTATTCCGAAAAAAATGGATACCGTCCGTCCGGACACGAGCCATCTGACGGCTGCCGAAGCCGCTAAACCGGCACCGGGAGCAATCTGGCTAAGCGGAACGGACAAAGGCATGTTATTTGTGGACCATAAGGCAAGAGTGGTCAATGATATTGTCACCATTATTGTTTCCGAAACATCCCAGGGCGGAAACCGTGCGTCCACGGGGACCAGCCGCGATTCGGCAACAGCCGCGTCCATCACGTCTTTGTTAGGCATTGAGAACGCCATTCTGGGTTCCAACGCGAATATGGCAGGCACCATCAGCCTGGGCGGTTCGCATAAAAATTCACTCAAAGGGCAAGGCGACACCAGCCGCAATACGACCCTGTCGGCGCGGATCAGCGCGAGGGTAATCCGCGTGCTGGACAACGGCAATCTGATGATTGAAGGCAGAAGGCAGGTGACGGTCAACGCGGAAGATCAATACATTATTATCAGCGGCATCATCCGCCCGGCGGATATCACGACAGAAAACACGATTGCTTCTCAATATGTCGCGGATGCGCGCATTATTTACACCGGGCAGGGTGTGGTCAATGACAAAATGAGGCCGGGCTGGATGACCCGCATTGTGGACTGGGTCTGGCCGTTCTGATTCGTCGGGGATGTGTAAGGAGAGAAAGATGAAAAAATCATATATAAAAGTTGCCATGATCGCGCTGGGATTGGTGTTGGGGATGAGTTCCCTGTCGGATGCGGCCCGGATCAAGGATATTGCCTCGATCGGCGGGGTTCGGGACAACCAGCTCATTGGCTACGGCATTGTGGTCGGGCTGGCGGGCACCGGCGATGACCTGGCCAAGAATCTGTTTACGGCGGCGGCGCTGGCCAATATCATGAACCGGCAGGGCCTGTCGATGAAGGATAAAACCAGTGTGCTCAAAGCGGACAATATCGCGGCGGTGATGGTTACGGCTACGCTTCCTCCTTTTGCGAAGAACGGGACCAAAATCGATGTGATGGTGTCTTCGATCGGATCAGCGAAAAGTCTGCTCGGCGGCACGCTGCTTTTAACACCGCTCAATGGCGCGGATGGTGAAATCTACGCGGTTGCTCAAGGCGCGATAGCTCTCGGGGGGTTTTCAGCGGGCGGTGCGGGCGGAGGTGCTGCGAAAAATCACACCACCGTCGGTGCTATTGCCAGTGGTGCGCTGGTGGAAAAAGAGCTGACCTATGATTTCGGCCAGAAAAGGGTTCTGATGATTAACCTGCAACAGCCGGATTTCACAACCTCGTCGAGAATGGCTCAGGCGATCAATAACGCGGGTGTGTCTGCCCGCGCCAAACAGATCGATGCCTTTTCCGTCAGCGTGAAAGCCAATGACGATTTTAACGGATCGCTTTCCGAACTGGTTTATCTGATCGAGTCTCTGGATGTTCCAGTGGATGCGCCTGCGGTGGTGATCCTGAACGAAAAAACAGGCACCGTCGTCATGGGAGACAATGTCCGCATTTCGACGGTGGCCATTGCGCACGGGAATTTAAGCATCCAGATCAAAGAAGACGCAAAAGTTTCCCAGCCGATGCCGTTTAGTCCCAGACCGCCTGCGGCCGGCGCGCAGCCACAGGCCGCTACTCCGGGTGTTGTGATTGCGCCGGGTGCTCAGACGGTGGTGGTTCCTCAAACGACCGTTCAGATTACCGAAGAAAGAAGCAAATTGCTGATGGTTCCCCAGGGAGTCACCATATACGATGTGGTCCGGGCGCTAAACGCCATCGGTGTATCCCCGCGGGATCTGATCACGATCCTTCAGGCAATCAAGGCGGCCGGAGCGCTGCAGGCGGATATTCGAATTATTTAAGGTAATTGGAGGTATGTATCCCATGACGGACCATCTGAATTTGAATCCGCTGAAAACGCAGCAGGCAGCCGGGGCAACTGAGCCCAGATACAGCCCGCAGGAGCTCGAGAAGTTGAAAAAAACCTGTGCGGATTTCGAGTCGATCTTTACGTATCAGCTGCTAAAGACCATGCGTGCGACGATTCCGAAAGGGGATAAAATCGGTGAAAATTACGGCAAAGATACCTACACCATGATGATGGATCAGAAATTGGCGGAAGAAATGTCCAGTAAAGGCAATGGATTGGGTTTGCAGAAGGTTTTATTTGACCAGTTAACCGGAACGTATGCAAAGGAGGTCAAAAAATAAAATTAAAGTTGTGAATTTGTTTTGCCGATAGGTGCAGTAAGATCAAATGTACAAGGAGAGGTTTCCATGAAAGTATCAGACGTCCAGGACATGAACGCGCAGATGGTTCAGCAGTACCAGCGGGGAGAAAATCTCGCGGTTGCCGCTGAAAAGCAGGCATCTGCCGCGGCAGTGAAACCGGAAGAAAAAGTTGATCTTTCCACCAGGGCAAAAGAGATTCAGCAAGCGACAGTTGAAGTGACCAGGTTACCTGACGTGCGCGAAGAAAAAGTGCAGGAAATTAAAAGTCAGGTAGAAAAGGGCACATACAACGTGAGCGGCGAGCAGATTGCCAATAAGATGGTGGGAGAGTCAATCATTGATCTTTTTGCGTAAGTAACGGGATAGAATCAACTATCCCGCCACGCATCATCTCCCCCTCCGTCTTTATCCTCCCTTCGGGAAGGTGGGTCTAACTCGTATGAGTCGAGGCCTGCCGGATCATAAGACTCACGTCTGCGTTGCCTAAACATAAAAAAGAAAAGATAAGGACATGCTTATGCTAGATCAAGGCACGTTTGTGACCACTTGCCGGGAAGAAAACAGATGTCATGGACTGTTTGCTTCCCTGATTGATGTTTTTACAAAAGAGACAGTCATTTACCGGGAGTTGAAGAATTTCATGATCGATGAGAAGCAGATGCTTTTAAAGTCCGCGTCTCTTTTGCAGCTTAATGAAAACAACGCTGTCAAAGAAAACATCATTCTCAAAGCGCGTCTTCTGGAGGAGGTGAGAGCCTCTGTTATGAAAAGGATCGCGCGCGAGCTTGATTATGACCCCGATTCCGCTACGCTTGCTTCTCTGACCGATTATGCCGGCGATGACCAGCAGCGAAAGCTGGAAACCCTGAAAAATGAGCTGACGGAAATCGCGCGGGACATTTCCGTCGCTAATGAGGCCAACGCAAGCCTGTTGGAAACCTCCATGAACCATGTCAGAGGATCTATCGATTTTATGTCTTCCCTCATCAGCCAATCCGGTGTCTATTCCGGAAACGGGAAAATGGACTTGATCCCGGGTAGCGGCAAAATCTTACGGACGGAGGGTTGAGCCATGTCAGATATCAGTCGGGTATTATTTACGGCAAAAGAAGCTCTGCTTAGCAACCTTACGGCGATCAATGTGACGGGATCCAACATCGCCAATGTCAACACGCCGGGCTACAGCCGTTTGCGTCCCATGTTCGAATCGGTCGGAACCAGCGACGCTGGTTCCGCGCAGGAACAAATCGGTGTGCGCATTTCCAATATCGAACGAATCTACGACCGTTTTCTTGAATTTCAGATTGTTTCGCAGCAATCCAACGTCTCGAATTATACGACGCAGAAAGATCTGCTGCAACGGATCGAGGGCATTTTAAATGAAAGTGCTGCCGGCGGTATCAATGACGCTCTGGGACAGTTTCTCAATGCCTGGGGAGATCTTTCCGTGGATCCGTCGAGTCAGTCCAAAAGGGACATGGTGGTGTCCACCGCTTCGAATCTTTCCTACAGTTTCAATCAGCGGGCCAATGAAATCAGCAGTGTTCAGACAGTCGCCAATGAAACGATCGCCGAAACCGTTTCGGAGTTAAACGGGTATTTAAGGCAGATGGCGGCGTTCAACGAGATTGTCGTCAACGCGGAGAGCTCAGGCGCCAATGCCTCGGCCATCAGAGACCAAAGAGGGGTATTGCTGGGGAAAATCAGTTCACTCATTGACATCGGCTACATCGAGAAAACAGACGGATCCCTGTACATCTACCTGCCTAACAACGGCAAGGCCCTCGTGGAGAGCTCTAACAGCTGGGATCTCCAGGTCATCAGAAATGCTGACAATAATAATATGTACGATATTGTTTTCGCCGGTGACACAAGTGGTGGCGCGATCAACAATCAGCTTGCCGGCGGGAAGCTGGCCGGTCTCATTGAGATCAGGGATCGGGCCATTCCCACCTACTTAAACGCGCTCAATCAGGCCGCATCTTCAATTGTAAATAAAGTCAACGATTTACATATGTCTGGCTATGACCAGGACGGAAACCCAGGCGGGTTGTTTTTCGAACCAACCGCGCAGGCGCGTTTTATGACCGTCAGCGCCTCTATTCTTTCGAGTACAAGAAACATCGCTGCATCCGAAACGGTGAACTCCGACGGGAATATCGCCGCAGCGATCACCGGGTTTAAGAACGATCAGATGTATGCGTCTTTGACGTCGGTATCCACATCCGTGCCCGGAAATGCGGCCACAGGACAGATCAATCATATCGGACAGGCTTATAAAAACACGACAGGCGTCAATGGTATTGTATTGACGCGAGGGGCGACGCCCGATTCGTGGATGGTGACGCAAAACGGGGGGTATCTCTCCGCAAAAGTGCTGACATCGAGCGACGGAACCGTGACCATCGATTTAAACGGCAATAACAGCGCGGATATGACCTTTTCTTTATCGGGAACGTGGAATAATGGGGACAGCATCTCTTTTTCTTTGGTAAAGAGCCCCAACACAACCACCATCGACGGTTATTTCAACGCTTTTATCGCCAATATGGGACAGGACGTCGTGAACGCGTCGAGGGCGCTGGAGCGTGAGACGATCATCTTCAATCAACAGGCCAATCAGCGTGAGCAACTCTCCGGCGTGTCGCTGGATGAAGAAATGCTCAATCTCATTAAGTTTCAGATGGCCTACAGCGCAGCGGGCCGAATGACCCAAACTGTGTCCGAGATGATGGATGTCATCATCAACCTGGGACGGTAAATAAGCGAGGTTAAAAAAATGATTAACCGGGTTACAGAAAACATCAAGTATAATATGATCACGAACAACCTCATGACGACAGTGAGCAAGTATGGGGATTTGATGGAGAAGCTTTCCACTCAGAAGAACATTAACCGACCGTCGGACAATCCGGTGGGAATGAATGATGTGTTGGATTTTCGGACCGCCATCAACGCCATCTCACAATATAAAACCAACATCACCGACGCGGATATCTGGCTGAAAATGACGGATACCAATCTTTCCGGTCTGTATAAGGTGATGGAAAATGCCAAAATGATTGCGATTACGGAATCCAGTGCCGGTGCCGATCCCCAGACGCGCCAGGCATCCGTCCAGGCCGTTTCCGCTCTGATCGATGAGGCGCTTACTTTGCTCAACGCCAAAAGCGGAGAAAATTATATTTTTGGCGGATCACAGACAGACCGGCCGCCTTTTTCCGCGACAGTTCGACCGCCTGCTGTCGGGGCGGCGTGGGCCGCGACAACCAATGCATTCAACGGCACAGTTGCATCAGGGGGCGCATACACCGGAACGGAAAACAAAAGCTACGCCGTCCGGATTGTGGAAGGCGGTGCTCTGGATGCCTCCACCTATCAGGTTTCCGCGGATGGCGGCAAAACCTGGGGGGTAACACAGACGGACCTTTCGATACCGATTTCTTTAGGCGACGGTCTCACGATGACCTTTGCCGCCGGCACGGAAAATCTGGCGGCAGGGGATCTTTTCACGGTCCGGGGTTCCATCGGCGGTTATTATTCGGGAAATGACGATTCCCTCAACGCCGTCATCGGGAAAGACAATCGCTTTGCCTATAACATTACCGGTACCGAACTGGCCACAGCCTCCAACGGGCCTGCGGCCGCCGCTTCAGTCGTCGGAGCGGGTCCGGGCCTGACAGATAATGGCACGATCCTCCTGACACGGGGCGGAAGCGCCGGCAGTTGGGCCCTGACGGGCCATGAAAATTACCCGGATATGGTCATTACCTCGCAGACCGCCACTTCGGTCACGATTGATGCAGATAACGACGGTACCGATGATATCACGATTGATCTTTCCGGAAACTGGAGCGCCGGTAACACGGTTGCTTTTGATATCACAGCAGGCACGCCGCCTTCGGTGGGGCCCGTAAATGTTACGGGGCCGGGCACCGTGGATTTGCTGACGACTTTATATGCCCTGAAAGAAGCGTTGGAAAACAATGATCAAGACGCGATTGCCGCTTTGGTTGATGATGTGACGGTTGCCCAGACCCAGGTCCTGCAGGCTCAAACCCGGGCCGGCATGAAAATGAATTCACTGAAGCTCACAAGCAGCAATCATGATGCGATAAATCTACAGATTACGAACATGCTGGCCGATATAGAAAATGCGGATCTGACAAAACTGATCACGGAGTTTCAGATGAAGCAGATCGCCATGCAGGCATCCTATAGCATGGCATCGCAGATCGGCAAGATGACAATCATGGATTATCTATAAAAATAAACAGCGTATGGTGAAAAATGTTAATTCTGACAAGGAAACAGGGAGAGTCCATTACCATAGGGGAAGATGTTAAAATTACGATTCTTGACGTCAAAGGCAAATACGTGAGGGTCGGTGTCGAGGCGCCGAAGACTCTGGCCGTTCATCGGATGGAAATATCGCCCGTGGGTCAAAAAGAAACATCTGAAAATTGATTGGTAATGACATCAACAACATACGACAATAGCGCCAATTGCACCTAAAGTTTTTCGTCATCTTGCCGAATAAACCATTGAAAGGGTTTATTCGGAGGAAAAGATGACAATTACCCCTTATCACCTCGATAGCGTGATTAATGCCTACACCCGCGCCAATAAAGTGAAGGTAGCCCCCGCTATGCCCAATCAAGCAGGTTCGGAAAGCAAATTCAGGGATGTGGTTTCGCTGTCCTTCAAGGATGACGGAAAGGACGAAGAATTGGATCGGATCAGCTACAGTCTCCGCGACGTTATTCTGAAAGATCGGAATACCTGATCTTTACCGATTCGTGCCTCAGGTTCACTGAGGGTCGATCACCTTGCTTCTTGTCAACGGTAGGCTGTTTTAATGACTCAAAGAGCTTCGTCGGAAAAATCTGGAATAAACATAAAAAAAATACTGGTTGTTGATGATTATCTGCCCACGCGGAAACTCATTGTCGATACATTGGGCCAGTCCTCCAATTATCACATCCATGAAGCCCAAAACGGTCCGCAGGCACTGCATCTGTTCGATGAAAACAATTATGATCTGTTGATCAGCGATATTATGATGCCGGGCATGAGCGGAATGGATCTGCTTGCTCTGATCCGCGAAAAAAATCCCAATGCCGCGGTGATCATGATTACCGGGAATCCCACCACAGATTTAACCGTTAGCGCCATCAAGAAAGGCGCAGTGGATTTTCTGACCAAACCCTTTGATATTGACGAACTCCTGTACAAAGTCGATATTCACCTCCGCCAGAAAGAAATGCTCACCGGCGAAAGTCTTGAGCAGGTTTTAGCGCAAAATCGCCTCAGGGAGAAAACCGTGGAGCTGTCCAAGCAGGGATATATCTACGATTCAATAGATGAATCGCCGATGGACAACGACGCGATTTTTCATAAAATCGCGGAGTTGGCCCTCAAACTGGTGGATGGTGAAGTCTGTTCGATTCTGCTTTTCGATGAACAGGACAATGAATTTCATGAGAAGGTGGTCTCGGGGAATTCCGAAGGCCTCCTGAAAAATTACACGCAGTCGCCTTCTTTGAAGATGGTATACAATGAGGTCATTGAGCGCAAAGAGGCTGTTTTGATTCATTCCGATGACCATCCGGAAGTCGCCCCGTCGCTGATTTGTGCCCCGTTGATGATCCGTAACAATATTTTAGGGATTTTGACGATTCGTAAGAAGAGGAATCGCGAAGTCTTCAACAAAAGAGATTTGCATCATATTTTGAGCCTGACCAAACGCGCATCGTTGAATCTGGAGAATAAAATTCTTTATGAGAGCATCTACATCAATGTTCTCGACACCCTCAAATCGCTGATCTCCTCGATTCAGGCACGCGATCATTACACGGAGGAGCATTCGCAAAGAGTGACGGAAGAATCGGTCCGGATCGCCTTGAGCATGAATTGTTCCATCAATGATATAGAAAGCCTGAAAATTGCCGGTGTCCTCCATGATATCGGGAAGATTGCCGTGCCGGACAGCATCCTGCTCAAACCGGGCAAGCTGACCCAGGAAGAGTATCTGATTATTAAGAATCATCCGACTATCGGTGAAAATATTGTCAAGCCCATCATCCTGCTGGAAAAGGAAAGAAGGATTATCCAGTGCCATCATGAGCGCTGGGATGGAAACGGGTATCCGATAGGATTAAAAGGCGCAGATATTCCAATGCTTGCGCGAATTTTATCCGTTGCCGACTCTTATGATGCGATGACCAACAACCGTCCCTACCGCACGGCAATGTCCAAAGAAAAAGCCATTGAAGAACTCATCCAGAATGTCAATGCGCAGTTCGATCCGGATGTCGTCAACGCTTATATCAAAATCCTTTAATTTTTTTTATTAGAATCTGGCATGGAAATTGTTATGAAGAATGGCAGGTTATGGGCTATAGGTGATCGGTGATAGGACACAGCATTCGGGTTAACGGATAAGAGGATGGATTATGCTGACGATTGACAAATTATCGGGGTTGCTGAATCAGACCGCGCCATCGGGAGTTGCCGCCGGGAACGCCGGCAATGACCATTTTCAGTCCACACTGCTCGGTTTTCTGCAAAAGACGCAATCAGCGGTAACGGAAGGGGAGGCAAATGGTCCGATGGATAAGGATCGCCTGATGCTGTTGTCCAGGGCGCTTCAAATTCAGATGAACCGGCATTTGATAAACAGCGTTCTGGGTGGCCCATGGGAAACCAACGCTCTTGCATCCATGCTGCTTTCGGAGCATCCACCAGCCGGACCACGGTTAGAATCCCAGACTGCGTCAAAAAATGATCCTATGTCGTCAAATGCCGACATGTCGAAGAATAGCAGCTCCTTTGATCCGATTATCGTCCGGGCCGCCGGGGACTACGGCGTTGACGTGAATCTAATCCGTTCCGTGATTAAAGCGGAAAGCGATTTCAATCCCGGTGCAACATCCCCTAAAGGCGCAATGGGATTGATGCAACTCATGCCGGGCACGGCGCGTGAACTTGGCGTTCAAAACCCTTATGATCCCGAAGAAAATGTGAGGGGGGGCGTGCGCTATCTCAAAACCCTGCTCGATCGTTACGGCGGGCAGGTCGATTGTGCGCTGGCCGCTTATAACTGGGGGATGGGGAATCTGGAGAGGAATCCCGACCGACTGCCCGTTGAAACGGCAGGCTACATCGACCGTGTGAATCGTTTTTATCAGGAGATGAAATCCTGATGCCGGATGGCACGCGAAAAAATGAGCGCTTGCCGGGAAGGGAAATGGAGTGCGCCGCTTGTGAACCGCAAAAGCCAATGAATGTTAATGTTTGAAATTTTCCTGCTCCGGTTACGATGATTAACAAAATGAGATATCGGTTTGCCGCCATCGGTCTTGCTCCCCTGCTCATGGTGCAGGCCCTCTATGTGCGCTCAGTCACCCCGAGGCTGCCTGAACCGCAAGGTGAGCGCTCAGGCGTACAGGGTTTTGGACCGCCCCTGCGTTTATTCATTCTCGGCGATTCGGCGGCGGCAGGCGTTGGTGTAACAACACAAAGCCTGGCCTTATCCGGTCAACTGGTTTCGGCACTTGCTTCAGATTTCCATGTGTCCTGGAAGCTGACTGCGCAAACGGGTCACAAAGCCGAAGATGTCCTTACAGCACTTCAGATCGCTTCGCCGGAGAAGTTCGATGTTGTTGTCACATCCATCGGAGTCAATGACGTCACACACGCTACAGGCAGGCGAAAATGGATTGAACAGCAAAGCCGGATTATTGAGCTTCTCCAGTCCAAGTTTCAGGCGCAGCATATTATCCTGTCGAGCATCCCTCCGATGCATCTCTTTCCTGCCCTACCTCAACCACTGAGGTGGTTTCTCGGACTGAAGGCTAAACGCCTCAATGAATCGTTGATCAATATTGTGCAGGGCTGCAAAGGGTGCGATTATTTTCAAATAGACTTTCCCCGGGAGACAGCATATATGGCAACCGATGGTTTTCATCCCGGAGAGCTTGCGTATTCAATCTGGGCCAACCATGTCGCCGTGATGATTCGCCGCTCGGCCGCTGCATTCCTTTGAAAGTACAAATGCGAATATCTCAAAGATTGGGTGGCAGTTTCTATAGCATGGGGAAATAGCTGTTTATATGGATCAGAGAGAATCATGAAAAACCAGGTAACCATCATATTTCAAAATGACTGAATATCTCGACAAAGATGGATAAACCAATGCAGGATCAGGAAAAAACGAAAAAAGAACTCATCTTAGAACTGATTTCTCTCAGAAATAAGGTTGCACAGCTTGAGAAATCGAAAGAACAGGAGACAACGGCCGCCGTGATGTTCACGCGATCCGGCGAAGAGGATTACCAATGGCTCTTTGATACGGACGCCATCGGAACCTTTTCTTTTTCAGCAGAAGGAAAGGTCATCCGCGCCAATTCCGCGTTTGCAGGGATGTTCGGTTATGAATCGCCTGAAGATGTCATTGCCACGGTAAAAAATACTGCCGTCGATCTCTATGCAGACCCGCAGAGGCAATCGGAAATTGTGCAACGGATGATTGAGAACCCGGATATCAAAAGTTTTGAGAACATTTACCGCCGCAGGGATGGCAGCACGTTCACAGGGGATCTTTACCTGTGGCTGGTTTCGGATGCTGACGGGTGCCCGCGAACCCTGGAGGGCTTCATTCTGGATGTCACGAACAGAAAGCTGTTCGAGGAAAAGCTCAAAGCAGCCGAAGAAACATACAGAAATATATTTATGAATGCCCAGATCGGATTGTTTCGCACCGATGTAGCAACCGGCATCATGCATGAAGCCAATGACAGCCTGGCTCATTTCGTCGGATATAAAAATCGGGAAGAACTTTTGTCCGGCAACTTCAACATTGCGGAAAGATACATCGACCCTGAAGCCCGTCAGAAATTGATTGCTCTCATCAAGGAGCATGGCCGGTGCGACAACTTTGAAGCGCAATTCCGGCGCAATGACGGCTCCGTCATTTGGATTCGTTTATCCGCCAGACTCCTGTCTGACAAAGGGTGGCTCGAGGGAGTGTCCGAAGACATTACGGAAAGAAAGCAGGCGCAGGAGGGATTGAAAAAAAGCGAGGAGCTCTATACAAAACTCATCGCTACGATGCCTGACATCATCGTGCGAATGAATCTCGACGGGGAGATCGAGTTTGTCAACGATGTCGGTCTAAGCCTCAGCGGTTATCAGAGAGAGGAACTGATCGGGCGGAACATGTTGTCTTTCATCGCTCCGGAGGATCAGGACCGGGCGGCGCAAAACACATTCCTCATGTTCGAAAAAGTGCTTGGACCGAAGGAGTATCACCTGGTCATGAAGGACGGCAGAAAACTGCTGTTTGAAGTGAACGGGGATGTCCTGCGCCATGAAGACAAAACGCCCTACGGGATCGTCCAGATATGCCGCAACATCGATGAACGCAGGCAGGCCGAGCAGGCGCTGCGTGAGAGCGAGGAAAAGTTCAGGGTTCTGGCCGATTCGACGCCCACAGGGGTGATGTTATACCAGGATGACCGCTGGATTTACGCGAACCGGGCAGCCGAAGCCGGCTGCGGGTATTCGGAAAAAGAGCTTTTGGCGATGAATTTCTGGGAGATTGTTCATCCTGAAATTAAATCCGTTATCCAGAAGGAAGGCCGGAAGCGTGAGGTGGGCGAAGAAACGATCAATCGTCATGAATTTAAAATCATTGCAAAAGACGGCACGGAAAAGTGGGTGGATCTGTCCGGCGCATCCACGACCATGGGCGGTAGACTGGCGGGCATTATCTCTGTTCTCGATATTTCAGAACGCAAGAAGGCTGAGGCAGAGAAGCGGAGCCTGGAAGAGCGCCTGCGGCGAGCGGAGAAGATGGAGGCCCTCGGACAAATGACCGGCGGAGTCGCCCATGATCTCAACAATGTTCTGGGAATCCTCAGCGGGTATTCCGAGCTTTTACTGATGGAACTGCCCGAGGGGCAGCGGTCCAGGGATCACGCTGAAAAGATTTTGAAATCCACGCAGAAAGGCGCCGCGATCATTCAGGATCTTCTCGATCTGGCAAGGAGGGGTGTCACGGTGTCGGATGTGGTCAATCTCAACAGCATTGTATCCGGTTTTTTCAATGCCCCGGTGTTTGAGGCTCTGCAGGACTATCATCCCGGTGTGACTTTCAGAACCGAATGTCAAGACGAGTTATTGAACATCAAGGGATCCCCTGTCCATCTGGAAAAAATGTTGATGAATCTGGTGTCCAATGCGGCGGAATCGATTTCGGGCAGGGGCAAGGTTACGATTCGGACAGAGAACCGTTATTGTGACAAAGCCACCATGGGATATGATGAGGTCAAGGAAGGGGATTACGCCGTTTTGAGCGTATCCGATACTGGAATGGGGATTCCCGTGGAGTATCTGGATAAAATATTTGAACCGTTCTATACGAAGAAAACCATGGGCAGGAGCGGGACCGGGCTGGGATTGTCCATTGTCTGGGGCACGGTGAAAGATCACAACGGGTATATCGATGTGCAGACCAAAACCGGAGAGGGAAGTACCTTTACGCTTTACTTCCCGGTCACACAAGAGCAACTCACTGCACTGCGGGCAAAGGAATCTTTCGATCAATACATGGGTTCCGGCGAATCCGTTTTGGTGGTGGATGACGTTGCCGAACAGCGGGATATTGCCTCCCGGTTGCTCAAAAGGCTGGGGTATCATGTTCATGCGGTTCCCAGCGGCGAAGAGGCCGTGGAATATCTCAAGGATAATCAGGCGGCTATTCTGGTTTTAGACATGATCATGGAGCCTGGAATCGATGGACTTGAGACCTACCGAAGGGTACTGAGAATCAATCCTAAGCAGAAGGCCATCCTTGTCAGCGGTTTTTCGGAAACCGCCCAGGTCCGAGAAGCCCAAAAAATAGGCGCGGGCGCATATGTCAGAAAGCCCTACCTGATGGAAAAAATCGGCATGGCGATTCGAGCTGAGCTAAACCGGTAACTTGCATCAATGCGGATGGCAACCTTCACATCAACGGACAGAGTATGGTCATGACGCACAGGGGATAGCCGTGATTCACCCGGTTTACAAGGTTTGATATTTTTTTATAATCTGTTGAAAGGGTTTATTGACGGTTTTTAAAGAGTATGTGATAATCGGCCCCAATGGTTGAGGCAATGTGGTACAGTCTGGAATACGGACGGTAATACCAGAAACAAATACAAGCCTGTACGTCACGAGAAACCACTGTACGCGTCTCGAAACCGTAAGGGAAACCCATAGTGGAAATGAATCCTTTATACAACAGTGTGCTGCTTGCGACGTTCATGGATTTGGTCAAGTCGAATTATCCACAGGTGAACATCAAGGAGCTATTAGAGTATGCCCGGGTTTCGCCTTATGAACTGGAAGACAAGGGGCACTGGTTCACCCAGGAACTGGTGGACCGTTTTCATGAATTCCTGGTCTCGGCGACAGGAAACCGGGAGATCGCCCGCGAAGCCGGCCGGTTCGTCATTCAGTCAAAATCATCTGACATATTAAGGCAATATACATCT
>DDWS01000044.1 GCA_002347685.1 Syntrophaceae bacterium UBA2280
TGCGACCGTTTGTTTCATGTCGCCCTCAAGTTTGAGTTGAAAGGAGGTTCCATGCGTAAAAAAACAGAAATTATTGATTGATGAAGGCAGGTGTGTTATTAAACCACGGTCAGTTTTTCAGTAGGCAGCAGGGTGCCTTCTTCCTCCGGATTCACCTGCCTTTTTCAGCGGAATTTGCACAATAATCAACCTGATCTTTTTTGTTTAAATAGGTTTCCTTCCATGCATTAATTTCAACTGACCTGACGATATTGAATAATTTTTATTTGTGAGAAGGGGCTTCAATGGTGCGCTTTCCGGCGTATCTTTGAATGAAGTCAAAAATTTTGACTTCATTCATTAAAATGCGTGTTTAATATAGTATGTATTTTCTTTAAAAACCGAAACTTAAAATAATCAAATATATCAGCAATATAATGTAATGAGAGATGATGCCCAATAATCTTTTATATTATTCATAAAAAAAGTATTTAATACCTCTTGACAGGAATCTACATATGCATTATATTGTCATCAACAAACGGGAGGTGCGTCAATGCATACAACACATCATGCTCGGGGACGAATGTCACAAAGAGGAGTCAGTCAGGACATGGTCGAGTATGTCCTGACCAATGGGACCATGGAACAGGATAAGATCATTATGGGGAAAAAAGAAGCTATTCGGAAGCTTGGAATCCTCCAGGAAGAACAAAGGCTTTTGAAAAAGATTCTGGACAAAGGTGGCGTTGTTGTGGTTGCTGATAATAACACTGTGATTACAACGTATAACTGCCAGGGTCGGACACACTAACAAGTTACGTCGGGAGCAAAATATGAGCGATCAAGCAAATGAGAAGATACTTTGGCAGGTCATGGATATTGTCGGGGCTAATACCACCCTGACGAACTATGAAGCCATGACTTTTTCACTACAGCTCCTTGGCTGGGCCAAAGTGTCACAGGCTGGTGAGTTGAAAGCAGCACACAAAATTCAAGCGACGAACTACACGAATCCTAATTGGATTGAAAATGTATGGGCTGAACTCGCCAAGCAGTCAGACATACTAAAACTTGCCTATGCGAACTGGAAAATGCCCGCACACCTTACACCCTCGACAATAGGCGCAGCCATTGATCTTTGTGTTCGGTTGGCCGAAACAGGGATGCTCGACAAGTTCGATCCGAGCGACTGTGTTTCTCAAATCACCGGCCGTGAAGCCGGTCAATATTCTCTTCCACCCGAGTTAGCTGATGTAATGATTTGTCTTGCTCGAATCAAACCTGGCAGCAGTGTTTATACACCTTGGGATAACAGCATCCAGTTAGCAGCGCGCGCCGCAAAGATGGGAGCTGAAACTTATATTGAAACCATGCGGGACGCGACACTGCCTGCTCTGGTCAGCATGTTTATTGGGGGTAAGATAGATATAGTACATGGAGATCCTATTTGTGAACCCTCCGCTGTTGAAGGAGGCAAGTTACGGCAGTTCGACAATTGCCTAGCATTTCCACCCATTGGCGTTCGTTACTCACCCTATATTGCCGATCGTGATTTATACGAGCGCTTCAAGGAAAAAACCAACTCCGGAACTGTTCTGGCTGTTCGGCATATACTGGCTCAGACGCGCGGCAGGGCAGTAATTGCCATACCGCACAGCTTTCTTTTCAGTCCGGGCGCTGACCGAAACATTCGTGAAGAGCTGCTCAAACGCGGCCTTCTTGAATCTGTCATTGCCATGCCTTCTGGGCTTTTTGCCCATACGAATATTTCTTTTGCTCTGCTTGTGTTGAATATGAGCAAGCCTCAGAAGAAAATCCGTTTTGTCAATGCCGAGGACGAGCGATTCCGCGAGCCAATTTCCAAGGCACGAGCAAAGCTGAAGGATATGGAAGGAATTGCGGCGCGTGCCGCGGCCACTCTGACAGACGATCTTGTTGTAGAGGCAACTACGAAAGAAATATTTGACAATGACACTACCATGCAGGTCAATCGCTATGTGGTTCCTAAAAGTATCCTGAAAACGGAGCGATTGTTAACATCATCACAGACCCAACAATTAGGAGATATTGTTAAAATTCTGCGACCCATGCCGACAACCGCTCATCCTGGTGCCGTCAAAGCTTGGGAAGTAGGCGCAGCAGACCTTCCTGAGTTTGCCTACATCGCAAAGCCGGCCAAGGAAGTTGGTATCGATCCTGCTACTGCCCAAAGGAACAATCACCAATTCCTGCAGCCACTCGACATTATCCTAATAATCAAGGGAAGTGTTGGCAAGGTCGGAATCATTCCGAATGATATTCCATCGTCGGGTGAAGGAGGATGGGTTGTGGGGCAATCGGCAGTGATCCTGAGAGTCACCCGACCTGACCTCATAGACCCTAAAACATTGATTGTGTATCTGCGTTCACCTCTCGGACGGGAATTACTTGAAAGGATCTCAGTCAAAGGGGCAACTATTCCTCTTATCCAGCAAAGGGAACTGCAGCGCCTGCAAATCATCATTCCGACAAAGAAAGAATCTGCTTTTATAGGCAATATTATAGATGAACAGTCAAAGATACAGCAGGAAATCGAGCAATTGCGGACTCGACAAGTAGAATTGACCAGAAAAGTCTGGTCGCTGGATTAATAATGAAACAAGATTATGGATATTAATTATTTCAAATAAGCAAAGGAACTTAAATGCCTAAAAGGATAAAGAAGAGCGAAACAAAAACATACGAGAATGGTAACGGCATTGTCGATCTGAACAAGGAACTCTGGCAGGCGGCAGTCAAACTGCGCGGTTCCATCGAACCGGCTGACTACAAACGCTATGTGCTGCCGATCATCTTTCTGCGCTTTCTGTCACTGCGCTATGAGAAGCGGCGGAGTGAATTAGAGTCGATGATAGCTGAGCCGCAGAGTGAATACTACCGCGACAAAAAGGCTCTTACCGATCCGGATGAATACCGTGCAGCCGCGGCATTCATTATTCCCGAGGAGGCACGCTGGGAAAATATTCTCAAACAGGCCCAGGCCGACGACATCAAAGTCCGTCTCGACAATATCCTAGAACTTCTGGAGAATACTTACCCGGACAAACTCCGCGGTCTCCTCCCCCGCATCTATGCCGGCTCCAACCTGGAGCGGGAAAGTGTCACCGGCCTGATCAATCTTTTTTCCAAAGACATATTTCGGCAAGATCACGACGGTGAGGACCTGATTGGCAGAGTTTATGAATACTTTATCGGTGAGTTCGCCTCATCGGAAGGCAAGCGGGGCGGGGAATACTTTACGCCCATAAGCATTGTCCGGACGCTGGTTGCTATGCTGGAGCCGACGCGCGGCGTGGTCTTCGATCCTTGCTGCGGATCAGGCGGCATGTTCGTACAATCCGACCTGTTCACGAAACATAACCGCCAGCTTTCCTTCATCGGGCAGGAGAGCAAGGACTTCACTTATCGTCTCTGCCGGATGAACCTTTTCATTCACGGTATCGATGGCAATATCCAGATGGGTAATTCCTACACCGACGACAAGCAAGCCACCATCAAGGCCGATTACATCATCGCTAACCCGCCCTTCAACGATGGTTCCAAGGGAGAGGACGGCTGGGGCGCCGATAAGATTCCCGACAAAGACCCTCGCCTTGAAGTAAACAGCCAAAAGATGCCACTGGCTCCCCGTAATGCCAACACCATGTGGATCATGCATTTCCTCTATCACCTGGCTGAAGGTGGTACGGCCGGTTTTGTCATGGCGACCGGGGAGCTTTCCAACGGAGAGAACGCGCGTCTGGAAGTTCGTAAGACGTTAGTGGAAAATGACTATGTGGACTGCATTGTTCAACTCTCCGGCCAGCTTTTCGCCAACACCCAGATTCCTTGCGCCCTGTGGTTTCTGTCTAGAAACCGAAACGGCCAGGGTGTTTTCCGCAAACGTACCGGTGAGATCCTTTTCATTGATGGCCGCAAGCTGGGTGCATTGATTCCCGGCTCCCGCAAACAAAAGCAACTGACCGCTGAAGAATTGGAACGGATTGCTGCTGTCTATCGGGAATACCGCCGTACCGGTGTACCGGAAGAAATAGCAGGATTTTGCAAGGTGGCATCACTTGCCGATGTTCGAGCGCACAATTATTCTTTGACGCCTGGCCGTTATGTAGGTGCAGAGGATGCGGCGGTGGATGATGAAACCTTTGAGGAAAAGATGGAGCGGATGGTGGGCCTGCTCGGTAAAGAGATGACTGAGTCAGCGCGGCTGGATGAGGAGATACTTAGAAATCTTAGACAGATTGGCTTTGGTATGCAAATTTAGAGGAGTGTTAAGTGAGTACAGCGACAGAATGGCGGACATATCGCACATGTGAATTGATTGATCAGAAGCTTCTTGCCATAGGTGATGGTTATAGAGCCAAAAACTCAGAGCTGGATAAAACCGGAATTCCCTTTGCTCGTGCAGGAAATATTAACGGCGGCTTTAATTTTGATGAAACTGATCTATTTCCCAAATCGGATCTCAGAAAAGTAGGTGAGAAGATTAGCCGGCCTGGTGATGTGGTATTCACTTCGAAAGGAACTGTCGGGCGCTTCGCATTTGTTCGTGAGGCAACACCAATCTTTGTCTACTCACCACAGCTCTGTTACTGGAGAAGCCTTGCCCCTGACATGATTGATCCCCGTTATCTCTTTTATTGGATGCAAGGTGGCGAGTTCTGGCTTCAAGCCGATGGGGTTAAGGGGCAAACAGATATGGCCGATTACGTCAGCCTTGGCGACCAACGACGGATGTTTATTACTCTTCCATCTCCAAACGAGCAGCGGGCTATTGCCAGTATTCTTGGCACACTTGATGATAAGATCGAGTTGAACCGTCGGATGAATCGAACCTTGGAGGATATAGCTCAGGCCATCTTCAAATCGTGGTTTGTGGACTTCGATCCGGTCATCGCCAAGCGCGAAGACCATAAACCTGTCGGCATGGACGACACCACCGCCGCACTCTTCCCGGCGCACTTCCAGGAAACGGACATGGGGCCGATTCCTGCCGGGTGGAAAGAAGGGAGCACGGCAGATATAGCAAGATATGTGAACGGCAAAAATTTTACTAAGAATGCATCGGGTACTGGTCGAATGGTCATCAGGATTGCTGAACTTAACTCAGGCCCGGCAGGCTCTACCATTTACAACGATGTTAAGGCCAATCAAGATAATGTTGCTTTTCCTAACAACCTGCTATTTTCATGGTCAGGTTCACTGGATGTATATCGCTGGCATCGTGATGCAGCTTTGGTAAATCAGCATATTTTCAAAGTTGTTTGCGAGAAATATCCGCAATGGTTTGTCTATTATCATCTCCAGGACGCGATGACCTTTTTTCAGGGGATCGCAGCGGATAAGGCAACTACAATGGGCCACATTAAACGTGAGCACTTGTCACAGTTCGATGTTGCTTTGCCACCAGCAGAATTAATTAACACAGCAAATCGGATCATACGGCCGATATATGATCGGATACATAGAAATGAACGCCAAATGCTATCTCTTGCCGCCCTCCGCGACACCTTGCTCCCCCAGCTTCTTTCCGGAGAGCTACGCATCGGGAATTCTGAGAAGATGATAGGAGAAGCCTGATGCCTGAACAGAGGAAGCGTAAGCTTTTTTCAGTGAGAGAAGAACTCCTTCGAAAGTCACGCGAGGCAGCCTTAGCAGGCGTGCAGATCTTCAATAACCCCAATATCACGTTCAAGTCTGAGATATACATTGTCATGATGGTGATCGCCTGGACCTACTTGCTGCATGCCTACTATCGTGGACAAGGCATCGATTATCGGTACTATAAGCAAACAGGACGCAAACGCAAGTACGACCGGACGTCAAAAGGTGCATACAAACATTGGGAATTAGAGCGGTGCCTGAACGATGAAATATGCCCTTTGGACAAGGAGACGAAGCTCAACCTAATGTTTTTGATCGGCCTGAGGCACGAGATAGAGCACCAGATGACCACAAGAATCGATGATTTACTAAGTGCCCGCTTCCAGGCCTGCTGTCTCAATTATAATGATGAAATCCGGCGTCTCTTTGGCAAGAAATACGGAATCGATCAATACCTGTCGTTCAGCCTTCAGTTCTCTGCACTTAAAGACGAGCAGATCGAGCAACTTAGCGCACGCAAGACTCTCCCCAAAAACATCGCTACCTTTATTGAAGGCTTCGATGGATCGTTGAGTGACGATGAGTTCAGTAACAGCAAGTTTTCTTACCGTGTGATCTTCGTGCCAAAGCTTGTGAATAAGAAAGGCCAGACTGACAAAGTGATTGAATTCATCAATCCTGACAGCGATCAAGCAAAGAAGATGAACGTTACTTACGCAGCCATCAAGGAAACTGAGCGAGAGAAATTCAGACCCGGAAGTATCGTCCGTTTAATGAAGAAGAGTGGTTTTCCTCGGTTCGGCATGAAGAGCCATACGGATCTTTGGCAGGAGCTTGATGCTAAAAACTCCGGCAAGGGTTATGGGGTTATGGTGGAAGGACAATGGTTCTGGTATAAACGATGGGTCGATATAGTCGAACAGCATTGCAGGGAAAGTTCTGGGAGGTATAACTAATGGCTGGTCACCGGGGCACAGAAACAACATTCGAACTGACAACGATTGAGCGTCTGGAACAGCAAGGCTACACACATTTTCTTGGACCGGAGTTGGAGCGTCCGTTGGACGAAGTTGTCCTCAAGGACCTGCTGCGGGCCAACTTGGCCATGCGTTATAAGGCATTGCCTGCATCTGCCATTGATGAGGCCATGAATAGCATCTGCCGCCCTGACGGTGTTGATACTATGCGACGCAACAAGACCTTTCACCAACGCTTGACGCGCGGCTTCGAGCAGAAGGTAGAATGCCCCAACGGCCGCAAAGAGTATGTCTACATCTATCCTGTTTGCTGGGACGATCCCGGCAGCAACGATTTCCATGTGGTGAACCAGCTTCCCATCCACGGCAGGAATGACCGCCGACCGGACATCATCATTTACATTAACGGACTGCCGTTGGTCGTCTTCGAGTTGAAGAACCCCTATGCCATCAAACCTACGATTGATGATGCCCTGAATCAGATACAGCATTACGTTCACGATATCAGCCAACTCTTTGATTTCAATACCCTGGTCGTTGTCTCTGACGGCGTCAATACCCAACACGGCATGTGGAGCGCCGACACGGAGTGGTATGCCCCCTGGAAGTCGATCAACGGTTTTGACATTGAGCCCAACACAAGCGGCAGTATGAAAGTTCTCATTGAAGGACTTTTTTCAAAAGACCGGTTGTTACAGTACATTCATGACTTTATTGTATTCGAGGAGGCAAATGAAAAGTTAACCAAGAAAGGTGCCAAATATCACCAGTTCTTCGCCGCTCGTCTCGCCGCAGAAAAGACTGTCGAAACAGTTAAGGCCGGTGACGAAAAACGGATCGGCGTGATCTGGCACACCACCGGATCAGGCAAGTCTCTATCCATGGCCTTTCTGGTGGGTATCCTTCGCCGTATGCCGGAACTGGAAAACCCCTCCTTTGTTATTCAGGTGGACCGCAACGATCTGGACGATCAACTGCATGACCAATTTGTGGTAGCCAGGTCCCTGGTGGGCGATGTGAAGCAAGCCGACAGCACGGAGGACTTGCGCGAGCTTCTGAAAACGGAAGGCGGCGAAGTGATCTTTACCACTATCGAAAAATTCCGGTTGAACAAAGATGAAGGTGAGACGGAACATCCCGTCCTTTCGTCCCGGTCCAACATCATCATTATCGCCGATGAGGCACACCGCTCACAGTATGGATTCATTAATGGATACGCCCGTTATCTGGCCGAGGCACTTCCCAACGCCCGGCGGATCGGGTTCACCGGCACACCGATCAGCTTTTCAGGCGCTGACACGATTGAGGTTTTCGGCGATCTGATCCACACATACGATATTCGCCAATCCCAGGAGGATGGTGCAACAAAGCCGATTTATTACTCCCCGCGTCAGGTTAAACTGCACCTGTCTAAGGCGGATATTGACGCCGCTTTGAAAGACCTGACTGAAAACGCAAATGCAACTGATCTGGAGCGCCGCAAGAGCCGCTGGGCAGCGTTGGCTGCGGCAGCCGGCGCCAAAGAAAGGGTTGGTGCGTTGGCAAAAGATCTGCTTCAGCACTTTCTCGACAGGTCCGCTACTTTGACCGGTAAGGCAATGGCGGTATGCATGACCCGCGCAAACTGTGTCCGGCTTTATGATGCGCTGACCGATCTTCCCGACTGTCCGGAGGTAAAGATTGTCATGACGGGCAATCTCTCCGAGGATCCTCCCGTGTGGAATAAAGCAGGGCACCTGACCACTAAAGCACAAAGAGATATCATCAAAAAGCGTATGATCGATCCGGATGATCCACTGAAGATTGTTATCGTTTGCGATATGTGGCTGACTGGCACTATAATACTCCCCAAAAACTGGACA
>DDWS01000047.1 GCA_002347685.1 Syntrophaceae bacterium UBA2280
AACGGTTCACACGCTTCCGAAAGAAAAGGGGCAGGCGGAGGATTGAAAGATTCAGGGCTGTCGGTGTTTCCATCCAATCTCCGTCCGGCGCATGTCCGGACAGATAGAGGACAAGACAGACGTTCGCAGGACAAAAGATCAAGGCGAATGGAGCCCGGGCGCTTCACAGACCGTGAGCCACGAACCACGAGCCTTGAGCTATCTTTCTCTTTCGCTCAACTCCAGCAGAATCCCTCCCGTAGACTTGGGATGGACGAAGGCGATCTTCGCGCCGCCCGCCCCGTAGCGGGGTTTTTCGTCGATCAGGCGCACGCCTTTTTCTTTGAGTTCGGCCAGCGCCTCTTCGATATTCTCCACACGCAAAGCGAGGTGCTGAATGCCTTCGCCGTTTTTCTCAATGTATTTGGCAATGGGGCCGTCCGGCGATGTGGATTCCAGAAGTTCGATTTCCGTGTCGCCCAGGGGATAGAAAGCCACTTTGACTTTCTGCTCGGCAACTTCTTCTACGCCCGCCGCTGAAATCCCCAAAAGCTCATAGAGCCTGGCACTTTCCGTCAGACTCTTTACCGCTATACCGATATGGTCCACCTTTAAAATTTTCATCAACTGCTCCTTGTGTAGCTCTTAGCTCATAGTTCATGGCTCATGGCTTAAAGTTTAAAGTTTCTGAAACGCCCGGGCTTCTTTCTATCGCCCATAGCCTATAGCCTATAGCCCATAGACTTTCCCTAAAACTTCTCCCCCTTGAGTTTCTCCAGAATTTTCGCGGCGGCGGAAGTGGGGGTTATGGCACCGTTTGCGACTGCGTCGAGAAGTTCGGCAAACAGGGTGGCGGCCGGGCTTGAGTAAAACCAGTCTTGCACGCCTTCGCGCACCAGAAACGTAAACCAGTCTTTTTCCTGCTCCTGGCGTTTCTTTTGCAATTCTCCGCTCCGGGTCAGTTTTTCGTGATGATCCAAAACCAGATTGAGAATATTTTCCAGGCCGGCGTGCGTGACGGCGCTGCAGGTGACGACCGGCGGCGTCCAGTTCCGGTAGGGCGAGGTCAGCATATGAAACGCCATTTCATATTGCCGCTTGGCGAGCATCGCCTGTTCGATATTGCTTCCGTCCGCCTTGTTCACCGCGACCGCGTCGGCCAGTTCCAGCACACCTTTTTTAATGCCCTGAATCTCGTCGCCGCCTCCGGAGATCATCAGCACCAGAAAGAAATCCACCATCGAGGCCACCGCCACTTCGGACTGGCCGACGCCGACGGTTTCCACCATGACCGCATCGTATCCGGCGGCTTCGCAAATCAGCAGCGATTCGCGCGTCTTGCGGGCGACTCCGCCCAGATTTTTCCCGGAGGGGGAAGGGCGGATAAAGGCTTTTTCGTTGACCGCAAGCTTTTCCATGCGCGTTTTGTCGGCCAGAATCGAGCCGCCTGTTTTCGGCGAACTCGGATCGATTGCGAGCACGGCGACATGATACCCTTTGTCGGTCAGCATCGTTCCGAAACTTTCGATAAACGTGCTTTTTCCCGCGCCGGGGAGCCCCGTGATGCCGATGCGCAGGGCCTTTCCGGTGTGTGGCATCAGTGCGTCGAGTATTTGCCGGGAAAGTTCCTGGTCTTCGGGAAGTGAGCTTTCAACCAGTGTGATGGCTTTGGCGAGCATCCGGCGGTCGCGACTCAAAATGCCCTTGATGTAATCCTGGCTTTTAAACTTTTCCATAGGCTGTCTTTTCCCCCGTCAAAGTCAGATGCAGGTTGATGTCCGTGCATTGGATGCCGCGTGATTAAAAATATTTTTCCTCCAGCAGCTGCAGAATCCTGCCCGCCGATTCAGTGATGGCCGTTCCGGGGCCGAAAATGCCGCGGACGCCTTTGGAATACAGAAAGTCATAATCCACAGGGGGGATCACGCCGCCGACAATGACAAGGATTTCCGAACCGCCGGCCCGTCCGAGTTCGGCGATCAGCTCCGGCACGAGCGTTTTGTGACCGGCCGCCAGGCTCGACGCACCGACGACGTGGACGTCATTTTCGATAGCCATTTTGGCCGCCTCCTGCGGTGTCTGGAACATGGGGCTGATATCCACGTCAAATCCCAGATCGGCAAAAGCCGTGGCAACCACCTTGATGCCACGGTCATGACCGTCCTGTCCCATTTTCGTCACCAGCATGCGGGGGCGGCGCCCTGTTTTGTCGATAAACAGCCCCGTGCGTTTGCGAAGCGTCGCGATGACCTCGTCCTCGCCGTATTCGGCGGCGTAGGCGCCGGAGATGACCTGGGTGGTCGCGGTGTAGCGGCCGAAGACTTTTTCCAGCGCGTCGGAGACCTCCCCGACAGTCGCGCGCAGTCGCATGGCTTCGATCGATGCCGCAAGCAGATTGCCGTTGTTTTCCGAAGCCTTGGTGAGTGCCGCCAGCGCTTCGCGAACAGCCCCGTTGTTGCGTTTGGCTTTGATTTCTTTGAGCCGTGTGATTTGTTCATCCCTCACGGTTGAGGAAACCTCCAGCACGTCGATGGGGCTTTCGTCTTTGACCTTGTATTTGTTGACGCCGACAATGACGTCCCTGCCCTGATCGATACGCGCCTGCCGGCGCGCGGCCGATTCCTCAATTCTGAGTTTCGGCATGCCGGTTTCAATGGCGCGCGCCATGCCGCCGAGCTCTTCGATTTCGATGATGATTTTCCAGGCCTCCCGGATAATTGATGCGGTCAGGGCTTCCACATAGTAGGAGCCGCCCAGCGGATCGACCACGTGGCAGATCTGCGATTCTTCCTGGAGGATGATCTGTGTGTTGCGGGCGACGCGGGCTGAAAGCGGTGTGGGCAGGCTGACCGCTTCGTCAAACGAATTGGTGTGCAGCGACTGTGTGCCGCCGAGCGCCGCGGCGAGCGCCTCGAGCGTGGTGCGAATGATGTTGTTGTAGGGATCCTGCTGTGTGAGGCTCCAGCCGGAGGTCTGTACATGCGTGCGCAGGACGCAGGATCGTGGATTGGTCGGGTTAAATTCGCTGACGATTTTATGCCACAGGTAGCGCGCCGCGCGCAGCATGGCGATCTCCATAAAGAAGTTCATCCCCACGCCGAAGAAGAAAGAAAGCCTGGGAGCGAAATCATCTATTTTTAGACCCCCCTCGATGGCCGCGCGGATATATTCCTTGCCGTCGGCCAGCGTAAAGGCGGCCTGCAGGACGGAATCAGCCCCCGCTTCCATGATATGATAGCCACTGATCGAGACAGTGTTGTAGCGCGGCATGTTTTGCGAGCAGTAGCTGATGATATCCGAGACAATCCGCATGGAAGGTCGCGGCGGATAGATGTATGTGTTGCGCGTGAGGAATTCCTTGAGAATGTCATTTTGGATGGTACCGGCGAGTTTGTTTTTCTCCACGCCCTGTTCTTCAGCGGCGACGATGTAGCCTGCCAGCACCGGCAGCACCGCACCGTTCATCGTCATCGAAACCGTGACTTTATCCAGCGGAATCTGATCAAAGAGGATTTTCATGTCTTCTACGGAATCGATGGCAACACCCGCCTTGCCGACATCACCCGCTACGCGGGGATGGTCGGAATCGTAGCCCCGGTGCGTGGCCAGATCAAAAGCCACTGAAAGGCCTTTTTGTCCCGCCGCCAGGTTTTTGCGATAGAATTCGTTGGATTCCCTGGCGGTGGCAAATCCCGCATACTGACGGATGGTCCAGGGCTGATTGGCATACATCGTTGCCGATGGTCCCCGCAGATACGGAGCCATTCCGGAGAGTGTATTGACAGTATCGAGTCCCTCCAGATCTTCTGCGGTGTAAATCGGTTTGACGGAAATGCCTTCCGGGGTTTCCCAGTTCAGAGACTCAAGAGGTCTTCCCCTGAGTTCCTTGACTGCCGCTTCCTGCCATTTCTTCATTTGGGGATGCTTCGACACGATCAACTCCTTATCTGTATGGATTGCCGGCAGATCGATTCCGAAGCGATTGCCCGGGATGAATCGCCGGCTTTTTTATCGGGAAAGCCATTCCTTCTGCGCGCGGCAGAATAGAGTACGAGATGGTGTTGTTTGGGGGTGTGCGTTTTAAGCATCGAAGATCATTCGTGTTCTGCCGCGTAGAGCTTCAATGGCGCGTACAGCATACATCATCGTCATTTTTTTCACAATATCCGAGGTGCGTCCGGATGCGCTGTGTGGGGCAAAGAATTTGGCGGGAGCATGGTTTCCCTGCTTGCAAAGCCATTTTCAAAAGCTTATAAAAGGGCATCGTAAAAGCAGTGAAAACGTGAAGCCATGATACTATTTTATCGATAAAGGAGGCAGATTACGATGAGTTATGTTTTTAATTTTCAGGGCAGAACCGTGATGGTAACAGGCAGCGGACGGGGGATCGGCAGGGCGATTGCGCTTGGTTTTGCCGCGTCCGGTGCGAATGTGGTGCTGTGCGGCCGGACCAAAGAGCAGATCGACGCCGTCGCGGACGAAATCCGAAACCAGGGAGGTAAGGCGCTGCCCGTCGTTACCGACCTGACTGTACACGATCAACTGGAAAACCTGGTGAAGGCCGCCATGGATGAGTTTGGCAAAATCGACATTCTGGTCAACAACGCCGCCCGCAGTTTTTTACGCTCACTGCTGGATCTGCGGGAAGACGGCTGGGATAAAGTATTTGACACGAATGTCAAATCCGTCTGGCTCTTGAGCCGTCTGGTTGCCAAACACATGATCGAACAAAAAGGCGGGAAAATCATCAATATCACAACCCTCGGCGCAGACAAGGCGGAAGCGGGCATGGCCGCCTACGGCTGCAGCAAGGCTGCGCTCAAGATGCTCACGCGCTGCATGGCACGCGAATGGGCCTGCCACGGCATCAATGTCAACGCGGTCGCGCCCGGTTTTACCCGCACGGATTTCAGCAAGCCCCTGTGGTCCAATGAGGATATCGCCAAACATATCGCGTCATTCATTCCCAAGGGCAGGATTGCCGAGCCGGAAGATGTGGCAGGCGCCGTTTTGTTTCTGGCATCCGACGCATCGGATTATATCACCGGAGATACGATCTACGTGGACGGCGGAACGTCGACGAGCTGATTACAGACCGGGAATTCCCCCTTGCCCGCATACTTGACGGGGAGGGGGGGAAGTTTCAGGGGAGGAAATGGATGAACAGTAAAGGCATTGTCAGTCCGGTGATCGCGGACATCCGGGCCGGTATGAAACGGGGCAAGGTTGTTTCCATCGACGAAGCGATGCGCGTGATCCGTGATGGAGATACGGTGTCCATCGATGGATTTATCGGAGGGCTGGCGCCCGAAGAGCTTCTGACCGGTTTGGAAAGACGCTTTCTTGACACCGGCGAGCCGAAGGATCTGACCCTGGTGTTTGCGGCCGGCATCGGCGACAGCCGGGGGAAAGGGATTGACCGCCTGGCTCATGCAGGCATGCTCAAACGGGTGATTGCCGGACACTGGGGATTGGTCCCCAAGCTTCAGCGCCTGGCGCTGGAAGGTAAAATTCAAGCCTACAATTTGCCGCAGGGCGTGATCACGCACATGTATCGGGATATCGCCGGACATGTGCCGCGCACGATCACGCATGTCGGCTTGGGGACGTTTGTCGACCCCAGGCTGGAAGGTGGGAAGGTCAACAGTGTCACGACGGAAGACATGGTCGAACTGATCCATTTCGATGGCAGGGAATATCTGGCCTACAAGACGCTACCCATTTCCGTCGCCCTGCTGCGCGGCACTACAGCGGACATGGATGGCAACATCACGATGGAGAAGGAAGCCTTCACACTGGAAGTGCTGCCACTGGCCATGGCCGCAAAAAATTCCGGCGGCTTCGTGATCGTACAGGTGGAGCGCATCGCCGAGCGCGGCGCTCTCAATGCCCGTCATGTCAAGATTCCCGGCATCCTGGTCGATTGTGTCGTCGTGTCGAAACCAGAAAATCACTGGCAGACGTATGGGACCTTTTACAACCCGGCCTACAGTTGCGAGTTCAAAGTGCCGACAGCCGGCATCGAACCGATGCCCATGGATGAGCGCAAAATTATCGCACGGCGCGTCGCTTTTGAGCTTCAGCCGAACATGGTGGTGAATCTCGGTATCGGCATGCCCGAGGGGGTAGCCCGCGTCGCCAGCGAAGAAGGGATATTCGAGTATCTGACGCTGACGGCGGAAGCCGGTTCCATCGGAGGCATTCCGTCCGGCGGACTGGATTTCGGTACGGCCACCAACATGGACTGTCTCCTCGACATGCATCAGCAGTTTGATTTTTACGACGGCGGCGGTCTGGATATGGCCTGCCTGGGACTGGCGCAGATGGATGCCGAAGGCAACGTCAACGTCAGCAAATTCGGGCCCAAACTGGCCGGATGCGGCGGGTTTATTGACATTACGCAGACCGCCAAAAAAATTGTTTTCGCCGGGACTTTTACCGCAGGGTCAACCGAACTGGCCGTTGAAGCAGGCAGGCTGAAAATCGTCAGGGAGGGCGGTCTTAAAAAAATCGTCAGGCATGTGGAGCAGATCACATTCAGCGGCAACACCGCGCGGACGGGCAATCAGCGGGTTTACTATGTGACAGAGCGGTGTGTCTTCGAGTTGACGAAGGAAGGTGTGGAGCTCATCGAGATCGCGCCCGGCGTGGATCTGGAGAAAGATGTCCTGGCGCAGATGGAGTTCAGACCCATCATGAAAAATGTCCGACTGATGGATGAGCGGATTTTCAAAACGTTGTCGATGGAACTCAAGGATGATCTTTTGAGCGTTCCCATCAACGATCGTCTGACCTACGACCCGGCGACGAATATTTTTTATGTCAACTTTGAGGGTCTGGCCGTCAGGACCCCGGGCGACATCGAGGCGATCCGCTTGCGCGTGTCGGAAATCTGTGCCCCGCTGGGTAAACGAGTCAAGACGATTGTCAACTATGACAATTTTTCAATTGCACCGGAGCTGGAAGATGAATACATCCGGATGGTCCAATATGTTGTTTCCACCTACTACTGCGATGTCACACGCTACACGACCAGCGCGTTTTTACGCATGAAGCTCGGCGATGAGCTCAAAAAGCGCAATCTCGCGCCGCACATCTTTCAGTCGAAGGAAGAAGCAAGGCAGGCGTTGGAGAATAAATGTTAAAGGCAAAAGGCACAGAGGCTGGAATCCTGATGACCACCGCGACTGGAGTGGAGGTGTTTCAAGGATAATGATTCAGGAAGCATACAGCGCCTGAGACTTAGTGTCAGCTGAGCCCCAGGGCTCACCTGCAACAAATTAGTATTGAGAAAAAAAGACATTCCATATAAAAGAATACGTGCTGTCCGATTTTTAAAAACAAGATGGATCTTTTAAACCGTTCAGATAACTCGATAACCTACCAGGGAGCTTTTTATGGATAAAAACAACTTCCATGCGAAATTCAATTTTCTGGCCGCTTTTGTTGCCGTGATTCCCGTGCTGGCCTGGGGGGTGGTGATTAAAAAAAGCTCGATCGCGTCGAATCAGGTTCATTTTATCCTGCTGATCGCGGCGTTCGTTTTATCTTTTGCGGGCCTTCTGGCCATGGTCTATCTTTTTCGCAGAACTCGGGCGATGCTGTCGGTCTATCGGGAGCAGCTGCGGCGGCGGACCGCCGAAATCGACATCCTCAAGGATATCTCCGAGCTCGCGCATGACAGTCCCTCAATAGATGATCTGCTGATCATCACCATGCATAAAGTCATGGAGACAGTGCGTGTCGGCAACGGATCGGTTTTTCTGGTGGATCCGGCCCAGCCGGAAGGGCTTCGCTTTGTCGCCGCCAAACCGGAGCTGGTCTCGAATCAAACCGATAAGAAGCAGCACCGTCATTCCTTCGTCAAAACCGTCATTCAAACAGGCAGGCCTTTACTGGTCTCGGATATCGAGCAGGATCCCCGAACCAGGAAATCCAATGATCCCAAGTATGGATCTCCCTCCTTCATCAGTTTTCCCATCTACATGAATAAAAAAGTGCTGGGGGTTTTTAATCTGGCCAATAAGGAAAACGGTGGAATCTTCACAAAAGGGGATGAGCGGCTTTTATCGATTGTGCTTGGCGAAGTTGCGTTCGCCCTTGAAAACGCCGGCCTGCGTAAAGCCTTAAAGGAGCATAAAGGAGCAGACAGATCAGCTTAAGGTGGTCAATGCCCGGCAGAAAAGTTGATGCAGGCACACCGCGTTTCCGGGGCGGCTTTTGTATCTTAAAAATGTTCCCGGCAGTGTCACCATCGGGCAAATGATCTTCGCCACGCGAAAATGAGATAATAACGAGAGGTGTTTTAATGAACTATCAGAGTGTGGCGGATGTTGAACAAAGACTGACGGGTGCCGGTTACATCCCGTCACAGGAGATTGCCACCGTTGTCTTTCTGGCGCAGGCCACACAAAAACCGGTTCTGGTGGAGGGGCCGGCCGGAGTCGGCAAGACGGAACTGGCCAAGGCGATTGCACGCAGCCTGGACCGGGAATTGATCCGCCTGCAGTGCTATGAGGGGCTCGATGAAGCGAAGGCTCTCTATGAATGGGAATACGCCAAGCAGCTGCTCTACACGCAGATGGTCAAGGATCGCATCAACGATATTATCTGTGCCACGGCAACGCTCAATGAGGCGGTGGACGCGATTGCCGCTCAGGAGGACGCATTTTTTTCCGATCGTTTCATCGTGCCGCGTCCGCTTCTGCAGGCGATCAGTTCAGCAAAGCCCGTGGTGCTGTTGCTCGATGAGGTGGACAAGTCCGATCCCGAGTTCGAAGCCTTTCTGCTCGAGCTCTTGAGCGATTTCCAGGTTTCCATCCCGGAGCTGGGCACCCGCAAGGCCATCAAGATTCCCTTTGTTTTACTGACATCCAATAATTATCGCGACATGAGCGACGCGCTCAAACGACGCTGCGTTCACCTTTATATTGATTATCCCGAACGCGAAACCGAGATGGCGATTGTCCGTTTGAAAATACCGGACATCGAGGAAGAGCTTTGCGCCGCTTTGGTGGATTCCATTCGCACCATCCGCACGATGGATCTGAAAAAAAGCCCCAGCATCTCCGAGACGCTCGACTGGGCGCAGTCCCTGCTCGCCTTACAGGTTCGCCATCTTTCGCCGGATGTGATCGTATCCACACTCAATGTGATCTGTAAATATCAGCAGGATCTGGAAAAAGTGAAAAAGAATCTTTCCCTGGTGATGGGGTAACGGCTTGGACAGATCGCGATGTTCTGCGTCCCCGGGGGTAACCGATGGTTAAACTGACGCAACAATTTGTTTCCTGCCTTCGCGCCGCTGGGCTCAGGGTTTCCACCTCCGAGGTGCTCGATTGCCTGAATCACCTGCGTCTGATCAATCTGGCTTCAGAAGCGCAGTTTTCCGCCGCTCTGCGTGCGAATTTTGCCAAGAGCTATCGCGAGAGGGCGCTTTTCAACCGTCTGTATCATCTCTTTTTCCACGAGATGCGTTCTGAAACGCCGGATCTGACAGGAACCGGGATGCAATCACAGAAGGCCGCCCGCGCGCTTCTGGCCCTGCAGCAGCATCCTCACAGTGATCCGGTTTATGATGCGGTGACCGACTTTCTCGCGGGTAATCCTCAAGGTCTTCTGCGGGAAATGCGCCGGATCGATACGGAATCGGACACCGGTGCCGCGCCGACCCGCTTCAACTTTGGACCGCTGGCCGCCCGTTTCAACGTATTGATGCAGATTACCCGCGCCGGCGGGGTCATCGACGCGATTGCGGCCGATGCGTCTTCGGGGATGTCGGAATCTGAAAGGCGCGCTGTCGCCGAGGATCTTCGACGTCGCCTGGATCTTGCCCGCGATATTCTGATGCGTGAAATGCGTCCCGAAACTGACAGTGTGCTGCAGATCAAATCAAAAGAACAGCGGATCAGGAATCTGGGGGAGCGGGCGTTTTCTTCCTTTTCGCCTGAAGAACTCTCCGAAATGCGAGAGGTGATCAATAAGCTGGTGCGCAGGCTCAAAAATATCGTTTCCCGCCGTTTTGCCGTGCGCGACCGCGGCGCGCTGGACGTTAAAAAGACCCTGCGGTCGGCGGCGCGTTACGGCGGTGTGCCGGTGGATGTGCGTTACCGGCGCAAGGAGAAGCGCAAAAGCCGCATCGTCACCGTGTGCGACGTGTCCGGTTCCGTCTGGGCGGCAGCCAGATTCCTTCTGAGTCTTCTGTACTCGCTGCAGGATTGTTTCGACCGCGTAAACAGCTTTGTTTTCGTCGACCGGCTGACCGACGTCACCGCGGTCTTTGATGAACACGATATCGATGAGGCCATCCGCGTGGTCACGGAAGAAACCGATATTCACTTCGCGTCGCCTACGGATTACGGGGAAACCTTTCGTCATTTTCAAAGAGACCACATGCCCCTGCTGACCAAAAAGACCACACTGATCATCGTCGGGGACGGACGCTCAAACTACATGCACCCCGAAGACGCGATTTTGGGCCGCATGCGTGAACGCTGCCGCCGCGTGATCTGGCTCAATCCCGAGCCGGAAAGCTTCTGGGGAACCGGAGACAGCGAGATCAACACATACCTGCCGCATTGCCACGAAGTGCGTGCCTGCCAGAATATGAACCAGTTAATGACTTTCGTTGAGGAGTTGATATTATAGTATGAAGCAAAACCTGGACAACAAGATCCTCTCCGGGATCGCCGGATTTGCGGCGGCGCATGTGGCATGCCGTCCGGACCTGCAGGCAGGTCAGGAATTTCCCGCAGATATCTGGCGGAGGATGGGCGAGGCGGGGTTTTTTAAAATCGGCGTCGCGGAAATGTATGGCGGCGTCGGAGGCGGTTATCTGGCCCTGTCGCAGGCGGGTGAGGCGTTTGTCAAAACCGGGTACAATCTGGGGCTGGCGGTGTCATGGCTCTATCAGCAGATTCTCGCCCATTATGTCATCTCCGTGTTCGGCACGCCGAACCAGAGGCGTCAGTACCTGCGCGCGCTGGCCGAAGGAAAAATCACTTTGTCATTTGCCGTTTCCGAGCCGGGAAGGGGTGCACATCCCAAAATGATCACCACATCGGCTGTCAAGCGCGATAAAAACTATGTGCTCAACGGCGAGAAAACCTATCTCACCAACGGGCCGATTGCCGGCATCTTCATTGTTGTTGCCTTGACGGACCCCGATCCGGGACAAAAGAAGTTTACGGCGTTTCTCGTGCCGCGCAACCACGAAGGCCTCAAGGTGGCTCCGCCGATGTCTCTGAATTTTTTAAAGCCCTCTCCGCACGGCGGGATCGAACTGGTCGACTGCCTGGTTCCGAAGCGGTCCATTCTCGGTGATGAGGGCGGCGCCTGGCGGGATATGGTGATTCCCATTCGGGATATAGAGGATGTGGTTATGATGGGGCCGTCTGTGGGCGCCATGTCCGCGCTGTTGGCGATGATGATTGAATCCGTCCGGAGCCATCCGGAAGAACCGGATAACGCGCTCCTGGCGGAACTCGGAGCGATGAGCGCATCTCTTCAGACACTTCGGGCCATGGGCTACGAGGCGGGCGCCCGCCTCGACAGCGGCAAAACGTCCTCCATCCCCCTGCTGATTACTTTTATGCGCCTGGCGGCGGATTTTCTCGCAAGCGTCAGCCACTTTTTCGAAGACCACCGCCTGACACCGCCCGCAGAGTACGCCGATCTGCAGCGTGACAGCATGGCGTTGGTTTCTCTGACCAAAAAAATGATGCAGATCCGGCAGGAAAAAATAGGAGCGCACCTGATCCGGAATGGATGAAGCATCCCGGCGAAAGCCGCTTTAAGTCTAAGGGGACAGCGTGTAGGTGTCCATGTCGCTAAGCTTTTCCGTGATGAAGTCGCGCACGCGCGCGGCTGTTTCCTCCGGGGTAAGCGAGGCGAAAGATTCGTAGGGAATTTCCTCGAAGATCCGGATGTAAATCTTCTGCGTCCCCGTAAACTTCATGCTGTATTTCGGCAACGCCTTGTTGGTGCCGCTGATGACGATCGGCAGGATGGGCGCTTTCTTTTTATGCGCCAGCTGGAAAGCGCCGAGTTTAAACGCTTTGATCTTGCCGTCGGCCGATCGGGTGCCTTCGGGAAACATGAAGATGGAACTGCCTTCATCGAGATGGGTTTCACATTTCTTCAGCATCTTGTCCACGCTTTGCTTGTCTCCACGTTTCAGCGCGACGTACCGGTTGAGCCTCATGTTCCAGCCGATCAGGGGCACGCGGAATATTTCGATCTTGGAGACCCATTTGTAATGAAAGAAAAGCCGGAAGGCAATCAGGATATCGAGCTGGGACTGATGGTTGGACACCACGACATAAGCCGCGTTTTTGCGGACATTTTCCCCGCCTTCGATGCGGACCCTCCACGCGGGCATGGTCCAGGTGTACACGGACGCCCAAAAGCAGGTGAACAGATGCAGGAACCTGAGGCGCCGGTCAAACGGACAGGTTACGATCCAGATGCTAAGCGCGATCAGAAACAACGGGATGGACGTCAGGGCGATGAAGACTAAAAAAAAGGCACTTATGATACGATTCAGCATATCCGTTCCATTTACAAAACCCAGTTGAGATTCCGTGTCAGCGGTCAGTCATGCGCGCGATTATAAGCACAAGCGGTGTGCCTGTCAACGACAGAATTACAAACTGTAAGGAGCAAATGATTTGTCC
>DDWS01000034.1 GCA_002347685.1 Syntrophaceae bacterium UBA2280
CGGCCTGGAGATGAGCCAGAACAGCTTAAGACTGTCCTGGACGCGCGAGGAAGTGGACAGCCGTCTTTTGCTGATCATGAAGAGCATCCACAAGGCCTGCTACGACACGGCGGAAGCCTACGGGAAGAAGGGCGACTATGTTACGGGCGCCAACATTGCCGGATTTACCAAAGTGGCCAAGGCCATGCTGGCCTACGGGGTGGTTTAAAAGGGCAGCCTGTCGGGCTGTAGCTGAGAAACAAGGCTCAAGGGAAAGCGCGAAACGACCCCTTGAGCCTTTTCTTTTCTAACGACCTAACAGCCTAACAGCCTACAGCCTGCTTTTCTCACTTCCCGCAAAAACAAATCATTTTCTGGGTGACAATATCCGACATCAGACGCACGTCTTTTGCACGGACGTCGTAGACATGCACCACGTCGGCAAAGCGTGTGTCGTCGGGCATGAGATCGGCCAGAATGTTCGGCTGTTTTTTCATCCAGGCCCGGTTGAAGACAACGTCGTCTTTTTCCGGATAAACGGCCATGTAGAAAATATCCATCTCCACCATGTCCTGGAAGAAATGTGTGCCGAAGGATAGATCGGGAATCAGCGAACCGTCCTGATAGGCGATTTCGCCGATGGCCGCGATGTTGTTGATTTCCGAAAATGTTACGGGAACACCCATTGCCGGTGTCGTGGTTCCCCAGCGGCCGGGACCCAGCAAAATGGTCGGCATGACCTCGCGACGGCCGATTTGTCTGTTCAACTTTCCCACCAAACGAGCGACTTCATATTTTTCCGAAAGGCTCAAACGGGTGTAGGCCTCCGGCGCAATATAGATGATCCGCGAGATCGTCTGATACACGCTGCCCCCCATGAAATTGGCTTCCTGACGGATGAGAATTCTGTTTTTGGCAATCTTTTCCGGAAGCTCGACGCGGCTGTAGTGTCCCTTGGTCTGGAATGGGCGGCATTGGAGAAGGTTAATCCGGGCCTTGCCCTGCATGTCGAAGTTGACGGTGAATTCAATATCCACGGGATAGCGATAGATCTGTTCGAGAGTCTTGAGCATTCTGGACATGTTCTGCGCAAACGGTGTGATGGATAGAAGCTCGTCGAAGGTGATCATCCAGGCGTCGGTGGTGTCTTTTCCCGCAGATCGCAGATACTCGAGTGCCGCCTCGTCGCGCACCGCGATCAGGTCCAGATGCGGCTCGATGTCCGTGTTGAGAAGGGTTTCGCTTCCGATGGTCTGGAAATCATTGTCGCGTAAATTCAGCAGATCCACCTCACGCTGCGAGAAGCGGCGAATTTCTGCTGGTTTGGCGTAAGGTTTGGTAAGCGGCGCATCGAGCGCGACAATTCTGGGGTAATCGTTTTCCACCCGGTTCACCGCGCGCGTGCCCAGACCGAAGACAATCCTCAGCATCCCGGCCTTCGGGTCCATGCCTTTTTTCCAGACAAAGGTGTTGTAAGACAGGCCTACTCCGGCCAGATCGGGGAAGAAATACGTGTCGCGGTGCGATCCGGAGACACGCTGCACCAGAAGGGCCATCTGCTCATCGTGCCCCGCCATGCCGCGCTGCAGACGGTAGGTCAGTGCGTCTTCGTTCATCGTCGAGGCGAAGATTTTACGAACGGCATCTTCGAAGTTCCGGTAGCGTTCTTCGGGTGTGCCCTGATTCACACAGAAATAGCTTTCGTATTTTCCGGCAAACGCATTTCCGAAGGCGTCTTCCAGAAGTGAACTGGAGCGCACAATGATCGGCGCCTGCCCGAAATATTCCAGCATCAGTTGAAATTGTTCCTTGACCTCGTCGGGGAATACCCCGTGGAGCATTTTGCTTTTGAGCTCGCGGGCGATTTCAAAATATCCTTCTTCCGTCTTTTGCGCCATCAGCAGTTTCCACCAGCCGTTTTGTACCATGTAGGAATAGAAGATGTCAGAGCCGATGAAAAACGAATCGTGCATCTCCAGTTCGGCCTTCCAGTCAAATGTCGGATCTTTTCGAAGAATGTTTCGCGCCAGCAGCATGCCCAGGGACTTGCCGCCGATGAAGCCCGTGCCGATGAGCCTCTTTTTGATTTCGAGGAGGTCTTCGAGAGAAAAATATTCCTTGACCAGACCCAACATCCTTTGTTCCCGTCCGATCATGACCCGCGAGAGGGTTTCCACCATCTCCTGTGTTTCATGGATCGCTTTCGGGTCGTTTAAAATAGCGCCGGCCTGAATAAAAATGCGGTCCCAGTAGTCGAGATTGCGCACGCTGCTGGTGGCGTTTTTATCCGTCAGATACGACAGGATGCTTGCGGCATCCGCGCTGTTCAGGATCGGGACAAATTTATCGCCCTCCATGATATGCGGCAGAAACATGGTCGGCGTGTAACGCTTCCAGGCCTTGAGCGGGTGGACGCAGATTTTGCCGTCGTTGTTGTAGACATCCAGCAGGACCTGCGTGGTTTCGCGGATTCGGGCTACCGTCTTGAAGGAATGGCGGCTGCGCAGAATGGCGAAATAAGCCACAGTGTTGAGTTCGAACAGATAGGGGCAGGTGATGACGAAGAAATTACCGATCATCAGGTCGGTGGCCCAGGCCAAAAGCAGATCGGACAAAGAATCGAAAACGTAGAACACATCACGACCTTCGTCGCGGACGATATTGTGAACCTCGGTGGAAAACGATTCGAATCCATTATTTGCATTGAGTGTATAGACCGCGCTGGCCTTTCCGTTTTCCAAAACCGGCGGATGGTTGGCAAATCGCATGTAGACTACGCGCTGGTTTCGGGCCAGCGCCGCCTCTACATAGGGATCGACAAACTGTTTGTAATCCGCGATGTTGTCCACCTGCCAGACAACATTGTCCCCCATTTGCAGGGAATTGAGAATTTCATCCAGGCCATTGATGCCGGTTGTCACGCGCGCGTAAGGTGTCATTGTTTTCAAAACCTCATATGAATTTCCTGATGGAACAAATTTGTTCGCCTCAGAATCCCTGCTTGTCTTCGTGCGTTCGTGCCTCAGGCATGGGGGCTGAGAAAAAAAACCAGTCTGACCGTTAGATTACAGAAAGCCGGACACACTTCGCAAGGTGAATCCCGCCTTATGAAACCGCCAGACTCAGCCTCTTGTTGATGAACAAACAATTTTTGTGCCATGGTTTGAATATACAAATCTTTTGTTGTCTGTTTTTTTTATCTGTTCGTGTTTGATTACTTGCAAGGTGTCGGGAAATTTGCTAATTTACAAACGTTTTTCGGTGCGACGCGCCGGATTCTCGTCGTGATGATTTCGGTCAAAATGAAATCGTAAATTTATTCAACAGGGGGAATCTTTATGAGGAAATGCAAGGGCTTTATATTGATGGCGGCAGTGATGATGGCCGTTTCATGGTCGACCGCCGCCAAAGCGGCGGATATTGTCATCGGTTACAGCGGTCCTTTGAGTGGTCCTGCCGCCGAATATGGTGAGGACTGTTTAAACGGTGTGGACCTGGCCATACAAGAGCTCAACGCCAAAGGCGGCATCACCGTTAAAGGGCGGAACTATACTTTCCGTCTGGAAAAAATGGACGATCGCGCTGATCCTCAAACCGCGGTAAACATCGCCCGGCAGTTTATTGCAGAACATAAAATCATGGCGATATTTAATCCGGTGGCACATACGATCGCATCGTTGATGAAGATCAATGAGGAGAAAAAAGACGCGTTTTTAATCATGGGATACACAAGCGCGACGAACATCAATGAAATGGGCAACCGGTTGCTGGTGACAACGCCAATGCCGTTCACTATTTACGTGAAAGTGAAAGCGGACCTGGCCTGGAACAGAGGCTGGCGCAAGGGGGCCATGGTCGTAACCGCCGGCCCCTATGGCGAAACGTGGCGTAAAGCATTCAGTGATCAGTGGGTTAAAAAAGGGGGAACCATAACCTTTGATCAGCCCGCCAATTACTACACAAGAACGGATTTTGCGGCCCCGCTAGCCGGGGCACTGGAAACCAACCCCGATTTTCTTCTGATCGGCGGGCCCTCTTCTACGACCGGATTGATGATCGAACAGGCTCGCGCAAGGGGATTTGAGGGAGGTTTTGTTCTGGTTGAACAAGCTAAACTAGATGTCATTGTGAAATCGATGGAGAAGCCTCTGGGACTGGAGGGATCCATCGGAGCCGCAATGGTCACGGATGTGCCATATCCCGACAGCGCTTCGTTTATGCAGAGGTACGCGCTCAATTACACAAGAAGTGCGACATGGGAAAGTGTGATCAATTACACCGCGATGCACGCACTGGCCAAGGCCGTTGTCGCTGCAGGGACTGTGGACGATGTCCGGGCTGTGCGTGCGGCCATACCGGGTGTATTTCCGATGCTGGGTGATGAGTATCCCATAGAGTTTTTCGGCATCACACCTAACGGGCGTTTGATTTCCGCCGCTCCTGTCCAGACGGTAAGATACGGCAAGTTTGTTCAACCCCAAAACTACGTCTGGTGGCCCAGGACACAAAAAGAGTTCGACCAGGTTACGAAGCTGACGAAGGGCGTCACAAAGATGGTCTGGAATCGGGTTGATTAGGATGAGATGCCCTGTTTTATGCAGTCCCAAACACGCATGCTGAAGGATGCCAGACACCTGCGTTGCCGGTTTTATGGAGCGCAGGTGTTTCATTTTACGCAGGTCCTGTCCCCCGCACACCGCTTTGCCACGATCAATATCATCCGGATACATTTGCCAGTGTCCTGTTAGATTGCTTGCCAGCTTTTGAATATTTTGCTAGTTAAAAGCGTTATTTCGATGTGTCTGGTCTTCATCGCGATGATTTCGGTTAAATAAAATTGAAAATTCATTCCACAGGGAGAATTTTTATGAGGAAATGCAAAGGATTTATATGGGTAGTGGCAGTGATGATGGCTGTTTCATGGTCGGCCGTTGCCGGGGCGGCGGACATTGTCATCGGTTACAGCGGTCCTTTGAGCGGTCCTGCCGCCGAATATGGTGAGGACTGTTTAAACGGTGTGGACCTGGCCATACAAGAGCTCAACGCCAAAGGCGGCATCACCGTCAAAGGGCGCAACTACACTTTCCGTCTGGAAAAAATGGACGACCGCGTTGATCCGGCAACCGCGATAAGCAATGCCGTCCAGTTGCGCAAAGATCACAAGGCGATCGCCATATTCAATCCGGTTGCCAACACCATTGCCGCCATGATGAAGATCAATCAGGAAAAGAGAAATGAGTTCCTGATCATGGCCTATACAAGCATGCCGCAAATATCTGAAATGGGCAACAAACTGCTGCTCGCCCTGACACAGCCCTTTACAATTTATGTGAAGACGCAGGCTGATATCGCCTGGGAAAGGGGCTGGCGCAAGGGGGCCATGGTCGTAACCGCCGGCACCTACGGCGATACATGGCGTAAAGCCTTCGGTGAAGAATGGCTAAAAAAAGGGGGAACCATAACTTTTGATCAACCCGCCAATTACTACACAAGAACGGATTTTGCGGCCCCGCTTACCGGGGCACTGGAAACCAACCCTGATTTTCTGCTTATCGGCGGACCCTCTTCAACTACCGCTTTGCTGATCGAACAGGCCCGCGCACGGGGATTTGAAGGCGGCTTTGTCATGATCGAACAGGCCAAAATGGATACCCTTGCACAGGTTATGGAAAAACCCCTGCTGCTTGAAGGCGTCATCGGCCTTGCAAGGGTCAGTGACGTCACTTTTCCGGCCAGTGCGGCCTTCACTTTCAATTACACGAACAATTATAAGCGTCAGTTGACCTGGGAAAGCGTGGTCAACTATACTTCCATGCACGCTCTGGCAAAAGCCATCGTGGTTGCCAACACGACCGATGACGCCATCGCCATCCGCGCAGCCCTGCCCAGGGTATTCCCCATGCTTGGTGATCAATATCCGCTGGAATACTTCGGTGTTTCATCCAACGGGCGTTTGATATCGGCTGCCGCCGTCCAGACCATGAAGCATGGCCGCTTCACACAGCCGATCCTCTATGCCTGGTGGCCGAAGAGCCAAAAGGAGTTTGAACAGGTGCAAAAAACGACCAAGATGAGTATCCCGATGACATGGCGCAATACCGGCGATATGTAATCCACAGAGATTGACTTGCTTTAAAAAATCCGCACCGGTTTCAACGGGTGCGGATTTTAATTTTTTTCATGTCCGCTGGCATTGCCGGTTGTAATAAATGCAAACCTTTTTTCAAGTACTACGGGAGGATGCTGCTTTGATCAGGAATCGAAAAATAATCATCATCATTGAAAGAGCCATATCTATTTGTTTTTCTATGGTTATGTAGCTACGATAGCTGTGACTGAAATGGATCATCATATTTTGATTGACTTCTGGTCAAATTTGGAATTATAGTCAACGCCTTAATGGGGAATAACCACGGGAACGGACGTTTTAACGTTTGAAATAACAAAACATTACGGAGGGAGTTAATTTATGAGCAATTTATTGGTAAATACGCGGGATCAACAGTTTGTTCTCTTTGAACAGCTTGGCATCGAAAAGCTGTTTGAATCGGAGGCCTTTAAGGATTTTTCCAAGGACGATTTGCTGATGATATTGAATGAAGCTGAAAAACTGGCCGTCAATGTCATTGCTCCGACGCTCAAAGAGGGTGATGAAGAGGGTTGTCATTTGAAGGATGGTGTGGTTTCGGCGCCCAAGTGCTATCGTGAGCCCTACAAAAAGTACTGTGAAGGCGGCTGGATCAACCCCATGGATTCCCCGGATGTCGGCGGGCAGGGCATCCCGGCTTCAGTCGGATTTGCGACGCTCGAACTGTTTGGCGCCGCCAACTACGCCTTTTGCATGTATCCCGGCCTGACGCACGGCGCCGCCGGTCTTATCCATTCCTACGGCACGGACGCCCAGAAGGAAAAATACATGCATCGGCTTTTCTCCGGTGAATTTACGGGCACCATGTGTCTGACTGAACCCGGTGCGGGAAGTGACGTCGGCGCGCTGAGAACATCCGCCAAACGTCTTCCCGACGGAACCTACCAGATCACCGGCACCAAGTGCTTTATCTCCGCGGGCGATCACGATCTCACCCCGAATATCATTCACCCTGTTCTGGCGCGCATCGAAGGCGATCCTCCCGGAACGAAGGGCATCTCCATCTTCATCGTTCCGAAATACCGTGTCAATGATGACGGGTCCCAGGGTGAGTTCAATGACGTCATTACGGGCAACATTGAGCACAAGATGGGCATTAAGGGAAATGCCACGGCCACGTTGAACTTCGGCGAAGAAGGAAAGTGCATCGGCGAGCTTCTGGGCAACGAACGCGACGGGATCAAGATCATGTTCCAGATGATGAACGAAGCCAGGCTCGGAACCGGCATGCAGGGTCTCGATCTGGGATCGGCTGCCTATGAGCACGCCGTGGCCTATGCCAAAGAACGCGTTCAGGGCATTCCCATCTGGGATATGCAGAATCCCAACGCCAAAGCCGTCACGATTATCAATCACCCGGATGTCCGTAAAAAGCTTTTGTGGATGAAGTCTCATGTCGAGGGTCTCCGCAGCATGTGCTACTTTACCGCTTATTGCATGGATATGTCCAAAGTGGCGACCACCGAGGCGGAGAAGGCCAAGTGGGAGGGATTCCTGGATCTCATGACGCCGGTTGTCAAAGCCTATACCACGGATAAAGGCCTTCTGATCTGTTCTCTGGCCATGGATGTATACGGCGGCTATGGTTACTGTTCGGAATATCCCGTTGAGCAATATCTGCGCGATGAAAAGATCGCGACCATCTATGAGGGAACCAATGGCATTCAGGCGCTGGACCTTGTCGGCAGGAAGCTGGGCCAGAGAAAAGGTGCAAACGTCATGAATCTGGCCGGGCTGATCCAGGCCAATTATTCAAAGATGAAAGCCAATCCGGAACTCGGCAGGGCCGCAAGCATTCTGGAAGAAGCCGCCAATGCCTGCCTGGAGCTTACCATGTTTTTCGCCCAGGCCGGGAAAGCCGGGGATTTCCTCCTTCCCGTCCTCAATGCCTGTAAATTCCTAGAACTCTTCGGAGACGTGATCGTCGGTCATTTTCTGCTCGATGCGGGCGGCATTGCCTACGGGAAACTGGAGGCCATCTATGAGGCCAAGGGAGCCACGTCGTTAGGCAAGAAAAAGGCTCTGCAGAGAGCGGATCAGGACGCCGCTTTCTACAGCGGAAGAATCGCGTCAGCGAAATACTTCGCCAATGAAATCCTGACGACCGTGAAAGCGCGCTGCGAAGCGATCAAAGAGGGAGACAAGAGCCCGTTGGAAATTGTCGATGAGGCTTTCAGCATCTAACATCATTGAAGTTTAGTCACAAAAAAGGGGTCGCGGATTTTTCCGCGACCCCTTTTTTGTTAATGGGGGGGCACTTTTGTGGCACTTGAGGATCGCCGCAATCCTAGCCGAGAACCTCCCTCATCTTTTTGGAGATTTCATCGAGCGTATAGGGTTTCTGCAGAAAAGCCAATACGCCCTGATCCATGATGTGTTTTGCCTCCCCGTTCAAGGTATAACCGCTAGACAAGATGACCTTGACCTTCGAGTCGATCGCCTTGAGCGCTTTGAAAGTTTCCGCGCCTCCCGTGCCGGGCATGATCATATCCATAATCACCAGATCGATCCGGGCATGATTTTCTTTGAAAATCTCAATGGCTGTTTCCCCGCTGTTGGCAACCAGGATTTGATAGCCCATTCCGGAAATCATTTGACCTGTGACATCCGTAATGACATCCTCGTCATCAACCAGCAGAATGGTTTCATGGCCTTGCCGGATTACGCTGGCGACCACCGGTTTTTGAATCACCGGACTTTTATCCGACACAGGCAGATAGATGCTGAACGTCGTTCCATGGGATTTTTCACTGTAAACATTAATAAAGCCTTTATGCCCTTTGATGATTCCATACACGGAGGCCAATCCAAGACCCGTGCCCCGTCCCATGGTCTTGGTGGTAAAGAAGGGCTCAAATATTCGCTTTTGAGTCTCCTTATCCATTCCGATGCCCGTATCCGTAACCGTTATCTTGACATAGCGGCCCGGGTGCACACTGTATGGCTTGACATAGGATTCATCCAGGGTGATGTTTTGCGTCTCCACGTAAAGACAACCGCCACCCGGCATCGCCTGCCAGGCGTTGACGTAGAGATTGAGAAATGCCTGCTCCAATTGTCCCGTGTCGGCTTCGACAGGCCACAAAGGTTGTTCGTAGATTTCAGACAGCCTGATTTCCTTTTTTGTTCTCGCGAACATACCGGTTGTCTTCTTCATGAGATCATTCAGATTGATTGGATTCACCTCATACCGGCCGCCACGGGCATAGCCCAGCAATTGCCTTGTCAGGTTGGCGCCGCTGTGCACCTGGTCTTCTATGGCTTTGAGTTTTTCGAAATGCGGGTGGGCAGGATCGGTATTGCACAGAATCAGTGAGGTGTATCCCTGGATTCCCATCAGCAGGTTATTGAAGTCGTGGGCGATGCCGCCGGATAAGGTGCCCAGGGCTTCCATTTTCTGGGATTGACTGAGTTGCTCAATTAATTTTCCCCTTTCAGCTTCCATGCTCTTTCGTTCAGTGACATCTCTGTTGATGCCGCGCGCCCCGATGATGTTTCCGTCATCATCCCGGATAACGGATGCCGAAACCTCCAGAATCCGGATGCTTCCATCCTTGCGAATGATCTGCTGGTCGTGAATCTTGGTGGGCTGGCCGGTGCGAAACATCTGTCTGTATATTCCGCGAATTCTCTTGCCTTCCTCGGGGAGGGTGTAATCTCGAACTGTTGCTTCCTTGATGTCTTCCTTTGAGTATCCGAACTGGTCAAGCATGGCTTTGTTGCAGAATGTGCAGTGACCATCCAGATTGATTTCCCAGCAGCCATCTTCAATTTCTTCGAAGAAAGACCTGAAGCGTTCCTGCTGGGCTTCCATCGTTTTCCTTGCCGTCACATCGCGTCCAATCCCCCTGATGCCGATGGCATTGCCGGCATCATCCCGTATGATAGACGCGGATAGCTCCAAGTATCGCTTCTGACCGTCGCTGCGGATAATTTCATGGCCAATGATGCTAATGGGGACACCGGTTTGCAGCATGTCGGTAAGAATCTGAAAGATCCTGGCGGATTCTTTTTCAGTGGTATATTGTTTGAAGTTGATTTTTTCTAAATCCGTTTTTGTATATCCGAGCTTCTTGAGCGTGGCACTGTTGATGATTGTCAAATTTCCGTCTAGATCGCTCTCCCAGCAGATGTCGTCCACATTTTCAACGAAATCGCGATACCTTTCGAGTCTTGCGACCATTTTTCTTTTTTCCGTGACGTCGCGGGCGATCCCCCGGGAGCCGACCGTCTTTCCCCCGGTATCAAGGATAGGTGAGACGGATAGTTCGATCATGATCGTAGAGCCGTCTTTATGGATCACTTCATAGTTGAGCAAAGACAACGGTTGGCCTGACCGATAGTGTCTGTTGAATTCTAAAGATATTTGATTGACCGATTCAGGCTTGATATATTGAGTGAAATTCATACCACGGGTTTCTTCTTTTGTGTATCCGAAACGCTTGAGCATCGCCTGATTGACAAAGGTAAAATTTCCGGCAGGGTCGAGCTCGAAGCAAAAATCATCGATATTTTCGACAAAATTCCGGTATCTTTCCTGTTCGGCAGCGGCACGTTTTTCTTCCGTGACATCACGGCCAACACCCCTGAAGCCTGTCGGGTTGCCCTCTTCGTCTCTGATCAGAGACACGGAGGCTTCGAGATTTCTGAGGCATCCGTCTTTTCGCAGGACTAAATAATCGACGATGTTTACGGACTCTCCCTTCATATAGATATCCTCGTAAACATTTTTGATTCGATCGGATTCCTCGCGGGTGGGAAAAAAGTCCCGGCGCTCCATCCGGTATAATTCCTCCCTGGGATACTGGCTGAATCTGAAAAGCGCTTCGTTACCGAAGGTGAATCTTCCGGAAAGATCCAATTCAAAACATGCATCGGCCACGTTTTCCACAAAATTCCGATATCGCTTTTCAAACGCTTCCAGCCGTCTTGTTGACTGCCGGATATTTTCTATCTCTTCGATAAGTTGTGCTTTGGTTTTTTTTGTATATCCCATTATGCCCTTCGCTTCATGGTGACCATGGGTTTTTGTTTTGTAAAAAACCTAGCGGTTTTGAAATCATTTGTAAAGGGAAAGAAGCCTTTTTTGGCTAAAAACCGACCCGATGATTCCTTGATTATCCGGAAACAGCAAAAAGCTAAAAAATATTTGAAAAAATACTGCTTGAAAAGCATCTTTACTTATAGTAATCCAAATACCAACAGTTAAGCATTATCCCAAGATGCCGTGTGTGCTCAACGAAAGGAGGTGTCCGCCGTTGAATCCTGAAGACAAGCATAAGATGATTTGTCAGCAAAGAAGAACCCGTGAAAAGAATCAGAGAATTCAAAGTATTCTTGAGGCGGCCCAGAGAGTTTTCTCCGCCAAGGGATATATGAAATCGACGATGGACGAAATCGCGATGGAGGCTGAAGTCACCAAGCCTACGGTCTATCTGTACTTCAAAACCAAGGATGACCTTTTCTTTACACTGATGCTCCCCCTCATGGATGATATTCGTGCCGAGCTTGAGAAAGCCCTGGAAAACCTTGAGAAAGGAAAGATCAAAGACGGCGGCAGCCTGGTAAAAGCCCTGTTCGACGCCTTCTATCACGGATATCAAACATCACCGGAAACATTCCGTATCATTCAACTGTTTCAGCAGCAGAGGCTCATGGGTGAACTCAAGCCGGATGTTCGTGAGGCTATGAACGACAAGGGTCGCGTGAATTTCGATCTGGGACGCCGGTTGTTCACCTTAGGGATAGAAATGGGGCTGATCAGGAAGGTGAATGTTTATGAAATGGCCGATGTGATCTGGGCGCTGATTGTTGGCGTTATTCAACTGGAAGATATCAAGTCCGATGACCGGAAGGGCCATCGACTCAAGGAGAATACCCTTCGTCTGGCACAGCGTCTGATCGCTGAAGCTCTGACGGCTGACGTGAAAAATAATAAAAAGAAAAGGTGAAAAGGATGAAATCTTTAGAGTTGATCAATGATGCCCGAAAGGGAGGACGGCAATTTCTCACAGAGGCTGAATCCAAAAAGCTGCTCCGTGATTACGGCATTCCCGTTGTTGATGAAATCATTGTGACCAGTGAGGATGAAGCGGTCAGGCAATCCGATTCAATAGGGTTTCCCGTGGTCATCAAAGGGCTGGGTGCCCGGCTTACACACAAGACGGAAAGGGGCCTGGTTAAAATGAATATACGATCGGCGGATGATGTCCGCCGGGCCTATCGCGAGGTCATCGAATCGGCGGGGGAGGATTGGGAGGGTTGCCTCATCCAGCCTTTGATTGAAGGCAGACGGGAATTCGTTGCCGGCGTTTTCAGGGATCCTCAGTTCGGGCCGTCTGTGATGTTCGGTCTTGGCGGCATTCTGACAGAAGCGATTGGTGATATTACCTTTCGCATTGCTCCGCTATGCGAGGATCAGGCGCACGCGATGATCGACGAGATCAAAACCCGTAAGCTTCTGGGTGATTTCCGGGGTGAAGCCGCTGCTGACAGAGATCAGCTGCTTCGGGTTCTGATGGGCTTGTCTCGTTTGGCAATGGAGTATCCGGAAATTCATGAAATTGATATCAACCCGCTTATCATCACGCCGGACGGCCGGGTCAAAGCGGTGGATGCGCTGGTGGTTCTGGGCAATCCGGGCCACTTGTCCGGTAATCAAGACGTAAATGCTGATGCCGTAAAAATGAAAACTCTGGAAATTCGTGCTGCGCTTGACACGATGACGCACGCCAGATCCATCGCCGTGATCGGAGCGGCCCGTGCGCTCCGTGGCGGTTTTCCCGGCATGTTCGGGTGCCTGAGAAATTTCGGTTACCCCGGAAGGTTATATCCGATTAATCAGAAGGTTAAGGAAATCGGGGGGATGAAGACCTGGCCCAGTCTCGTGTCTTTACCGGAACGCGTGGATCTGGTCATCATTTCTGTGCCGGCTCCGTTTGTTCCCGATGCGCTGAGAGACTGCGTTAAGTCCGGCAACAGGAATATTCATATTTTCAGCTCCGGTTTCAAGGAATCCGGAGAAGCCGAAGGCATCCGGCTTCAAAAGGAGATAGAGATCATCGCGCGCGAAGGGGGGTTGCATGTGGTGGGTCCCAACTGCATGGGGTTTTATGTGCCCGCGTCACGAATCCTCACGTGGACGACAGCCTCAGAAAAAAGCGGTCCCATTTCGCTGATCAGTCAAAGCGGGGGACATGCCCAGGATATCACCAATTATACGTCAAGCCGGTACGGAATCTATTTTAGCAAGTCGATCAGCTTTGGCAACGCCCTGACCTTGGACAGCACGGACTTTCTGGATTATTTGGCCCATGATGATGAAACGCGCATCATTAACATGTATCTAGAAGGGGTCAAGAACGGACGTCTTTTACTGGACCTGGTTACGGAAACAAACCGCCGTAAACCCGTCATCATTTATAAAGGCGGTTTGACGGATTCAGGGGCGAGAGCTGTTGCCTCTCACACGGGATCCATGGCCGGCGGAGAAAAAATCTGGAAGGCTTTCTTTCGTCAAAGCGGTGCCGTGTCGGTTGATTCCCTCGAAGAAATGGCGGATGTGACAATGGCTTTCCACCATCTTCAGCAAGCATCCGGCAAGAGAACGTCTGTTCTCGGGATCGGGGGCGGAATCGGTGTCGCCGTGGCGGACAGCTGTGCCAGGGCGGGGTTGGAACTTCCTGAACTGTCCTTCGGCACGATCAGAAAACTGCGTGAATTCATCCCCCCCGCGGGAACCATGATCCGCAACCCGATTGACGCCGTCATCGCCTTTGTGAATTTAGATTTGCTAGGGAATGTTTTAGAGATTCTCGCAACGAGTGGTGAGATTGATCATTTTATTATTTCGGTGCCTCTGGATTGGTTGTTCGGAATGGAAGAAGGCGGCGCTTATATTGAAAAAATCGCCGGCTACCTTGCAAAGGAAGGACGAAAGCACACGCACGGCAAACCGCTGATCGTGGTCTGGCGGCAGTATCAGCCTGCCTCGGAAATCAGAAAGTGGGTGGCCGTGATGGAGAAAATTCTTCTGCCGGCGGGGATTCCCGTTTATGAGGGGCTTCCCCGGGCGGTGGTTGCTCTCTCGAAACTTGCTCAATACAGTGCTTTTCATAAGACTCGAAGGGAAATTGCTGAATCCCCGGGCACGTTCCACGCCGAATCATCATTTGGTTGAGGCGGGTGCGATGCTTTTCTAAGTCTATGGTCTTTGAGCATGATTGTCTGCCATTGCCGGGGTGAAGATCACAACATTGTTTCTTCCTTTCTGTTTGGCCGAATACAGAGCCTTGTCGGCGCCGGAAATAATGGAATCCGATCTTGACTGGAAGTCCGGAATGCAGGACATAATGCCGGCGCTGATGGTGGTTCTCACTTTTGTTTCCTGATGATCGATGGTCAGCGATTCGACCTCCTGCCTGACCCTCTCCGCCAGCAAAAAGGCCTGGTCCGCATCAAGGCCGGGAAGCAATACGATGAACTCTTCCCCCCCGTACCTGGCGACGGTATCATGATCTCTTTTAAAAATAGAGATCATGAGCGCCGCCGTTTTCCTTAAATAATCATCTCCGGCCTGATGACCGTATGTGTCATTGATAATTTTGAATTGATCAATATCCAGCAAAATAAGCGAGAGAGTGTGCTTGTCACGCCCTGATCGTTTCCATTCTCTGTCTAATACCTCATCAAAATGTCGCCGGTTGTAAAGTCCGGTCAGAGCATCTGTGATGCTCAACCGCTCCATTTCCAGCGACCTGATTTCCAGGAGCAGTTCGTTTTCGAGAGACTTCCAATACTCGCGGTTTCCTCTGTATGCGATAGAAACCATGTACGTGGCATAGAGAAAAATCATGACGGCAAGAAACGGATTTAACCCGTAAATGAGCAAAGTGGTAAAAGTCGGTATCGTCATCGCGAAATTGAAAGAAAAGGAAAGCCACCTGTTTGGAATGTAGGCAACCACCCCGCCGGCGCACAGACCACAGATACACACAATCATCAGCATCTGTGTGGCAAGCTCTCCTTCCATCCGCATAACGAGTGCGAGCGCGATGCCCCATGTCAGAGCGGTCATCATGACCACTGAAAAAAAGAAAGCTTTGCTCAATGTCAGGTAGTTGTCCTCCACTTTTCCGGAAACTACCAGGTGGATCGCCCGAAATAGACAAACACATGAATTAACTGCAAGAAAAATTATGGAAAAGGTTGTGTGCCTTGTATAAAAATCTTCGGCGATGACCACAACAAAGGACAACACGACATAAATGAAAATGCCGAAACCGGAACGGATTTTCAGGTCCTGCAGGACTCGTTGATTCATTTTGTGACGTTTCGGTGCCATGGGCCGTCCTGTTGTGCTTTTAAAGATCAGCATTTTCCGGTGCTATGAAGAGCTAAACTCGCAAGGCGTGAGCCTTTTGTTCGGCGGCTCGCGTAATGTTTCTATGTCCTTTAAAAAAACCGTTTTGTCAAGTGTCTCCCATCTGACACAAAATAAAAAATCCCTTGACAGGCAAAAATGGCAATCCTATACTCCGAATCCTTGAAAGTACTGTTTAATCGGCGGTTATGGAAAGAGAGGCCCGCTCTTCTTGATTTCGCCAGGCCCCATGCTTTAGATTCACAGGTAACAGCCGAAAGAATCGAAGATTCTCCAAATCTGCCCTGCGATGATACTATTCCTGCATAGATGACGGTCGTTTCATTTTATGCATTTAATCGAAACATTCAGGAGGGAACACGAGATGAATTTTGCACCGACGGAAGAAC
>DDWS01000011.1 GCA_002347685.1 Syntrophaceae bacterium UBA2280
CGCGCCTCGCGCGCTATCTTTCCCTATAGCCCATAGCCCATAGCCCATCGCCTATAGCCCCCCGCGCCCCGCGCGCCCCACCTGATCTTTCAGCCTTTTAATATGCCCTCTGCCGAGGCCTTTGACGTCGCAGCCTAATGCCAGATAGCGTTTAATCCGGTCATCGTCGAGGATGCCGAAACAGTCGATCACGGCAATCGGGTGGCCTGCCGCTTTAACAATCTTGTCGGGATCAAGGTTCAAATATGCTTCATGGCGGACAGCCAGCACCAGCGCGTCGATATTCTTCAGCGCCTTGTTGAGATCCTTCTGCACGCGCAGGTCTTTGAGCTTTTTCTGGTTGCGGAAGAAAACGGATTTGCTGTTATTGGGATATTCATCCTGATTTGCAAACTCAAACCACTGATCCACGTAGGGATCATGCACACTGATTTCGGCGCCCATTTCGGTAAGCCTGCGAACCAGAATTTCAGACCCGCTGTAGCGGGTATCGCCTACATCTTCCCGGTAAGAGGCGCCGAGAATCAGTACCTCGGCGCTGGCAATGGGCAGGCTCATGTTGCGCAGTGCATCGCGGACGAGCTGCGCGGCATGAAGCGAACGGGTGTCATTGATGTCAATCGCCAGCGGGGTCATCCTGAACGTGTCATCTTCAAAGCCAAGAATATGCCGATTGGCCCAGACGCCAAGACCGCCGTCTTTCGGCAGACAGTAACCGCCGACGCCGGGACCGGGGAAAATCATGTTGGAATGCGTCGGGCGCACTTTAATGGCCTTGATCACCTTAATGATATCCACGCCGTTTCTTTCGGCAAAAAGGCTCCACTCATCCAGAAAGGCAAGAATCGTGGCCCGGTAACTGTTTTCCACAACCTTGGCCGTTTCCGATTCGATAGGACGGTCAAGAACGGTAAGGGGGAATTTGTCGGTATTGAGCACCTCATTTAAAAACTTCACCACGCGCTTTTTGGACGCCTCGTTAACACCCGAGCAGACGCGCCAGAAATCGCGGATGGATGCCACGTAATCCCTGCCAGGCATCACGCGTTCGTAGCTGTGGGCAATCAGCGGGTCGCTCTTGATGCCGCGACGGCGAAAAACCTTTCGCATGGCCGGCAGGGCAACCTGCTCGGTGGTTCCCGGCGCCACCGTCGTTTCGATCAGGACCAGGCAGTGCGGGGGAACATGATGAGCAATCGTATCGAATGATTCCTCGAGGGCAGCCATATCCACCTGGCCGTTCCTGACGTTGCGAAGCTCGTTTTTGACATAATCCAACTGGACATCCACCACAACCACATCGGCATGCTTAAGCACATCATAAACAAACGTTGCCACAAACGTCTTTTTGTCTAAAACGCAGCGCCGGATCATGGGATCCACTTCAGGATCTTCCGCCTTGACCGGCGAGATGCCCTTGTTGATCATCGGGATCTTCCAGAAGCTGCGGGTGCTGGGCCGCTGCATCCCGATGACGAACTTGCCGGACCGGCCTTTTTTATCGCTGGAATCGGCAATAATCGCTGCCATCACCGAGCCGACAAAACCCAGCCCCATGACAACGACAATCTCCTGCCCCTTTTTCCGGGCCCGGGCCACCAGCTTGTCAATGCGTGCAATTTCCTTTTTGGTGTCTTTATCCTGGGGCAACGGGTATTTCACGCCATCGGGACTAATTGAAACAGAACGACTCATAATAACCTCCATTAATATTGGTTTTTTCGGGGGAAATTAGATGTATCTATAGGGTGAAATGCAAAGGGGAGTCAATATCAAAAATAGGTCATTTTCAATACGCCCCTGCTTAAATGTTAGTTCAACGAACACTGAAGAGAGCATGAAAGGATTATTCTTGCCCCGGAACTTCGCGATCAACGATTCACCAATACACTCAATGCCTTCTGATATATGGAATTGGCAATCGTAAGGCCATCGTGAATATTTTGGCGTCCTCAAAAGGATTCGAACCCCTGTCTTCGGCCTGAGAGGCCGATGTCCTGGACCGCTAGACGATGAGGACTAAAGCAAGAACATCAAGTTTTATTACAATGCGTTTGTAAATTAATGTATTACTTTTATTTGTTTACACTTAAAACGTCAAGAACTTTATTTTCTGTGCGGGTAACTGTTGACACAGTGCTAATATCTCAGCGGATGGGGATACGTATATGGTGTGTAATAGTTTTCCCACTGCCCACTGGCATTGCACCTATATAGCGTTCCGGAAATCGGGGTTGAAGGATTAGCCCCCACCATTCCTGTCATGTTTGTGCAGGACTGATTTGTTGCCCAGTAGGCGACGCCCGGTGTACAGGATGCCGGTAGGTTGGCTAAGGTGCCGCAGCCGACGCCAGCTGTGCAGGAAGTACCAGCAATACAATGCACTGTGTCGTGCTGATAATAATCTCTGTTCTCTTTTATATGTGCTGGCGCATTAAGATGTACAAGTGGACTGTCAATATTTTCACCTTTTAAATTACTCCACACATAAGCAGGTGAACGCACTTGAATTGGGGCAGGTAGGTGGTCAATAACCGGCGTAGCCCATTGTGCTGCATCTGTACTTGTCCCAACTTGGTCACGGCAGGGCCAGCCGCTTTGTCCGACTGTGTTTCCGTCCCATCCAGATGTGCCATCACAGTATCCAGCTGCACCAATTGCTCGATTACTTCTTTCGTGACCAAAACTTAAAATGTTTTCACAGGTTCTCGATGAAGGCGGCACATAATTATTGAAGACAACGCCTGTGCCTGCCATCAAATGTATGAGTCCTGTGCCATATTTATTGATAGTCATGCTGAAGGTATTCCCGTAAATTTCC
>DDWS01000055.1 GCA_002347685.1 Syntrophaceae bacterium UBA2280
CTATATTATTGATCCATTCTTCACGGTTCGGGGCAAATTAAACGGCCAGGGCCTTCGGGCATTGAGCCTCATGGGGATGCGCGTTGCCGCTGTATACTTTCAGCTTTTTGAGCATTTTTCTGCCCAGATTATTCTTCGGCAACATGCCGGCTACGGCGATGCGAATCACCCTTTCGGGCTTCTCTGCCAGCATTTTCCCGGCAGACGTTTCGCGAAGTCCGCCCGGATAACCGGAATAGGAATAATAAATCTTATCCGTCAGTTTCTTGCCTGTCAGTACGATTTTTTCAGCGTTTACAACGACAATGAAATCACCGGTATCGACATGGGGCGTATAAATAGCCTTGTGTTTGCCCCGCAGGCGCGAAGCGATTTCACTGGCCAGTCTCCCCAGCACCTTGTCGGATGCATCGACGACATACCAGTCTTTTGTTGTTTCCTGGGCCTTTGCGGAAAATGTTTTCATATTTTTCAATCACCACTTCTCGTAAAAATTTAAAGGCGTAAGCTACGTAATTACCGCCGGATTGTCAAGTAAAAAAATTAAAAGCAAAGAAAAAACCTCTTTGCCTGCTTTTTTCACAAACCGGGGCGTGCTTCGCCTGATTCGGGCGGTTGACAGCCCCCCGTGTTATTGGTAGAAGTAGCACACTTTTTTGATAACAGACAGGAAATAATGGATCATGACCTGGTACGGAAAGAAAGTGGGACTGGCCCTGGGCGGCGGGGGCTTTCGCGGCCTGGCCCATATCGGCGTCATTAAGGTACTCGAACAGGAAGAAATCGGCATCGACCTGATCGCCGGGACAAGCGCGGGTGCGCTGATCGGTGGCGCCTATGCCTGCGGGATGACACCCAAAGAGATTTCATCCAGAATCGACGCCTATCTGTTGAGTCCCGAATTTGCGGACTCCACGCTCAGGTCCATCGGCCTGTCGTTTTCTTCCCGGCCTAAAAATTTTCTGAATAAAACCAGAACCTATGTCCAAAACCGTTACTGGGTCGCCCGGGCGTTCTTGAGTCCCGGTATCGTCCCTGCATGCGATTTTCAGTCTCTGATTGCCGCCATGATTCCCGATATTGACATCCGTCAGACCCGCATTCCCTTTTTCGCCGTCACCACGGATCTCATCACCGGCCGGCAGATTGTCTTTTCCGAAGGCCCGCTTCGCCAGGCGGTGCTGGCCAGCAGTTCGGTCCCCGGAGCGGCCGAACCGGTCCGCCAGGGCAACTGGCTTCTTGCGGACGGCGGCATCGTCAGCCTTGTGCCAGTGCGTGCGGCCCGCGACGCCGGGGCAGACACCGTGATCGCCGTGATGGTGGAGCGGGATCTTCCGGCAAACACCCGGATTGAAACAGCAACGGATGTTTTATACCGTGCGGGGGAAATCACAGCCAACGCGCTTCAGGCCGAAGAACTCAAAGACGCGGATGTGGTGATCCGTCCGGCGCTCGGATCGATGCACTGGTCGGATTTCGGCCGGTCTAAAGACCTCGCCAAAATCGGAGAGGCGGCGGCACGCGACGCCCTGTCGAGGGTCAATGCCTGCCTTCCCGTGTCCCGGAAGATAGCCCGTTTTGCCGGACGCTTCTTTTCGAAGGACAAAACACCGTCCGGCGGCAGACAGACCCTATGAGCCGCTCAACCGGGCTATTTCCGCCCTGGCTTCTTCGTTCAGATAATCCCACAGACCGATCCGTCGGAGGGTTTGAATTTCCGGCACGCCCTGATTTGTCCAACCTCGCTTTTGATAATACAGGCGGATCAGTTTAATCAGGTCTTCTTTACGATGCTTCAACAGTGCACATCTTTTTTCGGCGGTTTCCATATTCGCGATTTGATCCGCAGACATTTGGAGTGCCAAGGCAAGCTGCGCATCGTTATAATCTTCTTCCAACTCATAGAGCGCGTCTTCCGTGGGGCCGATAGCCCGGTCGGGAATCCAGTCGTGCTCGAAGGTGGCCTCGCCAAAGGCCAAAACATTCATCACGCGCTGGAGATTGATGTCGCGGTCCGTCTGCTCGAAAATCTGCTCCCAGGAAAGCTTTGTGCCCAGCATGGCGTTGTAGAAATCCGCGTAGAGCTCCTGGGTGGCCGGATTAATATACACATCCGTGTTGCGTTTGAGAGAATCGGGATTGAACACGTCCACCCAGGGAAGTTTGCACAGCCCCAGATTGTCATTGCCCAGACGCACGCGCGGATAGGTAATGAGCGCCCTGACCTTGTCTTCGAAAGTCGGAAACGCACCCAGCAGATCCACCTTGACGAGCCAGGCGGCGGCATGATGCGCGCCGATGTCGCTGGCGGCTGCGTAGGAGGCCTGCATGGATAACGACCGGTGCGTCCGGTAAAGAGAAAAAGGCAGCCCCTTGGCCTGCATGGCAAACTGCCGCAACTGTCCGGCCGGATCGGAGTTTCCGGTTCTGGCCACGTATTTTTCTGCGACCCAGTCCATGAGCTTCATCATGCCCGAGGCGGCAATGGCCGTAAGCGGCGTCCTGCAGCAGGCGAGATCATGGATAAACTTGAGCGCGGCTTGCTCATCACCCCAGGTAAGCGCAAAGCCGTCGGTATCTGCCGCTGTCAAATAACCGCGCTGGTAACATTCCATGATAAAAGCCATGATCACAGCGGTGCTGATCGTGTCAATCCCGTAATTGTCGCAATGCCAGTTGGCCTCCATGATAAATTCCGGATGCCACACGCCGAGATTGGACCCGAAGCCGGCGGCGGTTTCATACTCAGGGCCGTCCACCCAGGCTTTCCTTCCTGCCTGTTCACCGGAGGTCAGCGTCACCCAGCCGCCTTTGGTGCAGCGCAGATTGCAGCCGGGAAAACATCCGTCCATACCGCGTTGCTCGAAGAAGCGCTCGGCATAAGCTTTCCCGCAAATCCGCCCAGCTTCGGGATGAGAACCATACTGGAAATTATTAACCGGCAGGGATTGATATTCCTGCTTGTTCATAAAGGAAACCACGCCGGCCGAACCCCTCAGGTGCATCTGAAGCGCCTGCGGATCGACTTCTTTGATGACTTTGTGCAGTTTCAATCCTGCGGCCTTCGCTTTGCCCCAGTCTTCGGCGCCGTAAGGATTGTCGCCGCGGGGGAAAGCGGCCAAAACCACAATCGCGGTGATGTTTTTGTGACGCATGACAGACCCCAGACCCGTGCGGCCTGCCTGCTTGGTGCGAAACAGGCCTTTTTTGCCCTCCACCGGTTTGGTGGCATCGAAATAGTGGCTGTTGATACATCCGAACGTGGTGTTGGCCGCCCCGATGCCGGTGGTGAGAAAAGCCATCTCCCTGCGGTCACGGCCCGCACCAACAAACCGATCCACAAGGGTTTGTTCCAGTTCGAAAACCGAGTCTGCCAAAGGCGCTTCTGCGAGAGTCACTTCCGAGGTAAAACCGTCGATGACGATCATGGTGTCCGTGTCTGCAATACCGGTCACGGTTAACGCATCGAATCCCGCATATTTCAGGTAAGCGCCGAAATAACCGCCGAAATTGGAGACGCCCGGGATACGGGTCAAAGGCGACAGCGAAATCGCCATGCATTTGCTCGATCCGGGAAACTGCGGAATTCCCCCCAGCGGCCCCGGTGAAAAGATCAGGGGATTTTCAGAATCAAAGGCGCCTGTCTGAGCCGTAACGCGCTGATGCAGCAGATAGAGCCCCAGGCCGCGGCCTCCGATGAAAAAATCACGCATCCGAGGATCAAGCCGGCTCGCTTCGATCAAGCCGGTGTTTAAGTCGATGGAAAGCGTCTGGTTTGCGTATCCGCGGCAAAGCGGTGATTGCGCATATTGCATATTTTACCCTTCCGAAAAATTGTTGGCGCAAGGTAAAGCAATCACGAATTAAAATCAATCAGAAAAAGACTTATCTAAATAATTGTAAGGCTTTTCAAAATATGCTACGAAAGCAGCACCCGGGCGGCTGCAAACAAAATTGACCCGCCACATGACAACAGCGCCACCGGACACATATCCCCATGCGAGCAGGCAGACCGGCGCATGGTTTCCCCATTGCCGGAGACAAACCGGCGGAAATGAGAAAACTTTTTGAAATTGAATAAAAGCATGCTGCATATTAACATCCGGGAATACCTCAACCGCAGAAACGCCTTGTTTCTCATTTTCGCGCTGGTTGCCTTCATCATGACCTATACGCCGATCCAGGCGCTCAGGTCGTCGGATAAAAGCGAATACTACACACATATCGCCCTGATCCCGCTTGTCACCCTTTATCTGCTGTATCTGAAACGAAAAGAAATTCTGAGCACGCAGCATTATTCATTTTCCCGGGGCATCCCCGTGCTCGCTTGCGCCCTCGCGCTGTTTGCGGGCGGTCAAATCTGGGGCGTAACGCTCGATCATAACAATTTCGCGTCCCTGATCGCGTTATCGGTAACCATTTTCATCCACGGCGCTTTTCTGCTGCTGTACGGACCGAAATCCTACCGCAAAGCGATCTTTCCCCTGTGTTTCCTCATTTTTGTCGTCCCGATACCCACCGTGCTGATGGACGGCATCATCACCCTGCTTCAGATCGGCTCTACGGAATTCACCAACCTGCTTTTCATGATTTCCGGCGTTCCCTACGTGAGAGAGGGCTTTGTCTTTCATCTGCCCCAGATCAGCGTCGAGGTCGCCAAGCAATGTAGCGGCATCCGTTCCGCACTGGCGCTTTTCATCACGGCGATCCTGGCCGGCTATCTTTTTTTAAGATCATCCTGGAAAATTGCCTTTCTGGGCATCTGCGCCGTCATCATCGCCATGTTCAAAAACTCAATCCGAATCATCACCCTGTCGCTTTTGGGCAACTACGTCGACGTCCGCATCCTTGAGAGCTCTCTGCACCGGGAAGGCGGAATTCCTTTTTTTATTGTTTCGCTCATCCTGATGGCACCGATTCTCTTCTTTTTAAGGCGGTCGGAAAGAACAAAGCAAGCCTCGACAGATCCGTGACCTGAAAGCAGGGAAATGACATGAATGACTATGGCGTTCTGGCTCTTGTCACCGCGGCCGTAACCGTGCTGGTTGCGGCCATTGCTGTTTACCGTGGCGGGCGCTCGCCGGTACAGGGGATTTTCGCGGCAGGCATGCTGGTGTTTGCCGCGGAAGCGGCCCTGACGGGCCTGGTGTTTCATGCGGAAACGCTCGAAGATTTTCTGGGGTTGCAGAAAATACGCTTGATCGTGTCCTCTCTGGCACCCTGTGTCTGGCTGCTGTTCAGCGTCAGCTTCGCCCGTGCCAATTATCCGGAGCAGATTTTCCGATGGAAATGGATCCTGGGGCTGGCCGCGCTCGTTCCCCTGCTGATGACCACGGTCTTTTACGCCGATTTCGTCAACCTGGTGCTGTCCCCTCAGGACACGACAACCCTTTTCATCCGCCTCGGCTGGGCAGGCATCGCGTGGCATCTTGCCTGGATGATCATCACCGTCGTCATTTTAATGAATCTGGAAAGAACCTTCCGGCATTCAACAGGACACGCCCGCTGGCAGACCAAGTTTATCTTTCTTGCCGCGGCGGGCATCTTCGGCATCCGACTGTTTACACAAAGCCAGGCGGTTCTTTTTCAGGGCCTGGACACGGATCTGTTTGCCGTCAATCTCGGCGCTTTGCTGATCGCGGATATTTTTTTCCTGCGCGCGCTTTTCCGCGGCCGCCCCATGAACATCAGCATTCACCTGTCCCATCAGTTTTTGTACACGTCATTTACGATCCTGATCGTCGGTGCTTATTTCACCGCGCTGGGGATTGTCGCATGGATTTCAGTCTATTTTGAGTGGCTGCGCAATATCAATCTGACCATCTTCCTGATTTTCCTCACCGTGATCGGCCTGGCCGTTATCCTGCTTTCCGACCGCCTGCGGATGAAACGGAAGCGCTTTATCAGCCGCCATTTGAAGCGGCCACTCTATGACTATCAGAAAATCTGGGAAAATTTTACCGAACGAACCACATCCGTCACGAGCGCCGATGAGCTTTGCCGCATCATTGTCAAGATGGTTTCCGAAACGCTGGAAATTCTGTCGGTCAGCATCTGGCTGACCGACGAAAAGCAAGAAAGGCTGACCTTCGGCGGCTCCACCGTTTTTACCCCGGCACAGGTGGAGGAGCTTCATCTGTTTCGCGAAGGCGGCACGGATCTGATCCATGCCATGGCATCACAGAACATGCCGGTGGATTTAAAGGGCCGCGAGGACGACTGGGCGGAAGATTTGATCAACACCTATGAACTCGAAACGACGGAATCACGTATCCGCTACTGCGTACCCCTCAATGCCGCAGGCCACCTCATCGGCATCATGACGCTCAGTGAAAAAGTCTTCTACGAACCTTTAACTTTTGAAGAAACGGAGCTGATCAAAACGATTTCCGATCAGGCTGCGTCCACCCTGCTGCACCTTCGCCTCTCCGAAAGGCTCCGGCAGACCAAGGAACTTGAGGCTTTCCAGACCATGTCCGCGTTTTTCATGCATGACCTCAAAAACCTGGCCTCCAAACTGTCCCTGGTTACGCAAAACCTGCCCCGGCATATGGACAATCCGGAATTTCGTGCGGACGCGCTGAAAACCATCTCGCAAAGTGTCGATAAGATCAACACCATGAGCAGCCGCCTGTCCCTTCTGAACCGGAAAATCGAACTGGTTTTTAAAGAAACGGACATCAACAACCTGCTTTCGATGGCCGCAGCCGACGCAAAACGTCTCGGACAGGCAACCATCGAGCAGCATCCGGACGCATCCATTCCCAAACTGTGTGTTGATTCGGACCAGATTTATAAAGTCTTTGAAAATCTTCTGATGAATGCGTATGATGCGGCCGGGGTGGAAGGCCGGATCACCCTGTCGACCGGCCTGCAGGACAACTGGCTTTGTATTTCTGTTTCCGACAACGGCTGCGGCATGTCGAAAGAGTACATTGAAAAGAACCTGTTTCGCCCGTTTCAAACCACCAAGAAGCAGGGGATGGGAATCGGCCTGTATCACTGCAAAACGATTGTTGACGCGCATGGCGGGAAACTCCACGTCGAAAGCGAGGAAGGCAAAGGAACCAACTTCCGGGTTCTGCTGCCGGTCAGTCTAAAGATGAAAGAGGGTTAAATTGCGAAAGCACAAACTGCTGGTTGTAGATGATGACGAGGATCTGCGAACCCAGATGAAATGGGCGCTGATCGGTGATTACGACGTTTTTCTGGCCGAAGACCGATCGAGCGCCGCCGCAGCGATGAACCGGGAGCAGCCCTTGGTCGTCACGCTGGATCTGGGACTTCCGCCCGAACCCGCCGGGGTCGAGGAAGGATTTGCCGTCCTCGACGAGATTCTAGGCGAGTACCCGGATACGAAAGTCATCATCATCACCGGCCGGGGCGAAAAAGAATATGCGCTGCGCGCCGTTGAAAAAGGTGCGTATGATTATTTCTACAAACCCATTCAGACCGATGAGTTCAAAGTCGTCTTGCAGCGCGCCTTCCACGTCTCGGAACTCGAACAGGAGCAAAAGTCGCTGCACCGTAAACTGGGCTCCGACCACTTTGAAGAAATGATCGGCATCAGCCAAATCATGCAGGACGTTTTTTCCGACATCCGCAAAATGGCCACTACCGATGAACCGGTTCTCATCACGGGTGAAAGCGGAACGGGCAAGGAACTGGTCGCCCGCGCCCTGCACCGTCTCAGTTTGCGTCAGTCCCGGAAGTTCATCCCGATCAACTGCGGCGCGATTCCAGAAAATCTGATTGAAAGCGAACTTTTCGGCCATGAGAAAGGCGCGTTCACCGGCGCACATATCCAGCGCAAAGGAAAGTTTGAAATGGCACACGGCGGCACCCTGTTTCTCGACGAAATCGGCGAGTTGCCGCTTGCCCTCCAGGTGAAGCTTTTGAGGTTTCTCCAGGACGGTGTTGTGGAACGCGTCGGAGGCAGGGAAGCCATCTCTGTGGACGCACGCATCATCACCGCGACCAACCGGGACCTCAAAGAAGCCATGAAGACCGGAGGGTTCCGGGAAGATTTATACTTCCGCCTGGGTGTCATCTCCGTGGCGCTGCCTCCGCTTAGGGAAAGAAAGGAGGATGTTCTTCTTTTAGCCAGAGTCTTTCTCGAGCGCTACACGCAAGCGAACAAAAAAAAGATCAAAGGCTTCACGCAGCAGGCGCTCGACGCCATCGAACAGTATAACTGGCCGGGCAATGTCCGTGAGCTGGAAAACCGCATCAAGCGGGCGGTGATCATGACCGATGAGAAAAAAATCACACCAGCGGATCTGGAAATCAGCGCGGGCGGTGTTCCGCGCGAACGGCTCGGCCTCCGGGAGGCGCGCGATCTTCTGGAAAAGGAAATGGTCGTCAAAGCGATTGCCCGCAACGAAGGCAATCTCACCAAAGCCTCCACGGAACTCGGCGTCAGCCGTCCGACACTCTACGACCTGATGGAAAAATTCGGGATCCCCAGGGAGTAGGAACGGGACAAATAATCACTGTTTAAGACCCTCCCGGACTCAACAAAAAGGCAGGATCAGAGACTGTAAACTAATCTGTGTA
>DDWS01000009.1 GCA_002347685.1 Syntrophaceae bacterium UBA2280
ACTGGCGGAGAGAAAAAATGGAAACACATAGAAGCATTTGGGTCGCTAAATATCGATGCCGCATTATGAACGACATTCGTCAAAAGACGAAGCTGAACGGGTTTTGTTAATCTTTCGGGAAATCATCCGCAAAAGAATAAGCTGGAAAGATTTCGACGCGACATCACGGAAGAAAATAGAAACAGGGACGAGAGCGCCAGGATAGTCGATTTTATATCCAGTGTAGAGGACGGATGTTATGAGACAGACTTATCGGGACAGGTGTTATTTGCAACAATGCTTTTGTGAAAATTACAGGATACACGTGGGCAGAGTACACTGAATTGGAGTTGCGGCAACGTTATCCAGACGATGGAGTCTAAATGGAACTTTTTCTGCAGCAAGTATTTAATGGTGTCATGTTGGGGAGCACCTACGCCATCGTCGCCCTTGGTCTGACGATGGTCTATGGTATTTTGCACGTGCCGAATTTCGCGCACGGGCACATGTACATGCTCGGTGCATATGTTTGTTTCTTTTTGATCACGATATTCGGTTTCGCCTACTGGCCCGCCCTGGCGCTCTCCGCTATTGTCCTTGCATTGGGTGGTGTCGTCCTTGAGTTTCTGGTTTTTAAACCAGTGCGTGATGCGGGGGGCATTACCCCGTTTATTGCTTCACTCGGCGCGCTGATCATCCTGGAAAATGCCGTTATTGTTTTATGGGGCCCGGAAGGACATCGTATTCCGAATCCCTACCCAGGCATTATCGAGGTTATGGGCATCACTATGTCTACACAGCGTCTGCTGGTTATCGGTGGCGCCTTTCTCATGATTCTTTTGCTGCAGCTCTTTATTAAAAAGACCACACTGGGCAGCACCATTGAAGCTGTGGCGCAGAATAAAGAGGGGGCGACGCTGGTGGGAATAAATGTCAACTTTGTTTCCTCTCTGACTTTTGCCATTTCCACCGCCCTGGCCGCAATTGCCGCCTGTATGGTTGCCCCCATTTTCATGATTTCTCCCAGCATGGGGGCGCTCGTCGGCATGAAAGCTTTCGTGATCGTTATTCTCGGCGGCATGGGCAGCATTCCGGGCGCCATTGTCGGTGGTATGATTCTGGGATTGATTGAAGCGATCGGTGGTGGATATTTTTCGGCTGCTTACAAAGACGCATTCGGATTTGGCGCATTGGTGCTGATCCTCGCTATAAAGCCAACCGGTTTGTTCGGGAAGGAGATTAAGGGCAGATGATGAAGTGGTTGAAGGAAAATTGGTTTTATCTGGTCATTCTGATTATAGCCCTGGTTATCCCTCTGATTATTACGAATCGGTATTACGCTCAGGTCATTACCATGAGCCTGCTGTTTGCAATCGGGGCGCTGAGTTTAAACCTGATTATGGGATTCACGGGGCAGGCGTCGCTGGCGCATTCCGGTTTTTTCGGAATCGGCGCATATGGCGTTGCCATTCTGACCTATACTTATGGATGGAATTTCTGGCCGGCGTTGCTGGTCGGAGCGCTTTTAGCGGCTTTCGTTGGTTTCCTGGTGGGAATGCCCGCTTTGCGGACACGTGGGTCCTATTTTTCAATTACCACGCTTTGCCTGGGTGAAATCATTTATCTGATTGCGGGTAACTGGATAGAGTTAACAGGTGGGCATAACGGCATTGTAGGCGTTCCGGTGCCAAGTCCGATTCTCGTTCCCGGTTTGGGTCAGCTTACGTTTGAGTCCCAAGCTTCGCAATACTATCTGGTATTGTTCTTTCTGCTTCTGACGTTATTTGTCATGTATCGGCTGATAAAATCCTTGCGGGGATTGACCTTTTTAGCCACAGCGATTAATGAAGATCTGGCGGAAGCGGTTGGCATCAATATCTTCCGCACGAAACTACTTTCTTTTGTTGTTGCCAATTTCTTTGCTGCACTGGCCGGAGGGATTTATGCCAGCCTGATTGGCAGCATTTCTCCGTCCGTCGCGTCGATCGGCATGACCTTCAATTTCCTGATGTTTGTGCTTCTCGGCGGCATTACGACACTGGCCGGTCCGATTATCGGCGCATTTTTTATTCCGGTTCTTCTGGAATACATGCAGTTCCTGCAGGATTACCAGATGATTTTATTTGGCCTCCTGCTGATCGTCGTGATTATTTACTTCCCGAAAGGTTGTATGGGATTGTATACGACGGTACGTGACAAGATCAAGAAATCAAAGGTGGGGGCGTACGGTGTTACTTAAAGGTGAAAATCTGGTAAAATGTTTTGGCGGAACAATTGCTGTCAATGAGGTATGTTTCGAAGTGAACGAGGGAGAAATCCTGTCCATTATCGGTCCAAACGGCGCCGGTAAATCCGTCCTTTTTAGCTTGATCAGCGGTGTTAGCAAGCCGAAGTCCGGCAGCATTAAATTTGCGGGAGAGGAAATTGCCGGTTTAAGCGCCAATCAGATATCTCGCAAAGGCATTGCAAGGACCTTTCAGTTGACGGTTCTTTTTGATAAATTGCCCGTGGTGGCCAATCTGGCGCTGGGGTGCTACAAGTGCACAAAAAGCGGTTTCTGGGGAGGCATCTTTCACACCCCTCAATGGAAGAGAGACAAAAAGAAAGTAGAAGAAAAAGTTTTTGAAATGCTGGAGTTTGTCGGACTGAGTTCCAAGGCTTTTGAAACAGCCTCTACGATTTCTCAGGGTGAACAGAGGCTTCTATCAATTGGAATTGCCCTGATCGGCGAACCCAAACTGATGTTGTTCGATGAACCGACCGGCGGTCTGATTGAAGAAGACACGGCGATGATTACGGAGCTCATTCGCAAGATCAACAAGAAGGGGATTACTGTTTGTCTGATTGAGCATAAGATGCGGATGGTCATGGATTTGGCGGACAGAATTGTTGTTTTAAACTATGGGAAAAAAATTGCCGAAGGAAAACCGGCGGATGTAGCCGCGGATCCCCAAGTAATCGAAGCCTATTTAGGAAGAAAAAAGGATGCTTAAATTAACGAATGTAACCACAAGAATTGGCGACCATCAGGTGATTCATGATGTATCATTGCATATTGCCCACGGTGATATTGTCGCGCTTTTAGGCGGAAACGGCGCAGGAAAGACCAGCTTGTTCCGGACCATTGTCGGCGTGCTTCCAGTGTCAAAAGGGAAGGTGGAGTTTAAGGGCGAGGAAATAAACCATATAGCGGCGCACAAGATTGTCGGCAAAGGGATCTCCCTCTGTCCGGAAGGACGGCAGCTTTTTCCGCAGCTTCCTGTATACAAAAATCTGATGCTGGGCGCTTATCACCGCAAAGACAAGAAAGGCATCGAGGAATCGCTGGAACAGGTTTACACACTGTTTCCGAGATTAAAAGAAAGATACAAACAAATGGCGGGCACATTTTCCGGCGGCGAGCAGCAGATGCTGGCGGTCGGCCGGGCAATCATGTCTAAGCCGGATATGATGCTGCTGGATGAGCCGTCCATGGGATTGGCGCCGCTGGTCGTCGAGGGTATTGCCGAGGCTATTACTAAGCTCAACAAAACGGGCATGACGATTTTCCTTTCCGAACAGAATGCACAGATTGCGCTCATGATCACCCGTCACGGGTATGTGCTGGAAAACGGCCATCTAGTGCTTGACGGATTAAGCAAGGATTTGATCACCAACGAAAAAGTGAAAAAGGCTTATCTCGGAACATAAACAATCAAAACACAAAAAAACAAAAGATCTCTTACCCTGCAAAGGGAAGAGCTCTTTTGTTATGGTTCAAATTACACGTTAACCACAATTTTTCTCCGGCGCCGCATTCTGGTCGGCAATGTGTCCAAAAATCAGGCAATCCAGCGTTGCAGAACTGCCCAGGCGCACCGCGCCGTAGACGCCACCCGTCAATTCGCCTGCCGCGTAGAGGCCGGGAATGGGTTTGTCGTTTAATGATATACGTTACCTACGTTTTGGCGTTGATGTTCACACCGCCCAATGGTGTGATGAATCTTGGGCGTCAACCGCAAATCATACTTAGGGTCGGGTCCCCGAGGTTTCTGGTTTTTCTGAAGATACCGGTTGCACTCTTCGTCTTTGCCGGCGAGAACTCCTTTGTTGAATTTTTCGATGGTTTCTTTAGGCGGCTCGATCGGGCAGTTATAGGCTGCCGCCGTCTCTTCGAGCGTTTCACAACGCCTCTTTCCATCAAAGCCAGCAGAGATTCCGCAATCAGCTTCTGACCCAGAGAATAGTCGTATGCATCCGTGAAGGCGATGAATATGTTGCCGACGCGGATTTTACGGTCGGCCAGTTCGTTGACTAATCGTTTGTCGGTTTTGGTGTCGACCCACAGTCTCTTACATGGCGGCGCACAGTTGCGCAAACAATGACGAAAGCCCCATGCCTTTTTCATCCGGGCTGTCCCATGGACCCAGCCGAATCCAGGAAAGCTGAATGGGGATACAACCGATACGCAGGACTTCCTGCAGGGACTCTGCGGTAGCTCCGGTTATATGTGTTGTACACGCTGGGCACGGAAAGCCCGCCTCCTGCGACAGTCATGATTTTCTAACGCATCTAAAATATATGTAATGGAGAGGCCTGCAAAAATTTCGGCCAAACTGGCATTCTTGGCGCCTGAACAGTACGAAAGGTGAACCTATTTCTTAAAAGAACTGATGTCACCAAATACCTTCAGCGTGGTAATCCGCGTAGCATCCCACATCTTGTGCCTTAATTTTCTTGACACACAAGAGGACGCTTAATATACTCCGCCACAGAAAAAGGAAGTTCTTATCAATTATTCCTGGAGCAGCAGGGATAGGTTTCCGTTTTGCGTCTCAGCGGGTGAGACGCCTTACGGGTATTATTACAAAATCATGGCAAGAAAATGAAAGATTTCGAACCTGAGATACTGCGTGTCGGCCATTTCATTTTGCAGCAAGGCTTATTGGGCTTTGCTGACGACGATATGTCGCGCATCCTCGGTTGGGAAAACCCCGACCAGTTGATTGGAAAATCCATCCTGGAAATGGTTCATCCTCATGATCATCATCTTGTAAATTTTGAGACGACAGACAAAGAGACTCCGCAGGCGGTGGATCGATCCATCGTCCGTTTCTTTAAACAGGATGGAACTATCCTAGATACGCATGTTGGAGGCGTTGCATCTATTTTTCAGAATGCCCCGGCTTGCGTGGGCCATCTTGTGGACATAACCGGACTCAATAGAATTACCCGCTATTTTACAAACTACTTGATGAGCTCGCAGAGCATTATCGATCAAATTGAAGATGGCGTCAGTGAGATTGATCTGAAGGGAAATGCAACATTTGCCAGCAAGGCCAACCGCAAGATATGGGGAAATGATGAAGATGGTGTGGAGGCTATTGGGATCAACTATCGGTCCTATATGGATGAGGAGACGGCTAAATACGTTAAGCAGGCCTATCAGCAGGTTTTTAAAACGGGGATCCCCGGCAAGAATATTGTTTATGAAATCATCAGAAAAGATGGTGTACGCAGAACGATAGAATCTTCTGTGACGCTCATCCGGAACGAAGAGGGTGAAATCAACGGATTCCGCTCCGTCAACCGGGACATAACAGAACGCCAGAAAACGGATCAAGAACTGGCGGAGCACCGCGTGCGGCTGGAGGCGATTTTTCGAAGCGTCAAGGATGCCATCATTACCGTGGACACACAGATGAGGGGCATCCTGGCCAATCAGGAAATGTTTAATATTTGCGGTATTTCTCCGGTCGACATCAGCGGGAAATCATTATCCGAGGCTCTTGGTAAATGCAGCAAAGCCTGTTGCGAAGTCATCCGGCAAACACTGGAAAAGAAAACGACCATCAAAGACTATCGTATCGAATGCGGCCATGCGCAGCGGAACAATCAACTGGTCAGTTTGACGAGTTCTCCTCTGATGGATCCTGAAGGCAGGTTTACCGGCGCCATGCTGGTCATCCGGGACATCACGCTGCTTCGGGATCTGGAAAGGGAATTGCGCGAGAGGCATAAGTTCCAGAATATGATCGGGAAGAGCAGGAAGATGCAGGATATCTACAGGCTCCTGGAGGATTTGGCCAATCTGGAAACGACAGTATTAATTACCGGAGAGAGTGGTACGGGAAAAGAGCTGGTGGCCAAAGCGATCCATTACGGCGGGCAACGCGCTTTCCATCCGTTTGTCACAGTGAACTGCTCCGCCTTGACGGAGAGCCTTCTGGAGAGCGAACTTTTTGGTCACGTCAAGGGCGCCTTTACGGGGGCGATCTATGACAAGCAGGGACGCTTTCAGGCGGCCCACGGCGGAACGATCCTCATGGATGAAATCGGCGACATTTCCCCGCTGATCCAGTTGAAGCTTCTCCGGGTGCTGCAGGAAAAGGTGATTGAGCGGGTGGGGGAATCGCAGTCGCTTAAAGTGGATGTCAGGATCGTCGCGTGTACCAATAAGGACCTGAAAGAAAAAGTACAAAGGGGCGAGTTTCGCGAAGACCTTTACTACCGTCTCAAGGTTGTGGAAGTATCCATGCCGCCCTTACGCGACCGGCTTGATGATTTGCCGCTTTTGATTAACCATTTTAGGGAATTTTTTAATGAAAGGTTTAAAAAGGATATCGAGGGGCTCTCCAACGAGGTCCTTAAAACATTCATGTCTTACCGCTGGCCGGGAAACGTGAGGGAATTGGAACATGTCATCGAACGTGCCTTTGTTCTGTGCAGAGGCAGAGTAATCACCCTTGATCATATTCCTTCGGAAATCAAGCATTATGAAAAGAATGAGAAGACAACTTCATTATCTACATCAACCTCATTAAAGATGAAAGTCAGTGCCCAGGATATTGAAGATGCGTTGATTAGAACCGGGGGAAACAAGGCAAAAGCGGCCCGCCTTCTTGGAATAAACCGAATTACCAT
>DDWS01000042.1 GCA_002347685.1 Syntrophaceae bacterium UBA2280
ACAAAATAGGACTTTTCTATTTGCTACTAACACCGTGAAATACATGCTTTTAGTGTTGGGACACATAGAGCGATGAACGAGCATATTTCAAAAGGCTCATTTACTGAATTTCCCCTGAATAAGTACTTGAAAAATGAATTAGGCATGAAAAAGGGATATGATGAAAAGTTTTTCGGCAAGGAAGTATTTCACTGGATCTCCGACGGCGGCGCACGTGAGGACGCGGGTGGGCGCTCTGTGAATCACTTCCACAATCCCCTCACAAACAGAGGGCTTTTCGGTAACTATTCGGCGATGATCTGGGCGACGCTTCCCGCCGGAGCCCAGCGGTTGCAGAATTATTCCTGGAACGATGTGCGGGATTACTATTTACAGGCACTGACCGCCACAGAAAAATCAAAGAGGGACAACTGGTTTGCCCTGACCTTTCGCGGCGTGGGCCAGATCATGCACCTGGTTCAGGACATGTCGGTGCCGGCGCATGTGCGTGCCGACATCCATCCGCCGCCGTTCTGGAATGATGGCTATGAAGAATGGGCGAAATAACATATCAACGACGCGTCGAAAGTCACAGCTTATCCTGCCTATAGCCTTTACACGCCTTTTGATCATTCCTCGTTTCTGATTCCACTGCTTTTTGACACAGATCAATATACCACCGGCGCCGATCCGGGCATTACCATGTCATCCAGGAGCATCGGCCTTGCGGAATACACCAATGCCAATTTCTTCAGCGGCGATACGATAAATGCCAAACAATTTCCTCATCCGAAAACCGATCATAGTCAGAAGATCACAAAAGAGCACACCGGGAGGGAGGGAACTTATCAACGCGAATATTTTCGCAGAGACTGCGTTGGCGATTATTGCGCCGCCGGTGGCGATAAGACCTATGACGGTTATTTACTCTCCGCAGTTGATCTAAACGATTATTGGCGATTAAAGAATCCGAATTCTGCCGATTCCAAACCTGTGATTCCTATTTTAGATGAAAATGTTCACCAGGATTACGCGCAACTGCTGATTCCCAGGGCCACTGGCTATTCGGCGCAGGCGCTCCAATACTTTTTCCGCGGGTCGCTGGATGCAAAACTGGTGGAAAAAAGCATCATAATAAAGAATACATCAGATGAAACGATATCGAATGGCTTTTTTTCGCTCTATTATGACAATGAAAGTGGAGACAGAAGCCTTCTGGCCACCGCACAGGCCGATACGCTTGAGCCCGGTGATGAACAAACCATCGCAGTTGGTCCCTCAGAGGGCGCATCATCCTACATGCTCGTATTTAAAGGCCGCCTTGGCAATGAGACGGAGGCGGTTATCGGCAAATATATCTCTGCGGCATCCTCCAGAATTGCTATTGTCAGTACCGCAACAAACTTTATAAAACTTAAACTGGGCTCAATCAGCGAACAGGGCATTAAGGTATTAAGCGAGTGCGTCATGAAAGGCGTAACATTATCCAATCCAGATGACCTGGCGAGCGTGCAGGTCATCTGGGATCCGTTGGCTGGCTGCTACCAGGTATTTATCGGCAACAACAACAGTGCTCCGCATAATATAAAGTATGCTGTTGACATGGACGGGGAAATTATATCCTCGAAAGAGGCGGACTTTAACGCATTGCCTAACAGGTATTACAACATCGTGATGGAAAAAGATGCTTTCGATAAGATTTATTACCGCTTTGCCGGGCCGGGTGTATATGCTTTGCTGGATCATGAATTCAATATCATGAAAGGAGAATCACCGGTTGCCGGAAGCATGCAGGACCCCTATCTTGCATACCGTGTAACAAAGTATCCCACCTATTCTTTGCCGCAGCCGCCTGCCTGGAACAACTCCATACTTAAAACATTGCTGGATGACGGCACCATGGTGATTATGCACGGATGGCTGTCATACGATCAGATGCGGGAATGGAGAATTATTTATGAAGACAGCGCAACCCATGAGGCTAAAGAGTTTCTGATGAATCGTGATGCGTATAGCACGACCAGTAAGTTAAGCTTATCCAATCGCTTTCTGCAGGTGGATGATCAGCTGTGGTACGTTGCGATGACTGAGCAGGTTGTGAATACGAATTATCGTTTCGGACTATACTATTACCTGGATACGGTATACACAAATGAGCTGAGGATCGCCGCATTGGATAACCCCCTGGACTTCGTTGTTGCCCAGACGGAAGCCAGCACCTTCGTTGGCAGTGGTGTTCATACTTACTGGACATACAGCAGCGAAGGTGGCTGGGTATCCCATAAGATCACCTATCGCGCTCCCACGAATGCCGTTATTATCACAAGGATGACATACTGCAAAAATGAAGGCATTGTTCTGATTTCGAAGTTAAGATGGGATAATACGGGGATAGTAGACTGGGAGGCCCCCCCGACAGGCGAGGCAGTGTATCCTGACGCGCCAAAAGGAACACTGACGACGTACATTGATGCGTATAATACAAAGGGTGTTTTTCTGTACAGGACAATAATGGAGCAAATCGAAGTGCCATCTGTTTGGAGCTACAGTCCTTTTAAAAACAGAACCACTATGCCGGTTCAAATTCCCCTGGAGGAGTGGAACCGTTATATCAGGCACACAAATGTCGGATATACTCAGATGAATTAAAGAACAATGCTCGACAGGTTTCAGCAGAAAACGGGCAATGGTCCTTTTTCAGATGATGATGGATAGAATTTGAATGTCAGTTAAGCTCAAGGAGATTTTCCGGGTTGTGGAATAAATAATCCGGACGGGCGGCGGCCATCAACTCTTTGCTGTGCCAGCCCCAGGTGATGCCGACGGTCTGGATGCCGGCCTGTCTGCCTTCCTTGATGTCGCCGGTTGTGTCGCCGATGTAGTAAATATCGGCAGGTGATGCGTCATATTTATCGGCGGCATACAGGATCTTTTCTTTTTTGCTGAACATGAAATCGGAGCCGAGGATTTCCTGAAAGATCCCGTTAAAATCATACAGGCGCAGCGCTTCGGTGATGGTCGGTGTGTCGTTGGAGGATATGATGATCAGGGGATGATGCGCTGCCAGCTCGCGCAGCACCGGCCGGATCGCGTCAAAAGGCTTCATTTCGGCATAGTTCACCCGGGAAAGGATATCCACGGAAGCCGCAATGAATTTTTCCAGATCCACGCCTTTTTCGACAAGCGATTCATAGAAATTGCCCTCAAAGAGCTCCAGAAATTCATCACGGCCGCGTGTCAGGGGTTGTCCGATTTTTTCCAGGCAGTCCGTCACGGTCTTTTCGTAAACATCGAGCGAATCCACCAGGACACCGTCAAAATCAAAAAGAAGCAGTTTCATTTTCAGAGAGTTCCTTTGCGCGCGCGAGCCATTGCTCTGTTATAGGGCTTGGTCAAAATCCCTTTTTCGGTAACGATTGCCGAAATCAATTTGGCCGGCGTCACATCAAATGCCGGGTTGTATACCTTCATGCCGGGGGGCGCGACACGAACACCGCGGAAGCCCGTCACTTCATCGGCCGGTCTTTCTTCAATGGGAATGGCCGCACCCGTTTTGCAGGAAAAATCAAACGTGGATAAAGGCGCGGCGACATAAAAGGGAATTTGGTGCGCCCGGGCCAGGACGGCCAGGGAGTAGGTGCCGATCTTGTTGGCTGTATCCCCGTTGGCCGCAATGCGGTCCGCGCCGACGATAATCTTGTCGATCCTGCCTAGTTGCATCAAGACGCCTGCCATGTTGTCGGTGATTAATGTGGCGGGGATTTTTTCCTTCTTCATTTCCCAGGCGGTGAGCCTGGCGCCCTGCAGAACAGGCCTTGTTTCATCGACATAAACATGCAGTTTTTTGCCCTGTGCGACGGCCGCGCGGATCACGCCCAGCGCCGTGCCGTATCCGGCGGTTGCCAGCGCGCCCGCATTGCAGTGCGTCAGCACGCAATCTCCGTCGGCAAACAGAGCGCTTCCATGCCGCCCCATCTGTTTGTTTATTTCGATATCCTGGGCGCAGATCCGTCTGGCTTCAGCCACCAAATCAGACGGGAGATTCTTTTTGCCGGACGCGATGGCCGCTTCCAGGCATTTTTTCATCCTTTCCAATGCCCAGAATAGATTGCGAGCGGTGGGCCGGGCTTGTGCAATTTCATCGCAAATGGCATTGAACTTCTTTTGGAAATATTCAGGCGGTTCCGACACGAGGGGCAGCGCAGCCATCGCGGCGGCCATCGCGGCGGCAACCCCGATGGCCGGTGCGCCGCGCACGGTCAGGTCTTTGATGGCGGCAATCACCTGTCGGTAATTCGAACAGACCACCTGCCGCTCAACGAGTGGCAGGGCGTTTTGATCCATCAACACCACCGTGTTGTTTTTCCAGAAGACAGGTCTGATCATGATCCGGCCAGCATCTTTTTGAGCAGGTCGTTGACCAGCTTGGGGTTGGCCTTTCCCTGCGTTGCCTTCATCACCTGGCCGACAAAGAAGCCGAAAATCTTTTCCTTGCCGCTTCGGTATTCCTTGACCTGACCGGGGCTCGCGTCGATGATTCCGGCGATGGTTGCGGCCAGCGCACCTTCGTCGGTAATCTGAACGAGTCCCCGCTCCTCGATGATTTCCTGCGGCGATTTGCCGGTTCGATACATCTCGTCTATAACATCTTTGGCCATTTTCCCGCTGATCGTTCCTTCTTCAATCAGCCGGATCATGTCGGCCAGCGCGCCCGCCGTGATCGGACAGGAACGAATGTCGCGTTTCTCCTCATTGAGGAAGCGCAGCACGTCGCCCATCACCCAGTTGCTGGCCTGTTTGGGCTTGCCGCACAATTTCACCACATCTTCATAATAATCGGCCAGCGCTTTTTCGGCGGTGAGCACGCCCGCATCGTAGGCGGGAATCTGATAATCATGGATAAACCGCTCACGCCTGACCAGCGGTAGTTCCGGCATTCCGGCGCGGATTTCCTCCACCCACGCGCCGTCCACCACGACCGGCACCAGGTCAGGGTCGGGGAAGTAGCGGTAGTCGTGCGCCTCTTCCTTGCTGCGCATGGGATTGGTGACGCCCTGCGCGTCGTCCCACAGGCGCGTTTCCTGTATGACGGCCTGGCCGTTTTCGACCAGGTACTGCTGGCGTTTGACTTCGTACTCCAGCGCCCGCTGGACGTTGCGGAAGGAGTTCATGTTTTTGAGTTCCGCCCGCGTCCCGAATTCGTGCTGGTCCCTGGGCCGGATCGACACGTTGGCGTCGCAGCGGAAAGAGCCTTCTTCCATGTTGCCGTCGCAGATTTCCAGATACACCAGAATTTCATGCAGACGCTTCAAATATTCCGCCGCTTCTTCCGGCGAACGCATATCCGGCTCGCTGACGATTTCAATGAGCGGCACGCCGGTGCGGTTCAGGTCCACATAACTTGCCGGCTGGTTTTCATCGTGTATCAGCTTGCCTGCGTCTTCCTCCATGTGAATCCGGGTAATGCCGATTTTCCTTTTTCTACCGTTGGCCTCCAGCCAGATATGGCCGTGCTCGGCGATCGGATAGGCGAATTGAGATATCTGATAACCCTTGGGCAGATCAGGATAAAAATAGTTTTTCCGCGCGAAGCTGTTTGCGGGATTGATTGTGCAGTTCGTTGCCAGCGCCATCTTCATGGCGAACTCGACCACTTTTTTATTGAGCACCGGAAGCACCCCGGGCATACCTAGACAGACCGGACAGGCATGGCTGTTGGGCGCGCCGCCGAACTTCGTGGAGCAGTTGCAGAATATTTTGGTGTCCGTGAGCATTTGGGCGTGGACTTCCAGTCCGATGACGGTTTCAAATTCCATTATAACGTCGGCCTCCTTTTTTCGATGGCAGCGTTTTTCTCGTAAGCCGAGGCAACTTGCAGCAGTTTTCCTTCTTCGAAATGACCGGCCAGAAACTGCACGCCGATGGGCAGTCCGGTCCGGGTGTAGCCGCAGGGCACGGAGATGCCGGGGATGCCGGCCAGATTGGTCGAGATTGTGAAGATGTCGGACAGATACATCTGCAGCGGATCGTCGGTTTTCTCGCCGATTTTAAACGCGGGTGTCGGCGTGGTAGGGGTGAGAATCACATCGCATTTTTTGAAGGCTTCGTCGAAGTCGCGCCGGATGAGCGCGCGCACCTGCGAGGCTTTTCCGTAGTAGGCGTCGTAGTAGCCGGCGGAAAGCGCGTAGGTGCCGATCATGATGCGGCGTTTGACTTCCGGGCCGAATCCCTGCATGCGGGTCTTTTTGTACATGTCCATCAGGTCGCGCGCCTCTGCCGCGCGGAATCCATACTTGACGCCGTCGTAGCGCGCCAGGTTGGAGGACGCCTCGGCCGGCGCAATGATATAATAAACCGCCAGGCAATACGGCGTGTGCGGAAGGGAAATATCCACAATTTGACCGCCGCATTTTTCGATCACTTCAATCGCTATTTTTACAGCCATGCTGACTTCCGGATCGATGCCGTCTACATAATATTCTTTGGGGATGCCGATTCTCCATCCGTTTATGTCGCGTCCGATAAACTGGCGATAGTCGGGCACCTCCGCCCTGACAGAGGTGGATTCCCTGGGGTCGTATCCGGCCAGGGCGTTCATCATGATGGCGCAGTCCTCCACATCTTTGGTGAAGGGGCCGATCTGATCCAGCGAGGAGGCAAACGCGATCAGGCCGAATCTGGACACGCGGCCATAGGTGGGTTTCATGCCGACAATGCCGCAAAGGGCGGCAGGCTGCCGAATGGAGCCGCCGGTGTCAGAGCCGATCGACGCGATGCATTCATCCGCCGCCACAGCCGAGGCCGATCCGCCGCTCGAGCCGCCGGGGATTCTGTCGAGATCCCACGGATTGCGCGTCGGGCCGAAATACGATGTTTCCGTGGACGATCCCATCGCGAATTCGTCCATATTGGTCTTGCCCACAAAGACAGCGCCTGCGTCACGCAGTTTCTGAACCACGGTGGCATCATAGGGCGGCACAAAATTATGCAGGATATGCGATCCGCAGGTCGTTGGAATGCCTTGCGTGCAGACAATGTCCTTTAGCGCAACGGGGATGCCGGTTAAAGGCCTGATGTCGCCATTTTTGATATTTTCATCGGCAATGGCTGCGGCGGTCAGGGCGTCTTCCTTCATCAGGCGGATGTAGGAATGCACCCTTTCTTCCACCGCGTCGATGCGTGAGAAAACGGAATCGACAATCTGTCGGGACGATGCCTCGCCGCTTTTGAGCTTTTCTTGCAACTCATGAATGGTAAACGAATATAACTCCATAAACTCCTCGATGTTGTCCGCTGAATGATTACAAAAATGTTCTTGGTGAACCTGACCGCGACATTTGTGTGCGGATTATTCTATGACTTTCGGAACTCTGAAAAATTCTCCCCGTGCGTCCGGCGCGTTGGCCAGTGCCTTTTTCGTGCCGAGCGATTCCAATACCTTGTCTTCGCGAAACGCGTTTTGGACGGCAATCGCATGCGTCATCGGCGCTACCCCCGTCGTGTCGAGTTCATTGAGCTTGTCGATGTAAAGCAGAATATCGTTGAGCTGCGCGGTAAACATTTCTTTTTCCGGCTCCGTCACTTCCAGCCGGGCCAGTTTGGCGACATATTCAACATCTGATGTGCTTAGCTTCAAAATATCCTCCTCTAAAATACATCCCAGTAAGGGCGCATGATCGAAATCACCTTGTCAATCACCCGCTCGTTTTCCCCATCCGCTTCGGCGGCCAGGACGGCCAGTTTTTCTTCCGTAAATTGCGTTTCATCGGACATCTCCTGCAGCATCGCTTTGACCGAGGCGGTCAGGCCGGCGACGTGATAACCGCCTTCCAGAACGGCGACCATTTTTCCGCCGCAGCATGCATCCGCAATGTTGAGCAATATGCGTGCCATAGCGGCAAACCCTTCCGGCGTGACGCGCATGTCGCCCAGGGGGTCCTTAAAATACGTGTCAAAGCCTGCCGACACCAAAATCAGCTCCGGCCGGTAGGCCAGCGCGATGGGTTCGAGAATTCTGCGAAACGCTGAAACAAATGTCCCGTTGACGGCGCCCCGGTGCAGGGGAACGTTTACCGTGAAGCCTAAAGCCGCCCCTTCGCCGATTTCATGCAGGCTGCCCGTCCCCGGATAATAGGGGTACTGGTGTGTGGAAAAATAAAGTACCTGCCGGTCCGTGTAAAAAATCTTCTGCGTGCCGTTGCCGTGGTGCAAATCCCAATCAACAATCAGAATTTTCTTCACATGGTGTTTGATCCGGGCATGCATCGCACCGATGGCGATATTGTTGAAAACGCAAAACCCGCCTGAGTTGGCCGTGCCGGCATGATGGCCGGGCGGACGTACCAACGCAAACGCGTTGTCCACCTTGCCTTTCATTACGGCGTCGATGGCGCGAAGCAGGCCGCCGACTGCCAGTTTAGCGATATCGTAGGTCTCCGCACTGGTGATCGTGTCCGGATCGAGAATCACATGCGATTTGCCTGCCGTCGAGGCCACATGCTTGATATAATGAGGCGTATGGATGTAGCCGATTTCATTGTGGCTGGCTTCCCGCGGCTCGATGGAGATATATTTCCACGACATCCCGGGATTATCCAGCATTTCATAAACAGACGCCAAACGCTGCGGGCTCTCCGGATGAGACACCCCGGACGTGTGCTGCAAATACCTGCTATCTTTAACAATTCCTGTTTTACGAGACACGCGCGCCTTCTTTCAGAAAAACGTTTTATGACGCGTGTCCGTGTACCATAAATGATTTTAAAGCGCAAATGCCACGAAAGGAAGCGCGGAGATCCGGGCGGCCGGCCCTGAATCAAGGCCAGCCGCCCCGGTCCTCGGTATGGATTATTGAAGTTTGTCGATCTGAATAAACGGTACGGCGCCACCGGTGACATTGGGCAGTTTGCCGTCCCACTTTTCAATGGCCTTCATCTGAGCCTCGATTCTTCTGAGTTCCAGAAGTTCCTTTGATATGACCTGACGCTGCAGGCGCAAGGCTTCGGCTTCGGCCTGAGCGGAGGCAATCTTCTGCTGCGCTTCCACTTTAATCCTGTCAAGATCGCGTTTGGCGCGCAATGCGTTTTGCTCTGCGGTCTGCTTGGACTCAATGGCCCTGTTGAATTCCGCGGAGAATTCGAAATCCGTGATAGACAATTCGACGATCATAATACCGAAAACGCCAAGCCGGTCACGAAGAAAATGCTGCACTTCCGTCTTGAGCTGTTCGCGCTTGGAAATCAATTCTTCGGCCGTATAGCGGGCCGCTGCAGCCTTGAAGCTTTCTTTCACCGCGGGATCAATGACGCGCTCATTGTAATTGAGTCCGATCGTGGAATAAATTGTGCCTGCCTTTAATGGATCAATCATAAAATTCAGGACCATGGTGGTCTGAACGTTTTGCAGGTCACGGCTGGCCGCTTCCGTTTTGGTCGTCGTCTTCTGCACTCTCACGGTCATGTGAACCACATCTTCTGCAACCGGGAGCTTAAAGCGCAAACCCGGATCGACCACACGATTGACCTCGCCGAAGCGCAGCACAATGCCGCGGTCACCCGCCTCAATGCTGAAAAAGCTTGATATCAACAACAACAAAACTGCGACTCCGGCAATACCAATCGCAACCATCTTTCCGGGAATTTTCTGTCCATCCATATCTATACCTCCACTGTTTTTTTTTGATTTCGTGGTTTTTAATCTGCATGAGAGGATCAAAGAACTGACGAAAAACTCCCTGCAACCTATCAGAAACTTCAGTTATGTCAATAATTATCGGCATGGGGTCAGGCGGCAACCAATTATCCATATGGCGGATTTTTCAAATCTGTGTGCAATATTTCACTTGATTCCTGAAGCGCACTGGACTAAATGAAGATAACTAATTATTTTCTTTACGAAAGGTTTAAACTGTTATGGATGAAGTAAAACACGAAGAGGGGTCAGACTCTGTGGCTTTGGAAGGTCCTGCCGATATTTGCATGGAAGAACTTCCCCCCCAGTTGCAAGCGGCATGTGTCAGAGCAGGCTGGCCGAGCCTGACACCCGCGCAGGCAAAAGCCATTCCCTATATCCTCTCCGGACGCGACGTGATGATTCAGTCGCGGACCGGCAGCGGCAAAACCGGCGCTTATTTGCTGCCGATCCTGCAGAAAATCGATCTGCAAAAGCACGTCGCCCAGGCGCTCGTGCTGGTTCCCACACGCGAGCTGGCCCTCCAGGTGACCCGGGAGGCGGAAATGTTGTCGCAGGACACAACCCTGCGCACAGCCATGGTCTACGGCGGCGTCGGTTATACCGCGCAGCTCGAAGCGTTTCGCGCCGGGGCGCAACTGGTTGTCGGCACACCGGGGCGCATCCTCGATCATCTTCTGAAAAACACGCTTTCCCTGGATCATCTCAAAATCCTGATATTTGATGAAGCGGACCGCATGCTGTCGATGGGTTTTTATCCCGACATGGTCAAAATCCGCAAGTATATCCCATCGAAAAACATCAACAGCAGCATGTTTTCGGCGACCTTTCCGCCGCAGGTGGTGCGCCTGGCCGGACAATTCCTCAGGGACCCGCAACTGCTGAGCTTAAGCGGCAATCAGGTGCACATCGCGGACATTGAGCATGCTTATTATGTTGTGCCAGGCATGCGCAAGGAGCGTTCACTCGTCAGGATCATCGAAATCGAAAATCCCGTCTCGGCCATTATTTTCTGCAACACCAAAGACACGGTACACTATCTTTCCGTTGTGCTGAAACGTTTCGGTTATGACGCAGATGAACTGAGCTCCGACCTGGCGCAAAACGCCCGTGAAAAGGTCATGGCGCGCGTGCGCCGGGGCGCGCTTCGGTTTCTGGTCGCCACCGATGTGGCAGCGCGCGGCATCGATATACCGGATCTGTCCCATGTGATTCAGTATGAGCCGCCGGAAGATCCGGAAGCGTACATCCACCGCGCCGGACGTACCGGACGGATGGGGTCGGGAGGGGTGGCCCTCTCGGTGGTCGCGGAAATGGAAAAATACAAATTGCAGAGTATTGCCAAACATTACGACATTAACATGCAGCAGCGACAGCTGCCCGATGACGAAGAGATCGAAAAGGTCGTTGCCGAAAGGATCACGGCGCTTCTGGAAGCCAAGCTGCGAGCCCGCGATAATATCCAGTTGGAAAGAATGCGGCGGTTCGCCCCGCTGGCCCGGCACCTTGCGCAATCCGAGGAGGGTTTGTCGCTGATGATCATGCTGCTCGACGACTACTACCAGCAGACCCTGCACGCACTGCCTGAGCAGCCCCCGGCCGAGGCCGAACCGGAAATCCGGCCCAAGCCGCGAGACAATTATCCGGACAAGCCTCAGGATAAATCGAAAAGCAGAAGGCCCCGGTCAAGAAGCAAGAAGGAGCGAACCCTTTAGCCATGCGTGTGAAAATTTCCCGGTGGATCCGGTGGTTTGGGATGTTCGTCTGTGTAACACTGCTTGCGGCCTGTGTGATCACCCCGCCGGAAAAACCGTCCGTACCTCCGCCCAGGCCGGCTAAAATCGCCGTGGTATTAGGCGCGGGTGCCTCCAAGGGTTTTGCGCACATCGGCGTCCTGAAAGTTCTGGAATCTCATCGCGTGCCGATCCACATGGTTGTTGGTACCAGCGTCGGCTCTTTCGTCGGCAGTCTATACGCTTACGGCTACACGCCCTATGACTTGCAAAACATCGCCCTGGGCATCCAGAAGGATGACGTTGCCGATTATGCGCTTCCCGACAACGGTTTTGTAAAAGGCGAGAAGCTTGAGAATTACATCAATCAAAAAGTGAACCACACGACTCTGGACAAACTTAAAATCCCTTTTTACGCCGTGGCCACAAACATTCAGACCGGTGAGGAAATGGTCTTCGGACGCGGGAATACCGGCAGGGCGGTCCGCGCCAGCTGTGCGATTCCCGGCATTTTCAATCCCGTCGCCATTGCTGAGAGCATATACGTGGACGGCGGCGTGGTCAGTCCCGTGGCGGTCGATACCGCGCGACGCTTCGGCGCGGACGTGGTTATTGCTGTCAACATCTCATCGAGAATCAATACGGCTGCACCCTCCGGCACCGTCGAAAGCATCATGCAGGCCATTGACATCATGCACAACCGCATGGCGACCATCCAGCTCAAAAGCGCCGATGTGGTCATTCAGCCGAGAGTCGGGCATATCAGTGCCGGTGACTTTACCCGTCGCCATGAAGCCATCATGGAGGGAGAGAAGGCAGCCTCGGAAGCCATGCCGGAGATTAACGGCATTCTGACGAGATTACGTGAGGAAGGGCGCCTGCCCTGATTGGACCGGGATCATGGAAGAACATCTCATGCCCGTTTCATCGATTGAGCGGCCGGGTGATCAGGTAATCATCCGTACCTGGATCTGATGAATGGTCTGGAGGCGTCTTATCCGAATGTAAAGTTTGTTTACATGACCGGTCACCTCAACGGCATGGGGGCAGGCGGAAATGTCAATCAGCTTAACGAGCCGATCCGTAATGATTGTCTTACAAACAATTAATTCTTTTTCATATTGCTGATATTGAAAGCTACGACCCGGGCGGGTGCACGAATTTCATGCGGCACAATCCAACGGATACCTGTGCGCACAGCGAACGGTTCGATTGCGTGCTTAAAGGCCGCGCCGTCTGGTGGCTTTGCGCCAGACTGGCCGGGTGGGACGGAAATTCCTAACGGCCATTTTGGAAGATTTCCTGTTTACAGATTTGTTCAGGATCGACGGGAATATATTGTCGACTCGGAACGATAATTTATTTTCACTTGACATGCATGGCCTTGCTTATTAAATTACAGAAAATTCACAAACATCTCATTTTGCGGTGCCGTTTTGTGAAAACGAAACGGAATACTTTGTAACGGAATTCTCAAATCAAGGACGAACTGAACCAATGAATCCGCATAACAAAGAAAACCTTTTCCCGCTTTATAATTTCCTCCCGCATGTCTCCGGCGGCTCGTGAATGGTTCTTTCCTTGCGAAGCGCGACTGTGCATATTCGATAATTTTCAACGGTTTCAATTTGCCTGTCTGCCTCTGATGAATGGGTAGCCAGACAATCTGAGGGTTTCTGTTTTTTTTCATGCCCGAGAAACAGTATCTTTCTAAGGGGGAGGGAGAGCTGTGAATCGAACAATGCCAGAGTATCATCTTTTGTCCGATCGCGCCGACGGAGCATCTGCCGGCGGAAACCGTCTGGTCGAAACGATTTTGATGATCGGCGCCTGCACTGTGCCGCTGTTTATCATTTACGGTTCGCCGGATATATCGATACCTGTCAGAATGATCGTCATCTTGTTGTTTCTGTCCGGATTGGCAGGTCTGTTCTTTTTACACCTGCGCAGCGCCTCTTTATTGAAGGAAGCCAGGCGGTTGTTTGAAGCGGAAAATCAGTTGCGGGAAAGTGAGCATTGCTTAAAGGAACTTTTCGAAAATATGACCAGCTGTGTTGCCGTCTATGAACCGCGAGGCGACGGCGCGGATTTCATTTTTAAGGCTCTCAACATGGCCGCTGAATCCGCTGAAGGAATCGACCGCAGGAATATCATCGGAAAATCCGTGATCGATGTGTATGAGGGCGTCAAAGAATTCGGTTTATTTGATCTGCTGCAAAGAGTATGGCGCACCGGGATTTCGGAATCGTATACGGCCAGATACTACCGGACAGACCGCCGGCGCGGCTGGAAGGAAAATCATGTCTATAAACTGCCGACTGATGAAATTGTTGTCATTTACAATGACATCAGCGAACGCATGCGAGCCGAAGAGGCGCTGAAAAGATCAGAAGAAACTTTTACCAAGGTATTCAAGGCCAATCCGGCGGCGATGGTGATTTCCCGTTTTTGTGACGGTTGTGTTCTGGACGTGAATTCGGCGTTTGAAAAATTGACGGGCCATCGCCGTAATGAAATTGTCGGACGATTGTTTGCCCGGATGAAATTATGGACGGATCCGGCTCAAGAGGGTCGCATCTGCCGATTGATTTCAAACAAGCACTCCGTGGTGGATGAAGAAATGTGTCTTCTGACAAAAAATGGTCAGGACATCATCGTCCGCTACTCGGCGGAAGTGGTTCAGCTGGCGACCGAAACCTGCCTGCTGTCCATTATCGTGGATATCACAGCCTTAAAGCGTGCTGAAGAGGAAAAGCTGCAGATTGAAAAGCAACTCTATGAATCACAGAAGCTCGAGGCCATCGGCACGCTGGCGGGGGGTGTGGCTCATGATTTCAATAATATTCTTGGCGCGATCATCGGTTACGCGGAAATGGCCGCCCGTCAGCCCGATCCGAAAAAAACACGACGCTATATTGACCAGATTCTGACCGCCTCCGACCGGGCCAAAAATCTGGTGTTCCAAATCCTCACTTTCAGCCGTCACGGTGAACACGATAAGAAAGCGATGGACTTCAGAATCATTACCAAGGAGACGTTGAAGCTCTTGCGGTCAACGCTGCCGGCCAGCATCGATATCCGCTGCCATATCGAAAACATTCCCTTCACCATCCATGCCGATCCCACACAGATGCATCAGGTGATCATGAATATCTTCACCAATGCAGCCCACGCGATGGGTGAAAAAGGTGGCATTCTGGAAGTCATTCTGTCGAAAGAAACCGTCAGGCTTTCCCTTTCGGAAACACTGAACCTGAAGGAAGGGGCGTACATCAAATTGAGAATATCCGATACCGGCTGCGGCATGGATTCTTCCGTGATCAGCCGCATATTTGATCCTTTTTTCACAACCAAAAAGGTCGGCGAAGGAACCGGTCTGGGGCTGTCCGTGGTTTTCGGCATTGTCAAGAATCACGGTGGCGCTGTACAGGTGAAAAGTCAACCCGGTCGCGGAACAACCTTCAGTATCTACCTGCCGTGTCTGGAGGGGAAAGCATCCGTGGTGGAAGCCATCGGGGCCGAAACGTTTGTCGGTGGACAAGAGCGCATTCTTTTTGTAGACGACGAACAGACGCTCGTCGAACTGGCCCACCACAATTTGTCCGATCTGGGATACAGCGTGACGGCCTGCTCGGACAGCCGCAAAGCGCTCAACATCTACCAGTCCGATCCGGACGGATTCGACCTGATTATTACCGATATGACCATGCCGAAAATTTCCGGCACCGAACTGAGCCGGCAAATCGCCAAGATCAAACCGGATCAATCCATTATCATGTGCACGGGGCACAGCGAATACATGGACCAAAACAAAGCGGCCCGGATGGGCATTAAAGCATACATGCTCAAACCTCTGTCCCGGGGTGCTCTGGCGACCATGATCCGAAAAGTCCTGGATGGAGAATAGCGGATCAGCGAGAATATATCGGCGGAATCGACTGCTTTTTCACAGTTTCGGGATCGTGGATTGTTCGAATGCCCTGGTGAGTCACCCCGATTGCGCCTTGACAAGGCAATTCCCCGTCATTAAAGTACAACTCAATAAAAGCCGATCAATATGCGAGAGGGAATAAAGGAGCAAGTACTCATGAGTATGAAATCCGCTAGCGGACAGCAAAAGGCGCCACAGGACTGGCTGAAAGATTTAAACGAATATGTTGTTGATTCCATTCAGCGTTCCATCATTTTCACGGATATTCTGAGAAAGAGGGGCAACAACTATATCAAGCATATCCGCGGCGGACAGCCACCGGTGCTGACGTTTAATTATGAAATGATTCTCAACGCCAAGAATTTTGAGCGGCCCGTGAACTATGCACTGGTCCGGATTTCCGATCGCCGTCGCGAAGATGAAGATACACCGGATTCTCAAGAACGGCGCCATCCCGGCAAGGAGAGGGTGATCAGACCCAAGCGTCCTATCGTGATTATCGATCCGCGGGCAGGCCACGGCCCCGGCATCGGCGGTTCAAAGAGGGACTCTGAAATCGGCATGGCGCTCGAACATGGGCACCCTGTCTATTTCATTTTGTTTTATTCCGAACCGATCCCCGGCCAGACGATGGCGGATGTCATCGCGGCCATGGAAAAGTTTATGGAGAATATCATCGAACGGCATCCCAATGCGGATGCTCCGGCCGTTATGGGGAACTGCCAGGCGGGCTGGGCGGCGGCGCTGGTGTGCGCGGAACGTCCGGATGTCACGGGGCCTCTGGTGCTCAATGGCGCCCCCCTGTCCTACTGGAGCGGTGTCGCGGGCGTAAATCCCATGCGCTACAAGGGCGGTCTGGTCGGCGGTGTGTGGGTCAATTCCTTTCTCAGCGACCTGGGCAACGGTGTTTTCGACGGCGCGAACCTGGTGCAGAATTTTGAAACACTCAATCCGGCAAATACCCTCTGGTCAAAGCAATACAACGTGTATTCACATTTGGATACGGAAGAGGAGCGTTATCTGGCCTTTGAACGATGGTGGGGCGGCTTCTTCATGCTGACCACCGATGAAATCCACTATATCGTGCGTAACCTTTTCGTTGGCAATAAACTGGAGACCGGCCAGTTGGAACTGCGTGAAGGCCAGAAGGTCAGCCTCAAGAGAATTGAAAGCCCGATTATCGTTTTTGCGTCGATGGGCGACAACATTACACCCGCCCAGCAGGCGCTCAACTGGATTCCGCGGGTTTACTCTTCCGTCGAGGATATCAGGCGTCACGGTCAGGTCATCATCTACATTGTTCATAAGGACATCGGTCATCTGGGCATATTCGTCGCCGGTTCCGTAGCGAAGAAGGAACACAAGGAAATTATTGCCAATTTTGATATGATTGAGTTTTTAAGCCCGGGCCTCTACGAAATGGTGATCGAAGGCGATGTTCTCGCCGGCAAATTCACCACCCGTTATGAAAAGCGCACATTTGACGACATTGCCGCCTATGATGATGGAACGGAAGATGAAACGGATTTCAGCGTGGTAGCAAAGGTCTCCGAGGCCAATGACAATATGTATCAACTGTTCATGCGTCCATGGGTCAAGCTCTGGACGACGGAGCTCTCTGCAGAGGTTTTACGCCATACGCACCCGTTGCGAACCCAGAGGTATATCTTCGCTGACACCAATCCCCTGATGCGGCCGGTTAAAAATATTGCCTCAATCACAAGACAGAACCGAAAGCCCGCGTCCGCTGACAATCCGTTTTCGGCGATGGAAAAAGACTTTGCCGTCTATCTGGAAAATGTGCTCAACATCTACCGTGATTATCGGGACTTAAGGCAGGAACATCTTTTTCAGCTGATTTACGGCAGTAAGATGCTCAGAAGCTTTTTCCCGCCGCCAGAAAAAGAAACGCCTGCGCTGGTCGATGAGATTGAACGCGCGGACTATGACAAGCGGCTTCTGGCCATGGAAGAGGGAGGTCACGCCGAAGGTCTCATCCGTGTCTTTATGGCCATAGCCAGAATCGGGCGGGGTGTTAAAAGACGGCATTTTGAAATCGGGACTGAGATTGCGAGGACACATAAGGCTCTCAAAAAAATGCGGCCGGCCGAATTCAAAAGGATCCTCAAGGAACAGACAGCGATTCTTCAGGCCGATGAAGACAAAGCTATTGAAGCCCTGTCGGTTCTGATCAAGAATAAAGACGACCGCATGGAGGCGCTCAGCATTGCCCGCAGGCTTTGCCTGGTGGACGGGGTGTACAATGACGCGGAAAAAGCTATTATTGATAAGCTGAAAAAGGGCATGAAGCTGTAGATTCTATAAGCACTTCGAACATCGCATGTCCAACACGCTAAGGTTGGATCATGAAAAGGGCGGTTTGAAACCGCCCTTTTCATATCCAGATTCACCTTTCAACCCGCTTAGGTGCTCCGTTTGTTGATTTCGCCCGCCGACTTGCTATATCAAAAGCGTCAGGCCCCCGTCGACCACTAAAATCTGGCCTGTGGCGTAACGGGTGCGCAGTAACCCGAGGGTGGCCTCAACACAATCATCGGGTGTTGCTGAACGCCTGAGGGGTGCCATTTCTTTAACTCTATCGTGCTGTGCCTGCCAGTCCTTGGTCCATGGCGTTTCCACCAGGCCGGGTGCAACGGCGTTTACGCGCACGGGACCGCATGATTTGGCAAGCAGCAATGTCATGTGATTGAGCGCTGCTTTCGTCATAGAGTATGCAATCGAACTCCCCACCGGGCGAACACCCGCGATAGAGGTAATGTTCACCACGTTGCCATCTTCACTCCGTTTGAGAAATGGCATTGCCGCTTTGGTCAGCATCCATGTGCCTTTCACATTTACATCAAATGTACGACTGAAGATGTCGTCGGTTAGCGCCTCCAGATTGTGATGTGGAACGAGCGTTGTCCAGCCTGCATTGTTGATGAGGATGTCGAGCTTGCCGAAACGCTCTATTGTCCGGGCGATCAATTTTTCTCCCTCCACCTTGTTGCTGATGTCGGCCTGCACATACAACGCATTTGAGCCAAGCTCTGTCGTGATGCGTTCACCGGCGGCCACAGATGTTGCCGAGTTCACCACCACAGATGCGCCGAGGTTTGCCAGTCGTCTGGCGATTGCTTCGCCGATACCGCTTGACGATCCGGTGACGATTGCAATTTTACCGCTAAATTCACTCATTGATTTCTCCTTGTGTGTCGGTTCATGCCACGCCGCTGCGCGTGTCGTACAGGTGATGGATGGAGACTTTCTGCGGTAGCGTTTTGCCGCCTTTTTGGATCAGCCCTTGTTTTTTGAGAACGTCTCCAGCAGCTTCACCATCAGGGAGATAATGCCCGCCACGGAAAACGAGATGATGATCGTTAACCCGTAGGTCAGTAAAGCCTCATTCCATCCACTCATGTTGTTTCTCCTTTGCTATCTGGCCAGCAGGCTGCAGAAAATACCGGCAATGATCGCTGACGTGATCACGCCGCTGACATTCGCGCCGAGGGCGTCCGGCAGAATGATTACGGTTCGGTTGGCTTTCGAAACCACCTTCTGCGCGACTTTGGAGGTGGTGGGCGTGCAGCTCACGCCCGCAATGCCGACGGCGGGGTTGAACTTGCCCCGCGTTACCACATACATGAAATACCCCCCGAAAATACCGCCGATACCCGAAATCAGAAGCGCCAGAATTCCCAAAAGCAGAAGCGGCAGCACTTTCGGATCCATGATGGTATTGACGTCGCAAAGCACGCCCAGCATCAGCCCCAGAAACATGGTCGACAGGTACAGGACCGGTCCCTGAAGAAGATCAACGAACTCCTTCACGCCCGATTCCCGGATGACCACGCCGAAAAACAAGGAAAAGATCAGCGGGGCGGCGATGGGAAGCAGAAACGACAGGAAAACGCAGGCAACGACCGCGAAGAGCATTTTTTCGCCGGAGGTGATTTCCCTTTTTTTCCTGGCCGGGGGCGGTTTGACCGCGAGGAGTTTCTTCGGCACCATGGCCCGGATGAGATAGGGGTAGGCGCCATAGGCGAACCCCAGGTAGAGATAGGCGATGATCGCAATGGGCACAAAGAGTTCGGGGGCCAGCCTCAGCGAGGTGAACATCACCATCGGACCGTCCGCCCCCCCGATGACGGCAATTGCGGCTGCCTGCTGAGGCGAGTAGCCGAAAAGCTGGGCGATGGGGAACACGACAATCGTTCCCAGTTCTGCGAAAAGCGCGATGGTCATGCTCTGGAAAGGTTTGGCCATGACGTAGCCCACATCCAGCAGGGACCCGATGCCCATGAAAATCAGGCAGGCGATCAAACCGTTGCTGAAGGTGAACGTATAGATCGGCTGGAGCCAGTTGATCTGCAGCATCATCATGACTTCTGCGGCATTTTTCACGGCGTCCGCCGTGGCGCCGGCCTGCGCTTCCACAAAGAGCGTGCCCATGCCGCCGTGCAGATTCAAGGGATCGAAGAACATAATGGCCGCATTGACCGTCGCCATGCCCAATCCCATGGGAACCATCAGAAGCGGCTCCAGAATGCCTTTTTTGCCCAGGTAGATCAAAAGAAATCCCAGGAAGATCAGACCGATACGAACGAAGGCGATGGTGGGGTTGTGTGAAAAGGATTCCGCAAGTGTCGCTACCCCCTGAAAAATGTTCACCAGTGAATCTATGGTCATTGATTGAGGCTCCTTAAGGATAACCGTAAATGATTCTTACCGGTATATCCATGAAATATAACGGTGCTACCTGTTGTGATTACCACTTTAAGTCCGGTCAGGCAAAGGCTCTGAACGGTCGGCATACTGTCGGGTCCGATGTTCAGGGCCTTAACGCACAGGGGCTGACCTGACAGATCTGTTTGCTATCCCCCGCAATGGCCGTTTGCTTCATTACAGATTTCTCAATTCGCGTCGTAATATTTTACCCACGGCACTCTTGGGCAGAGTATCGAGGAACTGAATATATTTCGGTCTTTTGTAAGTAGGCAGATTTTCCCGGCAGAAATTAAGAATATCTTCTTCGGTGGCCTCTCCCGGCGTCTTTAGAACGACAAATGCTTTGACTGCCTCACCATATACAGGGTCGGGAATGCCAATAACGCCTGCTTCCAGGACCATGGGATTCATATGCAGGATATTTTCAATTTCCTTCGGGAAAATGTTCTCCCCTCCCCGGATGATCATATCCTTCTTGCGATCGGTGATATAAAAATAACCATCTTCGTCAGTATGTCCGACATCACCCGTATGGAGCCAACCGTTCCGTATTACGGCCGCTGTTTCCTCGGGTTTGTTCCAGTAGCCCTTCATTACTCCCGGGCCTTTGATAACGATTTCTCCCGTCTGCCCGCAGGAAAGCTCCTGATCGTTTTCATCAAAAATCTTAATGGCATTGCACTTCTGGTAACATTTTCCGATGGACCCGTACTTGGGAGGACGCCGTCCGGCGATATTGCCGCAGTTGACCGTGGTGGCTTCACTAAGCCCGTAGCCTTCCCAAATGTCAATGCCATATTTCTCCCGCCAATGGCGTGCTACTTCCAACGGCATCGGAGCTGCGCCGCAGATACAGGTTCTCAGTGAGCTTAAATCATATTTTGGAGATGCCGAGTGGTTCAGGATCTGGATGTACATGGTCGGCACACCCCGAAAGTCCGTTACTTTATACTGTTCAATGCATTTCATGGCCTCTTCGGCATCCCAGCGGCTGATCATGACCAGTTTGCCTCCCGTCAGGAATTCGAGATTCAAGGCGAACACGCCATACCCGTGGAACAAAGGCAGGGTGATCAGCGAAACCCTATGCCTGCTGACGCCGAAAATTTCGCCCTCCTGCTCAGCCTTTCTGGTCTGCCCGCCATCTTGTTCGTGCATGATTCCCCTGACGGAAAGGCCCCAGGCATCCAGCAAGACGAGATCATAATATCCCGTTACATGGGTATACCAGTTGTAATGGGTAAGCATAACGCCTTTCGGGTTTCCGGTGGTGCCTGCGGTATAGATCATCACAGCCGTATCATCGTTGTCTGTTTCGATAATAGCCAGTTCATCCGTTCCCTGTTTTATGATTTCATCGTAAGCGATGGCACCCTCCGGAATTGATTCTCCGGTCAGGATGACGCGCTTGAGCAGGGGTGCCTCCCAGCGCGCCTCAGTAATGTTGCCTGCGTAATCGACATGGCTGATTAAGGCCGACAGGCCGGCGTCCTGATAAATAAAGGCATGTTCCGGAATCCGCAGAGAGGGGTTTATGGGAACCAGGATTGCCCCGATTTTAAAGATTGCAAAAAATGACTGGATAAGTTGAGTGCAGTTGAGCAGCTGAACGCCTACCCGGTCACCCTTCCCGATGCCCAGACTTTTCAAGGCATTGCCTAATCGGTTGGAGGCGCGGTTCATTTCTACATTGGTATGCCATTTTCCGTCAAAGTAAACAAATTCATATTCGCCGAACCTCTGGATGTTGTCTTCTGCTAGACGTCCAATATTCATGACCATCTTTCCTTTCTCGAAAATTGTCGCGATCGCATTCCTGAGCGCTTATGCCCGCCCTGACTGTATTAAGAACATCTTGCCTGGTGTAAATCTCCGATTCTGCGGGTACCAGATTTTTTTCACAATTGTCATGGGATCATGCGTCTTCCCTTTTCCCTTTCCTGTATTTGGAACTGGAAAGGCTCTGGTTGTGCTGGTGTCCTGATCAAACCGCCTTGGGCGTCCGACGGATATAAGCATTATAAACGTCCTGGCGGATAAAGATGTAAATGAAGGCAGCCAAGCCGACAAACTGGACGGTAAATATCGGGAACAGCATAAGAACTCCGCCCGCCAGTGCGATCACGGTGTCCTGCCATCCCATTTTCTTTGTCCAGAATCCGCTCAAACCCGCCGCAAACAGCACCAGTCCGGGAATGTAAAAGAAAACCAGCTTGAGCCCCTGCCAGATATCCCAGTATTCCGGAATCAGAAGCAAGGCTGGGTTGTAGGCAAAAAGGAACGGGATGATATACGCCATCACCCCCAATTTGCAGGCAACCAGCCCGGTCATCATCGGATCCTCTTTGGCGATTTGTGCCCCCGCGTACGAGGCGAAAGCCACGGGCGGTGTAATAGAATATAGCGTGGCATAGTAGAAGCAGAAGATATGGGCCACTTCAGGAATCACACCCAGCTTGATCAGCGCGGGGCCAAAAATGGCGATTCCTGTAATATAGGCCGGAATGGAAGGCATGCCCATACTCAAAATCAGGATGGCCACGGCGGATAGCAGCAAGGCTATAAACAGGTAGTCCCGCCCGACGGCGATCACCATGTTGGCAAATTTCAGGTTCAATCCCGTTTCGACAAGAAGGCCTGTAATGATCCCCGCCGCCGCACAGGCGATGGAAATATAGACGGATGTCTTGCCTGTTTTTGCCAGTATTGTGTAAAACATCTTCAGGTTAAGGCGATTGTGCTTCCGGAGAATTCCCAATGCCAGCGCTACGGCGCAGGCATAGAGGGCGGCCAGGCCGACAGGATAGAACATCACCAGGAAATAGATCAGGACGATCATGCTGACGAGGAATATATAGAATCCATTCGCCATGATTTTCCCGAACGATTGTGTCACCATTTCATGTACCTGAATGCCCCATTTGCGGGTCTCGAAATCAACCGTGCAATAGAAAGCAAAATAAAACATCAGAGCGGGCAGCAGGGTATACTGACAGACCTTGATATAAGGCACACCCATATATTGAGCGACGATAAAAGCGGCTACGCCGAGCATAGGGGGCATAAGTTGGGCAGCCGTCCCGACGACAGCGGCGATGGCTCCCGCTGTCCTGCCCGGATAACCGACCTTCTTCATTTCCGGAATGGTTGGAAAACCGATCAGATAGGTTGTGGACATGGGAAGTCCGCTGGCCATGCCGACCAGGGTGCCTGCCACAATGGCTGTTTTGGCCGGTGCTCCGGGTGTTCGACCCAGAAGACGGTTTGCAAAATCCAAAAATGTCCGAAGGATCCCCAACTCTTCCAGGATAACGCCGTAAAGGATGAAGGGGAAGGCCAGCGTGATGACGATCCACAGGGGACTGCCGAAAATGCCCTTTGATGTGAGGAACATGGTGTCAATGATCCAATCCCAGTCGTAACCGGAATGGCTGAAACCACTGGGCAGATGATGGCCGAATGCCACATAGATCAGCAGAATTAGAGCAATGGCCGCCATGGCGGTTCCCATAGCCCGCCTGGTTGCCTCCAGGACGGCGACCAGTGCAAGAATACCCATGGTAAACTCGAATGTCGAGATTTCGCTGACATACTCAACGCGAGTCAGAATATGATCCGCATTGATGATCAAATAACCGATGGAAATGATGGATATGGCTGTGAACAACCAGTCCACAACGTTGATCTTTGCCCAGAAGGGGCTTTTCCCTCCCGCATACATCATGAAGGTCATGGGGAGGGCGAAAAAAAGGAATATTGCCAGCGAAAGAGCATACCCCAGTATCGGCCCCCTGATGACGATGGAGAGCACAAAAACGGACAGGATCGCACCGATCACAGACATGATCGAACCTGGAATGCCCGCAAGATTTCTATTCACTGCACACCTCCGCGATTGGTTATACGGGGTTCATCCATGCCCCTGGAATCAGGACATGGATGAACCCTCTTCGTGGTCAAAACGTTCAAATGCTCTTACTTTATGGCGCCTTTGTCTTTGTAGAATTTTAGAGCGGCCGGGTGCAGCGGAATCTGACTGCCCTTTCCATAAAGACGAGACAGATCCTTTGCCGTAAATCCTTTGAATTCGATGTTGCCCACCTGTGCCATCGTGTCCATATTCTTGAGCATGGTGTCGAGTATGGCGGTGACCGTCTCATCCGGTACATCGGCGCCCACAACCCAGGTTGTCGTATCGGCCAGCACTTTTGTATCTTCCTTGATGCTTTTCTGAAGCCCCTTCTTGACGGTTGTCAGAACGAGGGGCAATTCGGCAAGCGTTTTTTCTGCTGCAGCGTCGTCCAGCTCAAGAATCCGGAACTCTCCTTGCGATTCAAGTTCCGACAGAGCGGCGGACTGGGCGTTCACAGCCATGGTGTATGCGATGACATCCGCCTGCTTTTTCGCGAGGATGTCACAGGCTTCCTGGTATTTGCCGACATAGTCAACCTTCCCGCCGGCTTTCTGTATATCTTCATAGGTGATGCCATGAGCCTCGAGCATTCTCTCCGGGACATAGCGGGCGGTAAAACCGGATGGGTAGGTAATATAGCGGATCGCTTTGCCCTTCAGATCTGATATTTTTTTATAGGGTGATTTGGCATCGACAAGCAGTACATAGGCTGCCGTGGTCGTGTAGGAAAGGATTCTGACATTCTTTAAGGGTTCTTTGAAGTATTCCGCCTTACCGACGGTCGCAACGACTTTGCCTTCCGCCATAGCCGGCAGATAGGATGAAAAGGTCAACCCCATAGCCGCCTTACCATTCTCAATCTGGATCACGTTGCTGATGGCGGATCCCGTCATGACATCTACGCTCATTTTAAGATTGTTGGAAGCTAGCCCGGCGAAGGCTGCCGCCTGGGAATACCATGTGGTTCCGGTCGGTCCTGACAGGAATTTCACATTCGTCAGCATTTGACCCCGGACTGGAGCCGCATATCCCATCATCAACACGAAACAGACTAACATGGTGCACAAACTCGCAAATTTTTCCCCCTTCATTTCCCTTCCTCCTTTTTAAAGTAAAAAAATGTTTGTGAATCTATTTGTGGAACGGCACTTCGCATCGAGGCAAAGTGTTGCAGCAATACTGGTTTGTCTGATCAACCCGTCACGATTGCCTGGGATAGCGCACGTTTTAACGGTTAGCCTTGCGTATGCCCAACTGGTCCTGCGCTAGAATGAACTTGCAGACATTGGCGGACCCTTCCACCATGGCATAGGTCGGAGCATCGCGGAAATAGCGGGCCACGGGGTATTCCGTGGAATAACCGTAGGCCCCGAATATTCTCATGGCGTACTGGGAGCATTTGTAAGCGAGTTCGCCTGCCAGATACTTGGCGGCGGCCACTTCCAGGTTGTTTCCCAGGTCGCCTTGATCCTTCTGCCAGGCCGCCTTGTAAACCATCAGTCGTGCCGCTTCGATTTCCGCCACCATCTGGCCGATCATATCCTGATTCATCTGAAACATGCCGATCGGCTGGCCAAACTGCTCCCGCTCCATCGCGTATTTGCTGACTGAATCCAGGCAGGCCTGCGCGAGTCCGATACCGCCCGCCGCCGCTGAAAGACGGCTCTGGCTTAAAGATCCGAAGACAATCCTGGCGCCGTCGCCGGGTTTCCCCAGGATGTTTCCTTTGGGAACTTTTGTGTTTTCCAGAATGATTTCACCTGTAGGGGATGACCGGGATCCCATTTTATCCAGGTCGGTTACCGTGATGCCGTTGAAATTTTTTAATTCGACAATGAAGGCGGAAAGGCCGGAGGCGCCTTTTGATTTGTCTGTGTAGGCATAGAATACATTGATATCTCCGATGGTGGCATTCGATATCCATGTTTTGGTTCCGTTGATCAGCCAGTGATCCCCCTTATCTTCAGCGGTCGATGCCATGGCCATGACGTCGGAACCTGCCTGTGGCTCCGTAATGGCAAAGGCGCCCAGAATGTCAGCGCTGACCAGCCCGGGGATATATTTCTGCTTCAGCTCTTCTGAACCGTACCGCAGAATGGTAAAAGCGCAACCCAATTCCTGCATGTTAACCTGAACCCGAAGCGAACTCGATGCCCGGGCAATTTCTTCTGTAATGATCATGGCTGCCAGCCATCCCATTTCGTTCCCGCCATATTTTTCGGGAATGACGGTGCCGAAAAAACCCAGTTCACCCATGGGCTTTACTGCTTCCCGATACGGGAAGTAGTGATTCATGTCCCACGCGTCGGCAAAGGGGGCGATTTTCTCTGCGGCGAAATCCCGTACCGTGTTTCTCAACATCTGCAGTTCATCAGATAATTCAAATTGCATATGATTTCTCCTGATTTTTCATGAAACGCCAATCCCTGTGTTCCGCCATTTTTTGCAAGAAGCGGACCATGCATCCGGGACGCAGTAAGCCGATGGATTCGTTAACAATTGAGCAGCGAGATTTCCACATTTTCGTTATCGTTACTCTTCCGGCCTGATCCTGTTTCATAAGTAAACAAGCGTTTTATCCAACCCATTCCCAGATGGCCGCTGCACCCTGGCCATGTCCCACGCACATGCTTTCCACGGCATACCTGACTCCGTAATAGGGCATTTCATGCATCAGCGTCGTGGCGATGCGCGCGCCTGTGCATCCCAGGGGGTGCCCGAGAGATATGCCGCTTCCCCTGGGGTTCAGCAGCGGATGGTTTCTGATGCCCAGTTCCCTGGTGCAGTAAACCGCCTGAGCGGCAAAGGCTTCGTTGACTTCCCAGATGCCGATGTCTTCTTTTTTCAGGCCGGCTTTTTTCAGGGCTTTGGGGATGGCCACGGCCGGACCGATGCCCATATAGGCCGGATCAACCCCCACAACCACGTATTCCACAAGCCGCATTTTAGGTTTCAGGCCCAGCTCCCGGCATTTTTCCCTGCCGGCCACCAGAATGCAGGCAGCAGCGTCGTTGGTCTGACTGGCGTTTCCGGCCGTTACGGTGGCTTTCTCATCTTTGAGGAAGACGGGCTGCAGTTTCGCCAGCGTTTCCATGGTCGTGCCGGGCCGGATGCCTTGATCCCGATCAACCACCATCTTTTTTGTGCTTCCGTCTTCTAGAGGAGCATCGGCCTCGATGGGAAGAATTTCTTCTTTGAATAGTCCCTTCTGTGTCGCCTCGTGAGCCTTGGCATGGCTTTCCACCGCCATCTGGTCCTGCTCTTCTCTCGTGATGCCGTATCTGCGCGCCACCATTTCCGCCGTATAACCCATGGATACCATCTGTGGATCACAAAACTCGCCCAGCCGCGGGTTGGGGTCCGACATGGTTCCCATGGGGATATGCGTCATATGCTGGACGCCACCGGCCAGGATCATGTCCGCCCATCCCATGTTGATGGACGCTATGGCAAAGGCAATGGTTTGCAGGCCTGATGAACAGAACCGGTCAACGGTACAGCCCGAAACACTGTAAGGAAGGCCGGCCATGATGCCCGCATAGCGCCCGATATTGGAACCCAGGTCTTTCATCAGGGCTGTCCCTCCCCAGATGACATCATCGATCTGATCCTTTTTATCAATCAGGCCGGCCTTTCGAATCACTTCATTCATGACCAGCGCCGACATGTCGTCCGCCCGCAAATTGCTGAACCAGGAACTTTTTCCCGCTCGTGCGATGCCTGTCCTGGCACTTTCCACAAGATAAACTTCTTTCATGATCCCTGTCCTTTCTGGTTCTGTTTCTTTATTTCCTCGTCCCTTAAAGCCTTGCGCAGAATTTTGCCTGCAGCCGATATGGGAAGTGATTCACGAAACTCGATTTCCCGGGGCACTTTATAGGGGGCCATCTTCTCCCTGCAGAAGGCAATGATCTGATCGGCAGTGATCGATTCTCCCTCCCTCGGTACAACAAAGGCCTTCACTGTTTCACCCCTGTAGGCGTCAGGGATGCCCACCGTCACGGCGTCCTTGATCTTCGGGTGCCGGTAAAGAATTTCATCGACTTCCCGGGGATAGATGTTGAATCCACCGGCAATGATCATGTCTTTTTTTCGATCCACGATAAACAGGAATCCGTCTTCATCTTGGATGGCAATGTCGCCCGTATGGAGCCATCCATCCACCAGCTGACCTGCCGTTTCTTCGGGATTGTTCCAATACCCCTTCATGACCGCAGGACCCTTCAGAAGCATTTCACCGGGCTGCCCGCGGGGCACCTCGGTGACGCCGTCGACCATGTCAACGAGCCGGATGTCATTGTCAGGCGCGGGCAGGCCGATGCTGCCGGGCTTCTTCTTGCCCAGGATAGGATTGACCACACCCAGACCTGCTGATTCACTCATTCCCCAGGCTTCCGTGATGAAAACGCCCATATCCCGGAGACGTTCGATCAGTTCCACAGGGCAGGGGGCGGCCCCCGAGTTTATGATATGGATCTTTCGCCCCAGATTGACCTCTCCGATGCGGGGGTGGTTGACCAGGGCGGTAAGAATCGTGGGAACAGCGGGGAAGTAGGTGACCTCATCGATTTGTAACAGGAGATCGATCACCTCGTCCGCCTGGAAGCGGGGAACGAGAATCTGTGTCACGCAGTTGAAGAGCGACCAGTTTGCGATCAGATTACCGTATACATGGTAGAGGGGGATGATGATCAGGGATGTGCGTTTTTCCGGAGGAATGAATTGCATGATTGGAAACATCCGGGGAGAGGTTTGCATCACAGCCGCGATCAGATTGGCATGGGTCAGAACGGCCCCTTTGGGAATTCCCGTGGTTCCGCCGGTGAATTGAATGACTGCGGGATCGTGGGTATCGACCTGCACACGGGGACGGGTCGTGTTGGCGCAGCTGTCAAGCAGAGCCGAAAAGGAATACCACCCCTCCCCGTCAATTCTGCCGACACCGGTGCCTTTTTTTTTCGCATAATCCTGACGGTGCGTCAGGATGATCCGTGGTATGCGGATTCCCTTGCATAATTCCCGGATGCGGTCCGCGGTCTCGTCCAGGGTGAAAAGTGCGCCGAGTTCTGTCGTACCCGCGATCATGGACAACTCTTCATTCGTATAGCCGGGATTCATATTGACGACAATCGCGCCCAGTGAGAGAGCAGCGTAGTAGGCGATCAGGTACTGCGGGCAATTGGGGAGATGGATGCCGACCCGGTCGCCTTTTTTCAGGCCAAGCGATGTCAGGACATTGGACATCCTGATGACCAGTGATCGGAATTCACAAAAAGAGATTTGCGCGCCTTCATAATGAATCGCGGCTTTGTCGGGAAGGGCGTTTGCCGGGATCTGGAGCAACTCCGGCACGGCGATGTGCGGGTATCGGATCGTTGCCGGAACGTTGTAGTCATAGTACCGATGCCAAAATCTTTCAAACATGCTCCTATCCTTTCTTGCTGCTTCTTTGCCGGATTCCCCTTTCTTTCGCAGGCTTGATGAAAACATCCATGATATCGGAATGGGCAACGGGGTGTGACCACGCACGCCGCCTCAACCGTTCATTTTTCGGAAGCGACGGGTTGAATCGCGCAGGGTGTCCCTGTATCCATTTCACGGTTTCAGCTGATCACCAGCGCTTCCTCAGGACAGGTCAGGACGGTGTCGTCCGCGTTTCTGATCAGTTCCGTCGCCAGAAATACGTTGGGCAACACATTGTTCACATAGTAGCTGGCGCTTGCGATTTTCCCCTTGTAGAACAGGGTGTCGGCAGTATCGGCTGCAGCAAATTTTCTCCGGGCGATCAGAGCCTGTTCCATCAGGCATTGGGCGACCTGGACCTGGGCCATGACAAACAGAGCTTTCATGGCGTAGAGCGGAATGAGCGGCCTTTTGGTTTCCATGTGATTGTACCATTCATGATAAATCGCTGTAACCTCTTCCATGCATTGATAGCCTTTCTGCAGATTTTTCATTTCCACGGCGAAGCCTTCGGCATGCAGGTTGGTGTCGATGAACGCCTTGATGTCATCGAGCCATCCCCGGAAGATCTTGCCTTCCTTCATACGCATTTTCCTTCCGATGAGATCATTGGCATGGATAAAAGAGGTCCCCTCCCAGATGGTCAGGATCTTGGAGTCCCTCAGGTACTGCTCCACAGGATATTCCTGCGTGTAGCCCACACCTCCTAAAACCTGGATGGCCTGGGAGATAACGCCCAGACTCGCCTCGCTGCCGTAGCATTTCACCAGTGGTGTCAGGATTTCAGCAAAACCGCTGAATGTTTTTGCCCGGGCCCTGTCTGCGCTGTTGCCTTCAATATCGAGGTAGTAGAAACCCTTGAAAATCATGGCCCGGATGCCTTCCACATGGGATTTCATATCCAGCAGCATTCTCCGGACATCTTCATGTTTGATGATGGGGACCCGTTGGGCGCCCTTGACGCCGAAAAGCCGGCCCTGAATACGCTCTGTCGCATATTGAGAGGCGTAATAGTAGGCGGCTGCGGCCTGGCTGTTGGAGTTATGTCCCGTTCCAATGCGCGACTCATTCATCATGTGAAACATCATGGCCAGTCCCTGGGAACATCCTTTTTCATCGGGTGGCGGACCTACCAGAATACCACGGCACTGATCTTCCTCACCGAAATTGAGCAATGCTGTCGCCTGCGCATGAAGGCCCATTTTATGTTCGACGCTGGCAGTGATGACATCATTGGGTTCCCCCATGGAACCGTCATCGTTGACCCATATTTTCGGCACGATGTAGAGGCCGATTCCGGGCGACCCGGCGGCTGCGCCCTCGGGACGGGCCAGAACCATATGGATGGTGTTTTCGCATGTACCCTGATCGCCGGCGGTAATAAACATTTTGGTGCCCTTGATGTTGTAAATGCGGGGATCGGATGTCGGATAGGCCCTGGTGATGATGTCACCGGTGTCGGATCCATAGTCAGGCTCCGTGAGGCACATCGTTCCCTGCCAGTCGCCGTTGAGCATTTTGGGAATAAACATGGCTTGATCCTTTTCCGTGCCGAAGCGAAGAATCAGATTTGCCGCTCCGCTGGTCAGCTTGACGCAGGAGGTGATGGCAGGGCAGGCTCCTGTGTTCATTTCAGCTATGGCTTTATACATGACCAGGGGCATTCCCGTTTCCACTTTGATGCATTCACTGCTTGAGCCCCAGCCATTCTGCTGGAGGAACTGATAGGCTTCCTTGAACCCCGGAACCGCGGTGACCTTGCCGTTTTCAAATTTCACGCCGGTCTTGTCGCCCGGGGCGTTGATCGGGTTTAAGATTTCCTTGGCCACTTTGTAGCCTTCGTTGAGCAGCATGTCGACGTCATCAACGCTGAATGTATCCTTGTATCGTTCACAGGCGGCGACCTCTTCCGTGGGTAACCATTCTTTTAATATAAACTTTAAATCTCGCAGGTCGTATTTGTATTGCATGACATTGCTCCTTTCTTAGTGCTATGCCCGGTTAAGGGTAATCGATTCCCTGCACAGGCTGTCAGCTTTTCATTTAAAATAACGGGTAATGAATCCGGGAAAACAAGTACTACAATAAGTATGCCATCACAGGCGCACGCTGAAAGACCGGTGCAGAGAGCTGATCACAGCGAAAATGATTAAATTTATGAATTGCGACGATGAAAGGTGAAAAGGCGGAAGTGTATATTTTGTAGCCACACGCGATCAATCTTTTCAAGTGAAAGGCATAATAATAAGGGTTGCCGATCGTAAAAACAGTCTACTGAAACTGGCGGTATGTGAGTTTTTTTGAAAGATCCGACATATCGGTCAGCCGGGTGTTCAGGTTTGCCCTTAAAAGATGCCCAGGCAAGGGCTTGCCGGCCAGGGCTTCGGCGATTGTAACGCATTCCAGGAGCAGATCGATATCCAACCCTGTATCGATACCCATTTCGTGAAAAAGGTGAACGAGGTCTTCCGTCGGCACGTTCCAGTAGCCAAAGTCCAATTCCTTCGCCCCGTAAGGTGTTCCGCTTAAACCGCCAATGGATGTGTAAAAAGTGCGAATACCTGCATCATAGGCAGCAATGCAATTGGCAATGGCTGTTCCTCTTGTATTGTGAAAGTGGACAGAGAGATTGACGTTCGAGTCCAGATCCAGAATCTTTTTTACATATTCATTAACCTGTCTGGGGTTCGCCATTCCGGTGGAATCGAGAAGGGCGATTTCCGCGGCACCCAGATAGGTCAGTTTCAGGAACAGTTGCAGGAGTTCATCCAGGGGAACATGGCCTGTATAGGGGCATCCGAAAGCGGTTTGTATATAGCAGCGCACGGGTTTATTCATTTTATTCGACGCTTCAATAATGGCCGGCAGAATCTTGTGGAGCGTTTCTTTTTTTGATTTTCCAACGCTCAACTGGTTATAGGTTTCCGACGTGGCCACAAGGGTTAAAATTTCGTCTATTCCCGCTGCCAATGCGCGCCGGCAGCCTATTTCATTGGAAACCAGGCCTATGTAGGTTACATCGGATGTCCTCGAGATACCGGCCATGATCTGCTCCGCGTCGGCATTTTCCGGCATCAACCGCGGATGAGTGAATGCCACGCATTCGATCTTCTTCATGCCGGCGTTGACCAGGCTGTTGATGTACTTGATCTTGTCAGCCGTCGATGTGCCTTCGGATATGGCGGGCAGGCCGTCGCGGGGGGAGACTTCAACAATGTTTACACGGTTTTCTTTTTTTTTCAAAATAGCTGAAACCTTTCTGTCTTTATGGTTTGCATGCGAAAACGAATGATGGTCTTCGCATGTAAATTGAATGGCGCTCTCTTTTTACCGTCGCTCTGTTTCGATAATAAGGTAAGCATATTTCATTCCATTTTTCATGAGCAAGATGATCTTTGCCACGAAACGACGTCCGGTTAAACCAGGCCATATTGCTTAATTTTTATATAAAATGTGCGTCTGCTGATTCCCAAACTTTTTATGGCTTCTGTTCTGCTGGCTGATTTTGCCAGGGCTTCCCGGATGAGATCCCTTTCCACGTACTGCAGAACTTCGGCGAGCTGTGAGGTCTGGCCGGGGATAGACACGGCCGCTTCAGGCGTATGGGTGTTTGGCTGCGTCTCACGGGTAAATAAAAAACTGGGCAGTGCGCCGGGATCTATCGCGGCGGTGGAGCTCATATTCACCGCGTAATTCACAACACCTTTGAGTTCACGGACATTTCCCGGCCAGTGATAGGCAAAAAAGATTTCCATGCAGGATGGAAGAAACTTGCGATGTCGATATTCACTCATCGCGTTTGACGCGAGAAAATGCTCCACGAGGAGGGGGATGTCCCTTGTCCGGTCTCTCAAGGGCGGCAGTTGGATGGAAAAAGTGTTCAGGCGATAAAACAGATCTTCGCGAAATGTTTTCTCTTTGATGTTTTTTCTCAAATCCTGATTCGTGGACGAGATCACACGAACGTCCACCTTGACATTACGATTCCCTCCCACCCTCTTGAAACACCCGTCTTCGAGTACGCGCAGGAGCTTTGACTGGGATTGCAGCGAAGCGTCTCCGATTTCATCCATCAGCAGGGTTCCCCCGTCGGCTGCCTCGAAATAACCGCTTCTTCCCTCCGTTCGTGCGCCGGTAAAAGCACCTTTCTCATAGCCAAACCATTCGCTTTCAATCAGCGTGTCGGGAATGGCCGCGCAGTTGACGTCCACCAGGGGTTTGTTGCTTCGCTTGCTTGTCCGGTGAATTGCCTGAGCGACAATCTCTTTTCCCGTGCCGCTTTCCCCGAGAATAAGCACGGGCAAATCCGCCCTGGCCGCTCTTTGGGCGATCAGGAGGGCTTTTTTAAAGAGTGGATCATTGCCGATTAATTCTTTAAATTCAGGGGACAGTATTTCGGCTTGCTGTTTATCTGTCAGAGAAAACCCTGAATCCTTGTCGTCTTCCATGATCATGCTCTGGCTGTCGAGCAGCAGATATTGCTGGTCTGCTCTTTTGGGTGAGTCTATTAAGTAGACACCCATCGTAACAGATTCGGATCCGGCGGTGAGAACGAGCTCTTCGACGGATGAATCTCTTTCCCTGAATGACTCGCCCAAATCCAGCTGACACAATCCCTTGCGAGGTTTTCGGCCGCTGTTGCTTCGTAAAAATCGGTGCTCGAACGCTTTGTTTGCGTAAAGCACAACGCCGCTTTGGGTGACGATGGCCGCCGTTTCGGAAAGATTTTCGAGAATTTTAACGAGAATATCCCGCAAATTTGCCATGAAAAGCACCTCCATACCGTATACTTTCCATACAATACATGAACAGTTATGTCAATATCCGGCTGAGGACAATATACATAAGACTGGCGGGGTGGGAAGGAAGCGGACACTTGATTCCAGATGGATGGACTTGGTATGCTATTTGCTAACCATTTATCGTTCAGAATTCATCGGCCGGAATTGCAAGTCATTCAAAATAAAAAATGGTGGAAACCAGATATGAATAGGACCTCATCTATGGACATTGAAAAAATATTGGTCGTTGGCGCGGGTTTGATGGGAAGCGGCATTGCCCAGGTGGCAGCTCAAAGCGGGTATCATGTCATCTTGAATGACACGAAGAGAGAATTTGTAGATCGCGGGCTGAACAATATTATCAAGCAGCTCGACTCTCAGGTGAAGAAGGAAAAGATCACGCCGATTGATCGGGATGCAACAATAGGCCGCATTCAGCAATCCGCAAATCTTGAAGATGGAAGGGATGCGAATTTTGTCATCGAAGCTGTTTTTGAAGACCTGGAAACAAAAAAAGGCATTTACCGGAAACTCGACAGTGTTTGCCGCAAAGGGGTGATCTTTGCTTCAAACACATCTTCTATTCCCATTACCACGCTGGCTTCCGGGACATCTCGGCCCGAGAATTTCATTGGGTTGCATTTTTTCAGTCCCGTTCCGGTCATGCGTCTGGTTGAAATCATTCGCGGATTGAAAACCTCCGGGGAAACCGTAGAAATCACGGAAAAAATCGCAGCAAGGATGAAAAAAGAGTCGGTCCGCGTGAAGGATGTGCCGGGATTTCTTGTCAATCGTGTTAATGCGGCTTTCAGGGCCGAAGTATACCAGTGTCTGCTGGAAGGTGTGGCAAGTTTGGAAGATATTGACAAGGCCATCAAGCTTGGGCTTAATCATCCCATGGGACCTTTTGAACTGGGGGATTTTGTCGGACTGGAAATCGGATTAAGTGTTTTTAAAACCCTCTATGACGGGTACAAGGACCCCAAATTCAGGCCGGCCCTGATCCTGGAAAAATTGGTTCAGAGTGGCGATCTGGGTAAAAAGACAGGCAAAGGATGGTATGATTATTCATCCGGGGAAAGAAAACCCCGAACCGACATTGTTTTTTAGATCGGCGGTTACGCAAGTGCCGTGCGAGGATGGCATACTGCCAAAGGAGGAATGCGAGATATGGAAAACGTAGTGATTATCAGTTGTGCCCGTACGCCGATCGGTGCTTACGGAGGGGCGCTTAAGGATGTTTCTGTTTATCGACTGGCCAGTCTTGTGTTGCAGGAAGCGGCCAAAAAAGCTACTATTGATCCGGTCATGATTGACGATGTCATCATGGGGCAATCTTACCAGAATGGGGAATGCGCCAACGGTGCCCGAATGGGCGTGCTGGATGCGGGCTGGCCGGATACGGTTCCGGGAGCCATGGTCGACCGGCGATGCTGTTCCGGCCTGGAAGCCATCTTCTACGCAGCCCTGAAAATTCAAACCGGCAATGATGATATTGTGATCGCGGGCGGCATGGAATCCATGAGTCAGGGAGAACTCTACATTCCCGGTGATATTAAGTGGGGACTGGGCGGCAGGAACCATGATAAATACGGCTTTATGCCCCGTGGTCATGGCGCGCTGGCGATGTGGGGAATTCCTTTCTATGACAGGCTGCAGCGGGGACGTGTGATGTCTCAACCCATTGCCCGATATGGGGAGTTGAGCTCCATGATGACCTGGGCTGAAACCGCAGCCAGCAGAGAAAATATTACCCGGGAGGAGGCCGACCGCTGGGCGCTGCGCTCGCATCAGCGTGCCATTGCAGCACAGGACGCGGGGAAATTTACCGATGAAATCGTTCCCGTTCCCACGGGTAAAGACAAGAATGGTGAGACGGTTTACTTGAGAACGGATGAAGGGCCGCGCCGGGAAACAACCATCGAGCGCCTGTCCAAACTTAAACCCGTTTATAAAGACGGGGTTTGTACGGCCGGCAATTCCTCGTCGGAAAATGACGGCGCAGCCGTGGTTGTCCTGGCTTCCGAAAAGAAAGCCAAAGCGCTGGGAGTCAAACCGTTGGCCTATTTCCGTTCCTGCGCTGTGGCGGCCACGGATCCGACGCTCACCTATCCGGCTGTTCCGGCAGCGGTGGATAAAGCGTTGAAAAAAATAAACACAACCATCGACCAGATGGATCTGATTGAGGTACAGGAAGCATTTGCTGTCCAGTGTGTGGCGGACTCCCGACTTTCGGGCCTTTCCGACGAGCAGATGGACGCGAAAGTCAACGTCAACGGATCGGGCATTTCACTCGGGCACCCCATCGGCGCGACTGGCGCGATGCGGCTCACAACGCTGATTCACGAGATGGTGCGCCGCGAAAGCCGCTTCGGTCTGGAAACCATCTGCGGCGGCGGTGGCCAGGGGATCTGCATGATTATCGAGAGAAAATAAATCAACAGCCGGGAGGATGAAAATATGGATTTCGCGCTGACAGATGAACAAAAGATGATTCAGGATACGGCCAGGAATTTCGCCGAAAAGGAAATCGCGCCGCATGTCGAGGAAGACGAAAAAAATCACTTCTGGCGCAAGGAAATATTTGTCAAGATGGCCGATCTGGGTTTTTTCGGTTTTTCCATCGATGAAAAGTACGGCGGCAACGGCATGGGCTTTCTGGAAGGGTCGCTCGCCATTGAGCAGATTGCCAGGGTGCACACCTCCTGGCGGATGGCCTTCAACATGCAGTGCTGGGGTCCGGCGCTCACGATTCAGAAATTCGGCACGGAAGGGCAAAAGCAGCACTACATTCCCAAATTCGTCAGCGGCGAATACATCGGCAGTTTTGCCATGACAGAACCGGATATTGGTTCAGATGTCGCCTCGATGAAATGCCGCGCCGACGATAAAGGCGACCATTATCTTCTCAACGGCAACAAAATGTGGATCACCAACGGTACGGTCACGAATCACGGTCTGCTCTATGTAAAAACGGACAAGGACGCGGGCGCCAACGGCGTGAGCTGCTTAATCATGGACTATTCCCTTCCCGGCATCACGCGTAAAAAAATAAACGAAAAAGTCGGACTATGGGCTTCTGATACAGCGGAACTGACCTTTGAAGACGTCAAAGTGCCGAAAAGCCTTTTGCTGGGAAAGCTCAACCGTGGATTCCAGATGTGCATGACGCAGCTCAACTCCACCCGCCTGGGCTGTTCGGCCGGTGCCCTGGGTCTGTCCGGAGCCATTCTGGATGCTTCCGCCAAATACGCGACGGAGCGTTGTCAGTTTGGTAAGCAAATCGGCAAATACCAGCTCATTCAGCAGCAGGTTGCCGACATGAAAGTCGGGCATGAAACCCTGGCGGCGCTGGTATACAAAGCGGCGTGGCTGAAGGACAAGGGGCTTCCCAATGTCATGGAAACCTCCATGTCCAAGCTCTACGGCGCGAAAGTGGTTGTGCATGACGCCAATGAGTGCATGAAGCTCTACGGCTCGTTCGGTTACTCCGATGAATATCCCTGCGGCCGCTTCCTGCGCGATTCCAAGCAGTTTGAAACGCTGGAAGGCACCTCCAACATGCACACGATGATTGTCGCCAACGCGGCGATGGGATTTGCTCCGAATCGGGCATAGGCGTCCAAATTACAGGAGAAAAGAATGAAACAGTATTTTGAAAAGATGGACCCGTTGGGCAAGCCGCTCCCGGTGAAGCAAATCCAAAGCATGCAGGAAAACTGCGCCAAACTCGAAGAGATCATGCAGAAGATCGACGCGGAAGTCGAAAGAATTAAAAACGTGGGGGTTCCCCTCCAGACGCTGCATGAGCGCGGTGAAATGAGTGTGTGGGAACGCATCGACTACCTGGTCGACCCCGGCACCTTCTGCCCGTTGCACAGCATCTTCGATCCCGAAAATGAAGAATCCGGCAGCACCGGCGTGGTGGACGGCCTGGCGCGCATTAACGGCAAGTGGTGTGCGCTCATCGGTTTCAATAACAAGTGGATGGCGGGCGCGTGGATCGCGGGCCAGCCGGACAATAACCTGCGCGTCACGGACATCGCGAAGATTCTGCACATTCCGCTTGTGTGGCTGGTCAACTGCTCCGGCGTGAAGCTGCCTGAGCAGGAAAAAATGTATGCCAACCGCCAGGGTCAGGGAACCTGCTTTTTCCGTCATGCGGAACTTGAACAGATGGGCATCCCGGTGATTGCCGGCATCTACGGAACCAATCCCGCGGGCGGCGGCTACCAATCCATCAGCCCGACGATCCTGCTCGCGCACAAAAAAGCCAACATGGCTGTGGGCGGCGGCGGCATCGTAAGCGGCATGTCGCCTAAAGGCGCTTTTGACGAAGCTGGAGCGGAAGAAATCATTAATGCGACACGGCATTTCAAATCCGTTCCGCCCGGCTCCGTTAAAGTCCATTACGATGTCACCGGTTTTTTCCGCGCGGTTTTTGACGAAGAAACACAGGTGCTCGACGCGATCAAGGACTATATGGACGATCTGCCCGCGTACAACCCGCGTTTTTTCCGCGTCGCCGCACCCGCCGAACCGGCGTATCCTCCGACCGAGATCGCCTCCATAGTTCCCGTTAACAAAAAGCGCGTGTATGATTTCGAACAGGTACTGGCGCGCCTGGTTGATGGTTCGGAGCACCTCGAATTCCGGCCGGGTTTTGGACCGGAAATGTATTGCGGCCTGGTCAAAGTGGACGGTTACCTGATGGGCGTGATCGGCAACCGTCAGGGAGCCTTTCCCAATTATCCAGAATATACCAACGAGTATATGGGCGTGGGCGGCAAGCTCTACCGACAGGGCTTAATCAAGATGAGCGAGTTTGTCACCCTGTGTTCGCGCGACAAAGTGCCGATGATCTGGTTTCAGGACACCTCCGGCATCGACGTGGGCGATACAGCCGAAAAGGCGGAACTCCTCGGCCTGGGGCAGTCTCTGATTTACTCCATTGAAAATTCCAAACTGCCAATGATGCTGGTGGTCCTGCGTAAAGGCACGGCAGCGGCGCACTATGTGCTGGGCGGGCCGACGGCCAACAACAATAACGCCTTTTCGCTGGGCACCGCCACCACGGAAATCAACGTCATGCATGGAGAAACAGCCGCGGCGGCCAGTTACGCCCGCAGGCTTGTGAAAGAGAAGGATGCCGGAAAGCCGCTCGGACCCATCATTGACAAGATGAACGAAATGGTCAGACACTATGACGATACGTCCGGACCCTTCTTCTGTGCTAAAAAAGGTTTTGTCGACGAGATTGTACGCTATCATGAATTAAGAAATTATCTGGTGGGTTTTGCCAACTGCGCGTATCAGAATCCCCGCGCGATCTGCCCGCAGCATCAAATGATTCTCCCGAGAATCATCCGCTCGCAGATCGTGAAGGGACTGGATAGACCGAAGTAAAAGGACGTATTCGTTTGACAGAAGTCTCCGTAGCATTTATTTGCGACCACACGTATGCCCTGCCCACAGGTGTCGCGGTTACTTCCTTAATATGTAACCGGAAGCCCGATACTGTCTATGACATTTACATCATAGCCAGCAATCTGACACAGGCTGACATTGCAATCTTTCGCGCATTCACGAAGCCGCATGTGAAAATCCATATCATCGAAGCGTCTTCTGAAAAGTACCGCAACGCCGAGCATTTCGGACATATTTCCACGGCCACTTATTTGAAATTTGAACTGCCGGACCTGCTTTTGGGTCTGGACAAGGTTTTGTATCTTGATGGCGACGTAATCATACAAAGGGATCTGGCAGAACTGTTTGATATGAACATTGAAAATTTTAATGCCGCCGCCGTGAAAGATATCGGATTGATCCATAATGTTCACAATATCAAAAACTATGTTAATACCGGCGTCCTCCTGCTCAATCTGAAACGGATGCGCAAGCAGCACCTGCCGGCAACATTAATGGAAACGGTAACATCCGCCAAAGACATTCATTTCATGGATCAGGATTGCTTTAACATCGTTTTGAAAGATAGCGTGAAGCACCTGCCGCTTCGGTTCAATTGTCCCTGTCAATTTCTACAGCAGCACAAAAATGAATATCCTCTGGATTTCATCAACACAACCTTTAAAACGGACTATGCCTCATGGCAGGCGCTCAAGCAAGATGCCGTTATCGTCCACTGGATAACGCATACCAAGCCCTGGCTTTATCATGATGTTGCTCTGGCCCGCCGGTGGGATGAGTATTTCCATCAATCGCCCTTTCATGACAGTTTATTAAAACGAAGATCTGTGAAACTTTACGCATTCATCGCATCGCAAAGATTGACAAACCTGGTGTACATATTTTTTTGCTACTGGCGGCAAAGGGGAATTAAGTTTTCGCTGCAGAAAGCAAAAAGAACGCTGATGCGGTCTTTGCAGAGGATGTGAATATCATCCTGCGACCCGACCGGCGACCCGTGTATCGTTCTCAGTCGTAAAGCAGTCGGACGGTTCGATCACAGAACCTCCATGGTTTCAAGCAAACACAACCCCGGTGTTTTTCTTGGGGTCAGCCGGGACCCGTCAAGGAGAGAAGGATGATGGCGATAGATTTTTTCTGCTGGAAGAAGTGAAGCACCTGCCGGAAAGCGAGGGAGTTTCTCTTGCAAAAAAAAGTGCGAATCAACGATCGGGATTTTTTCAACGAACCTTTCACACGGGTTGAAATTGAAAACCTGCTGGGGAAAAGATCGGCAGCGGAGATGTTCAGTTTCCGAAGCCCCAGCTTCAAAGCACTGGCTCTGGACAAAAACAAGCTTTCAGATGTGGAACTGATTGACCTGATGCTGAAGGAACCCCGTTTGATCCGTCGTCCAGTCGTGAAAATCGGCAAGACCGTTTACTTCGGCGCGGACAGCAATGCACTGGCGGAGATTTTGAAATCCTGACGGGCACACCCGTTCATCCATGACAACACAAATCGCCGATATGCTTAGGCTTGCGGCAGTTGATGAAACAGGTGATGTCCAGATCATCCTTTTGGTCCGCAGGCCGGCTGTTGCATTTGTTGTTCAGACCCGGCTGGAGTTTCCACCCCAGACTCGTGACGGTGCATCTCGGGCGTGCGTGACGATGAAAAAGGCTAAAGACGAAAGGAAAAAGGCCTAAAGCGAAACAATACTAAAAGACTATTGCACGTATGTGCGAAGACCGGAGCGGTTCCTCAGCATCTAAGAAAGATTTTCGCCAGGTAGCCTGTTTCATAGAGTTCCGTTTCCCGAGATGAGGGAAATCCGTAAACCGCTTCCGCCTCGCTATCCATGCCCTTGTCCGCCAAGACGGCAAGATGCGCAAAGGAAACCAGCGGCTCGTCCAACGGTCTTTTCGGGAAATGCCCGATTTTTATCTTCAGCTTTTTCATGCGCGCCCGCTTTTTAAGATTTTTCAATATGTGTTTGAGCTGTTCGGATTGCCAGGTCTTTATCTTTGGTGAACAGCCACCACTGCGGCAGAGTCGTGTGCGGACCTTCTTCCCTGTCTCTCCCCCGGCTGCAATACCAGTGGCCGAAAACTTCTACGGTGGCAAACGGATGAATACCTGTGCACAAAATGCTGCAGGGCCGGACTTCTTTGAAATAAATGGTTTCTTCCGGTTCTTCATCGTGAGCCATCTCTTCAGGCAAAACGATGTGTGATACATCCCGGCCCTGTTCTTCTTGTTCATCGAGCCATTCGGCAATGTTCATCATGAAACCCTCCTCATTGAAGCAGCCAGAGGCTCTGCTTTTTCTTTCAGTCCTGTTCCTTAAGGTTCTTTGCAGAAACAGTATAATTTTTTAAAGATCGTGGCTTGCAGCAAATCTCATTTGACAATTTTAAAGCAGATTAATGAATTCGTCAATGAGCCAGAGTTGCCTGGATGACTAAGTTATCATAGACTAATTTTCCTGATTTTGCTACAAAACAATAGATTTTTAATAAAGGAAGCCGTTCATGAGAATGTTTCAGAAAATGGGAAATATGAAATCACCGAAAATCGACGTGATGGTCCTGGCAGTGGCGCTTTTTGCGGTGGGGTTGATGGTTGCCATGTACTGGTTCCAGCATGAAACGGTGCAGATCGGCGGGTATACCGTGGTGTATTTCAAGAACCGGTGCGACATCGACCCTGAAGCTCTTCCCGCGAATCTGGAATCTTTGAAGACGCTTCCCTGCCTGATCCGGATCAACTGGCTGGAAAGACTCGCGCCCGACATGTTCCAGGAATACAGCTACCTTCCCGGCAGAGGTGTTGAGAAAACCAGAAAAATTCACAAAAAATAATCATCGTTATAAAGATATTTATGCTGACCGCTGGATTGGCCATTTTTGCATCCTCCTTTGTCATCGCTCTTTCGGGTGCCTTGATGCCGGGACCGCTTTTGACCGCAACCATCTCTGAGAGCTCCCGGCGCGGTTTTATTGCGGGGCCGCTGATGATTGGCGGGCACGCCATTTTAGAGATGGCGCTCGTCGCCGCGCTGCTTATGGGACTGGCGCCTTTTTTTCAAAAGCCGGGTGTTTTTGTGGCCATCGCCCTTCTCGGTTCCTGCATCCTTCTGCATATGGCCTTCAGAATGCTCCGATCACTGCCTGCGCTGCATCTTTCATGGGAGGGTGGCTCAAAGCGGTTGAATCATCCCGTGATCGGCGGGATACTGATGAGTGTCTCCAATCCCTACTGGTTCATCTGGTGGGCCACCATCGGTCTGGGCTACATTCTCTATTCCCGGCAATTCGGCCTCTGGGGTGTTGCCTTCTTCTTCGCCGGGCATATTCTGGCGGATCTGGCCTGGTATTCCCTTGTTGCGGCTGCCGTAGCCGGGGGCAGACATTTTCTGACCGATCGTCTTTATCGCGGATTGATCGCGGTTTGTGCTGCCTTTCTGGTGGTGTTTGCCGCTTATTTTTCCTATGCGGGCTTTGACAAACTGATCGGCCTCGTCGGCTGAAGACGCTTTTTATGAGCCCAAAGCGGCGCCTTCCTGATCTTCCGGCAGCAGTTCAAATGCGGCCCTCACGGCTTTGGGGATGGACCGCAGGGTGCCTTTTTGCGCATCCACGAAAACCCAGTCGGTTTCTCCTTCAGCCAGCAGAGCGTTATCTTTCGGACGGACAATTCTGTATTTGCGAAGCGACAGCACCCGCCGGAAGTTCGACACCCAGGTCAGAACAGCCACCTGATCTCCGGCAAACGCGGGCTTTAAATATTCAATTTTATGCAGACGCACCACCCAAGTCGCGCCGAGAGCGTTGGTATTTTGCGTGCATCCCGACGCCTCCGAATGCGCCATCGCTGCGTCCTGCATCCAGCGGAGATATTCGATGTTGTTGACATGTCCGTTTTGATCTTCCGCTTCTTTCGGCACGGTGATTTCATAACGATAGATCTGCTGCATTGCGCCTCCCCCTGAGATCGTCCCTGTCCTATTTTTTTTCATTGTCGCATGCCTCCGGCTGCACGACTTTCACATAGCGCCAACCCATGTAAACCGCCACGAAAACAAACATCCAGCGTAAAGGATCTTCCGGGATGATCTGGGCGATGCTGCCGCCGAGAAACGTGCCGATAAAAATTCCCGGTACCATGCCGAATAGCAGTTCCCCGTCCACATTGCCCAGTTTCCAATGTGCGTAAGCGCCGATGCAGCCGGTTGGTACCATGACCAGAAGCGCGGTGCCCTGTGCGAGATGCTGGGAAAAACCGGCCAGCAGAATCATCGCCGGCACCATGATTGTCCCGCCGCCCACGCCCATCAGGCCGGAAAGAAATCCTGTGAATGCCCCTGTGACGACCAGCGAGGCGATTATGAGATGTGCGGGCAGTGCGCCGATGATGCCGGAAAAAAATGGCCTCAAAAGCAAAAGAGCCGAGCAGAGAATCAGAAAAACGCCAAAGGATCTTTTGAGCTTCCAGTCCGGCAGCGCATTCGCAAAGCGCGCACCCGCCGCGACTGTAATCACGGCGGGGACAGCCAGCGCGATTGCCACCTTCAGATCAACATCGCCATGATAGCCGTATGTAATCGCGCCGCTGATGCCCGTGAAGATCAGAACGGCCAGGCTCGTTCCATGGGCGCGGCACTGGTCCAGTTTGAGCAGACCCACCAAAAGCGGAATCATGACCAGTCCGCCACCCAGTCCGATCAGCCCGCCGAAAAGACCGGCGAGAAAGCCGATTGTAAAAGAGATTAAATGGTATTTCATCGTTTATGATCCACTGTTTTCATAGTCATCTCCAGGAATCCCCGGGGACCGTTCGTGCATCCTTCCTCGTGCCAGCGACGCGAAAATGCCGAAAATGCAGATGACGGCGAGAATACCGAAAATCAGCCTGCCGCTGGAAATCAGCTTTCCGCCGGTTTTAACCGACAGGCTTTGATCACCGATGATGACGGCAAAGACCAGCATGGCAATGCCCATGCTCAGCATCTGTCCCAGCATCCTCATCGTCGCCAGGGTGGCCGAAGCGACACCATAGTAACGATTTTCCACCGAGCTCATGATCGCGTTGACATTCGGCGACGAAAAAAACGCGAAGCCGACGCCCAGCACCGCCAGGGATGTCACGACCTGCGCAAGAGGCGTGTCGGCCTGCATCCAGGTGAGGGATATCAGGCCGATGACCGTCAGCATCATGCCGATCGAGGCAATGACCCGCGGCTCATAGCGGTCGGAGAGACGTCCGGCCAGCGGCGAAAACAGCGCCTGAAGTAGAGGTTCCACAACCAGGACCATGCCGGCCTGAAGCGGCGTCAGCATTTTCACATGCTGCAGAAACAGGCTCAGTATAAACGTAATCGCAAACGTTGCGCAATAGTTAATCAGTGCGGCAAGATTGGAAAAGGCGAAAACACGGTTGGCCTTAAACAATCGGATATTGATGAGCGGGAAGGGATTCATCGACTGCTGCCGGACAAAAAAAACCAGACCCGCCACACCGGCGGCAATCCAGACGGCGGCGGCTAAAGAAGGCAAAACGGAAAACCCATACATCAGAGAAAACAGGGCGACCGCATAAAGCGCCGCGCCCGGCCAGTCGAATACCTCACCGCTTGCGGCGGCATCCGGCTGTGTGCCTATGCCCATAGCCAGGGCAGCGACCAGCGCGCCCAAAAGCGCAGTAAAAATAAAAATACTTTCCCAGCCGAGATGCTGCACGAGCATGCCGCCGACAAACGGGCCGATCGTCAGACCGATATAAACTCCGGCAATATTGATGCCCAGAATTTTTCCGCGGATTTCCGGCGGGTAAGCGGAAATCAGCATGGCTGTGCCCGTGCCGAAGGTCATGGCCGCCCCGACGCCCTGCACGGCGCGAAGCGCAATGAACACGCCCTGATTTGGCGAGCCGATGCAGGCCAGTGAACCGGCCGCGAAGATTACCGCGCCGGTCAAGAATATCTTTTTTCGTCCGATCAAATCGGCAAGCCTGCCTGCCGGAACCAGTACCATAGCCGCGGCCAGCAAAAATGCCGAGGCCACCCAGGTTACGGATAACGCTGACATTGAAAACGCGGCGCTGATCGTCGGCAGTGCAACATTGACCGCCGAACCCATAAATGGCATCAGAAAGGCGGCCAGCGTTGCCGCGGCAAGCAACATCGTGCGCCTATTTCCGGGATTCATGCCCACCAGGTCACCCGCTTAAGAACGTTTGGGGAAAATGCTTGCGTAACGCGCCGAAAAGCCGTCTTTGCCGCAGGCGGCCATCAAAGTCAGCGGCATCACCGGCCTTGCCTGCCTGAGCATTTTTTCGGCAAGTACGCGGATGTCCCACTGGGCGTGCGCGTCCGCGCGCAGGCGCGCGACATGGTACAACTCGCGGGCGTTGAGTTTCATAAAAACCCGTTTGCGATGGGCGTTGGTCAGCACGTAGGCGGCGGCTTCGGGGTTCTTTTGTTTAATCAGGTCGTAGACACGGTTTGTTTTTCTCATGAGGTTTTGAAAATCTTTTTGCCGGCCGATGGCCCGCAAGGCAGGCGGGACAGTAACGCCGAGCGCGGGGTCGTAATCCTGAGTCATGATCGTAGCCATGCGGTGGCGCTTGAGCTGTGCGAAACAGCTGGCGCTCATCACCAGTTCAAAGTGCAGATCGACATTTTCCAGCTCGCGCAATACCGCATCATAGGGCTGCAAATGCTTAAATGCAGCTTTGAAAAGGGACTTGCGTTCCCGGGTACTCATTTTTTTTGCCTGCCTCATGCATTGGCTGTAATCAAGGCCGGATGTGGAAAAAAGAAGCGCGGCCGCCGCCTGCGTATCAGCGTCGCGCGTGGCGGAAATCAGGCGGACGGTGGCCGCAAGACTTGCCTTTGGCCGGTCCAGCCTTTGGCCGATCGCCCGAAGGTCGGATCGCGTCAGACGGTCATAGTCGGTCGCTTCGGTGTAGCGGATCAGCGAAGGCGCAATGTCCCTGGTCACCTCGTAGAGTTTTTCACTGTAGAGACGCGCCTCGGCAAGCGGCAGTGCGGAAAGCCTGCGCAGCATCAGCTCGAGGTTACGGGCATTGATGGTCATGCCCAACTGCGTTTCGGTGGAAAGGGAAATGGCATAGCGCGCGTCTTCTTTGGCCCAGCCCTCCAGCATGGATTTATTGGCGGGATCGGCGGCCAGCGCCTTGTTTTGTTCAAACACATAGGGACGCAGCTCTTCATAGAGCCGCGCGTAAAAATCGTTCTGCATTTCGACGGTTTCGGTGAAAACGCCGGCAAGCTCCAGCCTGCGGATTTCCTCCGGCACGACAAAATCTTTATCGAACAATACGTAGCGCTGGGATTTTTCGGTGTAGGAACACAGGCGGAATTTTTCGATTTCCTCCACCAGCAGACGGGAAACGCCGATGACGTCGATGTTGAAGACTGCGTGCTCGGCAACTGAGCTATGCCCCATGTCAAAAACAATGTTTCGGTTGGATTTGCGGGCCTTGTCCACTTCGGCGCGCGCGTCGCGGCGCAATTCATCCACCGCTTTGGGACTGCGGCTGATACGCGCGTACGCCGCGGAAATCGTTTCCGGCGTCAAATCCTGACCGTAAACACATCGGTCTTTGAGTTCACGAATCAAATCATAATCAATGTTGTAACCGGCAAGAAGAATTTTCATTTTTTATCACTCTTTGTGGGTTAAAGTCTGACCGTTTCAACGCGCGCCAGCGTTCGGCCGAGGAAGCGCTCGCCGATGGCCTGAAAGCGGTATGGAACGTCGCTGACGTAAAACAGGTAATCCGGCGGCGGCCCGCCGGTGTTGGCCATATTATCCCGCTGAATCAGATCGGCGGCGATCCGGGCCATCGCTTCGGCTGAATCGATCAACGAGACGGCCGGTCCGACGATATCCGAAAGCAGGCCCTTGATCAGCGGGTAATGGGTGCAACCCAGCACCAGCGTGTCGATATGTTCGGCCATCACCGGCTTTAAATATTCCAAAGCGACGAGTCTTGTGGACTCATGATCGAGCCAGCCTTCTTCAACGTGCGGAACAAATAAAGGACAGGCCTGTGAAATAACCCTGGCGTCCGGATCCAGCAGATGAATCGCGCTGGCATAGGCGTTCGAATCAATAGTCGCCGGCGTGCCGATCACGCCAATGGACTTTGTGCGGCTTGCGGCAACGGCGTTTGCGGCGCCGGCGCCGATGACTTCCAAAACCGGTACAGAGGAGAGGTTCCGGATCGCCTGGCAGGCAACTGCCGCCATGGTATTGCAGGCGACAATCAGCAGCTTGACGTCCTTTTTCAGCAGGAACTCAGCAATCTGCAGCGCATAGTGGTTGATGGTTTCCACGGATTTTATGCCGTAGGGCACGCGCGCGGTGTCACCGAAGTAAATAATGTTTTCAAACGGCAGGCGTTCCATAAGCGCGCGGGTAACGGTGAGACCGCCGATGCCGGAATCAAACACGCCGATGGCCCTGTCCTTTTGATCACTCATGGAAATTTTTTCCTGTATCGTCCACAAAGTCGTCGACTTTTTCCGGCTGTTCGGATAAAAACATCCATTCGGTCGACGTGTAAAAGTGTGACGGTTTTACCATAACTCAACCAAACATGCCAAGATTTCTTCCGGCGGATACTTTGGCAGGAGATAGACATGCGCCTAAGAGAAAAGGAAATTTCAGACCCGCAGACTATCGATGCGATTCTGCAAAGCGCTTTGGTGTGCCGGATTGCGCTTGCTGCCGGCAATGCGCCTTATGTCGTACCGGTCAATTTTGCCGTTAAAGACGGTGTGCTCTATTTTCATTCGGCTTTATCCGGCCGGAAGATAGACATGCTGCAGCAGAATGCTTCGGTCTGTTTTGAAGTCGATTTCCCCGGAGACCTGATTGCCGGCGAAAAAGCCTGTTCGTGGAGCATGAAATACCAAAGCGTGATCGGCTTCGGCCGGGCCTGCTTTATTGAAGAAAATCATGAAAAGATCCGGGCGCTCGACCTTTTATTGAAAAAATATTCCGGGTCGGATTCCTTTTCCTATGTTTCCGCGGCACTGGACAAAGTATGTGTGATTGGTGTAAAGATAGAGACCCTTTCGGGTAAGCAATCCTTTTGAGAACCACCGTGTTTGGAGAGATGAACATTCAAGGAGGGCAGAAATGCTGCAAAACAAAATTGTCATCCGCTACGCCGATGGTCGCCTTCTCAAGGGCATCACTACCGACTTTTTCCCCAATAAAGAGAGTTTTCATGTGTCGCTTGCGGGAGCGGCGCCGGAAAGCAAGCCGCGGGAAATCCGAATCCCCGATTTAAAAGCGATTTTCTTTGTCAAGGAATTTGACGGAAACCCGGATTATGACGACAGGAAGGAATTCGATCCGGGGAAACCGGTGATCGGTCGTAAAATTTCCGTCGTTTTCAAAGACGGGGAGCTGATGGTGGGAACGACCAGTGGTTATCAACCGGACAGGACCGGTTTTTTTATTAATCCCGCAGACCCGAAATCAAATATTGAACGCTGTTTTGTGGTGACGAAAGCAACGAGTGACGTGAAGCTGATGTAATGACGAGGGGGTAAACGCCTGGTCTTTAAAAACAATAGCGTTGAAAAGGAATCAAGATCATGTCCGTTTTTGTACAGATCCTTTTATTGGTTGTCGCCTTTGTTGTCTTTGTCGTGCTGGCGATGTATCTGTCGGGCCTGGGACTTCAAAGGGTGTGCTTTAAGATCATCGCCGAATTGGAGGAGGCGCGGGCTTTCAGTGAGGCCAGAGCCGTCGCCCTTCAGGATGAGCGAAAAAATTTCTTTCGTGTCGGCACGAAAAACCTGAGACCCCGGGCGCTGGTTGTCCTGATTTCCGACGGCCTGGTCTTTAAAGCTCCCAGCGGCAAATACTACCTCGATAAAGAAAAGCTTGCCGAGGTGAGAAGCAGTCTCAAGACATGACGATCAGCGAATCGTGAGTTCCGATAACAGGTCCAGAATCCCATCGTTTGTGAAGAAGAATATTTCATGTGCAGTGACCTGCCGGGTTTTTCCGTCTGTGTTTCTGACAACGGGGACAATTTCGATGGCGGTGATGTTCAGCCATATATCGTCCATGAGAATACGGATGACGGTGCCCTGCCCGTTGATCTCATGAAGAATTTTGTAAGACGTCAGCACCTGGGCAATAAAATCGTTTTTTTGTCCCGTCACGTAGGCCGCCCGTTGCGAAAGCGCCCGAATCTTGCCGTATTCCTGTGCCTGCGCCATGCATTGAAAAGAAAAAAATAAAACTGCCGAAAGTAACGCGATACGAAATGTATTCATGTCAGACCCCCGTTATGATCAGCCGCTTGCGGATTTCGCAGGGTACTTATATTACATCGGCGAATATCAGGCAATTGATTATCACAGGCATACGAGGGATTTTGACGGTTCTGTGAAAAGGTCGTATAAGCGCCTAGATTATTTTATGACAATATGATTGACAATGCTGATTCTTTTTTCTATAAGCCATTAAAATCGCAGAACCAATTCCTATTGGCTTTGAATTTTCAGGAGAGACATTTTGCAATTCAACCCTTGCTTGAAGCATAAGCTGATCCGCGCAACGACACGGAATTTCGCCGAGACGCAGCTGGCTCCGATTGCCGCTGAGATTGATCAAAACAGGATCTTTCCGCACGACGCGATCAATAAAATGAAGGAACTTAACTATTTCGGTCTGCAGGCCCCAAAGCAATACGGCGGTGCGGCGCTCGATTCCATTAGCGCGGCTATCGTGGTGGAAGAAATCTCCCGCGTATGCGCGGCGGTGGGTCTTTGTGTGACGGTTCATAACGGCGTGGCTGTCTATCCCTTATTGCAATTCGCAAGCGAAGCGCAGAAAGAAAAGTATCTGCCCAAACTGGCATCGGGGAGTGTCATCGGCGCTTTCAGCCTCACGGAGGCCAATGCGGGTTCCGATGCGGGCAGCGTTGAAATGACCGCCGTGAAAAACGGGAAGGATTTTGTCCTCAACGGCACAAAAATATTTGTGACCAACGGCGGTGTCTGCGATGTGGCCTTGATCTTTGCCCTGACGTCTTTGCCGGAAAAAAATCTGCAAAGCAGCGTGTTCATCGTGGAGAGTCAGTTGCCGGGATTTCTGCGCGGTGAGCTCGAAGACCTCTGCGGCATGCGTGCCAATCCCGTTTCCTCATTGTTTCTGGAAGACTGTCGTGTACCGGAAGACAACCTTCTGGGAAGGCTTGGCGACGGCATGAAAATCGGGTTGGCAACACTCGACAACGGTCGCATCGGCGTGGCCGCCCAGGCTCTGGGTATTGCGCAGGGCGCGATGGAGGCGGCGGTAAAGTACGCCAAAGAGCGGCAGCAGTTTAAAAAACCCATTGCCTCCCAACAGACGATCCAGAACTATATTGCCGATATGGCCACCGAAATCATGGCGGCGCGCCTGCTTCTGTATCGCGCCTGTGAGTTGAAAGATTCAGGGGCGGCGTTCGGCTGCGAGGCTTCGATGTCGAAGCTCTACTGCAGTTCTGTCGCCTCCAGGGTAACGGGGCTGGCCGTTCAGATTCATGGCGGCTACGGCTACAGCAAGGAATATGACGTGGAACGCTATTTCCGCGACGCTAAAGTAACGGAAATTTACGAGGGGACCAGCGAAATCCAGCGTATGGTCATCGCCCGCGCGATTCTGTCTCAACCGATCATGTGAGAAGGTATGCTGAATATTGTAGTGTGTATCAAACAGGTGCCGATGGTCACCGAACTGCCCTGGGATGAAAAATCAGCAACGCTTAGACGCGATCTGGCGGCGGGGATGATGAATCCCGCCTGCAAGCATGCTGTGGAGGCGGCGCTGCAAATGAAAGAAAAGCACGGGGCGGTTGTCACCGTGCTGACGATGGGACCGCCGGTGGCCGAAGAAGTTCTGCGTGAGGCTCTTGCGATGGGCGTGGACGGGGGTCTTTTGATCAGTGATAGACTTTTAGCCGGATCTGATACCTATGCCACATCATTTATCCTGGCTGAGGCGGTTCGAAAAGCCTGCCCGCAGTTTGACTTGATTTTATGCGGTGCCTATACGTCGGACAGTGAAACTGCGCAGGTCGGTCCGCAAATGGCCGAAGAGCTGAACCTGCCGGCGGCGGCGTACGCGGAAAATCTTGAAATCAATGGCCGGACGCTGCGCGTCCGCCGTCTGGTGGATAATTTCCGCGAAACGCTGGAGATGGAATTCCCTGCACTGGTGACCGTTTCCATGGAGAAGTACTCACCCCGTTACGCCTCGTTTCGGGGTCTGGAAGAGGCGTTTTCAGATCGAGACATTTTCGTCTTCAATGCGCAGGATTTGGGAATTACGCCGGAGAACCTTGCCGGTCATGGGTCCCGGACGAAGGTACGCAAAGTTTTTATCCGCAAAGCGCAAAAGCAGAATGTGATGATTACAGGTGCCGCGGCCAGTGCAGCCGGTGAATTTCTGGACCGCTATCAGGGGATGATCAGCGCGGCCATTGGGAAATCCATTGAATCAAAAAAGAAAGCTGTTGAATAGGAACATCGTTGAGCATGAAGGAAAAACAAAAAAGCATTTGGGTTTTCGGTGATTACCGCAACTACTATCAAAATCGCGTAACGCTGCAGTTGCTCTCCAAGGCTGTTGATCTGGCGCGCCCGATGAACGCGGAAGTCTGCGCAGTCGTGATCGGCTGTGACATCGACGAATGGATCATGGAATATACCGCGCATGGCGCAGACAGAATTCTGGCCATCGATCATCCTTCGTTGATCGGGTACAGCACCGAATATTATCTGTCATTGGTCGAGCAGCTTGTCGGGCAAAGGGATCCTGACATTCTTCTCATCGGCGCTACGGATTTCGGTCGGGAATTCGCGCCGAGGCTGGCCAAACGATTAAAGACCGGTTTGTCCGCGGATTGCGTAGGTCTTGATATCACTCCGGAAGGCCTCCTGGTGCAGATTGCGCCGTCGTTCGGCGGCAACATGCTTGCGGAAATCGTCACGGAAAAACATCGTCCGCAGATGGCCACCGTGCGTCCCGGTACGTTTAAGGAAATTCCGCATAATCATGAACGCACCGCCATTGTGGAGCGTTTGCCTCTGCCGGACAACCTTTCTGCACCCCGGGTCCGCGTTGTGGAGTATGAGCGTGCCGTAGAGCGTGAGCATACCATTGAAAATGCCTCGGTCATCGTCTGCGGCGGACGCGGCATGGGCAATAGAAACAATTTTAAAAAACTCAAAGAACTGGCCAATCTGCTGGGCGGAGATGTCGGCGCGACGCGCCCTGTCGTTTACGCGGGATGGGCGGATCACGGCGCCCTGGTTGGGCAGGCGGGCAAGCACATCAAACCGAAAATCCTTTTTTCCTTTGGAATCAGCGGGGCGATTCAGCACACGGCCGGACTGGGCGAAGCTAATTTCATCGTCGCGATCAATAAAAACCCCCAGGCCACGATGATGAAAATGGCGGATGTCGCCATTTCAGCCGATGCAGGGGATCTGCTTGGTTCCCTGATTAAGGAACTTAAAAAACGCATCCGGGAATAAGCTGATTCTTCTACTTGGCAGGCGTTGAGCTGCGCTTATTGTCCTGTTCCTTGATGATCGGGAAAACGCCCCTGCGCACGGAACGGACATCCTCAATGGTGAAAAAGGCCAACGGATTGCACTTGCGGACAATTTCCAAAACGGCGGCAATATCTTTTCGCTTCACAATCGTAAAAATGATTTTCACGGGTCCCAGTGCTCCCTGTGCGCCCACATGCGTCACACCGTACCCGTTGCATTTGAGGAGCCCGATGAGTTCCTCGGCGTCTTTTTGCGTAATGATTCGGATGACAACCGTTCCGATGGCCATTTTTTCCTCAATAAAGATACCGACGAAATTGCCCATCGCGAAGCCGCCCGCATAGGCGATATAATAGACGACATTGCTCATGTTGCTGAGAATCTGCGTAATGGCCATCAGCCAGATCAGGACCTCAAAAAAACCGATCACTGTGGCCAGCAGCTTCAGGCCGCGTGAGACGTAGATAATCCGGAGGGTATCGAGTGTTACATCGCAGATCCGGGCCAGAAAAATGATGGCCGGCAAAATAACGAACTTGAATAATTCCGAAGAATATAAAGAGGCGATGTCCACAGTGCTTCAACCTGCCTTTAACGCAATTTACATCATTATAGGCACATTCACAGTGTATGTCAATCTTGCCTGATAAAAAGAGTTGAAATTCCTATGTAAAAGCGCGGCAAATCGAATGGCTGCCGCGCAAGGAACACTCACAATATGGTCATATTTAATTGACAGGCAACCACGATTCTATATATAACTTTTCTCATGCGGATGTGTTTTCATCTGCTTAGCGCGATGAATCCGGCAGGAGTAATGAAAGGCAAATCGCGCTGAATCCTGGAGTGCCTGCGATGTCTCACTGCTTAACATCTAAAAGATACAGCTGAGTTTTTTTAGAAAGGGAACCAAGATGACTGTTTTTGATGAAGTATACCTGGGCAATACATTGCTAAACTGGCTGATTGCTGTTTGTATTCTGTTGATCGTATTTACCGTTTTAAAGATTATCCAGCGCGTGGCGATTACCAAAATCTCCAGGCTGGCTTCTTCCACGGTCAATCAATTGGATGACTTGATTGTTGACATGCTGAAGAATACAAAGTTCTTCATTTTGCTGATTGCCTCCGCTTATGCCTCCTCTCATGTCGTCGAGCTTAAACCGTCCGTAGAAGAGGTGTGGCAAAAAATCGTTATACTGGTTCTGATTGTCCAGGGCGGTCTGTGGGCAGGCACCGCGATTTCCTTCGCGCTGGGCCGAACGATTCAGAAGCGCATGGACCAGGATTCGTCAAGCACAACGACGATCACCTTTCTCGGTTTTGTGGCGCGTGTGCTTTTGTGGACGATTGTATTGCTGCTCATTTTAGGAAACCTGGGCGTGAACATTACCGGCCTGGTCGCGGGTTTGGGTATTGGCGGTATCGCGGTAGCGCTGGCGCTACAGAACATCCTGGGCGATCTATTTGCATCTTTGTCGATTGTTTTGGATAAACCTTTTGTGATTGGTGATTTTGTCGTTGTGGATTCACTATCCGGAACCATCGAGCATATCGGCCTAAAAACCACCCGGATTCGCAGCTTGAGCGGAGAGCAGATCATTTTCTCCAACAACGATCTTTTAAAAAGCCGTATCCGAAACTACAAGCGCATGGCGGAACGGCGTGCGGTTTTCAGTTTTGGCGTTGTCTATCAGACGCCGCTTGCAACGCTCAAGCGCATCAAAGAACTGGTGACTGAAATCATTGAAAATGAACCCGATGCCCGTTTTGACCGCGTCCACTTCAAGGAATACGCCGCTTCATCACTGAATTATGAGGCCGTGTATTTTGTTACGGTCCCCGACATCAAAACCTGGATGGATATTCAAGAAGACATCAATTTGAAGATATTTGAACAGTTTCACGAAGAGGGCATTGAATTCGCTTATCCGACGCAGACGCTGTACATTCAGCGCGAAACGACCTGACTTCAGCGATGTTTGCAAAGTACGGCAAAAGGAAGCATGATGGTCAGCGGGATCATACCCGTTCTCCATTCGCCAAGGTTGTTGCAGTCGGGGATCGTGAAATTGACGTTTGCAGGGTCGGTCACGCGGGCAGCGTTGTGGCGTTTTGTTCAGACAATTAGCTGCGCCAATCTATCGCGGACCAAGTCATTTGCGGAAAGCAAATTCGCCGGTTCGTTGAGTTGCCGGGTGATGAAAAGGCCATTCGAAACAGACCATTAACGACCGGCTGTTTTTAGTTAGTTAAAGGTATGCTGAATACCTGCCGAAATACTCCTTGAAGAACCCTTCGAAAGCGGATATAGATCGACACCAATTTGCATTTACCTGCACCGTGGTTATCTTAACGACAACCGCCTGTAAATGCTGAAGTCGGTAAAAGATGAACAGGGAGGACATGAACGATGGCCGCGAGACTTAACAAATCATTGCAAACGATAGAGGACTACAAAGCTGCGAATCCTCATTATACAGAGCTGCTCGATATTCTGGGTGAAATATTGATCCTGCGGGAGGAGTACCGCAATAACATGACTAAATCCATATTTTCAGTGGAAGAAAAAATTATTCCGCAAAAAATGGAAGGTGGTCTTCCCCTGGTAGATCTGGCCGGCAAACAATACAATCTGACCCGTCCCAGGGATTATTTCTACTCCCTGATCGGCATCGCTGAAAAAAGAATGCCGGAGGAAGGTCAAAAAGTACTGGAATTCATCAAAGACGAACAATTTGACTGGGAAACCATGGTCAGGGCGTCTTTCAATGCCCCCGAAGAGATGGCGGAAACAGAACTGAAATCCGAAGCACAAGACGCAGAACACCTGGATTTAATTGACTTGTTTCTTGAGGAAAGCCTTCGGCCGGAGTTGGAGACCATTGCAGAACAATACGGTGCTTTGGTTGAAAAATCCGGTTGGACGGAAGGGTACTGTCCAATCTGCGGCAAGGAACCGAAAATCGGCGAAATCCGCGAAAGTGAGGACGGCAGACGTTATTTGTTCTGCCACCAGTGCGGCCATAAGTGGCACTTCCGGCGGATCAAATGTCCTTTCTGTAGCAACGAAGAACAGCATTCTCTGGCCTATTTCGCCGTAGAAGGCGAAGAGCGCTACCGGGTGGACGTATGCAACAAATGCCGGCGCTATATCAAAATCGTCGATGTTCCGAAATCCGGCGAAGCGAATCTGGATGTGGAAGACATCGCGACGCTGCACCTCGATATGCTGGCCTACGAAGAAGGCTACAACTGAGATAGGCTTTAGTCCATAGACCGTTAGAAAATAAGAAAGCCCCTTTGTGATAAATCCCAAAGGGGCTTTCTTATGCCTTTTTCCAGGCCTATCATCCTACGGCCTGCTTTAGTCCTGGTGCTTGGCCTGTTCGAGTTTGAGCAAACCCTTGACAATGGAATTACCGTATTCCCTTCCTGCTGTAAACGCCTGTATGTTTTTCTCCTTGGTCGCTGCGGGAACGGAATCCGCAATTGCTTTTTTCAGCGCCTCGGCGTGAACCAGGTGTTCCACCGCGGATAGAAACCCCAGCATGACAATATTGGCCATCATCTTGCTGCCGAGTTTTTCTGCAAAACGGGTGGCGGGAATATGAAAAGTTTTGAAGTGCATATCGGTTTTTCTAGTGTGCACCAGATCGGTATCCCAGATCAGGGTGCCTTCGGTCAGCAGGGTTTTGATATTTTTTGTGTAGGCTTCCTGACTCATGCAGACCAGAATTTCCGGCTCTTCTATATACGGGAAGAGAATTTCCTCCGGGCTGATGATGATCTGGCTGGAACAGGCGCCGCCGCGCGCTTCCGGACCGTAGTTTTGCGCCATCGTGGCGTGCTTGGTATCATAGAGAGTTGCGGCTTTTCCGAGAATTTCTCCGGCCATGACAATTCCCTGGCCGCCAAAACCGGTGATGATCACATGGACGGTTCGTTTATCCGGCATGATCCGTTACCGTCCCTTCTGATGGTCGGGATGCATCGAACGCCACTGCGGCATCTGCGAACGATTGATTTTCTCGTAGTGATCCATAAACGTGGGACGTTCAATATCGACAAATTTACCGACCACAATTTCACGGTCAATATCCATCGTCGCATCCTTCGGGTCAATATCGCCTCGGATGACGGAACGGCCATGATAAAATTTCAGCATTTCCAGTGCGCTCCCCATCCGGTTTCTTCTCCCGAAAGACGATGGACACGGGGCGATGACTTCAACAAAGCTGAAGCCTCTTTTGTGCAGAGCCTCTCCGATGGAACTGCGAAGCGACCGAACCTGCATGGCCGTCCATCTGGCAACATATGTCGCGCCGCAGGCGGACGCCAGATGACAGAAGTTGAAAGGCTCTTCCGGCGAGCCGTTGATGGACGTGGTTGTTTTGGCCCCCAACGGCGTACTGGGGGCCTGCTGTCCGCCTGTCATGCCGTAATTGAAATTATTGACGCAGACCACCGTGATATCCATATTTCTACGGGCTGCATGGATAAAGTGATTGCCGCCGATGGCGAACAGGTCGCCGTCCCCGGAGACGACAATCAATTTCGTTTCAGGCTTGGCGAGTTTCAGCCCTGTGGCAAACGGAAGAGCCCGGCCATGCGTGGTGTGAAAAGAATCCAGGCGGATATAACCGGCCATTCGTCCCGTACAGCCGATGCCGGAAACCATGGCAATCGAATCCGGGTCCCAGCCGGTATTTTTAATGGCGGCCAGAACAGCGCTGAACACCGTCCCAATGCCACAGCCGGGACACCAGATATGCGGCATCCTCTCCGTGCGCAGAAGAGAGTCCATCGGATGGGGCGGAATGGCTTTAGGTGCTTTTTGTGTTGTCATGCGGTCCCTCTTCTGATCCTGGAAATGGCGTTTGAAATCAGGCCCGGGGAAATGATCGCGCCGCCGAAATTGGAAACCAACCCCACCGGACAGGCCCCTCCCGCGCAGCGTTCAAGCTCCAGAACCATCTGGCCGCCGTTGATCTCCGCCATAAGGAATCCCTTGACCTGGGGCGCGAGTGACCGGATCAGATTTTCGGGGAAAGGCCAGACGGTTTCCAGCTTGATCAGGCCTGCCTTGATCCCTTCTTTGCGCGCGTCGCGTACCGCCTGCATGGCGGATCGGGCGCTGATGCCGTAAGAAACCACCACCACTTCAGCGTCGTCCAGATAGGAATTTTTTGTGCGGATGATCTTGTCTTTGTTGTTGCGGATCTTGCCGACCAGGCGGCTGACCATTTTTTCATGAGATTTGGCGTCCATTGCGGGATAGCCGCGTTCGTCATGTGTTAATCCCGTGACATGAATCCGGTAACCGTCGCCGCAATTGGCCATGGGCGCAACACCATCGGCATCCGCATGGTACAGATTGTACTCTTCCGGAGGGACTGTCGGTTTGCGCCTGTCAATCACTTCGATTTCCTCTTCACGAGGAACCACCACGCGTTCGGTCATATGACCGACCACTTCGTCGGCCATGATCATCACCGGCAGACGATACTGTTCGGAAAGATTGAAGGCAAGAATGGTCATATCAAACATTTCCTGAGGACTGGAAGGAGACAGGGCAATGATTTCATAGTGACCATGTGATCCCCAGCGTGCCTGCATCATGTCGCCTTGTCCCACCAGCGTGGGCAGGCCGGTGCTGGGCCCCCCCCGTTGAACGTTGCAGACAACACAGGGGGTTTCCGTGCAGATTCCCAGTCCGATATTTTCCATCATCAGCGAAAAACCGGGGCCGGAGGTACTGGTCATCGATTTGACGCCGCCCCAGCTGGCGCCGAGAATCGTAGCCATCGACGCGATTTCGTCTTCCATCTGTATATAAATACCCCCCAGCTCGGGAAGACGGCGCGACATGGCCTCCGCGATTTCCGTGGCAGGTGTGATGGGATAGCCGGCGAAAAACCGGCAGCCGGCCGCCAGCGCGCCTTCGCAGCACGCCTCGTCGCCGTTGATAAAATGCATTCCTGTTTTGACTTCCTTTGCCAGCAAAACCGGTCTCCTTTAGCACTTATTCATTGAAATCAATGTCTTCCATGCTGTAAATGGCAAATTCAGGACACAAAATTTCGCAGAAATGGCAGTTCACACACTTGGTTGTTTCGATCACTTCGGGGGGGTGGTAGCCTTTTTTATTAAAAACGGATGACACTCGCAGAACCTGCTTCGGACAATTGGCAATGCAAAAGCCGCAGCCCTTACAGCGGTCTTCAATGACCATGACTTGGCCCGTCCTCTTTTTGCCGCGCCCGACCGAATCGGGTTGATTAATCGCGTATTGCCTGGTCTTTTGCATGAATACTCAAACATTGCTGTATCCGTCTCATCACGGATGCGGCAATGGTCTGCCTGTTATTTTTGATCGTGGGTATAATCGGGAGAAAGACTTCCCTGAATTGCCCAGTTCCATCAAATACGCAGCAGAAGTGCTCCTCGGGCATATAGAAATATGGCGATGGTGTCAAGATAAAATGCTTCGGCGAGGTACGCGCAAAAAGGCAGGTGGGTGCTTATTTTCGAATATGAAATCGTCATGGATCGGATTGCGCCGCCAGTCGCATCCACAACCGAATCGGCGATAATGACTTGCTTTTTATCCGTGCGAATACTATGTTTGAGGGTATGAATCCACCTGAAGGCGGCTGATATCCATGATGGACGCTCAGATAAACCAGGTCGTTAAAATCCTGAAAAAAGAACTCGATTTGGGAGAAATGCCGATCGTGTCGCACCTGGCCGAAAACCAGCGCGATCCTTTTGTTATCCTTATTTCAACACTGTTGAGCCTTCGAACCAAGGACGAAGTGACCGCTGAGGCAACCGACAGGCTTTTCGCACTAGCTTCCACGCCCCGGGAAATCCTTGACATTCCGCAGGAAACCATTGAAAAAGCCATTTATCCGGTTGGTTTCTACCGGGTAAAGGCCAAAACCATCCATTCGGTGTGCCAGGACCTTTTGGAACAGTTCGGATCGCAAGTGCCTGACAATCTGGAAGACCTTCTAAGTATGAAGGGTGTCGGACGCAAGACGGCCAATCTGGTTGTGTCGCTGGCATTCGGGAAGCCGGGTATCTGCGTGGATACGCATGTGCACCGAATTTCCAATCGCCTCGAATATGTGATCACCAAAACACCGGATGAAACGGAATTCGCGCTTCGGGCCAAGCTGCCGCCCCGGCACTGGATTATTTACAACACACTGATGGTCGCCTTCGGACGTAAAACCTGCAAACCCGTCTCGCCGCTGTGCAGTGTCTGCCCGGTTCGAAACTACTGTGACCGGACTGGCGTCGGATTGAGTCGATAAATCTTCAGGGCAACAGGCGGCCTTTGATTGAAGCCGACCAGCTCGTTTTCAGAGGGAATTGGACAGACCAAAACCTCCCCATGAAAACGAGAATATATCCAGCTAGATATCCTGTAGCTTATCAATCGCCTTTTTCGGCGAAATCACCAGTTTGTCGGCGTCCTTGACTTTTTCCGGATCCTTATTAACCATGCCGGATAAGGATTTAGGGGAGTCGGCCGATGCCTTTGGTTCAGGGGCGGGCGCGGTTGCCGGCGAAGCCTGGGGCAACGGCGGGGTGCTTCCCTTTTGAGATTGAATTCCCGCTCCGGCAAATTTGCCCTTCAGCGCGTTGACGGATTGAGCCAGATCACCAATTTCGTCATCCGCGTCCCAGGACAGGGTACGGTTGAACTTTCCATCTGCGTACTCCCGGAGAATGCCGGATGCTTCCTGAATCGGATCGGCCACATTGGCATAAGCTTTGCCAATGAAGAACGATGAAGCCACCACGCCACCGGCCAGAACAATTAACAGCAGAAATATTACAATATAGAAATTTCGATTCGACGCGCTGTAAAGGTCGTCAACGTTTTTACTTTCAAGATCGAGCAATTGCGAAAGCAGACGGGAAATGTTCTGGACTTTTTCCTCCGCCCCGGACATGTAGGCCGCGCCCTGGCCAATCGGTAGAAGCTTGAGCGCTCTTGCGGCATGCTGCTGATAGTCGTTAAGGTTGCTCATAATTGCACTATAATATTTTTTCTGCTCATCGCTGATATCAGACGCTACTATTTTTTTCACCAGTGCCACATCCTGATTAAGCAGGGCGATGGTTGCATCGGAAAGTTGGGCAATCTCCTGCTTGTTCTGGCCTGAGGAAACCATGCTCTGAACTTTATAAAGACTGGAATGAATTTCATTGATGTCTTTGAGGAGCTTTGTGCTGTTCTGATAATCATGGAAACCCTTCTCGTAAATCTTGCTTGTTGCGGAATTCTCCATCATCAGACCCACAAAAGCGATAATGACAAAAATGATGAATATTGCGTAAATTTGAATGGATAGTGTCTTTTGTCCCGATTTTAAACTATGATCTGGATTCATAAGGCTGCATTCCTCTTTCGTTTTAGGTTAAAAGATTGATTGCTCCGGCGTGCGGCGGCAATCGATATTACTCAATTCACTGCCGGCACGGCCGGTCGGCATGGTAATTCTTCTGCATGCGAATCATCCCTGATCATCACTTATGCGCAGAATATCCCGCGGCAATCGGCATTGTCAAGATAATTTTTCCACACGAGGTATTCCGGGTCCCCAGCTTGTGTTCAACGAGAAGAGTGTCGGGGGAATGCTGCAAGGTTTTATTGACAAAAACCTTGCGATAAAAACTTTTTTTTGAAATAGGGTATTTCACGAAATGACTTCCAACCCATGATCATGGAAGATTGCCAGGTGTGAGCGGGACGTTTTTTCATGGCATGTATTCGTTCGGTTGGACGAAAAGCACAATGAACCATTCAAAATGACAACAGCCGGCGGTTTACGATCGCCGGTTTTTAAAATACATAAATAAACCAATGGTATAAGCTCTGCGTTTGTATTGGCACGGTGCTTGCAAAAATAATGGGAAAACAAGGCTGTTTTTTATCGGGTCGGGTTTGAGTCGTGAAGAAAGATATAATTAATTTTGAAATGTGTAAAAGGACATCCATGAAATCCGTTTTCGAACACGCAGATAGAATTGATCCCAAAAAAGCCGTGAGGGTCAGGGAAGTTTTAATCGTTGATGATGAGGAACCTTTGCTTTTGAGCATTGCAGACGGTTTGAGCATTTATAGAAAATGCTTCAATTTGCAGACTGCGACCAATGGCGCCGACGCGGTCAAAGTTTTGAAGTCTTCGCCGTATATTGATTTGGTTGTGACGGATCTGAGCATGCCGAAAATGGACGGGTTTGAGCTTCTGGCGTACATGAACAGAAATTATCCCAAGATCCCCGTCATTCTGATGACGGCTTTCGGCACGCCAAAGATAGAGGAAATCGTCAGCAACATGGGCATTTTTCGATACCTGGAAAAGCCTCTGGATATTAATATCATCGCCGAAAACATTTTTGCGGCGCTGAAAATGAATTCATCCCTGTCGCCCGATCAGGACTTGCCGCTCAAGGAGACGCGTTCGCAGTTCAATTTCGCGGCCGGTTTTACGGCGGGTGACTACAAAAGGACCATATCGTAAAAGGAATACAACAGAGGAGCAATGTGATGGAGGGTGCTGTGAAAAAGGATTTCAAGCTGGTCGCAGACAATGAGCATGTCGATGCCGTGTCCAGAACGGAGGCGGGCATGAAGGATGAACTGCAGCGCTGGCCGCTCTTTGGCCTTTCCGTGGGCAGTTTTCTGCAGGTGATTGCGATGGAGCAGCAGACCTGTATCATGGAAGTCTATCACGATGCGGATCACTGGGGGCATTTCCATATTATTGAGGGCGCTCTTTACGATGCCATTTGCGGGGCTCTGCGGGGCGAGGATGCTGCAATGGAAATGATTTCCTGGGAAAACGTCCGTCTCAATATTAAGCAAATCCTGGCCACCAGCAAGGTGGAAAGGACCATTGAAAAGAATCTGATGCTTTTGCTTATGGAAAGCACTCGACGCAGTGATGAGGTTCATCATGGACGTACGAACGGCGATATGGAAGATAACGAAGAACTCGAAGAGCTCGGAGAGCTCGATGATATGGATGTCATTGCCGACGATGTGGAGCGTGCCAAATTAGAAGCTTGTCTCAATATTCTGGGCAGAGATATGGGGGGCGCTTTGAGTATGGCGAGTATCGCCAGTGTTCAGGAAGGCAAAATGATGGCTTCTTTCAATACGCCGCATCAGACTGCGGAATCCTTTCTGCGGCTCACCCAGTATTTAAAAAAGGCGTTTACGGCGCATACATCCGTTCATCTGGGCGATCACTACATTATGGATCTAAAAGGGCAACTGACGCTTGTGGTGCTGATTTTCGGTGAGTATCAATGGTGCGTTGTATTTGATAACTCGAAGTGCACATTGGGGCTTTTCCGGAATATCATTATGCCGAAGGTTGTTAAAACCTACAATGAGATGAATATTTGATTAAACCCGGGCGATTCGGCTGATGTTGCCGGTTCAACCGGCAGCAAGACCCGGCGGATGTTTTGGAGATCATAATTTTTACCTGAAAATATCATGGAGGAGTGGTAATGAATATTCAGAAATTGAATGCTTGTATGGACATTTTAAAAAAGGACCTGGGAGACGGGTTTGTCGCTTCCTGCATCATCACCACCGAGGACGGCCAGGTTCTCGTCGCGACCGACCATGCCAACATTGCAGAAGCGACACTGCTGAATGATGCCACAGCTTTCATCCGCAATGCATTGAAAACCTATCCGGCGGAACTCGGCAACTACTATTATGTCGACGTAGCCGGGAGCATGGCTGTGCTGGTCATCCCTTTCGGGGATTATCAGTGGACAGTGACGGTGAACAAGACCCTCGTCAAGCTGGGATTGCTGTTGAATGTCGTTCTGCCGGCCGTCATCAATGCTTTTGAAGATGCGGTGGTGTCATAAAGGGAGGCAAGGAGAGGGTTATGGGAGAGAAATTGGTGCGCATTTTTGAAATTGTCAGCGAGCAGGCGGGCTTAAAGGGCCGCATGGAGCTTGCAACACGAACCGGTATTTCGCTCAACCGGGCGACTCAGATGAAGGATACAGATGAGCTGGTAAAAAGAATGAAGGAAATGGCCAGTTCTGTTCTTGAAAAAAATGCTTAAATATAATAAGGAAACAATATATTTATGAGTGAGCGCCGTATTTCTGGTGTTGAGGAGTGTTTTTGCTGTAGGTGACCGAGGTAAGCAGCCTGTGTCAGACCAAGCGAAGACTTCACGGAAATGTGCGCTTATAACCCTGTAATCAATTCTGGTAAAGGAATTGCGACTATGATTTTAGGCCAAAAGCAACTCGACAAGATCCATGATACGTTGACCGAAAACCTCATCGGGTCAGGCGTCCAGAGCGTTATGCTGATTGATACTGCCGGCAACGTGATCGCCTCGATCAACAACGGAAACGAATCGATTGATTTGTATTCCCTCGCAGCTCTTGCTGCTGCCAATTTCGGCGCCATGAGCTGTATGGCCAGAATCGTAGGTGAGGATGAATTTTCCCTTTTGTTTCATAAAGGTGAAAAAGAGAACATCTACTTTTGCAAGGTCAATGAGGAGCTGCTTTTGGTGAACATATTCAACAATCAGATCTCACTGGGATTTCTAAGGCTGAAAATGTCCAAGGTGGTGGATGAGTTGGTCGGGTTGCTTACAGACTGAATTTCCGCGTTTGTGTTTATAAACGACGGCACATCACATGGTCTCACTACGAAGAGGGGGTAAGGCGCGTTGGCGTTTATTAATTTAAAGGATAAAGTAATTCAGGCCAAGGTTGTCTACTATGGCCCGGGAAGATGCGGTAAGACCACCAATCTTGAATATATCTATGAAAAATGCCGCCTTCAGGTTAATTCTGAAATGGTTACGGTTAAAACACAAGGCGACAGGACGCTGTTTTTCGATTTCTTTCCGTTTGATATGGGGAAAATCAGCGGTTATGATGTTAAAATTCAACTCTACACCGTTCCCGGTCAGGTGAAGTATAATTCAACAAGACGGCTGGTCTTGAAAGGAGTTGACGGCGTTGTTTTCGTCGCCGATTCTGCCGCCGAACGCAGAAACAAAAATATTTTGTCTTTGCGCAATCTCGAAGAAAACCTGACGCTTTACAACAAGAACATCTACGATATTCCCCTGGTTATTCAATACAACAAAAGAGATCTTGCCAAGCAGGGCATTGAGATTCTCGATGTCGAAACGCTCGAGCAGGATCTGAACACGGCGCTCAAAGCGCCTTGGTTCGAGGCCAGCGCGGTAGAAGGGGATAATGTTGTTCCGACACTCAAGAAAATTATCTATGAGACCATGTCTTCTCTCGAAAAACAATTGAAATAGGAGTAGGGAACATGAAAATAAAAGAAGATTCGTCGTTTCTTCAGGGGGTGGAAAGCCGTTTGGACAGCCTGTTCGCCGACGACACCGAAATCAGGAAGGACAGCAAAGATGATTCTCCCCGCTCCGCAGCTGAGGAACCTTCAGGGATCACAAAACCTGAGCAGGCCCTGGATCCCGCAGAGGTAAAACCGCCGCCGATCTCCTTGGAGTCTAAAGACGAACCCGAAACCGATTTCGAGGAAATGACCCCGGACATCAAACAAAAATTGAGTCTTGACACCACAGGCCGTCCCGCCCAGAACCCGGAAGGCGAAAAATCATCTTTTATCAATGAAATTGAAAAAAGATTTTCTGCCATTTTCGGTGAAGATGGCGGGACACCCCCGGCGGAAGAAACAGTGTCTAAAGCATCACGCAGCTTCCAGGAAGTGATCGCGGAAGCAGAAGTCTCGGATAAAAGAATTGATGCGCCCTCAGACGATTTTCACCCGTCGGGACTCGTCATGGCTTCACCTTTAAAGAATGTCAAAAGCGTCGTTCTTTCGCTTGAATGGGAAATCAGCGACGAAATTCTGGAACAGTTTGAAGAAGAGCTCAACAAAGTTTATTTGTTATACACGGGGGATAAAATCATCCTCGGATTTGTCCGGATTTTGCGATTTCTTGGCCGTTACATCAGAGTGCGGGGGGCGAATTCCAACCGGGAATCGATCAATTTGCTTCTTTCCGTTTATGATCAACTGGAAAACGTGATGGTCTCGTCGGAAATGACAGAAGTGAAGAAGCACCTTATTTTACTGGACAATGTGAAGAAGTATCGAGGCTGGGTGGAAACCACGGATTTGGAAGCCCAGAGTGACGCAGAGACTCCGGTTCAGCAGGCCGTTGAAATTGAGCCCGTCGAAGCAAAACCCGCTGAAATGGAACCCTTGATTGAGCTGGCCACTGAGAAGCCCCTCCCTGCCCCGGATGCAGATATTGAACGTCTTTCCGATTTGTCCCTTGAGTTGGAATCCGTTGATGTGCCAAAACCTCCAGACCCTCTCCGGTCGGCTGAAACCCGCAGAGATTGGACCGTTCATGAAGCGGATGATATCGTGGTCGATGAACCGTTGGCGGTTCCGACGTTAGAAACACCGGATCAAAGCAGTCAAGCCCCGGCCCCACCCGCTGACTTGGCTGTGCAGGAAAGCATCGCTGCGATCAAGGAGATGGCGCCGCATGAAGCATTTGCTTTTGCCCTCGATGAACTCAAGAAAACTTTTTCAGGAGAGATCGACGCTTTAAAACAAGAGATTCAAGCGCTCAAAAATGACTATAGAACACAACGATAAAGTTGATGTGCGTCTCCGTGATAAAACACGTGCGGTGTCAAATCAACGAATGTTTGGGATTTTTTTGTTACCGGAAGAAGGACGAGTACAATTGGCATGATTATCTTTTGTGAGGAATGTGGTGAACGATACATCATTGAACCGGAAGACCTGAAAGGATCAGCCATGATTTTTATCTGCAGATCCTGCAATGATATTATCAAGATTCCGGCGCAGCGGCACGCCTCCGATCATCATAAGGAAGAGGAACCCCAATCAGATAAGGTTTAGATCGTTGGGGTTAACACGCTACATTGGGTAAAAATCTGACAAAGGACAATTTCATGGACAAAAAAAATGGGATGTTCGATTTGAAACGCGAGAAGCAGGAGTTGGATGTTTTCTTATCCTCCATTGTGGAGGCGGACAAACCTGTTGCTTCTCAAACACAGCCCACGGCTGAAAAGGCTCCTTCCACGGCTTCTTTCACGGATGTATCATTGGAGAGGACGGCCTCTTCCCCGCTCTTCGGCGATGATGAAAAAATCAAGAAGAAAACCGGCGGAGATTATGCCGCAGGGGGGCGCGCGCCGAAAGAAAAAACGTTTTCTCCCGAACTCAATGAATTTTTTGCCAAGCCGTCGACGGATCAGGGGTTGCCTAAAATTCCCGTACCGTCTGTTTCCAGAAAAGAACCGGCGAGGTCTTTGGGAAAGCCGTCCGGTCTTAAGCCGGAAATGGATATTCCGAAGGGACCCGGTTTGTTTGACCAGAACGTGAAGCCGGTTATGCCGGCGGACAAAGGGGACGTTACGCCTGACAAGAAAGGCGATGCGGGAAAACGCTATGATTATGCGCCTGAAAAAAGCTCTGCCGGCAGACGGGTGGGACTGATCGTGCTTCTTGTGATTCTCCTTTTGATTTTGGTTTTAGGGGGGTATCTGTGGATGTATCCTGAAAGAGGGGATAAGGCGCTGGACTGGATTCAATCGAAGATGCCCGTTTCAGGAGATTCCATCGGCAGCGCAAAGACGTTTCAGACTGCATCCGATGAGATAAAACTCATAGACGTTCGGCAAAAACTAGTCCATAACAAAGCCGTCGGCAGGAGCGTTAGGCTGATTGAAGGTGTCGCGGTAAATCAGACGCCAAACGCCATCTCCAGAATCAATATTGTGGCACAGCTCCATGATATTCAGGGGGCTCCGCTTACCTCCATGTCCGCGCAGGGAGGCAACATTCTGACAGGCGAGCAACTCGAAAGTTTAGACGCCAAGACCATCATCGAGATCCTTCAGAACCGGACAACGGCGAAAAGCAACATTCCGACCGGGCAAAAAGTGTCCTTCATGATCGTCATTTTTCAGGAACCGCCCGGAGTGCATAAGCTATCCGTTGCGCCTGCCGGGTTTGAAAAAAACTAATCTCGAAACAGCGGCTTTTCGAACGGGTCACGGATAAAGGAGCGTTCAAGGCACCATAAAAAAAGTTGATAAGGGTTTCGGCCTGGTTCAATTTTCATGCGTTTAAAGCAGTTTTTTTTTAAGTTACCCCCGGTTTTCAGATCCTGACCGGTTGAAAGGCTCTTGCCTGGATGTCTTTCCATCACAGCCCTTTTGACCGCGAATTAAATAATGTAAGATTGAACCCCACATCATTATTGACGGGGAATTTTTTTATCATTGGAGGAGACTGAAATGAAGGGGAAAGTATTTCTGGTCATTACGCTCGTTATGATGGTGGTTGGCGCTATAGTGGCCAGCCAGGTTCAAACCGATTTCGGAAGGATTGCCGTCAAGGACATCCGTTTCCAGGGTAAAGATGGCGCAACGCGCAGCGCGCTTTTATATGTGCCGGCCAACGCCACGCCACAAACGCCTGCACCCGCCATCCAGGCCATCCACGGTTACATCAATTCCAGGGAAACGCAGTCCGGTTTTGCAATAGAATTCGCGCGTCGCGGTTGGGTCGTGCTGGCCCTTGATCAGGCGGGGCACGGCTATTCAGATCCGCCTGTAGGCGACAGCGGTTATGGCGCGATTGACGGTCTGGCTTATCTGCGGAGTCTCGATTTCGTGGATAAAGACAAGATCGGCCTGGAAGGCCACTCCATGGGCGGCTGGGCATCTGTGATCGCCGCTGCAACCTTTCCCGCTGATTATGCAGCCATGGTACTGGCCGGCTCATCCACAGGCACAAAATATTCGCAGCAGTATGTTCCCATTCCGGGCACTCCCGTATTTCCAAGAAATCTGGCCTTGGTCTTCAGTACATATGATGAGTTTTCCATGCTGATGTGGGAGACCCCTGTCGCCAGAGACGTGGTAACAAGCGACGCGCTGAAAAATGTGTTCGGGACGACGGAAACGATTGAACCAGGAAAGATTTACGGCTCCATAGAAGAAGGCACGGCCCGCGTGCTTTATCAGCCGGAAACAACGCATCCCGGCGATCATCTCTCTTGTGAGGCCATCGGTTACGCCATTGAATGGTTTCAGAAAACACTCGGCGATGTTAATCCCATTCCCTCCACCAGTCAGATCTGGTACTGGAAGGAAATCGCCACACTCGTCAGTTTGCTTGGCTGTCTTTTGTTTATTTTTGCCTTCGGCCGTCTGCTTTTGCAGACCGGGTTCTTCAGCGCATTGCGGGAAGCCCCGCAAAATCCGAAGCCCGCGCAGGGAGGCGGCTGGTGGGTGGCCGCGATTCTGATGATCCTCATTCCCGCCATCACATATTTTCCTCTCACCGGAATCGGGAACTTTGCCGTGAAAGCCTCCTGGCTCTTTCCACAGCAGGTGACCAACACCCTGATGTTCTGGTTGCTTGTTAATATGCTGATCTCACTCATTCTATTTGCTGTCTGGCATTTGTTCAACCGGAAAAAGGGTGGCAACTCCGTGTCCTACGGATTGGTTGCATCCGGCGGTGCGACGGTCAAGAAGATCGGCCTTTCCGTGCTGCTTGCCTTCATCGTGATAGGTGCCGCCTATCTGTCGGTTGTCGTCATTTCCGCTATCTTTACAGTGGATTACCGGTTCTGGATCATGCAGCTCAAGCCCATGAGCGCGATGCATTTCCAGATCGCACTGCGATATGTCATCCCCTTCCTGCTGTTTTATCTGGTGTTCGCGGTTGTCCTGCACGGACAGCTTCGGTCACTGGTCGGTTCCTTTAAAAGCAGGATGATAAAAGCCGTGGTGGTCACTTCCCTGGGGTATTTACTGCTGCTGCTGATTCTCTATATCCCGCTATTTTTGGGCCGTCCGCTTGGCGTGCCGGATGTGCTGCTGACTCTCTATGCTATTGTGGCCATTCAGGTCTTGCCCCTGTTTATGATTGTCACATTTATCTCTACCTATTATTTTGAAAAAACGGGGTTGATCTATTCCGGTGCGGTCATCAACGCACTGTTTATCACCTGGTACATTATCGCGTCTCAGGCGACAAACTTTCCCCTGAAATAGGCCTTTCGATTCATCCGGCGCTCAAGGCAGGCAGAAGAGATATACTGCCCCGGGCGCCGGATGTCTCCCCTCTGCCGGTCAGGATGAAATAAAAAAAAGAAATGACTTGCAATTTGAAGGTTTTACCTGTAGAGACCCTTAAGGAATAGCGATCAATACCCTTCCCAACCTTTCTCCATGGAAATTTGTTAAGGAATAATCGGCTAATCAATCATAAAATCCAAACGCATTGCCGTGTTAGTGACCTTTCTTTTCAGGCGCCAAACGAGCGTATGAAAAGGTGTCTTTACCAGCCTTATGACGGTTTTCACTTGGGTTTAAACAATAACGTAAGCTGGTAACAAAGAAAAAGGATAACCAATGAGTTTTGAAACATTCAAGTTACATGAAAAAGTATATGCCGGCGTGATCGCGGCGGGCTACAAGACACCGACGCCGATTCAGGCGCAGTCCATTCCCCCGATCCTTGAGGGTCGCGATGTGATGGGACTGGCCCAGACCGGTACCGGGAAAACAGCCGCTTTCGTGCTGCCGATTCTGCAGCGCTTGACACAGGGCAAGCGAGGCGCCGTCCGAGCGCTGATTGTCGCTCCAACGAGGGAATTGTCTGAACAAACCCACGAGGCCATCTTTCAGCTGGGCCGGAAAACCGGACTCAGGAGTGCGGCGATTTACGGCGGGGCCAGCATTCACAACCAGATCAGCAAATTGCGGGCGGGGGTCGATATCATATCCGCCTGTCCGGGTCGCCTGCTCGATCACATCGAACGTGGCACGATAGATTTGTCTTCTGTGGAAGTACTGGTATTGGATGAGGCAGACCACATGTTTGACATGGGCTTTCTGCCGGATGTCCGCAAAATTGTGAAGCATCTTCCGGCCGAACGCCAGACGCTCCTTTTCTCCGCCACCATGCCGAACGAAATCCGCTCTCTGGCCAATGATCTGCTGCGAAATCCCGCCCATATTCAAGTCGGGCATACGGCTCCCGTGATGACGGTTTCCCACAAGTTTTATCCCGTTCAAATGGAACTCAAAACAGCCCTGCTCAAGGATATCCTGGAGAAAACGGCTGTACGGTCGGTCCTGGTCTTCACCCGTACGAAATCGCGCGCAAAAAGCCTTGCCGAACATTTAAATAAAAGCGGGCATAAAGTTACCTCCCTGCACGGCAATCTAACACAGCCCAAACGTAAGCAGTCTCTTGACGGTTTTCGAGACGGACGCTATGAAGTCATGGTGGCCACGGACATTGCGGCGCGCGGCATTGACGTATCGCGCATTTCACACGTTATCAACTATGATATGCCGTCAACCGCCGACGCCTATACACACCGGATCGGAAGAACGGGACGCGCCTGCCAGACCGGTGACGCCTATACTTTTGTCACCCGTCAGGACGGCGACCTGGTTCATTCCATAAGCAAGCTGCTGGGCGACAAACTCGAATATCAAAAGGTAGAAGGGCTGACGGCGAGCGGGTCGGACTGTGAATTTCGCCCTGAGCGCACTAACCGGAGCATGAAGCCGGGCGCCGGACGAAAGCTCTTTTCGATCAAGACACAGGGGGGCTCAGCCAAGCCAAAGCAGCGCTCATTTAGTGACGCAGGACGTCTTTCCTGGTCCAACCGCAGCACTGCACAGGTGGCATAAAAATCCATGCGAGCGGGAGGCTCAGGCGGAATCACGCCTCGGCTTCCCGCAGCAATTGAATCATCTGCTCATCTTTTTCCTGCCACAGATCCTGTACCCATTGTTGAAATGCTATTTGGAATTCACGGTCGCCTTCATAATCCCCCCGCAGAAAATGCTGAGGGATTTTAATGGAGGAAATTCTCACAATCACCCGTTTGACCCTGCCGCAGAGAAATCCCCAGAATGTGGGAATGCCGTCCGGATAAACAATCGTAATATTTAACAGAGAATCGAACTTATCACCCAGAGCGCTCAGTGCCAGGGCGATGCCCCCCGCCTTGGGCTTCAACAGGTGCCGATAAGGCGAATGCTGAGCGAGATGCTTCTCTTTCGTGAACCGTGTGCCTTCCAGAAAGTTCATGACACAGGTCGGCACCCGGGAGAATTGTTCGCAGGCTTTGCGGGTGGTTTCAAAATCCTTCCCCCGCTGTTCGGGGTGTTTCTTCAGATATTCAGCGCTATGACGGTGAAGAAAAGGAAAACCCAGCGCCCACCAGGCCAGGCCCATGAAGGGTACCCAGATCAGTTCATGCTTGAGGAAAAATTTCATAAACGGGATTCGCCGGTTCAGGATGTTCTGCAGGACAAAAATATCCGCCCAGGATTGATGGTTGCTGATCACCAGATACCAGCCCTGCGGATCAAGGCCTTCCAAACCCTGTACGTCCCAGGTCGTCTTCTGGGTGAGTTTCATCCATCTGCTGTTCCAGGCGATCCAGTTTGCCGCCAGCCACTGCATGGCGTCATCGAAACCGCGGCGCAAGATCAGCTTCAAAAACGAAAAAACAAACAGAATCGGTGTCCAGAAAAGGACATTCAATGCCAGCAGTGTCAGAGCGATTACGCCCAGCAGCCTTTCCGGCAGATATTTTAGCATGGTGACTCCCACTCTTTTAGAGCCGACTATTAGCACTAGTTGATGAAATGGTCAAAGCATTCCTGCCTTTTCACGAAGTGGCTCGATCCGGTCTGAAGAGCCAGATTTGCATGGCATTGGATTTGGTGTTGTTGTAGAGAGAGTCGATGATGAAAATTAAAAATCAGGGCGCAGACGGCGGATGGCTTGTTTATATTCTGCGCTGTGCGGACAACAGCCTTTACACCGGGATCACCAACAACCTCGAAAAGCGGCTGAACGCGCATGCCTCGGGAGTTGCGTCAAAATATACCCGTTCGCGGCGTCCGGTAGCCTTAGCGGCCATAAGCGTGAACATGGACAAAGGCAGCGCGATGCGTCTGGAGATTCAGATTAAAAAAACCCCCAGGGATCGAAAGATCGACGCACTTTCAACGTTCGGGTGATCAGCACTTTTTCGCCTTTGCTGCTTCATAAACCATACCGGGTATGAATAAATTTTCTGTTAGTAGCAAATGGAAAAGTCCTATTTTGTATCACATGATATGTCCGCTTTTTACGATGTTTAAGG